>NZ_KV917374.1:2107067-2837440 GCF_002019645.1 Litchfieldia alkalitelluris | reverse complement strand
TGCCCCGCCATTAGATGAAGCACTATTAAAAGATCCTATTTCATCAAAAGTGTTAGATAAAAATGGAGATAAAATTTTTGAATTTGGTGTGGAAAAAAGGACCTATGTTTCAATTGATAAAATACCAGAAGATTTAAAAAATGCTGTAATCGCGATTGAAGATGCTAGATTCTATGAACATCATGGTTTGGATGTGATTCGTCTCTTCGGTGCAGTGATTGCAAACTTTCAAGAAGGCTTTGGAGCTGAAGGTGCTAGCACAATTTCACAACAAGTAATTAAGAATTCGTTTTTAAGTCCTGAAAAAAAATTAAAACGAAAAGCTCAAGAATTGTGGCTTGCTTTCCAACTTGAAAATAAATACTCTAAAGATCAAATCTTAGAAATGTACCTTAATAAAATTTACTACGGTGTTGGTAACACACATGGTGTTGCCAAGGCAGCTGAAATTTATTTCGGCAAAAGTCTATCTGAACTAGAGCTTCATGAAGCTGCTTTAATTGCTGGACTTGGGCAAAACCCAGGAATTCATAATCCGTTTACAAATCCTGAGGGTGCCGAAAATCGAAGAAATGTGGTCTTAAACCAAATGGTTAACCATGGATTTATCACAAGTGAACAAGCAGCTGAATCTAAATTAGTAGCAGTAGAAGATACAATTGTTGACTCACAGCCAGAAGCACAACCAATAGAAGCTTTCTTAGACCAAGTTAAAATAGAGATTGCGGAGCTTGGTGATATTGACGTTTATACAGCTGGGTTAACTATTCATACTTCCTTTGATCCAGATGCACAAGAATACATTGATGAACTATTAACATCAAACGAAACAGTTGTCTTTCCTAACGAGGAGCTTCAAGCTGGTATTGCCCTCACAGATACTAAAACGGGTGAAATTCTAGCTTTGGGAGGCGGACGCCACCAGTCTGAAACTAAACGTAGAAATTTTGCTCTTGAAGCAAATAATCAACCTGGTTCTACTATCAAACCAATTTTAGATTATGCCCCTGCTGTAGAATACCTAAATTGGTCAACCTACGAACAAATCGTAGACGAGCCTTATACGTATTCTGATGGTAAACCAATTAATAACTATGATAACAAACATAGAGGGCAAATATCGTTAAGAACTGCTATTGCTGATTCTCGTAACATCCCTGCATTGAAAGCATTACAAGCAGTTGGAGTAGAGAAAGCTCGTCAATTTGCAGTAAGTCTCGGAATTCCTTTTGATGAGCCTATAAATGAAGCCTACTCTATTGGTGGGACAAGTGAAGGTATTTCTCCGTTGCAAATGGCAGGAGCTTACGGGGCACTTGGAAATAAAGGGAATTATATAAAACCACATGCAGTTAAAAAAGTTGTATATCCTGATGACACCGAAGTAATCACTGCCCCTTCAGCTGAAGTAGCAATGAAGGATTCAACTGCATTCATTGTAACCGATGTGCTGAAATCAGTTATGGTTTCTGGAGGTACGGGAACTACTGCCAATGTCCCTGGACTTCATATCGCGGGAAAAACAGGTACAACCAACTATACACAAGAAGAAAAGCAGAATTACGGGGTACCGCCTGGAGGCGTTCCTGATGCCTGGTTTACTGGCTATACTCCAAACTATACAGTAGCAATTTGGACTGGATATAGTGATAACAAAAAATGGCTAAGTGGCAGAGACGGAGAAACTAAAATATCACAATATTTATTTAAGAATCTTATTACATTTTTAACAGAAGATGAGGAAAAACCTGATTATGAAGTCCCTAATAGTGTGGTAAGAGTTGCTGTTGAGCGTGGATCAAATCCAGCTAAACTTCCTAGTGAATATACACCAAAGGATCAAATTGTTACTGAATACTTTGTCAAGGGAACTGAACCTACTAGTCAATCTGATCGATATAATAAATTAGCGGTCCCTTCTAATTTGAATGTTGCATATGATCAAGAAACAAATCAGATTAGTTTAACGTGGTCATATCCAGAAGATAAGTTAGAAAATGTAAGTTTTGAAGTCAAAGAATCAATAGATGAAGGTCCATTTAAAGTCATTTCAACGTCAAAGGAATTGTCAGTTATTATAAATGAACCAATACCTGAAGCAATATATCGCTATCAAGTTATTGCAATTAGTGATGAAAATGAAGAAAACCGAAGTGAACCAGCCTCTACACAAATCGAAGTACCAGCAATACTTGAAGAAGTACCTGAACTCCCGCCTACAGATGGTGAAGATGAAGGTGACGATAGTGAAGGTGAAGGTGACGATAGTGAAGGTGATGACTCTGGGGATGCTGAAGATTCAGGCGATGGTGATAGTAACGGGGATGGATTACCAGATATAATAGCACCACCAGGTGATGAAGATACTACTGGTGAAGGCAGTGATAATCAAGGGTCCAACGAATAGTGAACGTTAAAAAGGTATCAGAATTATTCTGATACCTTTTTTGTATTCCTTTATTGTTGATCGATGTTCTGATATTTTAATACGGCATTTTGCTTATAAAAATACTTTTTTCCCTCTTCAAAGAGCTGAGAAACTTGAATGTATGCATGATATGAATCAGGTCGTGATAATATAAATGCCATTCTTTCCTCTATATTTATTGGTGTATATTCCAATTTTAACATGTCACTAACAATATTCTGCAAGCCAGGTACAGCTTGTTCGTTCACCCAATATAAAAATTGGATATAAAGACTAATTGACTGAAGCATAGGTCCTCTTGTTTCGTTCCGCACCCTACGTTTAAACAAATTTGAAAGCATGTCACTTGTTTCAGACCAACTTTCTAGTAAGATAGGAATCATTTGATTTCTATCTTCCCATGGCTTAGGAAACTTGTCACCAACCTCTTCAAGTATATCAAAAATAAAAGGAAATTCCTTAAGTAGCCTCTTAATTTGTTGCTCCTTCAGTTCACAATCTAGACTTATTATTGATTGTTTATCATAGTATAAAGAGTGATAAAATGAACTAGGAACAGCAAACTTTTCATTGGGCTTCAACAATATCTCTTCCCTTCATCCTTTTCTTCCCTTCTCGACATATATCCAGCAATGGACAAATCCGACATTGAGGATTTTGCGCTTTACAATGGTATCTACCAAAGAAAATCATTCGATGGTGAGTTACTGACCATTCATCTTCGGGAATTTTCCTCATTAGTGTCTTTTCAACCTCAAGAACCGAATCCTTCCAACGACAAAAAGCTAATCTCTTACTTACTCTTTCAACATGTGTATCTACTGCTATTGCTGGTATGTCAAAAGCAACAGAAACAACTACATTAGCTGTTTTTCTACCAACACCCGGAAGTTTTGTAAGTTCATCTCTGTCCATTGGTAGTAATCCAGCATATTCGTCAATAAGCATTTGACACAGTTTTTTTATATTCTTTGCTTTATTCCTAAATAAGCCAATTGAGCGTATATCCTGCTGCAATTCTTCGAGTGAAACAGCAAGGTAGTCCTCAGGCGTTTTATATTTTTGAAAAAGAGATTTTGTGACCTTATTTACTAATGCATCTGTACATTGAGCTGATAATGAAACCGCAATAACAAGTTCAAATGGATTACTATGAACTAACTCACAATGTGCGTCTGGGTACATTTCACCCATTTTATCTAAACAAAGTCTAATTTGAGATTTATTTAACATATGATCACCTTTATATTGTTTCTTTTAATTGAAATTTTTTCGTTTTTTGTCAGTTGGGCAAATTAGGTGACAAAGACTAATTATGTTTCTAACCAATTATAAAATGGGATTGTACGTTTATATTCACCTGATTGATCGTTAGGTTGTTTTGATTTTTGTTGATGCTGACGGAATTTTTGAGAATGCTTTTGAGCTTGGTCGATTGTTTTTATACCGTTCTTCTTCCATTCGAATAAAATACGGTCAATATACCTGAAGTTTATTTTTCCCGACATCACCGCTTCACGAAGAGCCCCTTTAATAATGACAGGATCGTGATGGTCTTGATCTAACCACATTGCAAGTGTTTCACATTCGAAAGGAGAAAGTGGGCGTCCAAATTCATTTTCGAAGATAGAATATAAATCAGCTTCTTCATTTCTTAGAGTTATTTCTTCTTTTCTTTGGTCTTCAAATAATAACATTTGGACTATTTTATCCCAGAGTGGGTTTAAGGAATACTTTTCATAAAATAAACCATGTTCGTCTCGTTCCTCAATGATTTCTAAGAAACCCCTTTGGATAAGTCTTCTTAAAAGATCTGAACATTTTGTATCAGAAAAAGTCATTCTATTTGATAATTCAGTGGGAGTTGGGAAGGAGTTTCCACCTTGAAGAGAAGCCATTATTTGTAAGATGAGCATAAAATCATCTTCATTGAGTCCTAATGCTTTATAATTAACAATTAACAATTTCGGAATTGATACGTTTCCTTCTTTAAACCATTCGACTAGTTTTTCTTTATTCATTTAATTAACACCTCATAACCAAGTATAACATGAAAAACTTAGACAGATAAGAAAGAATAATTGGCATTGACTTATGATTTTCTAGACGTCTATTTCTGTAAAAGACGCCTTTAAACAAACGAGTGTTTTATTGCTATTTGTGTTTTTGGGTCTATTAAGATTCAATTGTTAAAATTACGTATTTGAATTATCTAAGACATTTTCCACAATAAATCTTTTCGGAAAAAAACTTTACGCTTAGAAAGACAAAAGCTTGTAAAGAAAGAATTTTCTCTACAAGCTTTTAGTTGTTTCTTATGGGTATAAGCGGTTTAATAGACGTGGGAATGGAATAGTTTCTCTTACATGCTCGACTCCACTTATCCAGGCTACTGTTCTTTCAAGTCCTAAACCAAATCCAGAATGTGGTACAGAACCATACTGTCGCAATTCTTCATACCATTTATAAGCTTCTGTTGTTAAGCCGTGTTCTTGCAAACGTTGCTTAAGAAGTTCATGGTCATGAATACGTTCAGACCCTCCAATAATTTCACCATATCCTTCTGGTGCAATCAGGTCTGCACATAACACCACATCATCACGGTCAGGCGCTGGCTGCATATAAAACGGCTTTATACCCGTTGGATAATGCGTAATGAATACTGGTTTATCATAACTCTCAGCAATCGCAGTTTCATGTGGAGCTCCAAAGTCATCTCCCCATGTGATATCTGTAAAGCCTTTATCGTGTAAAAACTTAATTGCATCGTCATATGAAATACGTGGGAAAGGAGCTACAATTTTTTCGAGTTTTTCTGTATCCCTTCCAAGGGTATGCAATTCAAGAGAACAATTTTTCAGAACTGATTGAACGATATATGAAACATAATCTTCTTGTACTTTTAGGTTATCTTCAAACTCATAAAATGCCATTTCAGGCTCAATCATCCAAAACTCAATTAAGTGACGTCTCGTTTTTGATTTTTCTGCACGGAAAGTTGGCCCAAAAGAAAATACCTTACCTAAAGCCATAGCAGCTGCCTCCATATAGAGTTGTCCACTTTGAGATAGATATGCATCCTCATCAAAGTATTTTGTAGCAAATAGCTCTGACGTTCCTTCTGGGGCACTTCCTGTTAAAATAGGTGGATCCACCTTTGTAAATCCATTTTCATTAAAGAATTCATAAGTTGCCCTAATAATTTCATTTCTAATTTTCATCACTGCATGCTGTCTCTTCGAGCGTAGCCATAAATGACGATTATCCATTAAAAACTCTGTTCCATGTTCTTTTGGTGTAATAGGATAATCTACAGATTCGTGAATTACTTCGATATTAGTGATTGCTAATTCGTACCCAAATGGTGACCTTTCGTCTGTTTTAACAGTACCTGTAACATATAAAGATGTTTCTTGGGTAGTTGATTTAGCCTTTGTAAATACTTCCTCAGCTACTTCTGCTTTTACAACTACTCCTTGAATAAAGCCTGTCCCATCTCTGAGTTGTAAAAACGCAATTTTACCACTTGATCTTTTATTAGCTAACCATGCTCCGATTGTTACCTCTTGTTCAACATATTTATGTACCTCTGAAATCGTTGTTTTCAATCTGTTTCCCTCCAAAAAGCAAAAATGACAAATTATTTATGTATAGCTTTTTATTCCTTATACAACAACATATTATACCTTTGTAGACAGGTGTAAGCAAATAAAAAAATAAAAAGAGCAAACCATTGGATACGTAAGATATTGTATTCCAGTGATTTGCTTTACCTTATTTAAAATTTTAAGTAACAGACTACTTAGTGGAGAGTTCTATTCCCTCTGATTCACTCGCTTGCCACGTACTGGTCCGGGAACCTCCTCGTCGCAAAGTTCAGTGGTTTTCCCGGGGCGGCTATATCCCTGAGTAATCGAGTGAATTCTCCTCCAATTCCACATTGAGTGACCATCAATAAATAATTTCTATAATGCATAGGTCAACATGGATTTAGTCGTATTCGTTATCTTATTTTAAAATTTGCCTATCTTTGATTTTCCTTAACGAACTGCTCGATTCGCTTTAGGGCTTCTTCAAGTGCTTCCAATGAAGTAGCATATGAAAGCCTAATATTTTCAGGTGCTCCAAACCCAGACCCAGGTACAACTGCCACTTTTACATCTTCTAATAAACCCTTTGCGAAATCATCAACGTTGTTAAATCCAGTGTTATAAGCAGCTTCTTTTACATTCGGAAAAAGGTAAAATGCGCCTTGTGGTTTTATACACGAAAATCCTGGAATTGCGATTAGTTTTTCAAATATAATATCTAATCTCTCTTCAAATGCCTGCCTCATCTCTTCAACTGGATCCTGAGTTCCATGATAAGCGGCAATTGAGCCATATTGAGCTATAGAGGTAGGATTAGAAGTGCTGTGACTTGCTAAGTTTGTCATCGCTGTAATTATCTCCTTATTACCGGCTGCATATCCTATTCTCCAACCAGTCATTGAATGAGATTTTGATACTCCATTAATGATGATTGTTTGCTCTTTAAGTTTCGGAGAGAGTTGAGCAATTGAGACGTGCTTGTGTCCTGCATATATTAATTTTTCATAAATTTCATCTGATACAATTAAAATATCATGCTTTAAACAAACTTCTCCGAGTGCTTGTAGTTCATTTTCTGTGTATAGCATTCCAGTTGGGTTACTTGGTGAATTAAGTATTACTGCTTTTGTACGAGAAGTAATCCCCTTTTCGAGTTCAGCTGGAGTAATCTTAAATTCGTTTGACTCTCTACCCTCGACATAAACAGGAATGCCTCCCGCTAGCTTAACTTGTTCAGGATAGCTTACCCAATAAGGAGTAGGTATAATAACCTCATCCTCATCGTCCAAGATAACTTGGAACAAGGTATAAAGGGCATGTTTTGCTCCAGAACAAACAATGATTTCTGAAGGCTTATATGTAATTTCTTGGTCTTTTTTAAATTTTTCTATAATTTCTTTTTTCAATGAAGCTAGTCCTGCTGTAGGAGTATATTTTGTATGACCTTCATTCATGGCTTCAATTGCAGCATCAATGATATGTTGTGGTGTATTAAAGTCTGGTTCTCCAGCTCCAAGACCAATTACATCGTGACCAGCTGCTTTTAATTCTTGGGCTTTTGCTGTAATCTCTAGTGTCGTTGATGGTGTTAATGCCGATACTCTTTTTGCTAATTTCATTTTCGCGCTCCCCCTGAATTTTAAGGTTTAATGATTTTCCAATAATCACCTGTTGAAAAGAAACTTCTATAATAAGTTATCCGATCATTCTCATCAAGATAAATTATTTCCCAAATTGGTCTGTCTTTACTTGTTTTCGCATCCCATTCCATCCCTAATTTAATTGACCAAACTTCTTTTGGATGTAATTCAGGGTTGCTTAATAAGATATCTAATGCTTCCTCTTTCGTTACACCTTCGGAAGCATTACGCTTGATCATATCTTTTTTTTCATTAGTAGGGACCCACACGATTACTTCATCGCCATTGGAATCAATACCAGTTACAATTTGATATTCTTCGGTACCATAATAGGTCGTTGCTTCAACTATGGACTCTAAAATGCCATCCTCTTGAACTTTTAAGATTGCTTTTTCTTGCTCCGAAAATTTAACATTAACTGTTGCTTGATAAATCGAGATAAACCCCCACCCAACAAGCAGGAATATAAAAATGCTAACAAAAATAATCCACTTTTTCATATGACAATTATGTACGATAAATGGTGAAAATCGCTATATTTTGATCTTTATTATCCAGAGCCAGACCGAACATTAAATCTTGGTGTTTTAATGTTCTATTTAAATTATCCACAATCTTATAGAGATCTGGAGAATGTTGAATTTTTATTGTAGATAATATTTCAATTTTACTTTCCACAACATTTCCTCCCGTATGTATCACAAATTTTTCTACTTATAGCGAGTTCATATCAAGGTAATAATATAATTACTACAACAAATAGTTGAAGTAATTCTTTAACCATTATAACAGGTGAACACACCTTTACGTTAATAAATTTTCGCAAAATTAAACTCCTATACCCACACTCTTTACCTGTCTATGACAGGTTTTTTTGTTTTCTCATTTTTCTACTTAAATCCTATGGTTGAAACACCAACCGAACTCCATTAGAGAAGTCCGGTTATTATCCATTAAATTCTTTCTATAATTAGATTTGATTAGCACTTTCAACCGAAAGGGTTATTATGTCATAATCTTCTTCATCACATTTGATTGTAATGTTACCAAACTGTCTCGTGTGATAAATGTCAATCCAAGTTTCCTGAAGTCGCTCAATGACATCTTGACTTACATTTAAACCTCTTTTTTGAAAAATAACAGCTACTTGTGGATCAATATGTTCTAAGAATTTTTGAGATGTTCCAGTATTACTTGCAAATTCAGGCACTTTAATTATATTTACCGATGAAAGATCTCTTTTTAAAATGATATTTTTTTCTAATTCGGTATTTGAACTTGTCATATAAAGTAATTCGTGTTTACCAAAGCTTAAAAGTAAATCCATACCTAAACTCCCTGAAGCATCTTCATTTTCTTGAATGACCTCAACAGTTAATCCGGGTAGAAGTTCTAATTTATCACCGCTTTTCCATGTAATTAGATTGTTTGTTGTTCTAATTTTGGAATCCGTTAGATGCTCACCCACAATTGTTTTTCCGATCAAGTAATTTTTTGATAAATATTCAATGTTTGCTTTATACTCATTATCATTTTTTGTCAGTATAACCGAGTGAAACGAGTTAATATCGTAGAGTGTCAGCAATTCCTTTAATTCGCCTTCTGTTTTGGGACCACCTGTATTAATTAATATGTTGTCACCTCTACTATTTTGAATTAAGGTTGCTTCCCCACTACTAAGACTTAAAAATGTAAATGCCAGTTGATCTTCTTTAATCTTCAAATTAACTTTTTCAATATCGGTAGGTATATCGTTACTTGTTAATCCACTAAGGAAAAGACTAGAAATGAAAGTAACCATAACTAATACAAATCTCTTCAAACCAATTTCCTCCAAAATGAAACGCGTGTTTTTTCATGGTGTTATAATTTGAATTCATAAAATTTTTGGGAACGAGTTTCTTCTTAAGAAGTTCTACCATTATGTTTACCCACTAACTCTTTATGATAACCAGTTATCCATTTTATTTAACAAATTCTCTAAATGATCTTCAATAACAGGGACCTCAGGAATCGCTTGTAAAAATTTTGTTCCATAGCTTGTCTTTGATATTCTTCTGTCCATAACAAACACAATACCTTTGTCACTTTTCGTTCTTATAAGTCTTCCAAATCCTTGCTTAAATCGAATGATTGCATCGGGTAATGCTAATTCAGTAAACGGATTTAAACCTTTGGCTTTGTATAATTCAGTCTTCGCTTTATAGATTGGATCACTTGGGTTTGCGAATGGTAATCTTACAATAATTACTGTAGATAATTGTTCACCTGCAATATCAATACCTTCCCAAAAGCTACTTGTACCCAGAAGGATCGATTTATTAAATGCTTTAAAGTTTTTCGTGAGTTTCGCTTTACTTCCACCACTAATACCTTGGGCAATTAGGATATATTCATTTAATTTGGACGAATTTTTCAGCTGAATATATACTTTTCTTAGCATATTGTTGGATGTAAATAAAACAAGCATTCTCCCCTTAGTAATTTGAGCAATTTCAATAAGTTGTCTAGCTAGTTCCTCTACAAAAGTTTGTTCATCTTTTTCATTTATATCAGGTAAGTCGTTTGGCAACATGATCACCGCTTGTTGTGATAAGTCAAAAGGTGAAGAAACACGTAAAGTTGGCGGTTGAAAATCATTTAAACCAAGCTTATTGATTGTATAATTAAAAGATTCTCGAACAGTTAATGTTGCAGAGGTTAATAAGACACTTTTCTTAAATGCAAAAAGTTTATCTGCCAACATATCTGACACATCAACTGGTTGACAATAAATTGAGGTTGCGTTTTTTGCACCTTTCCGATCAATCTCAATCCAAGAAACTGCATTTGACTGTTCTTCTGTTAATAAGGACTTGAGTAGATTAATTATTTTTTCAAGTTTTAGAACCAAATAGTAATAATCCATAAAAGTCCCATACTGAAATGGTGTAATCATATGTGAATTACTTTCAATAAGTTTCATTTGTCTTTTTGCAACCATTATATATATTTTTTTCTGATGGTTAACTTGTTCAATTAAATCAATCACCATGTCCCAATATACATTATTTTCTAGATGTGGTTGAAAACTATAGCTTATTTTATTCGGATCCTCACCAGATTTATCATCAGATATCTCAAGGACGTAGGTGCGCATCATCACAAATAAATCATCTAATAGATGTTTTATATCCTTGGTGATCCTTTCTATTTCCATAAAATCAGATTTCCCTTGACCAATAGCAGTAAATATTTTCGAACTTTTTGAAAGTAACTGATTATTATCAAGTGTGCCTAACTGAGTAATGATCGTATGAATTTGAAGATAATGAATTTTATGACCAAGATGTTTACTAGCAATTTGATCCATTTGATGCGCCTCATCAATCACAAGATAATCATAAGACGGAATTAGCTCTTTCTCATTTATTAAATCTGAAAAAAGAAGTGCATGATTTGTTATAATCAAGTTGCACTGAGATGCCTTTTGTCTTGCTCGCTTATAAAAACACCGATCTTCCCATGGATCTTCTTTCAATTCAATACTTGTTGAATCAACGTTTACTGTGTTCCAATAAATCTGTCCACCTGATGGTAAATTTATTTCCTCCACATCTCCTGTTGTAGTCTCTGTAAGCCATACTAGGATTTGTGACTTAGTTAAGGTTGTATCATAATTATCATCTAGTTCATATAAAGATTGTTCGAATTTCCTCAAAGATAGATAATGGCTTCTTCCTTTAAGTAATGAAAATGTAACCTCAAAAGGAAGCGTCTCGCAAATCATTGGTAAGTCATGGTCTACTAGCTGCTGTTGAAGCTGAATAGTATGTGTGCTAATAACAACTTGCTTTCCATTTTTCTTGGCATTAAAGATACTAGGAATTAAGTATGCAAACGTTTTACCACTCCCAGTACCACCCTCTAAAAGGCCATGTTGTTTTGTTTCCTGAATATCGTAAACAAAGTCCATCATCTTCATTTGTTCGGGTCGATATTCATAATGGTTATTTTTTAGTTCTTTTTTAATTAATCCTTTTTTAAATTGATTATAATCAATATCTTCCCCTCTACTATACTGGAGTGGTGTTTGTTTCTTCAGTGCTATCCCCCGGAAGGTATCGTATGTAACATCATCATTACTTATCTT
The DNA here is from genome assembly GCF_002019645.1 of Litchfieldia alkalitelluris. Classification (GTDB taxonomy): domain Bacteria; phylum Bacillota; class Bacilli; order Bacillales; family Bacillaceae_L; genus Litchfieldia; species Litchfieldia alkalitelluris. The sequence goes on along the minus strand of NZ_KV917374.1, from coordinate 2,825,650 downwards.
GCTTTGCTTTTCCTGTATTTGTTCAATTAATATATCTTGGACATCACTTTTATACCCTTTTGAGAGGGTTAACAATTTTTGGGTTGTTACAATTGGTAAGAGAGCTAACTTATCTAAAATTTTTAATAAGAGCTCCGCAGTTACCTCTGCATCACTATCTGCACGATGAGGTTGAAGATGACTTAATGAAAAATTCTCAGCTAAATGACCCAATTTATAGCTCTCGACCCCAGGAAGTAATATTCTTGAGAGCTCCACCGTATCGATCGTTGGCCCACTAAATCTTGGGAACCCATTGTGCTCGAGCTCAGCTTGAAGAAAAGATAAATCAAATGGTACATTGTGTGCTACAAAATACGAATTTTCAAGCATCGAAACAATTTCCGGTGCTATCAGCTTAAAATCAGGTGCGTGTTGAACATTATTAGTTGAAATACCTGTCAATTGCTCTATAAAAGGGGGAATTGGACGATTTGGATTAATAAAACTAGAAAACTTTTCACATATCTCTCCATTTTCAATAACAACAGCAGCAATTTGTATAATGCGGTCACCTTTTTTAGGAGCATTACCTGTTGTTTCTAAATCAACGACTACAAATCTTTTATTCATTGTACTTCACCTCAATCCATCCCACATTATCACTCGTTTATTTTAGGTTATGTAATAATCTATTTATTTTTTCATATAAGCTGTTTCGTGAATGCAGAAAGGCAGTCTTATCTCCAAAGTTTCTTCTTATAATCAAGAAAAATCTCTTCTGTTTTCTAAAAAGCATCTGTCATATAAGGCCTTGATTCAAAAAATAAAAAACCCCCATCTTAGGGGGTATAAATTTATAATACAGTACTAGCTGGCTCATTTCCAATCAATTGTTTAATACAGTTATTTTCATCCATAATTGCAACTTTCGGAACATGGTTTGATAGCTCATTTTGCCCTACTAACACATAAGATATGACAATAATAATATCATCCTTTTGCACGAGTCTCGCAGCAGCACCATTTAAACAAAATGTTCCACTTCCTCTTGGTCCAGGAATAATATAAGTTTCTAATCTAGCACCATTATTATTGTTTACAATCTGTACTTTTTCATTAGCAAGCATGCCTACTGCATCTAAAATATCCTCATCTATTGTAATACTTCCTACGTAATTTAAATTAGCTTCTGTTACACGTGCACGATGTATTTTTGCACTCATCATAGTACGAAACATACTTGTTCCTCCTCATAAAGAACATCCTAGGTAAAACTAAGCTATAGCAAGTAAATAGCCAAAGTTCTTTCCAATTGCTTTTCTTCAATTTCTCAAACAACAAATGTTATATTATCAATTAACCTTGCTTTTGTAAACTTCACCGCTACCGCAATGATAATTTTACCAAAAACCTCTTTTTGCTCTTTTAATTCAGGATAACTAAGGACTTCGACATAGTCTATTTCTCCTGATGTATGATTGGCAATATGTTCTATAACCTTATTTCTGATTATATTTGGGTTTCTTTCACCATCTTCTATTAATGATCGTGCCATCTTTAATCCGTAATAAAGATTAGGTGCCTCTTGTCTTTCCTGTTCAGTTAGATATACGTTTCTAGAACTTTTGGCCAGCCCATCCTCTTCTCTGACAGTACTTACTGGAACAAGTTCAATCGGGAAGTTAAAATCTTCAATCACACTTGTGACAATGGCAACTTGCTGTGCGTCCTTCATCCCAAAATAGACCCGATTTGGTCTTGTAATGTTGAAGAGTTTAATTAACACTGTTGCAACGCCATCAAAATGACCTTCACGTTTTTTTCCACAAAGAACATCAACTTTATCAATTACTTTAATTTGAAATGAAAAGTCTGGCTTATACATGTCGTTGACATTTGGATAAAAAAGGATATCTACCCCATTGTTCCTAGCAAGTTGTTCATCCCTCTCAAAGTCACGAGGGTATGAATCAAAATCCTCATTAGGACCAAATTGGAGCGGATTTACAAAAATACTAGCAATAACGATGTCATTCTCTTTTCTAGCAGTGTGTATTAAGGTTAGATGACCTTCATGTAAATAACCCATAGTCGGAACAAATCCAATCGAAGATTTTGCCTCGCGATGCTGGGCAACTTCCCTTTCCATTTCTTCAATAGAGGTAATAATCCGCATTTACTTTTTTCCTCCGTAAAGTGATGAAAGCTCATGGTCCTTCATCGTGTAAGTATGCTCTTCACTAGGAAATTCTTTTGTTTTCACTTCAGAAACAAAACGATTAATTCCATCAGTAATTTGTTGATCAATTGAAGCGAATTGCTTTACAAACTTTGGAACTCTATCAACTCCGTAACTAATAACATCATGATAAACAAGGACTTGACCATCTGTTTGGTTTCCTGCTCCAATTCCAATCGTAGGAATCTTTAATTGCGTTGTAATCGCTTCTGCAAGTTGTCTAGGAACACACTCTAATACTAACGCAATAGCTCCCGCTGCTTCACACTTCTTTGAATCCTCAATTAATTTCCTAGCACTTTCTGCATCTTTTCCTTGAACCTTATAACCGCCAAGAACACCAACTGCCTGTGGTGTTAATCCAAGATGTGCTACTACAGGAACACCTGCTTCTGTTAAACTTTTTATCACATCAACTACTTCATTAGCACCTTCAACCTTTACAGCATGTGCACCAGCTTCTTGAACTAATCTGGCTGCATTTTTTAAGGTTTCAGCTTTTGATATATGGTAGGACATAAAAGGCATATCTGTCACAATAAATGTACCCTTTGCCCCTCTTTTAACAGCCTTTGTATGATGAATCATATCCTCTATCGTAACAGGTATTGTTGAATCGTACCCTAGTACAACCATTCCAAGTGAATCGCCTACTAGAATCATATCAACATCAGCTTTCTCTGCGTGCATAGCTGAAGGATAATCATATGCTGTTAGCATAACAATTGGCTCTTTATTTTCTTTCATTTTCATAAAATCTGTCGACTGCTTCATTTAAACTCCTCCTTTTTAATTAAAGAGGAAATGAATCTCAATAAATCACCCGACTCACGTTTAAAATCAAAAAGCCTTCTTTCATAGAGAAAGAAGGACGTGAGTGCGAACACACATCTAAGAATTCATCCCTCTGTCCCAGTCCCTTATTAGTGGATCAAGGCAGAACATTACATGAAGATTATAAGCATTTATCTTTTTAGGTGTGGTTCCACAGGATACCACCCATATTCAACTGAATTATAACAATTGTTACTTCTTTTGACTACAATTAATTTTTCGATTTATATTGTTAATTCACTTTGATAGGATTTCTATGTCTGCAGAATAAATATAATGGATTTCTCCATCAGACGTTTCAAGTTTTAAAACTCCGTCATCCGTAATCCCTAATGCCCGTCCTTTAATCGTCCCATGCAGAGTTCTTGCCAAGATCTGTTCCCCAATATTAATTGCATAGCTTTCCCAAAGTAACTTAATAGCATGGAAACCATTCTCTAGGTATGTAAGATAAAGATGTTCTAGTTTTAACAAGAGAATCTGAACTAGATAGGAACGATTAACTTTTTCTCCCTTTGCTATTGAGAGAGAAGTTGCAACTCCGTTTATTTCCTCAGGAAAGTCTAATTTGGATTGATTAACATTAATCCCTATTCCAATAATAACTGAATTAATCCTATCAGATTCAGCCTGTAACTCTGTTAAGATTCCCACTACCTTTTTCCCAGACAATAGGATATCATTCGGCCATTTTATATCTGGCTCTAAACCTGTCACCTCTTGAATAGCTTGTGCTACAGCAACAGCAGCTAGTAAAGTTAACTGTGGTGCGCTAGTAGGCGGAATATTTGGCCTCAAGATCAAACTCATCCAAATCCCAGTATACTTTGGAGAAAACCACTTTCGGTCTAATCGTCCCCGTCCTTCAGTTTGTTGTTCGGTGACAATGATTGTACCCTCTTCAGCTCCGTCATATGCTAATTTATGTGCAAGTTTTTGGGTAGAACTGACAACTTCTTCAAATACAATTGAACGACCCAAGATTTTTGTTTGTAATCCTAGTTGTATTTCATTACTTGAAATTTTATCGGGCTTGGAGGTAATTTGGTATCCCGCTTTACGAACTGCATTTACTTCATAGCCTTCCTTGCGCAAATCTTCAATATGTTTCCAAACAGCCGTTCTTGAACAACCCAATTGTTCGCTAATTTTCTGACCTGAAATAAATTCTCCATTTGCCTTTGAGAAAAGCTCTAATAGTTTTTTTCTGATTTCCGATTGCAATGAAGAAGCCACTCCTTTATTTTCTCTCTATCATTTTCAAGCTGGCCATCTAAGACTGCTAATTCAACTGCACTTAAAGCTTCAGATACCCATGGTCCGGCTTTTTTCTCTGACCAATTTATTACGTCGACTCCATTGATAACTAGCTCATCTCGTGACTTAATAACTAATCCTTGATACCTATCTGTTAAAAAGTCGATACTAGTTGTTACTTTATTTTGAATGACTGCTAACAGTCTGTGAATCTGAGGTAAATTCACAAGACCTATTCTATAGAGTGTAAGATTAGTCCAACCTTTACTTAGTATATCTTCTATTGAGGTTAAATTTTTTAGTACAGCATTTATCGTTTTGTTCGAGAGCTTCCAAGCTTTTAAAAAAGTTTGAGGGTTTTTTACCTCTAATATGTATGTAAGTAGTGTCCAACCTTCAACATTAGAATTCAACCTAGACCAATCTACTCGAATTACTTCCGTCAGTTGATTGCTATAATCTTTTAAGGTAGGTAAATATTGATAAAGATTACTGTCAAGCAATAGTGATAGGCCTTTATTTGGAAATTGTGATGTTATTATTTTTTCAAACTCAGTCGTAATTCTTTCGACTGAAATTTTACTAAGCAAATATCCATGTGTTTTCATTGCTTCTTTTGTTTGAGGTGCTAGTTTGAAATTTAACTGACTTACAAAACGAACACCCCTCATTATCCTTAGGGCATCTTCATTAAATCTCTCGGAGGGATTTCCTACTGTCTCAATTAGACCTTCAGAGATAGCATGTTTACCATTAAAGGGATCTATGATTTCTCCAGAGAGTGTCATAGCCATAGCATTCATCGTAAAATCTCGTCTTTGTAAATCATCTTTTAATGACTTAATAAAAGCTACCTTTGATGGTCTTCGATAATCCTCGTATTGATCCTCTGCCCGAAACGTTGTTACCTCAAATGGAATAGAGTCTATAAGAACGATGATTGTGCCGTGTTCGATACCGACATCAACTGTATGCTCGAATAAAGAAAGGATGTCTGTTGGCGTTGCTGAGGTTGCGATATCCACATCACCAATTTGACGTTGTAAAAGAAAATCTCTAACAGCTCCACCTACAAAGTAAGCCTCGTGACCATGAGTCTGAAGTTTGTTTAAAATAACCGATGCTTTTTTAAATGGTCCAAACATGTTAGAACCCCTTACTTTAATGTTTAACTAATGTATAATATAACGCTTCATACTCTTCTACGATTCGTTCTGACTGGAATCGACTTGTAACTGCATGTTTTGCTTTTTCAGACATTTCTTTATGTAACTGATCATTCGTTAAAAGTTCTATCCCTTTATTTGCAATATCATTTACATCCCCAAGTTCGCAGAGAAAACCATTCTCACCATGAGTGATTACTTCAGGAATTCCTCCAACTGTTGTTCCTATAGCAGGTACACCACACGCCATGGCCTCTAACAAAACTAGACCAAAGCTTTCTTTTTCTGATAACAATAGCTTTAAATCGCTAATTGAATATAAATCTTCAACTTTTTCCTGTTTTCCAAGGAAAAGTACCTTATTAGAAAGGCCGAGTGACTTTACTAACTTGCAAACAACTGTAAATTCAGGACCATCACCAATTAATAAAAGTTTGGCTTCAACCTCTTGTTGAATCAAATTAAAGGCATGAATGACATCCTCCACGCGTTTTACTTTACGAAAATTTGAAACATGAATGACTACTTTCTCATGTGGTAAGATTCCGTATTGTTGTTTTAAATTCAAATCCTCTTTTTTACAATAAACTCTTTCGTCAATGAAGTTATAAACAGTGTGTATCTCCTTATTAGGTCCTACAACCTCCATCGTTTCTTGTACAAGGGCATTGGAAACTGCTGTAACGACATCGGAAGATTCAATTCCAAATCGAATTAGTTCAGTTAGTGATGGATCATATCCCAGAACAGTTATGTCTGTTCCATGCAATGTTGTTACGATTTTTAAATCCCCTGCAACCATTTCTCTAGCTAAAATTGCACAAACCGCATGAGGTATTGCGTAGTGAACATGAAGAACATCCAATTCCTCTCTTTTTGCAACCTCTGCCATTTTACTCGCTAACGCAAGATCATACGGAGGATATTTGAACACTGAATATTGATTAACTTCAACTTCATGATAATAGATATTAGAATACACCTTATTTAACCTAAAGGGCATACTTGATGTGATAAAATGAATTTCATGTCCTCTTTCAGCTAATAGTTTTCCTAATTCAGTTGCTATTACCCCAGAACCACCTACAGATGGATAACAAGTAATTCCTATTTTTAATTTCATGTTTTAGTCCCCTAGCAAATCATAAGAAATAATAATTGGATGCTTTGTTTTAAAGCCTTCTGCGAACTTAACTCCGCTTCCCTGTCCAAATAGTTGCTCTCTATTTCTAACATTTTCAATATAATTATTCACCAACGGAGTATCAACAGCCCCATCTTCTTTTGTAAACTGACTTTTATAAGCTTTCAGACTTTTGATCTTATCTTCAATTGTATCACTAATATCTATAACAAAATCTGGTGTATGAAAGCCATTGATCATATAAAAATAAACAGACGTTACTTTATGTGGAGCTAAACCATCTTTATCAACATACTTTTTAATTTTCGAGGAGAAAATAGCTTCCTCCACTAACCTGGCACAATTCCCATGATCTGGATGTCGGTCTTCGAAATAAGGAATAAAAACAACCTTTGGTTTATAAGTTCTGATTACATGGACTACCTTATCTATGTATTCTTTCTGTAAGTCAATTCCTCGATCAGGCAAATCAAGAAGGATTCTCTTTGCTATTCCTAGGATGGCAGCGGCTTCCTTTGCCTCTTGCTGGCGTATTTCCACTGTGCCATTTGATGATAACTCAGCCTTCGTTAAATCACAAACACCTACAGATTTCCCTTTTTTCACATACTTCGCAATCGTTCCAGCCATTCCAATTTCAACATCATCTGGATGGGCTCCAAAAGCTAATATATCAAGAGTTGTTGCTTCCATTACGCTCTCCTTTTGTCCGCTCATGAATAATATCTCTCCAAGAAAAATCACCACGTTCTAATCCATGAATTAGAATTTCAGCTGTACCCATATTGGTTGCTAATGGGATTGAGTATACATCACATAATCGAAGTAATGCAGTTACATCTGGTTCATGTGGCTGAGCTGTAAGGGGATCTCTAAAGAATATGACCATATCCATCTCATTTTTTGCAATTAAGGCACCTATTTCTTGATCCCCGCCAAGAGGACCTGACTGAAATCTGTGTATAGTTAAGCCAGTAGCTTCAGATATTTTTTGTCCTGTTGTTCCTGTAGCGTATAGCTCATGTTTTTCTAAAACATGCTTATAGGCAAGTGCAAATTGAACAATATATTGCTTTTTATTATCATGTGCGATTAAAGAAATTTTCATTTTCATTCCCCCAGTGAACCATAATTTTTTAGCTTGTTATATAGGTTCAAACCTATTATTCGATGATGTTTTCTAGCCCATAGACAAGCAAATCAATTTTCATGACTGTTTCTACTGACAACTTCACACCTGACATAAATGATGCTCTATTAAAGGAATCGTGACGAATAGTTAACATTTGTCCTTCACCACCAAATAAAACCTCTTGATGAGCTACTAAGCCTGGTAAACGAACACTATGTATGTGAATCCCATCATAATCTGCCCCTCTAGCGCCTACATGAGTTTCTTTTTCATTTGGGTGACCTTGCTGTTTACTTTCCCTTACTGAAGAGATCAGTTCAGCTGTTTTAATGCCTGTCCCAGATGGAGCATCCAGCTTCTGATCATGATGTAATTCGATAATTTCTACATCTTGAAAATATTTAGCAGCCATTTGCGAGAATTTCATCATTAGAATTGCACCTACTGCGAAATTAGGAGCAATAATTGCTCCAAGTTTTTTTTCTTCGGCCATTTCTGTTAGTTCTTTTAGATCTTCTTTCGAAAAACCAGTTGTTCCCACTACCGGTCTAATCCCATGCTCAAGAGCCGCCCTTGTATGCAATCTTCCAATTTCAGGTGTAGTTAGATCAACAAGAACATCCGGTTTGGTTTGAGTAAAGCATTCATTAACATCTGTATAAATCTTAGCATCTAAATTAGGCAATCCTTCTATTTCAGAGATCTTTATACCATTAAATTTATGGTCAATTGCACCCACCAACTCAAAGTGATCAACCGACTTAATCATTCTTAATGCTTCAATGCCCATTCTTCCTCTCGCACCAGCTAAAACAATTTTTATCTTTTCCATTGATAACAACAACTCCTATTACTATGTATCTTTTCGTGTCCAGCGATCTTTATCTCTTGTATTGAACTTCTCCATCACTATCTCGTGAGCCTTTTCTAAATCTATATTTAATGAATTTGCTAAACAGATTAGGACAAATAATAAGTCCCCTGCTTCTTCTTCAATTGTTTTAGATTCTTCTGTAGACTTTTTCGGTTTCTCACCATAATAGTGATTCACCTCTCGGGCAAGTTCACCCAATTCCTCTGTTAATCGTGCAATCATTGCAAGCGGACTGAAATAACCTTCCTTAAACTGGCCAATGTATTCATCAACATCTTGTTGAATCTGTTTCATTGTTTTACCTTCCTGCACTGTCTTCACCTCTATCTTTCTTTCTTCATGTTAGCTAAAAGAACTGCATTTTACAAATATTAAGTATAGGTACTTAATAACGTTGTATTTACCAATAGCTAAAAGTCCTATAGATTTTGTAAAGATATTCTATGTCAGTTTTTGAAGTATCTTTTTTGCCTTAAGTTAAAAACTAAAGAAATGGTATTTACAATATGGATTTGCCCTACCATTAAACATACTCTATAATAGGATAGCCATCAAACAATTTTTAATAAAATCTCTTACATATTTAAATTTTATCTAAAATGCACAGAAACGCTAGGAGGAATACAATGGCACTTGGTTTAAGACTTAAAAACATCTTCTTTATTTTACTAGGCTCAAGCATTTTTGCTTTTGGTTTAGTTCATTTTAATATGCAAAACCATCTAGCTGAAGGCGGTTTTACTGGCATAACATTATTACTATTTTTTCGTTTTGGATGGGATCCCTCGTATAGTAATTTAATACTAAATATCCCTCTCTTTTTTATTGGGTGGAAACTCCTAGGGCGAACTGCCTTTATATACACAATAATTGGTACAGTTAGTTTATCCGTGTTTTTATGGATTTTTCAGCGCTATCAATTCATGATTCCATTAGACGGTGACCTTGCCCTAGCTGCACTTTTCGCGGGAGTATTTTTGGGGATCGGACTAGGAATTATCTTTAGATTCGGTGGAACAACTGGTGGAGTTGATATTATTGCTAGGTTAGTCCATAAGTATATTGGCTGGAGTATGGGTAAGACCATGTTTTTATTTGATGCATTCGTCATTACTTTATCTCTTATTGTTTATTTATCCTATCGTGAAGCCATGTATACTTTAGTGGCAGTATTTGTAGGTGCAAAGGTAATTGATTTTATGCAAGATGGTGCATATGCGGCAAAAGGAGCAACAATTATCTCAGACTTTAGTGAGGAGATATCTAAAAAAATAATTGAAGAGATGGATCGAGGAGTAACCATCTTAAAGGGTCAAGGTTCTTTTACCAGGAAAGAACGCAATGTACTATATTGTGTTGTAGCAAGAAATGAACTTGTAAGACTGAAGCAGACGATTATTTCGGTCGATCCTCATGCATTTGTTGCTGTTAGTGATGTTCGAGACGTGTTGGGCGAAGGATTTACACATGATGAAAATAAAAAGCCATTAGAAAGATAAAGATAATCTACATTAAGGAACAAACTTAAGAAAACAAAAGAAAAGCGAGATTCTATTGCGAGAATCTACGCTTTCTTTTTTGTCATTTAATGTCAGACAAAGAGTAATACTAACTTATTGGACCTTATTCCTCACTTCTAGTCATGCCAGTATAAATTAAAATAAGTCTTACTAGTTCTAGTACCGCTACTGCAGCGGCGGCTACATAAGTTAAAGCAGCGGCATTCAATACTTTTTTTGTTTCCCGCTCTTCTTCATTTTTAATTACCCCCACTGAAACAATTTGTTCCATCGCACGGTTAGATGCGTTGAATTCAACAGGAAGCGTGACAATCTGAAACAAAACAGCCGCAGCCATAAAGATGATACCAAATAACAGTAAATTGGTTAAACCAGAAAAAATACCAATTAAGATTAAAATCCATGATATGTTTGATCCAAAGCTCGCAACAGGTACTAATGTATGGCGAAATCGTAGGAACGCATATTCCTCTTGGTCTTGCATTGCATGACCTACTTCATGGGCTGCAACAGCTGCTCCAGCAATTGAATATCCATGAAAATTGTTCGAGGATAAGCGAACTGTTTTTGATCTTGGATCATAGTGATCTGATAAAAAGCCAGGTGTTTCTTCAACCCCTACATTATATAAACCATTTTGATCTAGAATTCTTCTTGCTACTTCTGCACCTGTCATCCCGCTTGATGATCTTATTTGAGAATATTTTTTATAAGTACTTTTAACCTTCATTTGGGCATAAAGAGGTACCAATATAATAATCGCAAAATAAATGATTGTTGTCATTCCCTATTCCTCCTGTTAGATGTTAAGTCTATTTTAGTGAGGAAATTGTGTGGTTGTCAATTTTATTATTCCTCTGAATCTCTTCTCGGTACTCGTTTCTGTTTGTCACCTTTATATTTTCTCCAACCGACATAGGATAATGTAAGTATTATCACACTACCTGTTGAAATCATGACCCAGATTAACGATGGATCTGCATCATCTTCAGTAATGTTATCAAAAATCGTCCGTAAATCCAACTCCATTTGTTCCATTTGTTGAAGTCGCGTTGACGTTTTTAATGACTCATTACGATATGAATCAAGAAAGCTAATGTGGGAATCAAGCCTTTGAACAGTTAATGGTGATACATCAACCTTTAAACTAGGTTGAATCATGTCATACTTAGCCATAAAAAGATCTAACTGGTGTTGATAGGTGTTACTGTCACCTTCTACTACAGTCTCTTTCATTTGATTAAAAGTAGTCATAATAGAGTGCTCCATTTCAGACCATAAAGGTTGATGCTCAGAGCGAATTGCATCAATTACTAGTCGAAATTGAGTTGCCTTTTTGACTCTTTCTTCAAAGGAGATTGAAGTGGAATTAATGGCTTCAACGGCACTATCATGAGTGACCGTAATTACACGTAATTCATCCATTGAATAATTCCTGTCGTCAAAATGGGTCTTTAAAAACTCATCTGAAAAATAATCAAGCATTCTTTTAGCCTCTTCATATCTTTCTTGTTTCACTAGTTGCAATGCTTGGTCCGATAATTGATCTAGTTTTTCCCAAGAATCATGTGTGTCCGCATGAGAAGAAATTGGGAACATGATTATTAGTAGCATTAGAACAAATCCAATTCTTAAAAACTTCATACTTGTCCCTCCTCAAACTTCTATTAAGAATGTATGAGGGTTTGGACAAGAGTAGACCATGAAAATCTATTATTTTAATTACTGGATAGTTAACACGATTCTGTCTTTTCTAATACAAAGCCAATAGGTAATAAGGATGGATACGATCGATAGCCAAAATGTAAAATAGCCTATTTGTGGGATATATTCGTCTAATACTGAATATCTTGGAAGCATAAAAAAGACGTAATCAATCACATCATTATGTAAAGTCCAAATCCCTGCTAGTACCAAATGGACAGGCTTTATTCGATAATACGGGGCATACAATAATCCTTGAATCGCCATGCCAAGATGTGAAAAAATTAACATGTATCCTGCAATACTTAAGTAGCCTAATTCAACATATGTAAGTAAATTCATGATCACAGCCCATATACCATACTTAAATAAAGTAACGATGGCAAGTGCCTCAATTATTGGCCAGTTTTTTCTCATAATAAAGGCTATAAGAACAAACACAAAGAACAGACTTGCTGTGGGGCTATCAGGTACAAACAACAAAAAACGTGGGGGGGTTATTTCTAATTGACTAGCATACCAAATATAACCGTATATGGTTCCTAATATATTTATTATTAACAAAAGCCATAACATGTATCGCTGTCCAAAAGGATAAAAGAGTATATTCTTCAATTAAAAAACCAACCTTCTTGCTTTTTTCTGCCCGGCTCAGACCAGAAGCAGATGGAACCTGGAGCTGAACATTCTAAATTTTTATATTTTGTTATAATTTGAAAAAAGCTGACTATCATAGTCAGCTTTCAACATATTTATTTAGAAGTAACTTCAGAAATGAATTCTGAAAGCTTTTGAAGTTCTTCCTCAGATCCTTCAAACATACCAGCTGGCATGCCTCCTTGACCATTTACAGCGATATCACTGATTTGGTCAACTTCAAGTCCGTTATCCACTAATGCTTTACCGGCTGGAGTTCCTTCTAGGTTTTCACCATGACAGCCAATACAGCCTTTTTCTTGATAAAGCAGATAACCCTCTGACTCTTTATCAATTTCAGCTTCGGCAACAATTGCACCTTGCTGTTCTTTTAACTCCCAATCTGTTTGATCAACAGATTCCCAAGTTAAATAGAAAACTGAAGCTACTCCAAGTAGCATTAAGCCAGTCGCTATTGGACGTTTAGACGGTTTTCGTTCTGGTCCACGGTCTAAGAATGGTGCAAGCATTAATGCTCCAAATCCAAGACCCGGGATAACTAGTGCTCCAATAATGGTATAAGGCCCTGCAGCATAAGAATACTTTAACAATTGATATAAAAATAAGAAATACCAGTCTGGTAGAGGTATGTACCCAGTATCTGTTGGATCTGCAATACGCTCTAACGGCGGCTCATGCGCAACTGTCAAACTTAAAAATCCTATTAGGAAAACAGCACCAACTAACCATTCTTTTAATAAGAAGTTTGGCCAGAATGCTTCCGTTTTTCCAGGATACTCAGAGTAGTCCTTTGGAATATTTGGTTTCCTAACTGCTGGAACACGTGAGTCTCCAACAAATTTCATTCCTTTACCGCGATGCATAATCAGTTCCCCTCCTTTTCTAAGGAAATATAGACATTCTAAAGCCTATACATATAATGATTCTATAATTTTATAGTGGTCCTGAAATCCCTTGTTTTCTAATCATCATAAAGTGAGCAGCCATTAAACCAAACAGAGCTGCTGGTAAGAAGAATACGTGGATTGCAAAGAATCTTGTTAGAGTTTGCGCACCAACGATTTCCGGATGACCAGAAAGTAACACTTTAATATGTGGCCCAAGTAAAGGAACTGCCTCAACAATTTGCAGGGTTACCTTTGTAGCAAAAAGAGCCTTCATATCCCAAGGTAATAAGTAGCCAGTTAAACCTAATGCAAGCATAACGAAGAAAATCAACACACCTACAACCCAGTTTAATTCGCGAGGTTTTTTATAGGAACCTTGGAAAAATACACGGAGCGTATGTAAGAACATCATAACGATTACTAAACTAGCTCCCCAGTGATGCATTCCACGTACAATTTGGCCGAATGCAACTTCATTTTGTAGATAATATACTGATTCCCACGCATTTTTAATATCTGGTACATAATACATAGTTAAAAACATACCAGAAAGAATTTGAATAACGGTTACAAAAAACGTTAAGCCTCCAAAGCAATAAACGAAAGCTGAAAAGTGATGAGCAGGATTAACATGCTCTGGAACTTCGTGATCAGCAATATCTCGCCACAAAGGCGTAATATCTAAGCGCTCATCAACCCAGTCATAGATCTTATTTAACATTTATTACGCCCCTCCTTGCGGTTTTGCCTGACCTAAATACAAGTAGCCATCTTTTACTTGTGTTACAAATCTGTCCAGTGGACCAATTGGTGGTGTACCTGGAACGTTATCACCATTTTTTTCATATAAGCCATAATGACAAGGACAGAAGAATTTGTTTTCATTCTTTGGATCTGTATTCCAGTCTACAGTACAGCCTAAATGCTTACACACAGGTGAAAGGGCGACAATTTTGTCATTTTCGTCCTTATATACCCATGCAGATCTAGGTTCTTCTGACTCATACCATGCATCGACTTGCTGCACTTTAAAATCAATACGTTGTGGTTCGCTAGTAATATCTTCCACACTCGCAACCTGAACTAAGTCTTGCTCTTGTCTTGGCTTTAACACAGGATCAATAGCAAAACGAACCATTGGCATAAGCATCCCAGCTGCCATAAATCCTCCAACGCCAGTAAGTGTATAGTTTAAAAACTGACGTCTTGATACCCGATGTTTTTTCTCGCTCATTATTTTCCCCCCTCTATCAAAAGCTAAGTCCAACCGGACATAAAATTAACACATATAATACTAGGACATACTCATGATATATCAATATTCTGGTAAGGTCAATATTATCATTCTCTTATCTAAAGGCAAGTATGTGATTTTTTATGGAAAAATCATGATATTAGGTTTATTAGTTTCATATGTATCATGCTTATAGTAAAAAGCGAGTTTAACTTTGCCATATTCTCATAAAAAGGGTAATAAGGCTCTTCATTTGATCCTGGAACATTGATTGTTTAAGTTTTTCATCTAAATGTTCTAATGGGATTGATGGTAATGAAATAATTGTTCCTGCTAGTTCGTTTTCATATCCTTTCCATTGAGAATCAGCTGTAACATATACGATATGTTTTAATCCATTCGTTAAAATTTCATCAGACCACGTCTGCAAACGTGCGAGACTTTGGGTTCGCCCTTCTTTCTCGCTATATGTAAATGCAGGATACAGTATCAGTCTACCTTTAAATTGTCTTTCTATTTCGTGTGAAAGAATTGATGTAAACTCTCCTATTTCAATTGTTTTTTTTACATTGCTAGACCATGAGACAGGTATTAATGGAATTACGGCTGTGTCTACATATTCTTTTGATTGTAAATACAAATTGATATCGTTAGTAGTCCATTTCAAAATAAATCTTCCCTTCGTTTTTAGCTAAATCAAAGATAACATACTATCTTTAGTTACAGCAATTCTACAATCAGTAACGGAAAGTCGGAAGAATTATTAAATTAAAAATCTACCCTAAAAAAAGAAATGCGGAAGGCGCTCGTTCATCGGCGACAGGCATAAGACGAGCCGGCAAGAAGGTTGCTTTTTAACCTTCTTGCCGGCTTGACTTAGACCTGAGAGCAGATAGCGCCTGAAGCTAGACACTAAGCTAAGTATAATTTTTCATTCTCCATGGTGCTAATTTTAATTAGCATGGATGTCTCAGATGATAATAACTTAGTTAGCAGAGTTCCATTCGCTGCGATCCACCTGCTTTCCGCGGGGGAGTACGTGAGTTCCTCGTCGTCTTTTGAGCCTCCTGTGGGGTTTCACGAAGATCGCTAGATCCCGCAGGAGTCAGGTGGCTCTCCGCTCATTCCACACTAAGTGAACAACATTTTCATCCTCCATGTTGTGAGTTAATAGCCATGAATCAATAAATAAGGTCGGGAACTGTCCACTTTATTCGTTCCTTCTATATAAAAGGAGATTGATTGTGAAAATAATCCACAAAAAAAGCTGACAAAATTTCTTTCTTTTGTCAGCAGCATCTTCTTGTATTTTTTTTAATGACAATTTGTTCTTGATAATTTTTTAAGTTGCTCTGTAAGTCTTTGGAACTCAGTTGAGTCTTGTTGATCAAGGGCTTCATCAATTTTCTTTAGTAATTTTTCTTTCTGGTAAATATGAATTGATTCCTCTAAAAATCTTTCGGCTAGCAATGTGTCTTTTTCGTTCACTTGCAAGTGCTTTGGCATATAAGGATTCTCTTCAAGAACTGCTACATATTGTGGAGTGTGAAAAGAAGAGCGAAAATTTAATTGGATATAAATATCTTCATCCCTATTTAGCCTAATGTCATGGAAGGACTTTTCAGCATCAGTTGTCATCACATTTTCTTTATAAAACCTGAACGGTACATCATCTACACAATGTGTTGACATAATTATTCCTCTTGGACAATACTGCGCTTGTTCTACAAAATGAACGTTTTTCATTAATTGGTCGTGACTCATTAAGTAATTCAAAATCCAAACACATTCTCTTCTCTTTAATTGGTAGTTATTAAGAAACCAGCGAATGAAATCTTTCTTCTCGTTGACAGATACAGGGGTAGTCATCGCATGCTTCCCTCCTCTGCAAATGTGTAATAAGTTTTTGTAAGCACTTTATTTATTCGACAAACCCACTTTGAACTCCTGCAAACCCCTAGAAAATTTACTACTACTCCAAGCCTAAAATCAGCTCTTCTATTTCAAGATTATCTGGTTCAATTAGCAATAGTGATTTAAAAATATCAACTGCTTCTGCCCGTTTTCCATCTTCTAAAAGAAAGTAACCATATTCCTCTAAAAAGTCTCTGTCATCCTTAAAAGAAGTATATGCAAGACGATAATGGTTTAATGCATGAGAATATTCTTCAAGTTGATTTTTTGCATAGGCCAAGTCCCATTCGAACTGTGGATCATTTTCGCCATAGCTCATAACCTCCTGAAGGCACTCAACAATATCTTCATATCTTTGTTCATGTCTCAAAAAGCTTGTCAAAGTAGTTGTAGCCTCAATGTATCCTGGGTCAATCGCAATTGCCTGTCTAAGATGATTTTCTACCGAACTTATATCCCCGAGCTTCATCGCTAATTTTCCGGCTAGAAAATATAATTCTTTATTAAGATTATCAATCTTTAAGCCTTCTTGTGCAGCTTCATAGCTTTCTGAAATCATTTCCTCTTGTTCATACGCTTTCGCTAAATGTAAGTATAGGGAACTATATTCTGGATCTAATTCTTTAAGCCTTATGAATACCTCAATCGCAGTAATATGATATCCTGCTTGTAAAGAAGTAAATCCGTAGTTAAATAGTGTATTGATTTCCTCAGTTTTTTCTATTGCTTTTTCAAAATACGGCAGAGACTCCTCAAATTCACCAACAGTACTTAATGCTTCAGCTAATCTTGAATATAGGTTAACACCTGCAATGTTTTCATTACCTGCAATGATTGACTTATAGTAAGGAATACACTTTTTATACTCAGCTTGGCTCAAATAAAGTTCAGCAAGAGCAAAGTCAATTATATCTTCATTGGGCATCTGTCTTTTAGCAGTCAAGAGTTTTTGCTCACTCACCTCATGCAAACCTTGGATCTGATACAAATCAGCTTGTAAAAGAAGAGCCTCTACATATGCTGGGTCATTTTTCGAGATATCTTCTAAAAAACCAATCGCTTCTTCTTCATTGTCTAAATCAATTAGAATTTCAGCCATTAAGACTAGCAGTTCACCTTCATCTGGATACATAAATAAAAGTTCTTCCACAAGATCTTTGGCTTCATTTACTAATCCCCATTTAAAAAAGGTTATTGCAATTTCATATTTCTCATCATCTGAACATTGGCTTTTCATTTCATTAATATATTTTAGGCCTTTTTCAGCTTCTCCATTTTCAACTAATTGAATTGCTTCTTCTAATTTAAACATCTTAGCGTGCTCCTTCTATTTACTCGACACAAAGTATCCTGGCAATTTCACCTTACACTCTTTTCCAAATCCTGGTGAGAAAAATGTCTGATGATCAACCTTCAGAAATTTCCCTTTATGCATGGTTATGATTGGTCTAAAAGTTTGAAAATCAAATGAAGGCTTTTGTTCCAAAGAATAGCTTAAATCGTCTATATTATACAAATTGTAATCCATTGCACCTCTAATCCGAATATCACCTTTATCAGGATAAACCCCCATCTTCTTAAGAAGATCCAATGATAACGGCACACCTTCCTCTGGACATGCATTAATTGAGGCAATACCGTGTTCCGCCATAATTTCATCCCACAGTCCGATGTGGTTATTAGCGTTAAAAAAAGATTTCTCTTTGATATTCCACTTCGGGATTAACGGGAAAAAATAAGGATAGAATGCTTCTTTGATCCATCCCCAAGGAACTTGTTGTAAATCGCTCACATCGTCAATCTCAACAATCACTATAGGGATTTTCACACGCTTACATGCTCTTATAAATGAAGGTGTAAGTAATTTCAAGGGGATTTTAATACCGATATAAAAATCAATGGGACTATTTATCAAGGTGTTTTTTTTTCTATTAATTTTATCAAAAAGCTCATACTCTTTTTTAACATCACAAATGGAGATTAAAGTAGTACAACCTTTATCTACATAGTCTTTTTGAAGAACTGCTTTAAACTCCTTAAATGGGGTTGTCTCTGTAAAGGTATAATTCATCATGACATGACCAGGTGTTAATAAATAGTTTGAAAGATTCATTTTCATAAACGTAAAACGTTTATTACTACTACTAATATAGTCAATATTCGTACCTTTTACAACAATAGAGCATTTTTCTATTTTATTTTCTTTAAGGACGTTCGCCTGTTCTATAAGATAAGTCATATGCCTTCCTCCATTCTTGCTATATGGCTTGTGCAATATACTTTTAAAGAATTGGTATCTTAAGACAAGCTATGCAAAAAATTTGAGTTGTATGATGATTATTTCATTAATGGGTAACGAAACAACAAAAAAGACTAACCACATGATATTCATGAGTTAGTCTTAGCACTGCTTGTTTCTATAGACTTAGTTCTTTAAGGTGTTCAAAGAAGGTCGGGTAAGATACTGCAATAGCATCTGGATCATCAAGAGTGAGATCTCCGTCGGCTATTAATGAAGCAACCGCAAGCATCATTCCAATTCTATGATCTCCATAACTACTAACTTGTCCACCTGATAAAGGTGTAGCAGATCCAGTTATGACCATTCCATCATCTGTTGATTGAATATTAACACCCAGCTTTGATAGTTCATTTACGACAGTATCAATTCGGTTCGTTTCCTTTACTTTTAACTCACTCGCATCTTTAATGACGGTTTGACCAGATGCTTGTGACGCTAATAATGCAATGACAGGGATTTCATCAATTAATCTTGGAATAATTTCACCACTTATTTCTATCCCTTTTAAATCGGAAGTGGAAATGGTTAAGTCAGCCACTGGCTCAAAGTTAACAGTCCGTTCGTTTTCCACTATAAGGTCGGCTCCCATCCCTGTAAGAATATCGATGATCCCTGTCCTTGTTGGATTCATACCTACATCTTTTAATGTTATTGAACTGTTTGGTGTAATTGCGCCAGCAACTAGGAAAAATGCAGCGGAAGAGATATCTCCAGGAACAACAATTTTAGTAGCCGACAAAGTTTGGCCACCTTTAATAGAAACTCTTAAACCAGATTCTTCAACTTCACATCCGAATGCACGTAACATTCTTTCTGTATGGTCCCTTGATTTAGCTGGCTCTGTTACAGAGGTAGTACCATTAGCATTTAGTCCTGCAAGAAGAACTGCAGACTTCACCTGTGCACTTGCTACAGGTGATACATAATCTATAGCCTGTAACTTAGTTCCTCTTACTGCCAGTGGTGTAAATCCACCTTCTTTTCTACCATCAATTTCGGCTCCCATCATTCTTAGTGGTGCAGTTACTCGATTCATTGGTCGTTTAGCAATAGAGTCATCACCAATGATGCATGAGTGGAATGAACTGCCTGCTAATATTCCTAACATTAACCTGGTTGTTGTTCCTGAGTTACCAACATCAAGAATTTTTGAAGGTTCAACTAACCCATCCATTCCTTTTCCCTGAACAACAACAACATCATCAGTAACCGTGATATCAACGCCCATCTTTCTAAAACAATCGATTGTACTCAAACAATCCTCACCTGTTAAGAAATTTTTAATTTCTGTTGTTCCGTTGGCAAGACTGCCAAACATCACTCCGCGGTGGGAAATAGATTTATCACCTGGAATAACAATACTACCAGATAAACCTTTTACCTTTTGAGGTAACTTTGTGCTTTTTGTCATTTAAAACACCTCACAGATTTAATATTTAATGGAAAAAATATAATTGATATTTATGTAGTCAGATCACCTAAAAACAACCTACTGCCGAATTCCATGGCTTTTCCTCAGTTCATGAACCGTCCTCTTATCTCTTTGTACTCCTACGGGTCACACGCGGCCGCACACCCCTCAGAATGGAGTGAACTTCCGCTCATTACAGATGAGATCAAACATTCATGGTACAGTTTGATAGATACCTTGGACATCTACCCATAGAACGTCTCATAGTTTGTGTTTGACTCAATACATTCTCTTGCCTTCTCACGATCTTCTTCATTTTGAAAACTTAATCTCAATACTCCATAAATTTCTTCTCTTGTTTCGATTATTCGTATATTTGTGATGCTAATTCTTTCTTCTGCAAGATATCCTGTTATCTCTGAGATGATACCAGGGTAATCTGGAACATCAACAAATAAATCATAAAATGATGGTATCGCACCTTTTGTTCTCGTGGGAAGCTCGTCGCGAAAATCTTTTGCACTTGAAAAATATTCAAATATGCGATCGCCGCAATCAGCATCAATAAAGCTTCTAACCTTTTCCATTTCTGAAATCCATCCATCAAACAAGTCTAATAAAGGTTCCTTGTTATGGAGAAGAATATCTCGCCACATCACTGGATTACTTGAAGCAATTCTTGTGATATCTCTGAATCCTCCAGCAGCTAACCTACTCACTAAATCATGCTCATTACTGTAGTTTTTTGCTTGATGAACCAGCCCTGCTGCAATAATATGCGGAAAATGACTAATGACCCCTGCAATTCGATCATGTTCCCCCGGTGATAGTATAATAAAATTTGCTTTTGTTCCATTTAATAAATAACGAAGCTGTGCAATCTCCTTCTGAGACTGCTTGTCGTGAGGTGTTAAGATATAAAATGCATTTTCGAACAAATGTGCCTTCGCAGCCGTTACCCCGCTTTTATGAGAACCTGCCATAGGATGTCCACCAATAAATGATATCCCCTTTTCACGAAGTTGGTCAGCTTTGATGACAATTTTTTCTTTTGTGCTTCCAACATCTGTTACTATAGCCGAATCTTTTAAGTTTAATTTGGCAAGTTCATCAATAATAAGCTCTGTTTGTTTTACAGGAACTGCAATAAAGATAAAGTCACAAAGAGATATAATTTCGCTTAAGTCTACTGCAATCTCATCAATTACATGTAAAGTTTTCGCAAGTTTTCGTTGATCGTCTTGGATATCATACCCATAAATATAACAATTGGGATGTTCCTTCTTAATCGCTAATGCTATTGATCCTCCTATTAATCCTAATCCAATAATAAGGACATTTCCTTTCAACTCGTCCACCCCAATACACTAACATCTGGTAAAAACTCTTTTAACTGTTTAAATATTCAGAATCTAAAGAAAAAACGAGAATAGAAGAGCTTATTTCTCTCCCACCCTCGCCTTCTAAGGTTAAATACTTACATTTTTCGTTTCTAACATTTCAGTTAAAAGGCTAATAATTTCTTGATTTTGTTCCTTAGTACCTACCGTAATTCTAACGCAAGTCGGGAAACCTAATGCATTTCCAGATCTAACAATGAATCCTCTCTGTAATAAGTATTGAAAAACAGTGTCACCCTGTTGATTAAAATCAATTAAAATAAAATTCCCTTGAGATTTATAATAAGACAACTGGTGTTCTTCACAGAACGTATAAAATTGCTGTAACCCTTTATTATTTTTCTCAACACACTCTTTAATAAACTGTTGATCATCAAGAGCTGCTGTTGCCGCAAATTGAGCAAGTCTTGTCGTATTGAAAGGTTCTCTGGCTGGTTCAATCTTGTTGATTAAAGCACTTGGTCCAATTCCATATCCAATACGTAATGAAGCAAGACCATATGCCTTTGAAAAAGTTCTTAGAATCATAACATTGTCATAATCTTTCAGTAAGTTAATGGTTTCAGGAAAATCACTCGCATCAACATACTCATAATAAGCCTCATCAATGACAATTAGGACATGCTTTGGTACCTTACTTACAAATGAAAATAAACTTTCTTCATTTACGTATGTACCGGTAGGATTATTAGGGCTACAAATCCAAACTATTTGTGTATTCTCATCCACTGCTTCTAACATACCTGTTAAGTTATGGTTTCCGTCAATAAGCTCTATTTCTCGAACTTCCGCTCCCTCAATCACAGCATTATGCTTATATTGTGGGAAAGATGGTGCTGGCATTACTGTATTTTTTCCAGGTGCTAGTAATGCTCTACAAATTATTTGGATGACTTCATCAGAACCATTACCAAAAATCAACTGCGAACCTTCTACGTTTAAATGGGTAGCTAGTTTTTGCCTTAATTCTGTTGAATATCCATCAGGATATAAAGCAAGTGAATCAAGATTGGCTGTGATTGCTTCCTTAACCTTTTCTGAACATCCAAATGGATTCTCGTTTGATGCTAGTTTTGTGATTTTTTCTAAACCAAATTCTCTTTTTACTTCTTCAATTGGTTTTCCTGGTTGATATGGTTTCAAGTCTAATAATTGAGCTTTAATTTCCATTCCTTTATCTTACACCTCACAAGGTTTAATTGGCGATATAATAGATTCTACGTATTCCTTGAATTCCTTTAATGAAGCTTCTCGTGTTGACGGATCGACCAGGGATCCATTTAACTCTTCAATTTTCTTTACAAGAGCACTTCCTATCACTATGCCATCACAATGATCTTGTAAGAGCTTTACATGTGAAGAATTGGAGATTCCAAATCCAACAGCAACTGGAATTTTACTATATTGTTTCACTTCACTTAAGAAACCAAGGACGTCTTCATTTAATGAATCACGAACTCCAGTTACTCCTAAAGAAGATACACAATATAGAAAGCCTTGAGCACTAGAAGCAATTTTTTCAATACGTTTTGAAGAGGTAGGAGCCACTAATGAGATAAACTTTACATTTTCAGACTCACATCGCTCACGCAAATTCTCACTTTCTTCATAAGGTAAGTCCGGTATCAATAGTCCATCAATGCCATTTTTATTCGCTAACGTAAAAAAGCGATTCTCTCCTAATTGTAGCACAGGATTGTAATAGGTAAAGACTACAACAGGAATTTTTAGACCTTTTTTTCTCATTGTTCCGACTAATTCCATAGCCTTTTCTAGTGTCATGTTATTTTTCAAAGCTCTTAAAGAAGCACTTTGTATCGTTGGTCCATCTGCTAAAGGATCTGAATATGGAATTCCTAGCTCAATAATAGCTGCACCTGCTTCTTGCAATGTAAGTGCTAATTCAATAGTTACATCAGGATGTGGATCACCGGCTACAATAAAAGGAATAAATAATTTATCTACGTCCGGTAATCGATCGTTAAATGTTAAGCTCATGCCTCAACTCCCCCTTCTAAGACCTCCATAATAGAATGCACATCTTTATCTCCTCGTCCGGATAAACAAACCAATAAGGTCTCATCTGGTTTCATTTCAGCAGCTTTTTCAAAGGCCTTAGCAAGGGCATGGGCAGATTCTATTGCAGGTATAATCCCTTCCTCACGGGTTAAAAGCTGAAGAGCATCAAGAGCTTCGGCATCAGTAACACTTTCATACTTTACCCTACCTGTATCTGCTAAATACGCATGTTCTGGCCCAACCCCAGGGTAATCAAGACCTGCGGAAATGGAATATGGCTCAGTTATTTGTCCATATTCATCTTGTAATAAGTACGTAAGTGAGCCATGAATAATTCCTTTTGTTCCTTTAGTAATTGTTGCTGCATGGAGATCTGTGTTAACCCCTTTTCCAGCAGCTTCTACTCCAATCATCTCAACTGAATCTTCAAGAAATGGGTAAAACATTCCGATTGAGTTACTTCCACCACCTACGCATGCCACAATCTTCGTCGGTAGCTTTCCCTCTCTTTCTAAAAACTGTTCCCTAGCTTCATCACCAATCACTCGCTGAAAATCACGAACCATCTTAGGATATGGATGTGGTCCAACAACAGAACCGATAATATAAAAATGGTCTGTACAGTTTGAAACCCAGTAACGAATAGCCTCATTTGTTGCATCTTTTAATGTTTTATTCCCACTGGATACAGGAATGACCTCTGCACCGAGGAGTTGCATTCTAAATACATTTAGTTTCTGGCGTGCAATATCTTCTTCCCCCATGAACACCTTACATTCCATTCCAAATCTTGCTGCAACTGTTGCAGATGCCACACCGTGCTGACCTGCACCTGTTTCAGCAATGATTTTTTTCTTGCCCATTCTTTTTGCCAGTAATGCTTGACCAATTGCATTATTAATTTTGTGTGCACCTGTATGGTTAAGATCTTCACGTTTTAGATAAATTTTCGCTCCACCTAATCTTTGAGTTACATTTTTTGCATATGTTAACGCAGTTGGTCTTCCTGAATACTCTCTTAAATTATCGAAATATTCATTGCGAAAATCAGGGTCCTCTAAAGCTTCTTTTAATGCTAATTCGATCTCCTCTAATGGTTGCATAAGGGTTTCAGGAACAAACTTACCACCAAACTCACCAAATCTCCCATTAATATCTGGTACTTTTATCATTTCTGCTTCACCTGCTCTTCTATTATAGTAATGATTTCTTTATTTTTTACATTTTCTAATTCAATGCCACTAGAAACATCGATCCCGTCTATGTCGTAAGATAATAACTGCCGAATATTGTCTTTGTTAATCCCACCAGCTATGAAGCACGGGACTTGCTGACGTCTAGCTTCGTTAACATATTGAGGAATAAAGCTCCAATCAAAGGCAATGCCACTTCCTCCCCATTGCTTCCCTACTTTGCTGTCAATCACATATCCGTCAGCTATCCCATCAAATTCTTTCATTAAGTTAATAGCATCTTCTTTATGGTGAATGACCTTCCATACCTTTTTATTAAATGCAACCTTAAGTTCAACTACTTCTTGCACTGATTCCGAACCATGACATTGGATGATTGATAAGGGCACAAAAGATAAAACATTAGCTATTTCCTCTATCGTTCCATTAACAAAGACTCCTACTAGTGTCTTAGATGCAACATTCACATCTTTTAACCATGCTTCCAAATCGCTAGGGCTAATTTTCCGTTTACCATTCGCAAAAATAAATCCGAGATAATTTGCATTGCTCTCCGATGTAATTTTTAAATCATCTAGCGATTTGTTACCACAATATTTTATTCCAATAGAATTCATATTTTTTCTCCATATAATTTGGAAATACCTTCACTCGGGTATTGGAAACGCATGAAAGCTTCTCCAATTAATACAGCATCTGCCCCATATTCACGAACAAGGTTTATATCTTCTGGTGAGTGAATACCACTTTCACTAACAAGCAGACTTTCCTTTGGTATGAGTCTTACTAATTCTTCTGTTTGTGAAAGGCTAGTTTCAAAAGTTTTGAGATTACGGTTATTAACACCCAGTATTTTAGGAGTGAAAATGCCTAATATCCCCTCAAGAGTCTCAAGTGAATGAACTTCAACTAGACACTCAAGACCTTTTTCATAGGCTTCTTGATAATATTCATGTAACTGTATTGGCTCAAGCACTTCACCAATCAACAATATGGCATCAGCACCTATCCTATAGCTTTGCTCTATTTGTTTAGCATCTATGATAAAATCTTTTCTTAAGATGGGTACTTCAACCTGGTCCTTCACATCGATTAAATATTGTATGGCTCCTTTGAAAAACTCTTCATCAGTTAATACAGAAATTGCATCAACTCTAGCCTTTTTATACTCAAGAGCAATTTCGATTGGGTCGAATTCTTTTCTAATGAGCCCCTTTGATGGAGATGCTTTCTTTATTTCTGCAATAAGTGCAGGCCTTCTGTTTGAATCGGTAAGGGCTTGGTACAACGATCTTCTTGTTACCATATTCACTTCAGGTAAAATAAGAGATTCAACCTCATACCTCTTTTGTTCAATGATTTTAGTAAGCATATCCTTCAACCTTTCGTGTCTGAAGCTTTATATAATGATCTTTTACAGTACCATCTTTTATAGCAGTTCTAGCTATATTTACACCTTCTTCAATGTTCGCTACTTTGCCAGAAACATATAATGCAGTTGCTGAATTTAAGAGGACAATGTTTAAGGCACTTTCGTTTGCTGTATTCATAAAAATTTGATGAATAATGGAAGCACTTTCTTCAACTGAACTTGCTATAATATCCTCTTTGCGTCCTCTTGAAAGACCTACATTTTCAGGTTTTATTACATATCTAGTAATTTCACCATTCTTTAATTCGACAACATCAGTTTCAGCTGTGATTGTACATTCATCAAGTCCATCTCTCCCTGTTACAAGTAGCACATGCTCAGAACCAAGATTCTTTAAAGTGTAGGCCATCTTTTCGGCATACTCAGTTGAATATACTCCAATTACTTGTTTCTTACAGCGAGCAGGATTAGATAATGGCCCTAATAGATTAAAAACAGTTCGAAACCCGATTTCTTTTCGTGGTATCACCGCATGCTTCATCGCAGAATGATAGATTGGTGCAAACAGAAAGCTCATTCCTTTTTCATTTAAAGCTGAAATCGCCTGTGCTTGGTCAGCTTGTGTCTCGATTCCTAGTTTCTCAAGAACGTCAGCACTCCCACTCTTTGAAGAAACAGCACGATTCCCATGTTTTGCAACTTTTACCCCCAAAGATGATACCACAATAGCTGATGCTGTTGAGATATTAAACGTTGACGACCCATCTCCGCCTGTACCACATGTGTCAATAATATCGTCATCATACTCAAGAGGTGTCATATGTGCTCTCATTGCTCTCGCAAACCCTGTCATTTCCTCAACAGTTTCTCCACGAAGACGTAAAATCGATAATAAACTTGCGATTTGGCTTTCGCTAGCATTTCCGATCATGATTTCATTCATCATTTCATAAGCTTGCTGTTCTGTTAATACTTTTCCTTCAACACATTGTTTTAAGAGTTCTTTAAACATAAAGATCCTCCTCTTCACTAAATGTTTTTGTTGCAATTTCTATTGTCTTTATCAAAGCACTTGCCTTATTTCTTGTTTCTTTCCATTCTAATTCAGGGATAGAATCTGCAACCACACCTGCACCTGCCTGTACGTATGCTACTCCATCTTTTAAGATAATGGTTCTAATCGTAATACAAGAATCAATATTGCCATCAAACCCGATATAAGCCACTGTTCCAGCATAAAGATTCCGTGATGTAGGCTCTAATTCATTTAAAATTTGCATAGCTCTGATTTTTGGTGCTCCTGAAACAGTACCAGCAGGGAAAGCTGCAATTAACGCATCAATTGGATCCACTTTTTCATCCAGCTCACCTGTTACCTTAGAAATCAGATGCATAACATGAGAAAATCGACCTAACTCCATTAATACAGGTGTTTTAACACTTCCATATTTTGCGACTCTACCAATATCATTTCTTGCAAGGTCAACAAGCATATAATGCTCTGCTTGCTCTTTCTCATCATTCTTTAACTCAACTTCAAGTTCGAGGTCCTCTTCCTTTGTTCTTCCACGTCTTCTCGTACCAGCAATCGGATGGATCTCAAGATGACTGTTGTCAATCTTAATTAATCTCTCAGGTGAACTACCGATTATTTCTAAATCGTCTATCTTTATATAAAATAAATATGGTGATGGATTTACTGTTCTTAAAACCCGGTATAACTGAAACCCCTTTACATTAACCGGGACTTCAAACCGTTGTGATAAGACAGCTTGAAAAACATCTCCTGCCGCAATATATTCTTTAATTTTTTTAACATCTTCTATAAATTTCTCTTTTTTATAATTCGACTTTACTTTGTCAAAAGAAACATCATAAGTGTTCTCATTTTCTAACATTAACTCTGGCTCAGTATTCGGCTGCATGATTTTTGATATATACATATTGATTTTTGAATATGCATGCTCTAGTATCGCTTTTTTACTTTTTTCATTCTCATTACCGTTTAACCTAACTTGATGGATAAAGATAACTTCCCGTTCATGATGGTCATATGCAATAATTGTTTCACAAAAGAAAAATTGCTGTGACTTAACATTTATGTCCTTATTTGGATTTTCCTCCACCTTTTCAAAGGTTGAAATCGAGTCATATCCTAAATAACCAACTGCACCACCACTAAAAGGGATATCCATATCTACTTTTTTAATCGCTAACGTTTGCTCTACCCAAGAAAATGCTTCCTTTAACGTAGTGCGTCTTGCTAGTTGTTGTTGATTTTCATTTTTCACTGTATAGATCCCGTTATTCTCATGGATAAACAGGAAAGGTTTTAATCCGATAAAGGAATATCTCGACCATGAAGATTCTTCATCCTTACTTTCTAGTAAAAAAGAGGCTTCCTGTTCAACATTTTGAAAAATTTGAATAGGGGTCAACGTGTCTACAATAAATCTTTTAATAACTGGAATGGTTTTATAATTGATAGAATCTGATAAAAATGAGGTAATATCGGTGTTTTTCATGTAATCACTCCTCCATATTAGCTATGGGGAATGAGGATTTAGGAGGTGTTTATACAAATGCAATTATTCTTTATAAGCCTATACTAAAAGATAAATCAAAATTAAACATTGAGCTATCCTAAAAAAAGCTTTATAAAGACTTTGCAACTTATATAATAAAAACCCAAAGACAAACACTTGTCTTTGGGTAGGAGTTGTTTTTTTATTCTAAACTCGCCTCAGCTAAACTCACTCATTCTCTACAAAGTATAATACAATATCAATACTCTTAATATTTGCACCTATACTTTGACTACCCTAAGCTCTACTCTTAATTTAAACTCTTCTAAACTCTAAACTTACTCTTAACTACTTGTATGGTATTATATTTCCACTAAATTTGTCAATAATAATCAGAAACTTATAATTATTTTATATTTAGATCTGGGCGTAATACTGTAGCATTCTTTAAATAAATGTGTTCAATTTGGTCTTGATCTGTATCTGTATTAACTGTCATCATCACACGAATACACTTCTCAAGCGAACCTGGAACAGGTATTTCTTGCATACACATTACTGGAACATATGACCAATCCTCAAATTTCCGAAGGGCAGCTGCCGGAAATACAGCATCGATATCTTTTGTTACAGATATCAAAACTTGTGCAACATTAGAAGCACTAATTTTGTTATCGTATATCATTTTTTCTAGTAGTTCATATGTAGCTGTAATCATCTCTTCAGCATTATTGTCACTAACTGTTGTAGCTCCTCTTATTCCCCTAACCATGACAAGCCTCCTCTAGCAACAATCTTATTAATGATTCTTCAACCTCAACCACTTCAACAGAGCCTATTTCTCGCATCAAAACCATTCGAATTTTATCTTCTACAGATTTTTTATCTCGCTTCATTCGTTCAATTAATAAATCTGGATTTAGCTCTTTCAATACGTTAGTTGGATAACCATAGCTTTCAAACCAAGTGATAAAAGATGATTGAAAAAGATCAACATTATAATGTCTTTCACTCAAACGAATTGCAAATAGCATCCCAACTGCCACAGCATCACCATGAGAAATCTTACCATATCCTAATTCCGCCTCAATTGCATGACCTAAAGTGTGACCGAAATTTAAGATGGCACGAATACCAGTTTCAAACTCATCTTCCGCAACTACTTCAGCTTTCACTTTAATTCCTTGCAAAATAACATGCTCTAACTTCTTTTCCTGCAAATCCGACATAGATAAGATATTTTTTTGGAGCCAATGATATAAATCCACATCCTTAATAAGAGCATGCTTTATAACCTCAGCAAAACCAGATCGCATTTCCGCTTCAGGTAGTGTTTTTAACAAAGATACATCATAAACAACCGCTTCAGGTTGATAGAAGACACCAATCATATTTTTAC
Organism: Litchfieldia alkalitelluris; assembly: GCF_002019645.1. GTDB lineage: Bacteria > Bacillota > Bacilli > Bacillales > Bacillaceae_L > Litchfieldia > Litchfieldia alkalitelluris. Next base: position 2,795,485 of record NZ_KV917374.1, on the reverse strand, counting down.
CAAGTTCGTGGTTGATAGCAACCTTACCACCAACTGCACTGTCATGCGCTAAAAGAGTGGTTGGAATTTGCACAAAAGGAATACCTCTCATATATGTAGCAGCTACAAATCCTGCTAAATCTCCTACAACACCTCCGCCTAGCGCAATCACAAATGACGATCGGTCCAATTTCTCTTTTAATGCATGTGTATGACATTGATAGAAGTAGTCAAATGATTTTGCTTTTTCTCCGCTTGGTATAATAAAGGATGTTAACTTATAGACAGGTTCCAAAATTTCAAGTACAGACTGCAAATGATAATTACTGATGGTATCATCAGTAATTATCATTATTTTAGAAATTTTACCCTTCATTTTCTTTAATAAACTAGGAAGTTCAGTAAGAATATTAGATCCAATTAGTAAGGGATATTGCTTTGAATTGGTCTTAATTTGAAGTTCTTCCATTTAGAATCCCCTCGCATGCTCACGACTGTCATTCAAATTTTTCAATAGTAAATCCATTCGGTCCTGCCCAAACTGCTCAACGATTGCCGATGCAATCTCCCAAGCAATTACCGCTTCTGCAACTACACTTGCAGCAGGAACAGCACAGCTATCTGATCTTTCGATACTAGCTGCAAATACTTCCTTTGTCTCTATATCTACACTATTTAAAGGTTTATATAATGTTGGAATAGGCTTCATAACCCCTCTTACTACGATTGGCATTCCAGTAGTCATACCACCTTCTAATCCACCTAAATTATTAGTCCTTCTTGTATATCCATTTTCCTCATCCCAAATAATCTCATCATGAACCTTACTACCTGGTATTTCTGCAGCTTTAAACCCAATCCCAAATTCTACTCCCTTAAATGCATTAATACTCATGACAGCTGCAGCAAGTTTAGCATCAAGTTTTCGATCATAATGGACATAACTTCCGACACCAGCAGGCATACCTTCTACGATTACTTCCACAATCCCACCAATAGAATCTCCGTTTTTCTTCGCCTCATCAATTGCATCCATCATTTGTTGCTCCACTTTTTTATCGAAAGTACGAACAGGCGAAGCCTCGGTTACTTCTTGTAGTTCTGTTAATTCTTTGTAAGGAATCTGCTTAGCCTTGATCCCACCTATTTCAATTACATGACCTGCTACTTTAATCCCTAATTCTGCTAATAACTTTTTTGCAACAGCTCCAGCAGCAACTCGGACCGTTGTTTCTCGAGCGGATGATCTCTCTAATACATTTCGCATGTCTCTATGACCATATTTTATCGCACCATTCAGATCAGCATGACCTGGACGCGGGCGTGAGATTTTCCGTTTCACTTCGTCTTCTGTACCATCTTCTAATGGCTCAGCACCCATAATTTTCGTCCAATGAGTCCAGTCTCTATTTTCGACAACAAGTGCAATTGGCGAGCCTAATGATTTACCATGTCTTACACCGCTTAAAATTTGGACTTGGTCTTTTTCTATTTGCATTCTTCTTCCACGACCATGTCCTTTCTGGCGACGTGCAAGCTCTATATCTATATCATCATGTGTTATACTAAGTCCAGCCGGTACTCCTTCTAGTATCGTTGTTAATTGTGGACCATGTGATTCTCCTGCGGTTAAGTACCTCATTTTATATCCCCCTTCATGACTTTAAAGCAATTATGTATCAATATATCACACAAATGTGTATACGAGTAGAATATTTTTGAAAAAACTGATAAATTCTTCCGAAATTAATCAATTATTCTTTCACATTCTATTTTATTTTGCTATTTATTTTATATTAATAATCTCTTAATTGAAATCCTATTGAAACTGAATATAGAGGAAAGAAAATTAGTACTTCATAAACCTAGGGGTATTTTTCCTTATGAAAACGACCATTTGTACATGGAGAATGAAAATGTTTACTCTTCAGTGTAGAATGAGCGGAGAGCCACTCGACTCCGGCGAGATATGCGGTCAGCGTGAGACTCCGCAGGAGCCAAAAGTGACGAGGCGGCTCACGAACCGCCCCGTGGAAAGCGATTGGTACACAGCGAATGCAACTCACTTACCTTGGTTATTTTCAGGGGAGACATCCATGCTAAATGAGTATTTAGCACCATGGTGAATGAAAATGTTTCCTCCTCAGTGTGGAATGAGCGGAGATCCACCTGACTCCTGCGGGATCTAGCGGTCTCGTGAGACCCCGCAGGAGCTCAGGGAAGCGACGAGGAGGCTCACGGACCACCCCGCGGAAAGCAAGTGGATCGCAGCTCATGGAACTCCACAACCAAAGTTATTTTCAGGGTAGACACCCGTGCAAATTTAATATTCGCACTATGGAGAATGAAAATGTTTTGTTCACTCAGTGTGGAGGGGAGAGCAACTAGACAACTACTGATCTTTCGGTCTCGAATATCATTCATTCCCTTTCATAGGCTCTGGGCATGAGAAAGGGAATCAAACAATGCTTTTCATTCCCTTTGTTGGGCTTTGGGCATGAGAAAGGGAATCAAACAATGCTTTTCATTCCCTTTGTTGGGCTTTGGGCATGAGAAAGGGAATCAAACAACTCTTTTCATTCCCTTTGTTGGGCTTCGGGCATGAGAAAGGGAATCAAACAACTCTTTTCATTCCCTTTGTTGGGCTTTGGTCATGAGAAAGGGGATGAAACAACGCTTTTCATTCCCTTTGTTGGGCTCTGGGCATGAGAAAGGGAATCAAACAACTCTTTTCATTCCCTTTGTTGCGCTTTGGGCATGAGAAATGGAATCAAACAACTCCGTTCACTCCCTTTCTTAGACTTTGGGCATTAGTAAGGGAATGGAACTCGCCAACCTAGGTATTTTCAGGGGAGACATCCATGCTAAATGAGTATTTAGCACCATGGTGAATGAAAATGTTTCCTCCTCAGTGTGGAATGAGCGGAGATCCACCTGACTCCTGCGGGATCTAGCGGTCTCGTGAGACCCCGCAGTAGCTCAGGGAAGCGACGAGGAGGCTCACGGACCACCCCGCGGAGAGCAAGTGGATCGCAGCTCATGGAACTCCTCTAACTAAGATATTTTCAGGGTAGACTTCTATGCTAATTAAAATTAGCACCATGGAGGATGAAAAATTATACTTAGCTTAGTGTCTAGCTTCAGGCGCTATCGGCTCTGGGTCATAAGTCAATCCATCTAGAAGGTTAAAGAACAACCTTCTAGCCGGCTTGTCTTATGCCTGTCGCCGATGAACGAGCGCCTTCCGCTTTTCTTTTGGGTAGACTTATAAAAAGTGAAATAAAAAAACTCACCTAGATGATGAGCTTAAAAAGTTATTTTTTTCTATAGATGAAAGTGTCCTCAGTTTCAAGTCCATATAAACTCGGAGTAAAGATTTGTTCCGTACTGCCAACAAATAAAATTCCATCCTGCTTTAAGGAATTACTAAACTTATGATAAAGCTGATTTTTCGCCTCGTCTGTAAAGTAAATAAGGACGTTTCTACAAACAATTAAATCAAATTTACTTTCAAATGCATCTGCTAATAAATTATGTTTTTTAAAGGTAACAGTCCTTTTTAGGTCATCACTTATCCTGTAGAGTTGATCATCTATAGAGAAAAATTTCCTTTTCATCGAATCTGGAACCTCTTTTAAGGAGCGTTCTGGATACAGACCAAGTTTCGCACGAGCAATTGCATTCTCATCGATGTCAGTCGCAAGCACCGAGACTTTGTTCATTGGCATAAACTTAGAAAGGATCATAGAAAGCGTATAAGGTTCTTCTCCCGTAGAACAGGCCGCACTCCAGACCTTGATTGTACTATTACGCTTTAATAGATTGGGGATAATCTTTTCCTCAATAACTTCCCACCTTTTTCCGTTTCGATAGAATTCTGAAACATTGATTGTCATTCTATCTAAAAACTCAAGTAATAGTTTTTGATCACTATTTATTCCAGCGTAAAATTCCTTAAAATTCGTAAAACCTCTTTTTTCATATAATGAAGAAAGCCTTCTTTTCATCTGAGCTTCTTTATAGAGAGATAAATCTATACCAGTTTTACTTTTCACCTTTTTTATAAATTCGATATAATCTTCTTCCATGATTTGCTCCTGATCTCAATTGTTCTTTTTTAAAGCATTCTCAGAAAAGAATGCAGATTTAGTAAAACAAAGTGCCTGATACATTTACTTCATACCACGGCACTTTTTCATTTAAATATCGATTTTTTAATTTAATAAATCCATTCGTTTAGTAGTTTCGAATACTCTTGTTGTTCTTCTGCCGTGAAAAATAGCTGAATTTCACGAACAGCACTTTCTGGAGAATCAGAACCATGAATAATATTTTTTCCTACTGTTAGTCCAAAATCTCCTCGAATTGTACCTGGATCTGCATCCTTTGGATTTGTTACTCCCATCATTTTCCTTGAAGTTGCAATAACATTTTCCCCTTGCCAAATCATTGCAAAAACAGGGCCTGATGTAATAAAGCCCACCAAGTCTTTAAAAAATGGTCTTTCGCTATGCTCACCATAGTGTTCTTTTGCAAGATCAACCGAGATAGTCATAAGCTTACCACCCACCATTTGAAAGCCCTTTCTTTCAAATCTAGAAATAATCTCCCCAATCAGTTGTCTCTGTACCCCATCTGGTTTTACCATTAAAAAAGTCTTTTCCATCATTCTCCACCCCATAAAAGTTATGTATGAATCCGACTGGCAAAAATTGACCAACCAACCAAAATATTACCATTAATTAATTAAGTTGGTCAACTACTGTATAATCAAAATTTCCTCTTACCTATGTATTTAGCAATAGCATTCAAAGTGCTTGTTGATTTGTTTTTTGGAAGTTCTTCTAAAATAGAATATGCTTTTCTGAGGTATAAATCACTTAATTCTAATGACTGATTGATTGCATTCGAAGAATTGATTGCTGAAATAATAGGCTGAATTTCTTTTACAGAGGTTGTACTTGTGACACTAATTATTTTTGCACGTAATTCTTTGTCTTGCATTGCAAGTAAAACAGGTAATGTTATATTCCCTTGTAATAAATCGCTTCCTGCTGGTTTACCCAATTCTTCCTCTGTAGCGGTAAAGTCAAGAATATCATCTGTAATCTGAAATGCCATACCAACATAATATCCAAATAAAAATAGCTTTCTTTGGATCTCCTCGGATACGTCTGTCGCAATCGCACCTAGTTGGCAGCTAACTGCTATCAACAAAGCTGTTTTTCTTTTAATTCTCCTTAAATAATTTCGGAGATTTTGATTATAGTTATATTTATCCTTGATTTGCTCAATTTCACCAATACATAATTCAACCATCGTATGTGACAAAATTTTATGGGCTTTTGGATCTTGCATTTGGGTCATTAATTCTAGAGCTCGAGCAAACAGATAGTCACCTGTATACATGGCAATCCTGTTATCATACTTTGCTTTAATCGTAGGTTTTCCCCGACGAAGCTCAGCATCGTCAATGACATCATCATGAACTAAAGAGGCCATGTGAATTAGCTCAAGAGCGACTGCTACGTTCTTAATCGTATGAATATCATAGTCACCATATTTCCCTGCTAATAAGACGAATACGGGGCGAAGCCTTTTTCCACCCGCTTGAAGCAAATCAACTCCTGCTTGCCTAAGTATCGGATGATCAGCTTGAACAGTCGCTTCAAGCTCTTTTTCGATAACACTTATATCTGAATTTAAAAAAGAATACATCATTTTTAGTTTCATGTACTTTTCACCTTAACTAACTTTAAGAAGGATCTTTAACTTCATATCTCTTCTATTATTTCTTGTAACCTAAGTGCATAGCTGCTACTCCACCTGTATAGGGCTTGACCTCAACATCCTTAAGCCCAGCTTCTCTGAAGAGATCTGCTAGTTCATTCATTCCCGGAAAGTCTCTAGCTGATTCTTGAAGCCATGAATATTCCTTGTAGCTTTTAGCAAAAATTTTCCCAAAAAGAGGCATTATAAATTTAAAATAGAAATAATAAACTTGTCTAAATCCGAATAATGTTGGCTGTGATGTTTCTAAGCATACAACTTTTCCACCCGGCTTTACGACTCGATGCATTTCTTTAAGTACCTGTTTATAATCAGGTACATTTCTTAGCCCAAATCCAATTGTTACAAAATCAAAGGAATTATCCTCAAAAGGAAGTTCCATTGCATTTCCATGAACAAGGGTAACATTTTTCAAATTTAAATCTTTGACCTTCTTTTCACCTATCTTCAGCATATTTTTACTGAAGTCAAGGCCACACACCTTACCACTTGAACCAACAGCGTCCGCAAGCGCAATTGTCCAATCAGCTGTACCACAGCAAACATCCAAGGCAGCCTGTCCTTTTTGGACATTCATCCTTTTCATCGTATCCTTCCGCCATGCTTTATGCTGTTGAAAACTAATGACTGAATTCATTTTATCATAATTCTTGTAGATGCTTTCAAACACATGATGTACACGTTCCTCTTTTGATTGTCCCATTTCTTACCCTTCCTCTACAACCCATATTCAATGAACTCTACTAATGATTATTTATTACGTTGGCTAAAAACACCTTGATTTAATATCCTTAACAGCAACATGGAAACTACTCTATTGATGAATAAATTACCCTTTGTATTTAAAAGTTGTGTACTGTTCTGTTTTAGTATCAACTAAGTCCTGAACTCTTTCCTGTAGCACTTTATTTATTGACGGTTCTTGTGTCAAAAAATTAACTAAATACTCTTTTAAATTCGAAATCTGCAAATCAAGAGATAGTAACACACCATCATTGCTTTTTGACACCGTATGATTAGCTTCAGGTCGAACGTTAATAATATTTTTCACAAGATTAACGACAATTGATTGGTTACCTTGATAATAAGCTTCTCGTTCATTTACTAACCGCTTTAATAGAAGAAACTTTGAAATAAACGTATCCCATTTTGATAAATGAAAGTACTTGGTTACCTTTTTGAGAAGTGTAGCTTCTATCAACTCTATACAATTCAGTATTGCGTCAATTTTTTTCAAGTCACCTTGGTAGAGTTTTATTTTTTGTTCATTTACTTCCTTTGTACCCTCTGCCAAAGATCGAACAAGTCCAATCTCACCTATTCTGGCTAAAAAAGAATAATATAAACCACTAAAATAATCACCAGCTAATACTGTTAACTGATTTTCAAGTAGTTCATTTGATTGATTAACTGATCTTGTTTTAACCTGATCATGTGTATCAAGGGCTAGTTGGATAAGCATCGTTGCTAAAGCATATTGTTCAATTTCGCTCTCGCCAATTTCTATTTCTTCAAATATTGTATATAACAAAAGAAGCTTGTCTTCATCTATTACAGGAGAATTTAAATGTTTTGTTAAATATGTATGGTTAAGCTCCTCTATAATAAGCTTCTTAAAATTGGTTATTTTCGAAATGATGTCCTGCATTAAATCACCCTTGTTCCCCTGTTTATATCTATCTTATGTAGTAATTAACTTAAAAACAAAATATATTATAACACATATATTTCTTTTTTGCTTTTTCTAAAGCTAAACCGTTTTCACCCTATAGCTTAAAGCTGTTTTGAGTATTAAAGTAGTATTTTGTTTTGATCAATAGACTTTTCCATATTAAGCAAACTCTTTTTCTTGAAAGTAGGTTACATATTCATTAAACAGTTTCAAATAACTGATATACAATTACACGAAAGTATTTTATAAAAATAGCTTATAAAGAAAAATTAGTAATAAGGCGAACAGGGATTGTAAAACAGTAAAAAATAAAGCAGGATATCCTGCTTATGAAACACGTGTTTAGCTAAAAAAGAGTTTTAGCGATATTCCACCTTTACTGTTCGATTCCTGTTAGCTTCTTACTTCCTTCCATCTGCCTCAATTTCACCATGGCTAGTTTGAATAACTGCTTTACCACGAATTTTAATAGCAGATGTGTGTTCGGTAAACTGGGCAATCATTACTTCACCTTTATCTAACTTTTCAGAATGGTGAAATCTCGTATCAGTACCTCTTGTTAAGCCAATTACATTTACTCCATCTTCAATTGCTTTAATTACAATAAAATCATTACTATTTACATTTGAACTCATTAGTTTCTCCCCTTATATTAAGAAGACTTAATATTAATCTTACATAACTATCTCTTAAAAAGCCACATCTGTCAAACTAATATGATTCATGTTTTGAATTAATCAAATGTTTCTCATTCATTCATGAGAAGAGCTAAATAGGATACATGAACAATGACTTTCATGAACGAAATAACCCGGATTGTATTCTTAAATTTTAACGGTCAACATGTCCCATGAAAACCTTCTTATAGTAAATGAATTTTAGCATATTAGGTAGATGAAAAGCAAAAAAAGAGGAACCGTTAAGAAAAACGGTTCCTCTTTTTTTACTTTTAGGTGATTATGTATTATTTCACAGCATCTTTCAACGCTTTTCCTGGTTTAAATGCAGGAACTTTACTAGCTGCAATTTCAATTTCTTCACCAGTTTGGGGATTACGCCCCTTACGAGCAGCACGTTCGCGAACCTCAAAGTTACCGAAACCTATTAATTGTACTTTATCACCATTTTTAAGAGTTTCTAAAATAGAGTCAAATACAGCATCAACAGCTTTAGTTACATCCTTCTTAGAAAGTTCAGTACTTTCAGCTACGGCATTAATTAATTCTGTCTTGTTCATGCCATTCACCTCCTCCCAAATCTAAAAATTACTTATGCAACGGTACGTGCAATTCATTAATCTTTCTACACATTTTAAGTGACTTATATACATCGAAATCATTAATAAATGCTGACATGCCTTATAATAAACGATAATTAGACATAATTCAATAATTTTCGAGTAGATTCTTTACTATTTAGGTATATTTAACCAAATGCACTTCTTTAGATTCCCCTAATGAGAGGTCCGGCTACAATGCAGTATGTTAACATTTACAGAGTCGATAGTGTGAATTAATATAGCATGCAAGTATACCATGAAAATAACTAAGGTTGGAGAGTTCCATGCGCTGCGATCCACTTGCTTTCCGCTCATTCCACATTAGATGAATGCATTTTTTTCATACTCCCTGGTGTAAATACTTATTCGCATGGAGTTCTAAATGAAAACGAAAAAAAAGACTCCTCAGTTTAAGGAGTCTTTTACATTATAGGATTATTGCGATTAATCCACCAGAACCTTCGTTTATGATTCTTTCTAGTGTTTCTTTTAGCTTGTAACGAGCATTTTCAGGCATTAGTGAAAGCTTTGCTTGAATTCCTTCTCGTACAATAGAGCTAAGTGATCTACCAAAAATATCAGAATTCCAAATTGATAGTGGATCATCTTCAAAGTCTTGCATTAGGTATCTAACAAGCTCTTCACTTTGCTTTTCTGTTCCAATAATTGGTGCGAACTCTGACTCTACATCTACTTTTATCATATGAATTGATGGAGCAACGGCTTTTAGACGAACACCAAATCTAGAACCTTGTCGGATGATTTCAGGCTCATCTAAGCTCATATCTGCTAGCGCAGGTGCTGCAATACCGTAGCCCGTTTGCTTTACCATTCTTAAAGCATCAGCAACCTGATCATATTCAGCCTTTGCGTAAGCAAAATCTTGCATTAACTGAAGTAAGTGATCTTTACCGCGAATTTCTACACCGACAACTTCTTTTAATATCTGGTCATATAAATCGTCAGGTGCATAAAGATCAATCTCCGCAACCCCTTGGCCCATCTCAATTCCAGCAAGACCTGCTTGGTCAATGAAGTCATATTCGCTAAACTGACCAACAACCCTATCTACATCTCTTAATCTCTTAATATCCTTAACAGTATCTTTTACTGCGTCTTGATAACTTTCACGTAACCAATGATCTTCACGTAATACCATGACCCAGCTTGGTAGATTTACATTTACCTCAAGTACTGGGAATTCATAAAGAGCTTCCCTAAGCACATTGAATACGTCCCCTTCTCTCATACTTTCAACACTCATTGCTAAAACAGGGATATCATATTTTTCACTTAACTCCTGTCTAAGTGCTTCAGTATCAGGATGATGTGGTTGGACAGTATTGATTACCATGATAAATGGCTTTCCTACTTCTTTTAACTCATCGATTACTCGTCCTTCAGACTCAACATAATCTCTTCTTGGAATATCACCAATTGTTCCATCAGTAGTAATGACTACCCCAATTGTAGAGTGTTCCTGAATCACTTTCCTAGTACCGATTTCAGCAGCCTCATGAAATGGAATTGGTTCCTCATACCAAGGAGTATTAATCATTCTTGGTCCGTTTTCATCTTCATACCCCTTTGCCCCAGGCACTGTATAACCAACACAGTCAACAAGGCGAATGTTCACATCAAGACCATCTCCAACATGAACTGAAATTGCTTGATTTGGCACAAATTTTGGTTCTGTTGTCATAATTGTTTTACCTGCTGCACTTTGTGGTAACTCATCCTGCGCTCTTGCTTTATCAGCTTCATTACCGATATTCGGTAGAACGACTAGCTCCATAAATTTTTTAATGAATGTTGACTTACCTGTTCTTACCGCACCAACGACCCCTAAATAAATATCGCCACCGGTACGCTCAGCGATATCCTTAAAAATATCTACCTTTTCCAAGTGATCCCCTCCTGATCTTAGAGTTCCTGGGATAAAAATATCCGTCAATTAATTCATCTAGGACACTATATATGTATGACGTTGTCCTACTTAATTATGACTAGATGTCAAAAATAATTTTAGAACCCCTTTAAAAATTGAAAAATAATGTAAATAAAAACCCTTCCTTTAGATTCTATTCATTAAGGAAGGGTTTATAACTATTTTTTTAAGAAAATTGGTTCATTTATTGAATTGATTGTATAAGGAACTGAATATGCAGGGACAAACATTGAATTGTCAACAAGGAGACTCCGAATATCATCTCCCTCGTTAAAATTGTGTTCATGCTTATTCAATGACTGATATAAATCCATACGATAATCAACAAATACTTCCACTTCATTATTAATAATGAGCGGTAAATTATTACCAGTAAACGGGCTGACAACATATGGTTCTTCTTTTAAGCCTAATTTAGAATAATCGACAATAAAATAGGCTGGATCAATAACTTCCTTAATAGGAGGATAACCATTTTCTCTACGGTATACATCTAGTCTCAGCTTTAAATCCCTAATCTTTTCAGTTATAGTCAAATCAAATAGCTTAACTGTTGGATTCGTTTCTGGATCAACAATAACATACAAATAGACACCCCCACTTTCAAAAGCAGATCCAGGCGGTTCCTGGATAAACCGTGGTATCAGTTTATTGAACTCCACTGGGTATTTTTGATAAATAGGCGTTTCCATGTCTTTTGTTTTGATTGGGAGTAATCCATTATTTGCTTCGCGAAAGCGATCGACTGCCTGTTGAACTGATTCGATTTGATGTTCAAATGGCACTTGGTTTTGTACAAGTTTATCTTGAGGATACATGCAGCCTGATAATATAAGAATAAGTAAACTAAAGAATATGTAATTTTTTAATGATTTCATTTTTACAATTCCTCTGTTCATATTAATCACTTACCGGCCCACTAATTACAACAAAGAAAATAATAATCCCTGCTAATACCATGAAAAAGTAGGCGATTCCAGCAATTAGTGCCTTAAATATTCCACTTTTTATTTTATATCTACTAAAATATATTCCGATAACCGCAATAAACATAAATCCCATTGCAGCTAATGAAATCCACATTTTTATTAACCCAGGTGTCATTCAATACATCTCCTCTATATTTACTCGCACCAGCTATTAGTCTTGTAACTTATGCTTGTCCGAAAAATATTATATCACACCATTTTAGAATTGAACAAAAAAAACTGAAGTAAGAGGGGCATCTCACTTCAGTTAAAAACAATATTTACCCATACCAAGTTCAACTCTGAAAGTACTACGTTACACTTTATGCGAATGTGGACCTTCTTGTATCGTCTAATGCCTATCTTTTATAAATCTATTTTTAAATGGTGAATATTTTTTATCTAAAATGTTTTCTACATTAAATTTGATTATCTATAATTATTAATGTTCTATATAAAAAAGACACTTAAGCTTAAATTTTTAGATACCATAGCAGTCCTCCTTCATCTGCACTCAACATATGTTATGCAGATGAACGCCTACTTTGTGCATCTTAAATCATCCGATCTCCAAGGATATTTGCTAGATCTTCCATTTCGTGTGTTCTTAACCTACCCATTAACGAGTCAACTGCATCCTTAGGGTTTTTCCCATTAAATAGCACATCGTACAAAGCAAATGTAATAGGCATACTCACATCAACTTTCTGTGCTAATTGAAATGCGGCTTTCGTTGTTCTTACACCTTCGACAACCATTCCCATACTCTCCAGCACTTCGTCTAAACTATGTCCTTTTCCAAGTAAGTTTCCTGCTCGCCAGTTTCTAGAATGCACACTTGTACAGGTAACAATTAAATCCCCAATACCTGTTAATCCTGAGAATGTTAACGGATTTGCGCCTAGCTTAGTACCAAGCCTTGCAATTTCAGCTAATCCTCGTGTAATCAAGGCAGCTTTTGCATTGTCGCCGTATCCCAATCCATCAGTAATACCAGCACATAAAGCAATAATGTTCTTTAAGGCACCACCAATTTCAACCCCAATGACATCGGGGTTGGTATAAACCCGAAAATACTTATTGATAAATAAATCTTGAACATATTCTGCTGCTTCCAAATTCTTTGATGAAGAGGTTACTGTTGTAGGATGTCTTAAACTAACCTCCTCAGCATGACTTGGACCAGACAAAACAACCACATCTTTTAATTTTTTCTCGGGCATTTCTTCTTCAATAATTTCAGAAATTCTCTTTAATGAATCCGGTTCAATCCCCTTACTAACATGAATAATTGTTAAAGGATCCTCTGAGATATCGGAAACTTGTTTTAATACCTCTCTAATAGCCTTAGTTGGCACCGCGAGGACAATTGTATCTATATCCTTTAACGCAATTCCTAAATCATCGTATCCGATAATTTCTTCAGGTAGCTTTATGCCAGGTAAATACGATTCATTCGTATTTAAATTATTAATTTCAGTTATCTGCGTTTGTTTATGTCCCCATAATCTTACTTCATGTCCATTATCAGCCAATACTATTGATAGGGCTGTACCCCAACTCCCAGCACCAACTACTAAAATTTTCACGATGTTCACACCCCATTATCAATCTTATTTCCTCGCTCTTGCAAAAAGTTTTATAGGTGTACCTTCAAAACCAAAAGCGTCGCGAATCCGATTTTCTAAGAAGCGTTCATATGAAAAGTGCATTAACTCCGGTTCATTTACAAACACAACAAAGGTAGGAGGCTTTACACCAACTTGAGTTACGTAGTAAATCCGCAGTCTTTTGCCTTTATCCGTTGGAGTTGGATTCATTGCAACTGCATCCATTATGACATCATTTAAAACATTTGTCTCTACTCTTAACGCATGATTTTCACTAGCTAATTCAATCATTGGTATTAATGTATGAATTCTTTTTTTAGTTTTTGCCGACAAAAATACAATAGGTGCATAGTCAAGGAACAAAAAGTGATCTCTAATTTTCTGTTCAAATTCCTTCATTGTTTTCTCGTCTTTTTCCACCACATCCCATTTGTTCACTACGATAACAACAGCTCTACCGGCTTCATGTGCATAGCCAGCAATTTTCTTATCTTGCTCAATGATTCCTTCTTCCCCATTAAGGACAACTAACACAACATCAGAACGTTCAATGGCTCTTAACGCTCGTAAAACGCTATACTTTTCGGTTGTTTCATACACTTTTCCTTTTTTTCTCATACCAGCAGTGTCAATAATCACATATTCTTTTCCATTGTATTTATATTCTGTGTCAATTGCATCTCTTGTAGTTCCAGCAATATCACTTACTATAACTCGTTCTTCTCCTAATAAGGCATTAACTAATGAAGATTTCCCAACATTTGGTCGGCCAATCAAACTAAATCGAATTTTATCATCATCTTCTTCTACATTACCCTTTTTAGGAAAATGTTCAATAACTGCATCTAATAGGTCACCTAGACCTAGACCATGAGAACCCGATATTGGAAAAGGTTCGCCAAATCCTAATGAATAAAAATCATAAATAGCTTCTCGCATTTCAGGATTATCTACTTTATTTACAGCTAGTACAACCGGTTTCTTTGAACGGAACAGAAGCTTTGCAACCTCTTCGTCTGCAGCTGTAACCCCTTCACGACTATTGGTCATTAAGATAATGACATCAGCCTCATCAATTGCAATTTCGGCTTGATAGCGAATTTGTGCGAGGAATGGTTCATCCCCAATTTCGATACCACCCGTATCAATAATATTAAACGTTTGATTCAACCATTCACCAGAGCTATATATACGATCTCTAGTAACTCCTGGAACATCTTCCACTATTGAAATTCTTTCTCCTACTATTCGATTAAAAATAGTTGATTTACCTACATTAGGCCTTCCAACAATTGCAACTACTGGTTTCACCATTAGTAAATCACCCTTTCTTTTTTGTAATATAATTTTTATACTATCAATTATATGTAAAACTATGTGATATGTATGAAATAAACCCTTCATCAAATAGAAGGGCTAACTTTTATATTCTATCAGAATTACTAGTAAAAGCAACATTAAATGAAGCTAATGCTTTACAATAACATATAGTTCATCACTTAAACCATGTGCTATACCATCCAAAATCGCTTCAAGATTACCTGCTACCTGCTCCATCTCTTCTTTCGTCTGACATGTAAATATAGCAGTACTACCTGTTACTTTAGATGGGTTTGTCGTAATAATAGCAAGTATATATTTCTCTAAATTCACTCCAAACGCCGTCCCTTCTTGTTTGCCTTAGCTTCAGTGGGCATTCGAATTGCGTTCTCTAATGTAGGAACTTGTCCAATCACAGCAATCGCTTTTTCAATATCCTTTTCTTGTGGTAAAACGAAGACTCCTACTCTTCCATCATCAAGATCACGCTTGGCTAAAGGAACAAGTGCAGGTGTACCCGAATCTCTATAAACACCCAAGGCAGTAGAAACATCATGTAAAATTGCTTGCCTTTGTCCTAAATTTGCAATGGTTGAACGCACATTAAAGTTTTTTGGCTTAAGAATAAACCCCATACCATACTTCAGAACTTCTTCTTGTCTCGCTGGTAATCCAATATTCATAATATAAATATTATCAACATACAATCCAGCACCTTCAAAACGAGGTTTATGGAATTCAATATCAACTATATCTTTTAATCTCCCTCCAGCCATTAATCGCTTAGAAATTATTACAGCGATAATACCCGTAAGAATACCCGCCCATACATTCCAAACCAAATATGCGAACGTTGAAGCGAATGAGGTAAAAATAACGAGATAATTTCGACTTTCGAAAGCTACCGCAATACCCTCAATGTATGTACTTCCTCTTTTTACAAGCTCAAAATGATCTAATTCTGTTAACGTATTTCGTTCCATATTCCTCACATCTCTAAATTGAGATGCAGCAATAGTTAAGAATGTAATGGCTGTAAACTCTTGTTCCATAATAGATGGTACTGCAACAGCACCTAAACCTGCCGCTATAAATCCTAATGCAATATGAATAATCTTTCCATGTAAATAGGTTGGATATTGCCGATAATCTGTCCGGAGCATATATACTCTTGTCATAACACCAAAGACTAACCCAAACAAAATGGGATATGTATATTCATTCATTGATTCTAGTTTCTCCTTTAGCATTTTTTTGAAGCGTTTCATCAATATTTTGAATGAATGATTCCAATTTCAACCAAATGAATACAATTAGTAGCGAAATTGATAAAACATCTAGGAAAACTAGGGAGCCAATTTCATAATTGAAACGAAATTTATTAATAACAAACCCATACAAAAGCTCACCTTGACAACTTCCTATTAACAGACTCATTACCTTGGATTTTCTTCCTTTTGCCAACATAAGTGACAAATATACAAGAACGAAGGCAAGCATCCATTTTCGGTCTAGAAACAGCCAAATTGGATCAAATAATTCAAAGAGTTGAAACGATACATATGCAATAGTTATCGTTAGCGAACATATTAATAAATATACTTTTTGTATCATTGTTTTTTTGGCTATTAAAATAAACGATATAGCCAATATTAATAGATGAACTGCATTAACATTAAATGTACTAAATACAAACTGATATGGTGAGAGAATAATAACAATAAGGATAAAAGCAGAAAACAAAATCCTTAATCTGTTTTTTTCTAATATAAACGTCGCATATGTCCAAGCTATCCATGCTATCCAATAAAAATAAAGCCCCTCCATCTTCCACCCTCCTATCATTCCCATTATTGGTTAAAATCATAAAAGTTAGTCCATTTTCTCATGCAAAGATTAAAGAATAGCAACAGAACATCGATGAAACACTAAAAGTAGCTTAAATTGTTATTAAAAGTTACTGTTAAGCTAAGATATTAAATCAGAAAGTAGGGAATCTAAATGGGAAAAGACCGTCAAGAACAGAAGTTAAGAGAAAAAGGTGTAGTTAGAGCAGATCGTGATCCTGAATTACACAATCCTGGAGCGACAAAGATGGAAGGTCCAGAGGCAGCTAGAGAAAGAAACAAACACTAATTCCATAGTAAAAAAAACTTGTAGATATAAATCTAATCCCGTTCACTTGAAATGGAGAAAATACGAAATAACACACCTTTTAGAGATGAAATTAGCATGCTAATTTCCATCTCTTTTTTTTCATTGATTGTATCAAAATTTTATGGTGATTTTATAGGTTTTAACAGAGGAATTAACATCATAATTAGCACGGCAAATAGGCAGGTGTACAAATATTTTTGTACATCTGCTAGAAGGGTTATGAATTGCGTTGTTAGAATAATCATAGTACTTTTTAACTATTTACAAGAATAATCCGCAAATATGCCATTCTATGCTAGACTAATTCAAATAACGAATCAGTTATGTGCAATAAGCAAGTCGGAGATGTGTAGTAAACCTTTACTACGCAGTAAATAAAAATAGAGGGGAAAATTCCCCTAAATTAATAAACAGCATTGAAAATAACTTAAATAGAGGGAGAAATTTCTCTAATTTGACTTTCAATCCTTGAAAATGGGTAATTTTGCTTTATGTAGGCGGAAAAACTCACCCTATTACCCCAAAAACCAGCTATAATCTGCAATTAACGGAAAAACTTCCGCTTATTTATTTATCGCTAGTTACCCAATTAATATGCAATTAATTAGTTTATCTTTGGCTATATCTTTTAGTGTTTATTCCTCTTTGTTCTAACCAATGAAAGGTCTCACCACTTATAACAAGTGGAGCATTTTGTAATTCTTTAATCGTAGTTACACCAAGTGCGGTCATTATGATTTTTAAATCCGTTAGAATCAAAGATATTTCATCAATTAATCCGGTTACACCTGTTTCCATTAGTTTACGTAGAAAAAAACCTGCAAAACCGGTCACGGAAGCTCCTAATGCGATTGACTTTGCAATGTCAAAGGCATTTTGTATTCCACCTGAAGCAATGATAGAGCCATTAAAATCAGTACTATTAACTTCTGCTATTGTGCAGGCAGTTGGAATTCCCCACGATTGAAAGAAGTCTAATGCTCTTTCTCTACGATTATTCTCAATAGCAGAAAAGTTAGTGCCACCTCTTCCACCTACATCAATTATCTTCACACCAATATCCGTAAGTTGTTTCGCAGTTTCCCTACTAACCCCAAATCCAACTTCTTTAGCAATAACTGGTACTGATAAGGAATTCACAATCTTTTCAATTCTAACAAGCGCATTCGAAAAGTCTCGATCTCCTTCTGGCATGACAAGCTCCTGAATGACATTCAAGTGAACTTGAAGTGCATTAGCATTAATCATATCGACTGCCCTTTTTGCATCTTCTGCACTTGCTTCACTACCTAAGTTCGCAAAAATAATCCCTTTTGGGTTTACTTCTCTTACAATTTTGAAGGTTGAAGTCTCCCAAGGATCCTTTATAGCAGCCATTTGGGAGCCAACAGCTAAAGGAATATCAGCTTCACGAGCGACGATCGCTAAGGATTCATTAATACTTCTTGTTTTCTCTCCTCCACCGCCAGTCATCGCATTTATCAAAAGAGGCGAACTCAAATAAAGTTCGCCTACAATTGTAGTTATATCAATTTTATCAATTGATGTGTTTGGCAGACTATGATGAACGAAAGTAAGATCCTCAAACCCATGTGTGCGAGTTTGACCAATTGAAAGAGCATGCTGAATATGTTCTAATTTACGTTGGTTTCTATTGCTCATCAAATCACCAAATTTTATTTTAAATTTTTTAGTTTGTCTCCAATCATTTCACCTAGTTGGAAACCTGAATTCTCTTCCTTTTGTTGATACTGACTATAGTCTTCTTCAGGTTCAACTTCTTCTAACTCTTTCATACTTAATGAAATTCTTTGTTCTGATTCATTGATATCGAGAACCTTAACCGTCACCGTTTGACCTTCTTTAAGAACTTCATGAGGAGTAGCAATATGTTTATGTGAGATTTGTGAAATATGAACTAGACCTTCTACTCCAGGGATTACTTCCACAAATGCACCGAAGGATACTAGTCTTTTAACTGTCCCATCTATAACAGCTTCAACAGAAAGCTTCTCGGCAATATTTGCCCAAGGTCCTGGTTGAGTTTCTTTAATAGAAAGGGAAATACGATCATTATCAAGATCAACAGATAAAATTTTCACGTTTACCTTTTGACCTTCTTCAACGACATCTGATGGCTTATCAACGTGATTATAAGAAAGCTGAGAAATATGTACTAAACCATCAATGCCACCAATATCAACAAAAGCACCAAAGTCAGTTAAGCGCTGTACTGTACCTTCGATAACTTGCCCAACTTCTAATGAGTTAATTACTTTATGCTTTTTGCTTACTTGTTCTTGTTCAACAACAGCACGGTGAGAAAGAATCACACGTTTTTTTTCACGATCGAGCTCAACAATCTTGACAGTTAAGGTATTGTTTAAGTACTCAGAAAAATCCTCCACATAATGTGTTTCGACAAGAGATGCTGGTATAAAGCCCCTTACTCCTATGTCTACAACTAATCCACCCTTTACAACATCCTTTATTTCGGTTTCGAACACTTCGCCTGTTTCAAACCTTTTTTCAAGAACTTCCCATGATGTTTCTGCAAGAGCAGCACGTTTTGATAGAATCAAGGCGTCTTCTTCCACCTTCTTTACCTTCAATTGCAGTTCTTCACCTTCTGAAACAACATCACTAGCTTTTTCAACATGGATACTAGAAAGTTCACTGATAGGAATGATGCCATCAACCTTACTATTTTCAATACTTACGATGACTTGCTTTTCTTCCACCTTTGTTACCTTTGCAAAAATAATGTCCCCAACTTCTAAATCTTTCACATTCATTTGGTTCATATCCTCAACCATCATTTTTACCTCCTTAAGTCCACTTGCTTGACACTATTCTGTTAATCTCTTCATGTGTTATTGTCTTGCAAATGTATCATTTACTCCTTTTTGTTAACAAAAACGAAAAGGAAAGATTATTATTTTTGGCTATGCTAATATTAGATATCAAACAACGCCTTTTAATAAAAAAACTTCTTTTATTAAACTTCTAATAAATGCTACTTTTTGTCAAGTACAAACTCTTAAACTATTTATATTTTTCAATTAATTGTCCGATTCCATTCATGATTTGATCTGTAACGAATTCTGGTGAAGCTTTTTCTTCTCTTAACTTTTCCATGGAGATAGGCTCTCCAAACACTACCTTTAATTTCCCAAACATCTTATACGGTCCTATTACCGCACATGGAATGACAGTAGCTTCAGATCTAAGTGCAAAAAATCCAGCTCCTGCTAGTCCCTTCCCTAGTTTTCCATCTTTACTTCTTGTTCCTTCTGGAAATAACCCTAAGACATTTCCATCCTTAAGAACTTTAAGTGCTTTTCTTAAAGCATCCCGATCACTCATCCCTCTTTTTACAGGAAAAGCATGTGTCTTGGATATAATTTTCCCTAAGATTGGTACTTTAAAAAGTTCTTCCTTTGCCATAAAGTGAACAGGTCTTTTTACAGAAATTCCTACCACTGGTGGATCTAAATTATCAATATGATTTGAACAAATAATTACTGGTCCAGATTCAGGTATATTATCATGTCCAATGACTTCAATTCTATAAAACGGAGTAATAAATGTACGAACTGTTTCTCGTGCGAAAATATAAAAATCCATCAGATCAAGTCCTTTCACTTACAAGGTTCATGATTTGGTCAACAACTTGATTTATTGAAAGGGATGTTGTATCAATTTCGATCGCATCCTCCGCTTTTTTAAGAGGAGCTACTTCCCTCTCAGAGTCAAGTTTGTCTCTTTGTGCAATTTCCTCTTTTAAGTTTTCTAGATAAGATTCAATCCCTTTTGAAATGTTTTCTTCATGGCGACGGACAGCTCTTTCTTCAACAGATGCCAAAAGAAATACTTTAAGCTCGGCATTTGGCAGGACGTGTGTTCCGATGTCTCTTCCATCCATCACTACTCCTCCATCGGATGCAAATTGTTGCTGTCTCGCTACCATTTCTTCTCGCACTAATCGATGCTTTGCAACAATAGAGACCGAATTTGTGACAATATTAGATCTAATAGCTTCTGTCACATCTTCGCCATCAACGAACACTAGCTGTCCATTTTCGAAAGGCTTTAATTCGATTTTTGTATCAAGTAAGATATTGATTAATTTTTCTTCGTTTTCTAGATTGACATCAAGTTGGATAGCCTTATGTGTTAATGAACGATACATTGCACCAGTATCTATATATATGTAAGAAAGTTTTTTTGCTATGATTTTCGCAACTGTACTTTTCCCAGCAGCAGCTGGTCCATCAATTGCTATTGAAATACGATTAGTCATGACTAAATGGTCCCCCTGGTTCTACTTTTAATAATACCCTTCATTTCTAGTTTAACATGATAAGAAATCATTTATCATGAAAAAAGGTCTCAATTGTTTGTGGAGCTTCTGATTTATTAACTCCTTCATAATCTATCATTTTTGAAAAATATGGTGAAAATGGTGTATATAATAAAATCACTTGAGCAGTTAACAAAAAAACAAACTGAATAATAACTAATTTTAGTAAAATTTGCTCAAACCTCTTCATTTCGCACAACTCCATCATTTTTATTCCTATTATGCGAAAGAATAGCTAATTTTATTCTGATTCTTGTAACCCTTTTTTTCGATGCGAAAGTTGTCTTTCAAAACAAAACTTCGTTATCGTTTGCATCTCATGATTTGAAATCCCGACAAACTGTATTGAAGCTCTTCTTGTGTCACCGTCTCCCTCAATCGTTCTGATTAGTTTACTTCGTAGGGTTAAAAAATGATTTTCACCTGAAATAGGTAATGCAAACCATGTGGTTAATTCTTCCCCTGGTTGACATATGACATCTTTTGGTATGACAATTGATGCGCCTCCAGCACTAATATCGGTGGATAAGGTAACAAACGGGGAAAATTTTCCTAACAGAGAATGAACGGCTACATCAACATTAACCTCTATTCTAACAAACTGTCTGCGTTGAATCTTTGTAAATCCAGTAATGGATGGAAAGTCGATAATTACCATTGGAATCTCTTTCATGGTACGCCCGATAACCTCTGTGTTAAAAGAATAAACAGAATTATCTGCTCCAACAAATGAAGCTTTTAGAATGGTTCCTCTCATAAAAAAAGTTGATTTCCCTGTAACTTCATTAATTGGGTAATCAATGTATAATTTCTTTTGATTTGTTTCAACTAAACGGCATCGGTATCTCTCACTATAAAGAGTGTCTATCGTCTCTAAGGTGATTGTATCTCCAATTCTTAACAATTTTTATCACTCTTCCTATATCTTTCAAACACTCGATCATCCCATAATAATGATTTCATTATATTAATATTAAATCACGTAATAAAAAAAAGGGAAAGCATATTTCGCTTTCCCTTTTAAGAAAAATCTTAAGATTGGTTATATAGTGGTTCTGCATTTTTTAATTTAATTACTTTTTCTTCAAAACCTGTTTCTGCATTTATATAGAGTCTATAGGTGTCATTATTAATCACACCTAGGAACTCATAACACAGTACTTCTTCTTCCAAGTCATTAACAATAAGAGCCAATCGATCTTCCATAACCTCTAGATTAGGATTCACTTTATCTCTTGCATCTTCCAATGTTATAGACGGCTTAGGAATTTCACGTTCTTTGTGGTTTTGAAGGAATTCCTTCGCAGAGAATCCAATAATATGCCCATCATCCAGAGCTACTTTCATCTTAATTGAATCTGGGTATATTCTTACCCCATCTTTTACTGCTACAAAATTGAATACACCAATATTTTGATACTGAGCACTTTCAAATAACTCTTGATTTTCAAAATTATGATCTCTTAAAAATTTCACAGCATTATTAGATGCTTCATTTAAACTTACTTTTGCTTCTTTAACATCTCTGTGTTGAATAACCCAGATTGGGTATCCGCCTTTTTTTGTAATATCCATAAAAATTTCCGACTTTGAATCTGGATCATCAATTCTTAAGCTGTAAAATCCAAGTTTCGACCCATCTCCATTCTCTGTAACGTCCGCTACAACATCACCTTTTAATCCTAAGAAGTCTTTAGCTACTTGTTGGGCTTTCTTTTCATCTATCTTATTTCCCTCTAAGTTAGCAAATTCTCCTTCTTTATTCTTCAAGCTTGAAAATGATGGACCAAAGTCACTCTCAGTATACGCTTCAACATTTTTTTCAACAGTTTCAAACCCATCTATAATCGTGTTATCAGCTTGTTTTTGTCCTGAAGCTAAAGCTAATTCAACATCCATCCATCTTAGATTGTTTTCAATAACAAGATGCTGGACTTTTCGTAGTTCCTTTTGTATATCTTCTGCATTAGAATAAAGCTGCTGCAATGTTTTATATTCCTTTTCAGACAAAGGATCACTCCCTAAGTCTCTCACAGCTGCACGATAGCTGAAATCGCCGATATTTGCCAAAAACTCCTCAGTTTTATTAAAAGGAAGTAAAGTTAATGGTAGCTGACCAACATCAGATTGGGCCTCTGAAGCCACTCTCCATACATCTGCTAATGCAGGTGACAAAGAGTCCCTCGAATTCATTGCTAATGTAGTACCAATTTTGTCATGTAATAGATCTATCTCATAGGTTAAATCATGAAAGGCACGCTGATAATTATTTTCGGCTTGTATTAATACAGCGTTCTTCTCTTGATGCTCCTTGTATCCCCAGTATGATGTTCCGATTATCCCTATTGTTAATATAGTAATGAAAATTCCTCGAAGCATAGTCACTCACCTTTCTATCTACAGAAAATGTGCTTCCCGATCTTTTTAATTTGAGGTCTACCCCATATCCACTTACTTGTTGCAGTATCTGGATTGAAATAATAAGTTGCCCCTTCAGTTGGATCCATTCCATTTATGGCATCCAATACAGCTTTTTTAGCTTTTTCATTTGGTGTTAACCAAATCTGACCGTCTGCAACAGCTGTAAACGCTAATGGTTCAAAAATAATTCCTGAAATTGTCTTTGGAAATGTTGGACTCTCTAATCGATTCAAGATGACTGCAGCAACTGCAACCTGTCCAATGTATGGCTCACCACGCGCTTCACCATATACTGCATTTGCCATTAATTGAATGTCATTTTGAGAGAACCCTCCAGGCACATTTACTGCTGTTGGGCCAGGAGACTCGGCCGGCTCTTCTTCTGCAGCCTGTTCACCACCATCTCCCCCTTGATTCTCATTATCTCCTTGTGGTTCTTGAGCTTCTGCTGGTGGAGTTTCTTGCGCTGCTTCTCCACCTTGTCCTTCATTATTCTGTTGACCTTCACCTTGTCCTTGTTCTTGTCCTTGACCTTGTTCTTGTCCTTGACCTTGTTCTTGTCCTTGACCTTGTTCTTGTCCTTGTTCTTGGCCTTGTTCTTGTTCTTGTCCTTGACCTTGTGGTTGATCTCCTTGTGGCGATTCGCCATCTTTGGGTTGTTCACTACCACTTTCTTGTGGTGAACTTCCGCCTTGCGCCTTATATTTAGCTTCATATTCAGTTTTTCTAGCTTCTGAGCTTTTCTTCCCTTTTTCAATCGTTTCTGCTGACGGTGCTGATTGTATATCCCATGGGACACCACCATAGTGCGTAAAACGATTACCTTTTTTCAAGTTAGCATAAACAAAGTCACGATTATATTTAGTGGCTCTATTTAACATTTCTTTTGTTTTTTGACCAACTAAACCATCTACATCTTTTAGTCCAAACGCCTTCTGAAAATTACGTACTGCCCAGTATGTGCTCCATCCGTAAACTCCATCAATTTCCCCATGGTAGTACCCATTGTATTGGAGTCTGGATTGTAACTCGATGACATCATCACCTGTAGCACCTCTTTGAATAATTTGTTCTGAAAATGCATGTGCTTGATGGAAATTACTTCCTCCAAATATTCCTAGTGCTAAGATGAAAACCATAACGGGTAATGTTATGAACAATTTTGAGTTCATTATTGATTTACCTCCTTAACCAATTTCTATATAAACTTACATGTATTTTCTGTAATGTTGTGTTTTTTATTCAATAACATTGAAAATCGGTATTTTTTAAAAATCGCAAATCTTCGAATAAAGCACCAAGATGCGAATTAGGGACGGATAAGACATTACATGTCATTGGAAGAACGTCCTGTGGAAACCTCACTATATGGTCTTAAACACAAAAAAAGCCTAGTATAACTAGACTTTTCTCACTTTATTATATTTTGATGAATCAAGGATTAATGTTGAAGTTAAATTATTATCATGTCCTCAGCGATTGAACTGCTACCTAAGTATTTTTCAGGGTAGAGCTTTATGCTAGATAAGTATTTCGTACCATGGAGTGAAAATGTTTATTCCACAGTGTGTACGGATCGGAGAGCCACTCGACTCCTGTGCGATCTAGCGGTTTCGTGAGACCCCACAGGAGCTAAAGGCGACGAGGAGGCTCACGGACCACCCCGCGGAAAGCAAGTGGATCGCAGCTCGTGGAACTTTCCATCCTTAGTTATTTTCAGGACAGACGTTACTTTAAGAACGATAATCTGGCAATCCTTACTTTTCTAAGACCTAACCACCATAAAAATAACATGAAAGGAAGCATAAAAAATATCCAACGTTCTTGAGTTAATAAAATATAGTCATATGTCCCATGTAGTAAAAACGGAACTAATATTGATAAACAAATCCACTTCATTCTATTATCTTTAAGCGCAAATTTTCCTTTTCCAAGATAATAGCCCATTATAACACCAAATAAACCATGACTAGAGACAGGTAGTAACGCCCTTCCAATTGCAAACTCTACACCATGTGCAAGTAAATACAAAATATTCTCAAACGTGGCAAATCCTAAAGAAACAGATGCACCATATACAATTCCATCATAAGGCTCATCAAATTGGATATGCTGGTATACGATATACATCAAAATAAACCATTTAAAAAATTCCTCTAACAAACTGGTAGCAATAAATGCCCGAGAGAATTGCGTGACAAATAGCCCTTCTACCTGAAACACATATTGGATAAACATAAGAGGAAATACGAGGATTGCTCCAAAAATAAATACACGAAAAACCATCGAGATAGGCTCTGAATCATAACGGTCCTTTAAATAAAAATAACTTAGTAAAGCTAGCCCAGGTGCAATCCCTGCCGAAATCACAGCTAACATACGATTCCTCATTTCATAGAATCATTTCCCATTTATCACTTATTAGAAAGTAGTGCTTTTCAATCTACTTTTTTATTTACTTAGTAGTAAAATCTTATAATATAATTAGACCTAATTTTTAAAATTCCATTGTGAATGAGATAACTTTATCGTAACATGAGAATCATGAATTGGAAATCGTTTAACCAGAATAAATTCTAGTTTTTATAACCCAAATGAAGGAGAAGTTTATGAAAAAAATTTTACTTATACATACAGGTGGTACTATTTCAATGAAGGAGGATAAATCCACTGGAACAGTCCAACAAGATAGGCAGAATCCCCTTCTCGAATCCACAGGTTCAATAAATAAACTTGCTAATATTACAGTAGTTGAGTTATTCCATTTGCCCTCTCCACACATTACCGAAAATGAAATGCTAATTATGGCAAAGACAATCAAAGAAAAAATTATGCAAGATTCATTTGAAGGGGTGGTCATTACACATGGAACTGATACCCTTGAAGAAACTGCTTATTTTTTAGATTTAACCATTTCTTCAAACGCTCCTATTGTTGTTACTGGTGCAATGAGGTCTAGTAACGAACTTGGAGCAGATGGTCTATATAATCTAATTTCCGCTATCAAAGTATCAGCTTGTGAGGATGCTAGAGGTAAAGGCGTTTTAGTGGTTCTTAATGATGAAATCCACACTGCCCGCAATGTGACAAAGACGCATACCAGTAATGTAGCCACATTTCAAAGTCCACAATACGGCCCTATTGGAATTGTAACAAAAAGAGGGGTTTCCTTTTATCAAACTCCTTTAAATAGACAAACGTTTGACATCGACTCAATAACAAAAAATGTAATGCTGCTCAAAGCATACGCTGGCATGGATAGTATTTTATTAGAAGCAATAAAAAAATTAGGAATAGATGGCTTAGTTATAGAGGCCTTAGGACAAGGGAACCTACCACCTGCGATGGTTGGCGGATTGAACAATCTCATTAAAAACGATGTTCCAGTGGTTTTGGTATCAAGATGCTTTAATGGCTTTGTTGAAGATATTTATAGTTATGATGGTGGCGGAAAACAATTAAAAGAGTTAGGTGTTATCTTTTCAAATGGACTTAACGGTCAAAAAGCAAGACTGAAATTGTTAATCGCCCTTGAAAACAATAAAAATGGGAATTCCCTACAAGAACTATTTAAGCAATAGCTATCTATAAGAGAACAGGTTTATAGCGTTATATAATGTATGCCTACACAAATAAAAATGCTCGGTAAACAACGCTTTTCATTCCCTTTGGATGGCTTTTGGCATGAGAAAGGGAATCAAACAATGCTTTTCATTCCCTTTGGATGGCTTTTGGCATGAGAAAGGGAATGAAACAACGCTTTTCATTCCCTTTGGATGGCTTTTGGCCTGAGAAAGGGAATCAAACAATGCTTTTCATTCCCTTTGGATGGCTTTTGGCATGAGAAAGGGAATCAAACAACGCTTTTCATTCCCTTTGTTGAGCTTTTGGCCTGAGAAAGGGAATCAAACAATGCTTTCATTCCCTTTGGATGGCTTTTGGCCTGAGAAAGGGAATGAAACAACGCTTTTCATTCCCTTTGTTGAGCTTTTGGCCTGAGAAAGGGAATCAAACAATGCTTTTCATTCCCTTTGGATGGCTTTTGGCCTGAGAAAGGGAATGAAACAACGCTTTTCATTCCCTTTGTTGAGCTTTTGGCCTGAGAAAGGGAATCAAACAACGCTTTTCATTCCCTTTGTTGAGCTTTTGGGATGAGAAAGGGAATCAAACAACGCTTTTCATTCCCTTTGTTGAGCTTTTGGCATGAGAAAGGGAATCAAACAACGCTTTTCATTCCCTTTGTAGGGCTTTGGGCATTAGTAAGGGAATTGGAACTCTCTGACCTAGGTATTTTCAGGATGGAGGATGAAAAATTATACTTAGCTTTGTGTCTAGCTCCAGGTGCTATCGGCTCTCGGGTCTAAGTCAATCCGGCAAGAAGGTTAAAAAGCAACCTTCTAGCCGACTCGTCTTATGCCTGTCGCCGATGAACGAGCGCCTTCCGCATTTCTTTTTTCAGGATAGACTCCTAAACCTTAAAGATTTAACACCAACATACTTATTACAAAATGCCTTTAAAGCACACTTCCAATCTTCCCTGCAATTAATTGCCCATGAAATCTTCCATTCTCTATAAATATCTCATTTGCATTATTACCTGCAGCAATAACTCCAGCAATAAATAACCCTTTAACATTAGTTTCCATTGTGTCTTCGTTGAAGAACGGCCTTCCTGTCTCCTCATCAATCATAACGTTCATTCTTTTTAGAAAGTTATGGTCAGGATGGTACCCGGTCATCGCAAACACGAAATCATTCTTAATTTTATGAGTGATGCCGTGTTTCTCATAAATAACACTATCATCGTTAATTTCCCTTACATGTGAATCAAATTCCATCTTAATGAACCCAGCACGCACAAGCGATTCAAACTCAGGTAATATCCATGGCTTAATACTTGAAGAATATTCATGCCCTCTATAAAGTACAGTAACCCTGGCTCCAGCCTTGTTTAGTTCTAAAGCTGCATCCACGCTTGAATTTTTCCCACCTATAACTGTTACATCACAATCAAAATAAGGATGACCCTCTTTGAAGTAATGAAACACCTTATCTAGTTCTTCACCAGGGATATTCATGTAATTGGGATGGTCATAATAGCCAGTCGCAATAACTACATAATCCGCTTGGTATTTCCCCATATTTGACTCAACTAAAAATCTATGTTCATTCTGTTTAGTCACTTGATTAACTTTTTCAAAGGATTGAATTCGAAGATTTTTACGTTTAACAACTTCTCTATAATAAGCTAATGCTTGGTTTCGAACCGGTTTCCTATTTTCTGTTATAAAAGCAACATCCCCTATCTCTAACTTTTCACTTGTACTAAAGAAAGTTTGATGGGTTGGATATTGATAAATACTATTAACAATATTCCCCTTCTCAATAATCAGAGCATCTATCCCAATTTCTTGAAGGGCAATAGCTGTAGATAATCCACAAGGACCACCACCTATAATAATTACCTTTTCTTCCTTCATTCGTTTCACCTCTATTGCGATACTCTATAAGAAAAGCGCCGAGGCGCCTGGTGCTAGCACAAAAACTTGATACAAATTATATACATTCTGGTAAAAGAAATAAAAAAATCCCCTATTTAAAATCATAGGGGATTCTCTAAAATAACGCAAATTATATTGTCTAATGACTTAGATCCATCCTCTAAAGCGAGAAGCTTCAGCCATTTTTCTTACTCCAACCATGTATGCTGCAAGCCTCATATCAACTCTTCTGGTGACAGATGTATCATATATATTATTAAAAGACTTAACCATAACTGTTTCTAATCTTTCTTCAACTTCACTTTCTGACCAATAGTAACCTTGATTATTTTGAACCCATTCAAAATAAGAAACCGTAACTCCACCAGCACTTGCAAGCACATCTGGAACTAACAATATACCTCTTTGTGTTAGAATTTCAGTTGCTTCTAATGTAGTTGGCCCATTTGCAGCTTCAACAACAATACTTGCACGAATTTGGTAAGCATTTTCCTCGGTAATTTGATTTTCAATCGCAGCTGGAACAAGGATATCACAATCAAGCTCAAGTAATTCTTTATTAGTTATTGTATCATTAAATAGTTTTGTTACTGTTCCAAAGCTATCCCTACGATCTAACAAATAATCAACATCTAAACCATTTTCATCATACAGTCCACCATAAGCATCTGAAATCCCAACAATCTTTGCCCCTGCATCGTGCATAAATTTCGCAAGGTAACTACCTGCATTCCCAAACCCTTGAACAACTACACGAGCACCCTCTAGTACAATTCCTCGTTTTTTTGCTGCTTCACGAATACATATTGTCACACCTTTGGCTGTTGCAGACTCTCTTCCATGTGAACCTCCTAATACAAGAGGTTTACCTGTAATAAATCCAGGAGAGTTGAATTCATCAATTCGACTATACTCATCCATCATCCACGCCATAATTTGTGAATTTGTAAATACATCCGGAGCAGGTATATCTTTTGTAGGCCCTACAATTTGACTGATTGCACGCACATATCCACGGCTTAATCGTTCTAATTCACGAAATGACATATCTCGAGGATCGCAAACGATCCCACCTTTACCACCACCATAAGGCAGGTCTACGATGCCACACTTTAGACTCATCCATATTGATAGTGCTTTAACTTCTTTTTCACTAACATTAGGGTGAAATCTAATCCCCCCTTTTGTTGGTCCAACTGCATCATTATGTTGTGCTCTATAGCCTGTAAATATCTTTACAGATCCATCATCCATTCTAACTGGTATTTTAACAGTCATCATACGAATTGGTTCTTTTAATAACTCATAGACCTCTTCCGGATAACCTAATTTATCTAATGCTTTATGTATTACAGTTTGTGTTGACCTTAGGACATCTAACTTTTCTTCCTTCTTTTCATTGTTGTCCTTATGTTTATCGGCTACCATTTGTTAACCTCCCAATAATTTTCAAAGGTACTTGCAAATAACGACCCCAAAGCATAGTATACATCCTTGTGCCCGGGCGTGCATAGATAAAAAAGTGGGTTTTTTCGTTAAAAGTAAGCGATTTCAACCTATGGCATTACAATCATTATATTAACACAAATAAGTGTACTTTAGCTAACTAGCTAACGATTCTTTCTCCTTTTTTCCAATCACTGAAAATCCTGAGGTGAATTTTCATTTTTATTGTATCTCAAAAAAAAACGGACTCAAACTGGCACATAAATGCTTATCCCTTCCTATGCATCCGTGTTCAATGCGGAAGTAATCAATCACTTATGTTAGGCACCATTTGAGTCGTCACCTTTAACCTCTTACTTTTTTAGAAAATGGTCAAAAACATTTATTAAACAATCCTCTATAAAAATAATCTTACCATATTCATGAACTTTATACTTTGTAAGAGTCGCTGAACTTCCAAATTCAGCTAAAATAGCAATAACGTTTTCTGAATCTATAAAAATCTCTTCTTCAAATAATAAATAAAACTTCTCATTATAAGAATATAGTTTTCCACCATGAATTTTTAATGGCACTAATCTTGAAGATAGCTGAATCACATCTTCAAAGGTTTCAAACTCATAGAGAATATCATCACTTTCGTCAAGGGTTACTTGCATTTCTATATAATCATCAGAGAAGTCATCATCTAATTCTTGACTCTCAACATCCTTCGTAACAATGACAACCATTCCTTGTGCCTGTAGGGAATATACCTCAACTGCAATGGCGCCATGTGCTTCAAAGCCAAGTTCCTCACTTGCTTCTTCGATCATATCTCGAAATAATTGGTGTACCTTTAAAGAGTCGTGCCATAGATCCTCTTTTGTCAGACCACGCTCCATCAAGTCATCGAAAGTTAAAAATATTTTAATTTTATTATAATTTAAGCGTTCGAGACGCATAAATTCCCCTCCCTACCGTCACGCCAACTTCCTATTCACAGTTTATGAAATGAATTTAAGATGGTTCTAAAATTCCAGTGATTTTTTCAAAAACCACTATATAAGGTTAACCTTTTATTTCACTTTAATTTTTGTATAAGCCATTCATCCCAATGTGACTGTTTTTCGCCAACAATCAACGATTGATAGGTACTTATTAAACGATGTTCTGCATTTGTTAAGGCTGCCCCACCTAATCCAATATGAAGAGAGGGAAAAGATTTAATTAAGCTATCTACAAGTTCAAGAGTTTTATCAACATTACCTGGCATTGTACAAGAAATGAAGAGGAATTTCGGCTTGATTTCATCAAGTACAATTTCTAGGTCACCATCAGCAATGCCTGTCCCAATATAAATAACCTCGAAGCCTTTTCGTCGTAGGTATAATGTAAATATTAGAAGTCCCAATTCATGCCACTCACCTGGCCCGCAAACTGATACCACTTTTGGAAGCATTCCATTTACAGGTAGATTATGGAGGATCATACCAATTCTTGACCTAAGGAATGATGATGCAAAACGTTCATGCGCACTTGTAATCTTTTTATCTTCCCACAGATGTCCAATCTGTACGAGTAATGAACCTAGTATATCAATAACTACCTTATCTATTGTATACATACTAAATGCCTTATTCATTAGCTCATGTGCATGGTGCTCATCAAAGCTAATTAAGGCCTCTAATAATTCGTTCTGAAGCTGGAGTGAATATTCCTCCACCTTCTCGTTCTCGGAATACCCTGTTGATAATTTTGTGCTTTCTAAAATAGAAACTGCTTGACTAATTGTAAATCCTTTATTTACTTTATCAATCAACCATTTTAATACTCTAACGTGTTCATCACTATAAAGTCTGTGCCCTGATTCATTGCGTGTTGGGGCAATCATTTTATATCTTCTTTCCCAAGCACGTAAAGTACCTGCTTGAATTCCTAACATTTTTGATATTGCTTTTATATTATATTTACCTTCTTGAGATAACATTTAGGAAGCCTCCAAGTTAAAATGAAGCCCATAGCTTGCTTTATCGTTATTATAACGAACAAACCAAGATGTGTAAAATATAGACACCTTGGTTTATTTTCCACTTTTTGATTGTATTGTTATTAGGTGTGTTTCTGGTGGAGCTCCTAATCTAAGAGGAAGCTGAGTAGTTCCATACCCATTGCTAATCAACAATTTTGTTTGACCGATGGTTTCAATACCACCTCTTTTAAATAAACCGACACCAAAAACTCTAATTTGTCCCCCATGCGTATGTCCAGAAAGAACAAGATCAATTTTTTGTTCAGGAGTTACTTCCTTCATTATTTCGGGATCATGTGCAGTAAGTATTTTAAATGATGGATTCGTTCCCGCATCCATTAAAGCAAAATCCAAACGGTGTCTTCCTGATTTGAGATCGTCAATTCCTAGAATTGAAAAACTATCTCCACTTTCAGACTCAAATATAGCCGCAGTATTATCTAAAATGATTACTCCCTCTGAGATCAATAAAGAATCTAACTCATGATAATCAACTTCATAATCATTATTGCCCCATACATAGTAGGTTGGTGCAACTGATTTTAACTGACTTATATTATACTTGATAGTTGAAAAAGGTACACCTTTTTCACACAAGTCTCCACCAATAACTACTAAGTCCGCTTTCCCTTTCACTTGTTCAATAATTTTCTGTGAAATTGTTCTTTTATGAATATCAGATATAAAAAAAAGCTTTATATCTCCAAAACTTTTAGGAAATGTATCGAATTCAAGGGTTGTTTTAACTACATTATTCTGCTTAGCCTCAAAAATCATAAATATAAATACCGATAAAGCAATCAAGATTAATACCAATATTCCAAACAAAATTTTTCCTCCTACTCGACACTCATTGGTTGCTTTTTCAAATCTGTTGAAAGTGCTCCATATATTACTGAAAAAATAACCAAAATCATTGTTTGCCAAAAACTTATTAAACATAGGATTACTATACTAATAAAGACACTATAACATAATAATAATGAGATTGTGTTTACTTTTCTTCCGTATTTTAACAGATTCGTTTTTTCAATTACATCTTTTATTAAAATAGCATGTAAAAAAAAGCTAATCAAAAAATATATCATAAATAAAAAGAAAGAGGATGGACTTAAAACAAGTTGAACAATAAACTCTTTAAATTCAAATGGAACAGATATCTGAATAGAAGAAATCATTAAATAGCCAGATCCAAATGCAATTATTAATTGAAATATTTTTTTATTCACGACACTCCCCCCTATAAGACTACTATGTGAGAAAAGTTCCAGCCATACAATTAATTTATTCGAAGACTTCATTTACCATTTTTTCTCAACTACATGTCATAAACAATTATGTTTTTCCATAAGCATGAATTGACACCTTTTGAACATTTTGAATTGGAGGTAATGTTATGCAGCACCCTTTTAGGAAGAGTTACGTACCTTACTCTAGTCCATTTGATCCGTGCCGACCAATCCCTAAAAAGACATATGTTATACCACCAAACATTGTGATTGGTTTTCAACCACCGAACCTTCCGCAATTCAGCCCGAAGGAAGCTTTATATGCTGGAACTCTTTGGAAACCGTTTTACGACCCCTATTATAATCCATATGAGAAAGGAAAAAGGGAGGTATCAGAATGAAGAAAATGCCACCTGAGTATTATGCGTTGCTTGAAGAATTACAAGCAGTAGACTTTGTTTTAGTAGAATTAACACTTTATTTAGATACTCATCCTGAGGATTATGATGCCATTAAACAATTTAATGATATGGCCCTTCTTCGTAAGAAAATCGCTAAGCAGTTTGAAGCAAACTTTCATCCATTACTCCAATATGGACACAGCTATTCCAGCTATCAATGGAATTGGGATGATAGTCCATGGCCTTGGCAGGTTTAATAATATTTTTGATTTTGCACCAAAACCTTGTTTAAAGGAGGAGTTATTGAATGTGGGTTTATGAAAAAAAGCTACAGTATCCCGTTAAGGTTAGTACGTGTAACCCCCTTCTAGCAAAATACCTAATCGAACAATATGGTGGAGCCGATGGAGAATTATCTGCTGCCTTAAGATACTTAAATCAACGATATACCATTCCAGATAAGATTATTGGATTACTTAATGATATTGGAACCGAGGAATTTGCACATTTAGAAATGATTGCAACAATGATTTATAAACTTACAAAGGATGCTACCCCTGAGCAATTAAAGATTGCTGGAATTGATGCTCACTACGTTAATCATGACAGTGCATTATTTTACCATAACGCTGCCGGTGTTCCATGGCAAGCAAGCTTTATTCAAGCAAAAGGTGATCCAATCGCTGATTTATATGAGGATATTGCCGCGGAAGAAAAAGCAAGGGCTACTTATCAATGGATTATCAATATGAGTGATGATCCTGACCTGAATGATAGTTTAAGATTTTTGAGAGAGCGTGAAATCGTACACTCCCAACGTTTCAGAGAAGCTGTTGAAATACTAAAAGATGAACGAGATAAGAAAAAGATCTTTTAATTATTTTACCCTGGGGATATATAAAAATCCTTGGGGTTTCTTATGTTATGAATGTTTTAGTAAATTTGCTGTTTAATATAATATGAGCCTGTACATCAATTAGAAGCAATAAAGAATAACCCGAGACATCTTCTTCTCGGGATTAATCTCTTTACTTCTTCTCGTCAATTTGGATAGGAATCTTTAGTACTTGGCCTACATACACCTCGGTGCCATTTAGATTGTTCCATTTCTTAATGAGTGACTCACCGTCTCTAGATTTATAGTATAGTAGTGAAATTCTGTACAAATTTTCTTTTTCTTTTACAGTATGATATTTAACCTCATATTCAATTTCCCGATTAACTTCAGGCTCCGAAACAACACTTTCTTGATTTGTATCTGTAGATTCTGTCTCCTTCTTTACTTTGGAAGGATCGTCAGTTTTATGTTCTTCTTCATTTACTGTATTTGTATCCTTTTCTTCTTCATTACCTGTGTCCTCTTTTTCTTCTTCCATAGACTCAGATGTAGCGTTCGTGATTACTTCATTTTCTACTTTCTTTTCGTCATCACTGGTCTTTTGCGCATAATTTATTTTTTCTACATTTGGATTAAGTATTTCACTATTGGCTTTATCACTAGAGGACTGATTTTTCAGATATAGGGTTGAACTAAATATAGTTAAAATTAATAAAATAAAGAAAAGGCCTAACAATCGAACAATAGGATATTTTATTTTAAAGATTGTTCTTTTCTTTTTTGTGTTATGAAGATCACTTCTGGGTGGTAAGTGGTTTTCTTGCCCGTCTAACTGATCAAATTCTTCTTGTGTAAGTTCTTTATAATTGTCATTTTTATCACTCATAATTTACCTCCTAGTTAAGGCCTTTTAAATAGTCTAGTCTGATTTTCACCGCAAAGACAAAATCAATTAGAAAATGAGCAAAGATTGTTATCCAAAGGTTTTGTGTTAACTCATAAACATACCCTAATAAAAAGCTTAATGAAATAACTGCAAGTAGTAATACCCATTTATATAAATACCTTACATGTAATAAAGCAAATATAAGGCTTGCAATAATTAATCCAAAATGTGTTTGAAGAACACCTCGAAATAGTAATTCTTCCGTAAAGGAGATTATAAAACAAACAAAGAATATATGGATAATGTTTAAATTCTGAAATAAAAGACGGTTAATTCCACCATCATCTAACATTTCCTTAGGTAACCATTTTGAGAGAATAAAGTCAATCAAAATCACACTAAGGGCTACCGCCCCACCAATCACAATAATCTTGGTATCAATTTTCCACAGGTTTTTAAATGAAGAAAAATCATCAAACAACATAACACCTAAAACAATAGATATTATTAATAAAATACATTGTGTTAAATATAAATGATAAATAATCTCCCGATTAGGCATATTTTTAATCATATCAGCTTGTCGATTCATTTAATGCTTCTCACTCATCCTTTAAAAGAATACTTCGGAATTCCTGTCTCCAATCAAGAGGCTTCCACCTTACTCTTTTTTTATACTTTGACAGATTATTTGATAAGAGATCTTTCGAGCAATTATCACAGCAATCTTTTGGTTTATTGCTAAGTTCTTCTCCAAAATAGTTCAATATCTCCAATCTTCGGCATTGATCAGTTTTAATCCACTTTTCCATAAAATAAAGCTTTGATTGTTTGTATTGAATTCGTTCTCGTGCCTTTTGATGAATGTATCTTGAAATTGAATTAATATCAAAAGTAGCATGGATTACTTGATGTTGGATAATCGATGCTTTCTCTAAATGGTATCTTATAAAACGCCACACAGTTTCTGCTATGATATTTTCTTGGCATAGTCTGGTTTCTACGTCTCTTGTAATGGATAGTTTACCATCTTTTTCAATCATTCTACTCATATACTCCATGACCATCTGTATCTGTTCAAGTGTAGGCAAATCATTCGTAATTAATAATTCGGGTAACTCATAATCATGATTACTAAATAATAAAACCGCGACACTTTGTTCTCCATCTCTTCCCGCTCTTCCAATTTCCTGAAGATAACTTTCTAACTGTGTAGGAAAGTGAAAATGAATAACAAAACGGATGTTTGACTTATCAACACCCATGCCAAATGCGTTTGTACTACAAATGACCTCTAATTGATTATGAATAAATTGTTGTTGGATAAGCATTCTTTGTTCATGTTCTATCCCACCATGGTAATAAGCTACATTCTCTATTCCAGCATCCATCAAATACCTCGTGACACTTTCGGCAGAATTTCTGCTAGAAAAGTAAATAATCCCAGGACCTTCAAGTGATTGAACTAAACTTTTTAACTTTTCTAGCTTTTCTTGATAATGATCCACCTTCTCCACAATAAAGGAAATGTTTTTACGATCAACGGAGTAGAGATGCCTTTTCACATCATTAAGTTTCAAGCATTGTACAATATCTTCAATAACTTCATTTGTTGCCGTTGCTGTAAGTGCTATACAGGGTGGGTTCTTAAGCGACTCTCTTATTTCACCAAGCCGGGAATAGTCCGGACGGAAGTCATGTCCCCATTGTGAGATACAATGAGCTTCATCAATGACAATATACGATATATCAAGTACCATCAGTTGGTCTACAACCCACTTGGATTGAAGAATTTCAGGAGATGCATAAATAAATTTATAATTTTTCAGTTGCGAAAAAACATATTTCTTTTCCTGTGGTGATAGAAAGCTATTAATTGCGACAACTCTTTTTTCTCCCTTTTGTCTTAATTGGTATACCTGATCCTCCATAAGAGATAAAAGAGGTGAAACAATTAAGACAGTCCCTTTATCCAAAGCATAAGCAGGTAACTGATAACAAATTGATTTTCCACCACCTGTCGGTAGCATAGCAACTACATCATTCCCTTTTAGTACATCTTCAATAATTAACTTCTGCCCCTCTCGAAAGGTTTTATATTTAAACCTCTGATAAAGTACTTCTTCTAGTTTCATTCGTTTACCCCACTTTTTGCAAGAACTAACCTAATTTCAAAATATGAAACATCAAAATGGAGCGCTTCTCTGATCCGTTTTAATTTTAGCGTATCAAGAGCCTTTTGCGTTTTTATTATTTCTTCTTGTTTTTCTTTAGAAACATATGGTTCAATCTTAAATGCCTCTACATGGTGAGCTATTTCCACGATATGATCCTCAACAGTGTTCAACTTTAGGCGCCTTAGAAAGGCTATATTTTCAAGAGAATTCCCTTGATTTAAAAGGTCAAGTGTCTTAGCTGTTGATTCAGTTAAAGAGTATTTACGATTAGGTATTGTTGATTTTATCTCTGCAAGATTCGGAAATGTTAATGGATCATGTTCAATCCTCATTAACATAAAGTGGATAACGTTCATAAAGTATATTTCAACTTGCTCTTCATCTAAAGAAAGCATCGAACCAATTTGTTGATTAGTGTAACCAATTCTTCCTGAGCTAGAAAGCCTTAGTACGAAAATCATTGCATCGTCCTCAGATAATACAGAGAGACACTCCTCACATTCCTTGTAGATGGCACTAGCTAATTCTTGTTTAGATTCTTTTCTAGTCAACAGGTATTGCTTTGCCCAGGTTAGTATATGTTGATCTTGTTGTATTGTAATATAATTCCGTTTATCACGTATTAAGTTCGATAGAACCTGAATGATTAGTGAGAGCCTCTGCCAAAATTGTATACCTGCATCGTAGTACTTCCAACCATTTATATACGCAGGAACAATTAAAGAACTATGTTGCTCTAAAGTTTGTTGTCCATTTGTCGTGAGCTTGTATATATTTTCATCGACTGCTTCAATTAAGTTTTTTTTTGATAATTCATCAATATGTTTGATAAATTCAATTCTTTTAAGTTTTTTTAGCACACTAAATAACGGTGATAGCTGGAAGAACTCGCCATCAACAATTGTTTGAGATGACTTCTTCCCAGTAAGAATATGAAACACCCCATAAATTGACCTTTCACATTTTATTTGGTGAATGCAATATAATAAAATAAGTGAACGATATGAAATGTTCATGTATCAAAAACCACCTAATAGCAGAAATTTGTCGAAATACGATATATTTATTTTAACAAATGCTTCTCTATCTGAATACTGTTTACCCATGTTTTCTTGTAATGATTTCACTTTTTTGTTTCCAGCTATAACTTCTAAAATTAATTCTTTAAAAACTAAACCAAATTGAATAGGTTAGGAATAACTGCAAAAGTGTTTAATAATATGAATTAAG
This sequence comes from Litchfieldia alkalitelluris, assembly GCF_002019645.1. Lineage (GTDB taxonomy): Bacteria > Bacillota > Bacilli > Bacillales > Bacillaceae_L > Litchfieldia > Litchfieldia alkalitelluris. The sequence goes on along the minus strand of NZ_KV917374.1, from coordinate 2,756,259 downwards.
GGGAAAACAATAACAGGGTAAACCCTTATCTGATAAGCATTCTCAGTAGACTTTTCTATTGAAATGTTTAAGAAACAGTTTTACAATAGGTATGAAGAATACGTTAGCATCTTCTACCATTGTGGTAAGATGTATTATAATTAGTATGTTTTCGCGATAAAGAAATTGGGAGGTTTTTTACTCATGGCAAAGTACACAATTGTTGACAAAGAAACTTGCATCGCATGTGGAGCATGTGGAGCAGCAGCACCAGACATTTATGATTACGATGATGAAGGTATTGCGTTCGTAACATTAGATGATAACCAAGGAATTGTTGAGATTCCTGATGTATTAGAAGAAGATATGATGGATGCTTTTGAAGGCTGTCCAACTGATTCTATTAAAATTGCTGATGAGCCATTTGATGGTGACGCACTTAAATTTGAATAGAACTAATTTGAAGGGTTGATCTTTATTAAAAAGGTCAGCCCTTTTTTATGTTAAGATTAGATAATTCTCTTCCCTGAAGACCTAAATTGAAATACACGTGGGAATAAGCGGTCGATTATAAGTGAATAGCACTACTAATTCAGAATTTTTCTTTATAACTACAAATAGGAGTCAAGTTTTATTAAAAATAAAATCCGACTCCGTTTCTATACTATTTGATTACAAACATAGGTGAATCTATGACTCCCATTGCATCATCGCAATTTATCCAATTGGCACTTCTTTTCTCTCACCCTTTTCAAAAGTTACTAGACTGTCATATCCAATTGACTTAGCTAAATCAATTGCTTGGTCGTAGTCCGCGCCTACATCACCAGGGACATGTGCATCCGAAGATAAAACAATAGGGATTTTTTTATCAAAACACATTTGAAGTAATCTAGGGTCAGGATATAATTCTCCAATAGGTTTACGAAGTCCTGCCGTGCTGATTTCAACACAGGTTTTCGAGTTAGCTAATGCTGTTGTAGCACGATCATACTGATGTAATAGAAATTCCACATCATTTGGTATATATTTAAAAATTTTAACTAAGTCAAGATGACCTACAATATCAAATAAATTAGATTCTGCTAGAGTAACAACTTGATCAAAGTATTTTTCATATGTGTTAAATAGATCTCTTCGGTCCCACTCTTTTCTATATTCAGCTAAATCAATACCAAAATCATCTACCCAGTGAATAGAACCAATTACATAGTCAAAATCATATGCCTTGATAAACTCTTTCATTTCTTGGTGCTTTCCAGGAGTATAATCCATTTCTATTGACATTTTCACGTCAATTTGCTGATTCCATGCTTGTTGGAACAAAGCAACATAATCTTTCATGTCATAAAAACGTCGTTCATCAACCCATGGGTTACTTAGAATATTCTTTGTTTGATAGAAATGATAGGCATGCTCAGAAATCCCAAAATGCTCTATTTTTTTTTGGGCGGCCTCGTCTGTAAACTGTTTCAAATATGGTAGTGTAAGTGTTCCTCGCTCTAAATGGTTATGATAATCTGTAAGCAAACCTTTTCCCCCTAATTTTTTTATCATTATACCTATTCTTACCTTTAAATACAATGATTGCAAGAGGGATTTTTTCAAATTTTACAAAAGTTCTTTTATACAAGCTGATTGTTTAGCTGGAGCATCTAGCTCATAGAAAGCTCCAGCCCGCTTCAACCGGATGTAAACTTCCTGGTCGGATTCTACAGTTTTCAGGTTGGTCAATGCAGTTTAGCTTCTGTTTATTCTTTCTTAACAACTAATTCTTGCATTGGGAAGATTAAATCACCAGTCAGATTATTTAATTCACGAAGTTCACTAACAGAAATTCCAAATTCCTTAGAAATTTTCAATAGTGAATCTCCAGCCTCAACAATATACTTATTTTTATGCTTTGGCTCTATCACTAGTTTTTGCCCGACTACTAATAAAGTCGAAGATAATTGATTTGATTTCATAATAGACTCAACCGTTACATTATATTCATTTGCCAAATCCCATAGAGTTTGGTTTGGCTTAATTGTTATTTCTTTCGTTTCAATTTGTTCATGATGATTCGAAACTGCAATCGAATCATCTATTAACCCTTTTTCTTCATTAATCAATATTGCTGATGAGTGTACACTTTCAATATGTTCAATCGCTGCTAACTTCATTTCTTTACGCTGCTCCTCGTTTTCTTCATCATCAATCGCTGCTAGAAATTTCTTTTCATTTAATACAGTTAATGGATCAATTGCATTATCCTTTTCATAATTCCACTCACCTATATGTACTTCAAAGTGTAAATGATCACCCGTCGATACACCTGTACTACCAACTTCTCCGATCTTTTGGCCAATCTTAACTTTGTCACCTTCATCCACATTCCGTTTACTTAAATGTGCATATACTGTCTCTAATCCATTAGGATGACCTATAAATACTACGTGACCATATGTATTTGAATAATATGACTTATTGACGATTCCCTCGTCTACTGTAATTGCTTCTGTACCATAAGGTGCAGCTATATCTAATCCCATATGTCTACCGTGTCTCGTTCCAAATGTATCTGTTATTTCACCAACAACTGGCCATACCCAATGATCTGTTCCTTCTTTAAAGGATGTATTCGCGCTCGTCGAATTTCCAGCTAGAAATAATCCACCTAAAATGAATACCAACATGGCTATCAATGCCACACGGTAGTATGTATTTTGCATTAACATTATAATCCTCCTAAAATAATTCATGTTGCTAAGTATCATATGTATGCCTGTCTCATTTTAGAACCATGCTATCGCTTGTTAATACACCCCTTTGTTTTTAACAGGCTGTCAAAACAAACACCCTTTCATTATTTGACATCATTTCTTAAAATATGTAAGAAAAATTTATAAAATCGATTTTAAGATTTTAAGTAGGATATTCAATCATAAGAAAAACCGGCCAAAACTCGGTCCTTTTTGTTTAGTGAAAACCCGATAATTTGTACTCTAAGCCATTTGCTCCTTTATCATACAAGGGTACATTTCGCTACCAGACTTCTTACACGAAAATATAGGTGGAGTGGTAGGATATACAAACCAAAGTATGTAGTGCAACTATAATAAAGCTAAAAAGCTGTCCATGACTGGACAGCTTCAACAATAATTTAATTAATTTAGTACAATCGGATTTGGGGCAACTGGAACAGTAGTACGTTCTCCTAAGATGACATTTCCTACACGATCCATATTCCCTTCAAAGGTTACTGTTTTAAACCCAAACTCTTTAGCGGTAAGAAGAATGGCTTCAAATGCTATTTGATAATGCTCATTATCTTCAATTGGACTTTCAAATGTGACTGTAAGATTTTCTCCTTGTTCATCTTCTTTAAGATAAAACATTGCTTCAGTTGGTATAGATGGTTCAAGAGAAAAATCACCCAAACCTTCTGGATTTCTCATAGCTGTAAAAGCTTCTTCGATCGTCTTATATGGGCTCATTGAATAGATGAGAAACGACTGTTCTGAACCTTCATTTTTTAGATAAAAATATCCCAACTTACGATTTTTTTCAATCTCCAAAGAATCTGTAACAAATCCACTTTGACCAATTTCAGCCCCAATTTTACCATCTTTCATATAAACAACATGATTATAGTCTTCAGTAAGCCAGCGAAATGAGTTAGTCATTGTTGCATCAAATACACCCGCTTCAGCAGACGAAAATGATGCAGTATTTGTTTCTGACGGTATGTCAACAATTACATTTTTCATACCATTAGAATCTGTTTCTTCTGAAAAGCGCAAATAGTCTACAGCGAATGGCTCAATCCCCCAGATTGCTTGTTTTTCAAGAAGAAGATTATTTAATAACGGTAAGGTCTCATTGTATTTTTGAACTGATGTTTGACCATCATTTTCAGTTAAGACACTCACAGTTGTATAAAATTGTCCTGCAAAAACAGGTACGGTAAATGTAAGTAATGTTTGATTAACAAGATCTTCCTCATTGACAAGATGCGTTTTACTGGGTTCTTGCATAATCGTCATCTCTTCTTCACCAACATTTTTAGCACTATCTTCTTCTTTAATCGAAGCAATACCAGCCTCTTCGTCTCCCTGATCACCTACTGACAGTTCTGCTACTCGTTCTTGATCACTACTAGATTCAGAGGACTCAAGCCCTGAATTCAGATTATTGAAAAGTGATGGACTTAGGACAAAAAACAGTATTAAGGCTGCCGCTGCTGCGATACTTGGAACAACCCAAGTTGTTTTTCTTTTCTTTTTTACTTGCAAGGAGATGTTTTGGTAAATTTCCTGTGGATTGCGGTTATCCTTCATTGGTGGCATTTGTGTTAAAAGTTGCTCTAGTTGTTCATCGCTCCACTCTGACCTTTTCATCAAAAGCTCCCTCCTTTACTCCCAATTCTTCCATATAACCCTTTAACACCTTTAGAGCACGATGTTGAGTTGTTTTTACCTTACTCTCTGTCCAGTCTAAGGCCGCTGCCGTTTCATTTATCGATAATGATTGAATATAACGCAATACCAACACCATTCGCTGGTCAACCGTGCATTTATCAAGACATTTATACATCATTTGTACTTGTTCATTTTGAACAGCGATTTCCTCAGGTAATGGAGCAAAATCTTGAACCTGCTGTTTATTCCAATCAAACGATTCCATGATTTTTTGCTTCCAGCCCTTTTGTTTTCTAAATGAGTCGATTGCTACATGTCTCGCAATTGAAAACAGCCACGTTTTTTCACTGCTTTTCCCTTCAAATCGGTCATAGGATTTTAATACTCTTATATATACTTCTTGAACAAGATCCTCAGCTTGTTCGCGATTTTTGACCATATAAAATAAAAAAGAAAAGACATCGTGATGATATTTTTCATATAGTTTTTGAAACACGGCGTCCATACCTTTTAACCTCCCTGTTCAACCAATTAGTCGTATTTCCCCCAAAAAAAGTTACACTACCCCCGAATAATTTCATCTCTATCATACATGATTACTAACAGAATTGGGAATAATAATTTGTTAATTTAAGTAAAGTAACTCCCCGCTAATCAAGTAAACTAGACGCTTTTAGAATAAATAAGAGAGATTAATAGGTGGTGAACTAAAGGAGGCAATAGGATGGAAGTTCGAGGTCATCTCAATAAAACAGGAATCAATGTAAATACAAACAAAAAAAAGCTTGAAAGTTCAAGCTAAGAATTTAATCATTTTGTTAAAAGACCATATTTCACTTTAAACCTCGTCATTATTTTAATCCAAGCAGATCCAAAGATTAGAATAAAAAATAAATTTGAGATGGCATGCCCAAGATCAAAATAAAAGCTTGTTGCAAAATAGGCAATAAACTCTTTCCATGAAACATCTTTGATAAACCCAATTAAAAAATATAAATTCATAATCCAACCAAATGCAAAACCTACAACAATTCCATATACAGCAAGTCCTATTTTTGACTTCATGAAAACTGTATGACGTAATAGTCCTGCAATTAGCCCTATCATTCCCCAGCTATACATCTGCCAAGGTGTCCATGGGCCTTGTCCTAAAAAGATGTTCGATACAAGAGCGGCAACCGCCCCAATCAAAAAACCACTTTCTGCACCAAATACAATTCCGCTTACTATAATTATGAATGTCGTTGGTTGCACACTCGGTAGCATTGAGAAAGGGATTCTACTTACTGCTGCAATTGCAGAAATAGTAGCCAATAACACAATTTCTCTTGCATCAATCGGTCTTTTCTCAAACGACCGAAAAAATACAAATAATGAGGTAATTAATATGCCCATTCCAAATATAAGAAAAAATTCATTTTGTAGAATAAAGGACAAAAGTAATAAAAGAGGTGGAAAGGCAATTAGAAAAATAATACCTACCTTGGCATTTCCCATTTCTCCCTAACCTCCTCAATTGTGACCGCCTCAAGTCCAGGATGATCTCTTGTTATCCGATTGATTGATGTCGTATAAAAGTAATTTCCTTTGAAAAAGCCAGCAGACGAACCAATAGCTGTTAGATCACCATCGAAAATCATCCCACTTCTTGTAGAGTACCTTGCTGCAAACTCGATATCATGAGTGGACATGACAATGGTTTTGCCCTCTTTATGTAAATCTTGTAGTAACTGGCCCAGTTGTTCTTTTGCTGTTGGATCTAATCCTTTAGTAGGTTCATCGATAAAGAGAATTTCCGGATCACTTAATAATAAACATGCTAAGGCAGCCTTTTGTTGTTCTCCCCCACTACAATCATACGGATGTCTATCTAATATTTTCTGAAGGTTAAATTGATTAACAATCACCGAGATAGTGGTGTTTCTATTTTCTATATCCAATTGCTCAGCCTGAAATGATAACTCTTCTTTTAAAGTATCTTGTGTAAAGAAGGATTTAGGATTTTGCGGAAGGTATGCTACTTCCTTTTGTAAGATGTTTTCTTTTGTTGCTCGGCTAGACATTCCTTTATAAAACAGCTTCCCTCTTTCAGGCTTTAGTAAGAGACCGCAAACTTTTAATAGTGTTGACTTTCCTGACCCGTTTTTACCTACTATTGAAAAAAAGTCGCCCTTATTTATTGCTAAATTTAAGTTTTTTAGAATATATGCACTATCACGACTATACCGAAAATATACATGTTTACAATTTATAAGGACTTCCTTATTATTGATAATTTTTTGGTCTGTCAATTCTTTCGCATAATTGATAGTAAGTTCACTTATCCACTTTTTCCCTTCCTTTACTGTCAGTGGTATAGCACTTGATTCCACATTTTCCTCTACCTCTAAAAACAGCTTTGAAATTGAAGGAATAAATGGTTTAAAAAAATTATTTGAACTACTCAAAGAATCATAAATGACATCCTTAGGTTGACCATCGTATATGATTTTTCCCTGCTCTAATAAAATAAGGCGATCGGCTAATGGAAGAACTTCCTCTATACGATGTTCAACCATAATAATTGTTATGCCAAACTCCTGGTTGATTCGATAAAGAAGTTGAATAAATTCTTTTGAAGAGATTGGGTCTAATTGGGATGTTGGTTCATCCAACAGAAGTACCTTTGGCTGCAAAAGAAGAATTGATGCCAAATTGATCATCTGTTTTTGCCCACCCGATATTTCATATGTTTTTTTATACAATAAAGAATCTAAATCAAAGAATTGTACGAGTTCCGCCAAACGCTTTCTCATAACGTCGTTTTCAATTCCCATGTTCTCCATACCAAAAATTAATTCCTGATAGACTTCATCCATTACAATTTGATTCTCAGGATCTTGGAACACCATCCCAACCTCAGAAATAAGCCTGCTCGCATTAGTATGTTCGAGTGATTGATTGAAATAATAGATGTTTCCTCTTCTTGTGCCAATAGGGGTTAGTTCTGGTTTTAAATGCTTCAACAATGTACTTTTCCCACAACCTGTTTTTCCACATAAAACAACAAATTCACCCTGCTGAATTGATAGATTTATTCCATTTAAGATTTGATCTTTTTGCTCAGGATAAGAGAATTCTATCTGTTCTAAGCGAAAAATTTCCACCTTATCCACTCCTTTAATTCGATCAATAACGGTAAACTAATATATAAACAAAATGGGAGTAGAAAATACACTTCTGAGCCCGATATCGCTTTTAATTGTAATTCTGGATAAATGGTTAAATTTCCGCTTCCAAAATTTAAAAAACCAAAAAGAATGATCAATATAAGAAACAGCAATGAACCTATCGTGATTAAATCACTTGATGTGAAATAGTAACGTTGATACATAGATCTAGCTTTACTATCATAACCTCTAGCCTTCATTGAATCTGCTGTTTGTATCGCATCTTCTAATGACCATGTTAATAAAACCTGAATAATGATCATTCCAGAACGTAATTTTTGTTTTAATTTACCATGATCTGTAGTAATTGCTCTCCTACGCTGAACCATTATAATTTCATTCAACCTTCTCTTAAGAAGAGGAACAAAACGCATAGTAAGTATTGATAACAGTGCAGACTTAGGGGCAATTTTACCAAATAAATAAAACAACTTAATATCCGTTAATATGACATTAAATACAAAGAAAATAAACAAAATGCAAACTAATGATAATGCCATCCTAATGCCATATACAAGACCTTCTAACATAATAGGGTTTTCACCAAGATAAAATAAAATATGACTTCCGCGTCGATTCATGAGTGGATTAATAATAATTATAAAAAGTAGCAATAACACAATGTAAACAGACCAGTTTTTAAGCTGGCGCCCACCATTATAAGTGAACTGTAAAATGATGAGTAGTAACAGAAAAATGGTTAAATAACCAGGATGAGAAATTAACGTAGCTAATACCATTAATCCTAAAAAGTATATTAAATGAACGATTGGATGGTAAAAATGAAATCTCAGACTAGTTTTCTCCATATTTCTCAATATAAATCCAATTGATTTCGTCTCCACTTTTAATTTCACTTGCCCCGGCACCTATGTTTTGTGACACGCTATTCACTTTGTATATCCATCCACTTTCAGGACCGTAATCAAATTCAAATAGGTTATTTATTCCTTCAACATAGGCAGTTCCTCCATTTCCTCTGACACTTAGTGGTATACCTTTTTCCTTTGTCACTCTTTGAAGGATTTTTAATACCGTATCACCTGATTGATATGCTACCCTTGTTTTTGAAAGAATCGTTTCTTTTCCATTAATCGTTATACTGACAAACTCTTTTTCTTCAGGAGTGGTTGTCGTTTTTTCCTTTGTTGTATCCTGTTTTTTTTGTGTAGTTGTCTTTTTTGTATTTGTATCTGTATTCTTCGTACTTTCTTTTGTTTCTTCCTTTTTTTGTTCATTAGGCGGTGTCGTATTTTTCACTGTATTTTCTTGTTGCTCAGATTGACTCTCTGTTTTCTCTTTTTCTTTTTCCTGATTAGTCTCAGAAGTTTCATTTGCTTTGGTTGTATTTTCTGATTCTTCATTTCTGCTTTTCACTATATTATCTGCGTTCTTTTCACTTGAATAGAGTTGACGATTTTGATGGTCAGTAGCGCTCATTGAATCTTGCGAATGACCAGTAGAACATCCGGTTACAAGCAGAAGTAATAAAGAAATGATAAGAATTTGTATTTTTCTAAGTGACATTTAACTCTCACCACCTAAAATCGGATTTTTTCGATACAGGTTGTTCCTTAGTGTTTTTCCAATATAGACTTTTATGACAACAATAATGAAGCTGACTTAAAAGAAGATCTTTTGAAGTCAGCCATGTTTAGTATTTTGATTTAGATTAACTTTCTTTTATTACTATAAGTGTAAAAAGCTACACCAACTACTAAAAGTAACAATCCAATTAATAATACATTATACGCTGAAGTTGCTGTATTAGGCAATGGATGCCCCACATCTGAATCAGAATCCTTTTGTTGATCGTCAGACGAAGGTTGTTGTGTTTCACTTTCGGTTGGAGCCTCTTTCACTGGGTTTGGTTTAGAAACTTCTGGTTGCTTCACTTCCTCCTCAACATCGATAACTGGTGTAAGTGTGAAGTCATATACAGAGTTTTTACTTGCTAAGAATTGATTATAAGCTACAAGAGCCAAGAATGCCTTTTCTGTTGCAATATCATTTCCACCTTGATCTATTAAATGGCTAAATTGTCCATCTTCTAGTCCAAATTGAAGTAAATGACTGATTAAGTTGCCATTTTCCTTTGTGAACATCTCGTCCATAGGATTTACTTTTAATGAAGAAAGAGCAATAATCACTTCAGCTGTTGATTCACTAGCTTCACCATTTGAAGATGAGAAACCTCCATTTTCATTTTGAACTGATGACAACCAAGCTAAAGCATGATTAGTTGCTTCTTTTACACGATTGTTATCTTGGTAGTTAGCTAGTGCAGAAAGAGCCATCGCAGTTACGTCAACGTCTGACGTACTTCCAAACAAGCCGAATCCACCATCCGTATTTTGAGCATCAAGGATATAAGTAATTAATTTATCTCTTGTCCAAAGTGCATCACTTGGGATCTCAAATTGTTTACTATCAAATGCAATAAGAGCAAAGATTGGCCCATTTAAGCCTTGATTTGTCATACGCTCATTATTATAAATTTTTTCAATTAAGTTATATCCTTCTATATCTGTTGGATTACCTCCAGCTGCTGATATACCTAAAACATGACGTTCATAGTCCGTGACATTACGGAAAGTTCCTTCTTTATCTCTTAATTCTTGTTTTACAGCTGTTAGGTATGAAGCAGGAACACTTCCATCAAATTGTGAAATCGCAATTGCTTCCCATGCAGTATTGATACCAGCATTTAATAAATAGTTCTTTGTAACTGGAAGTAGTTCCTTCACTTTGTTATTAAGCTCCGTTTGATCTATTTCCTCAGGATCTGTTGGTTCAGGTTCCTCAGTACCAGGATCTTCAGGAGTTGTTGTATCCCAAGAAACATATTCAAATAACAGCTCATCTTCAGGTTGAACTTGATAAGAACCGATGCCTTCTTCTGCAAATCCACCATTTACATAGAAAGCCCAATAATACGTTCCTTCAGACATAATCCCATTAATCCCTGTAATATAAGCACCATAGGTTGGATCATCCACAATTGATACATTTTCCTCGCCTACGACCTCCTTAAGAGCATCCAAGGCAGTTTTACCTTCCGTAATTTCAAAGCTTTCCGAATCGACTAATACACTAGAGCCATTTTTGATCGTAACTGTTCCATGCTCGGCAACTGGTTCATTAAACCATGTAACAAACACAAACTGAATGACATCATTAGCTTTTGGGACGATTTCTGAAACACCAAGCTCAGAATACTCCCCATTATAGATAATTGACCAATAATGAAAACCAACTTCATCAGAGTAAGAGTTTAATCCATTAATTCCTACAATATAGGGTTTATCTTCATAGTAATCTAGTTCAACATTTTCAGTTCCAACTAAGTTTTGTAATAATGTAAGGGCTGTTGAATCCTCAGTTATTTCTAAATCGCCCTCTGCTAAAATTTTCCCAGTGCTATCTTCTACTACTAGATTAGCTGTGTCAACTGCCTGAGCTAATGCTTGTACAGGATAAAAGAATGAAAGCTGAATTAGCAAAAATGCAAAAGCAATAAAAGATGTAGTAATTTTTCTAGACATTTTTTTCCCCTTTTACTTTAGACGTATTTAATTTTTAAATCAATTGCGTTTTACTAGTTTCTTTTACTAACTAGTTTTAGAAAATAGTAAAAAAAACCTATTAAACAAAAAAAAATCTCCCTAAAGGAGATTGCTGTAACGCATAAAATCAGCGAGAAATTTGAAAAATCTCAAGCTAAAAATGCCTTACACCTCCTTCTATCCGCGTAGAAAATAATTGGTGATACACTAATAGGCAGGTCTCCTGGCTTATGATTCCCATTCTCTAAGCCTTCCCATCAATGTTGACAGTGGCACTTGTTTAGAGAATAATCAATTTACAGTGGCGGGACCGCGCCGGATTTACACCGACTTCCCTTTTAAGGGGTTGTTATCAATGAGAACAACCCCACCTATTATAAAACTATTATAAAATTCACCTTATCTTAGCAAGTATTTAAACAAATGTCTATAACTAAACTCTATAAAAAAGAAACATTTCTACTAGAAATGTTTCTTATGAAACAAGAATTCTCGGCACAAACAATCAAATTACTCATATTTTCGGGGTAAAAAGAAGGTAAATGTCGTTCCTTCGTTTATTTTGCTGTGTACTGATATTTCACCGTTGTGTGAATCGACAATATTCTTCGCAATTGCTAGCCCAAGTCCTGTACCTGAACGGCCTCTTGTTCTAGCTTTATCAGCTTTATAGAAACGCTCAAATACAAATGGAAGATCTTCCTCTGGTATACCTGTTCCTGAATCCGAGATTTCAAACAAAACACCATTTTCTTGAGCAGTGCTAGTTAAAGTCACATAACCGAATTCATCTGTGTGGCGAATTGCATTATCGATTAAGTTGGTTAAAACTTGCTCAATTCGATCAACATCGATAAGAAGATATCCAAGCTCTGATTGATTTTTTATCGATTTCAAATGAATACCCTTGTCCTTTGCAAGTCCTTGGAACTTACGAATAACCTTTTCAATGAAATGATCAAGATTTACGTCTTCTTTATTTAAAGTAATGTGTCCTGCTTCCATCCGTGCGAGGTCAAGAAGTTCATTAACAAGTCTTCCCATTCTTAATGACTCATCATTAATAACCTTAACAATTTCCTTTTTCTCCTCTTCAGTGCTGGCAATATCATCAATGATTGCTTCACTATATCCTTGAAGCATTGCTATTGGTGTACGAAGTTCGTGTGAAACATTTGCAATAAAATCTTTACGTAACTTATCCAAACGTCTTTCCTCAGTCATGTCTCTAAGAACTGCCACAGCCCCACGAATATAGGTTTGGTTATATAGTGGGCTCATCAAAATAACCCAATTTCTCCCCTGTAAATTGATTTCGGTTACCTGTTCCTTCTCAAAGCTTACAGCTTTTTGGAATAACTCTCGAATTTCTGATGGCAGCTCTTCACCAGGGTTATTTTTCATCCCTTGTTGGTAATACCATGCTTGTAGAAAACGCTCTGCCGGAGGATTCGTAATTAATATCGTTCCATCTCTATTTAAGGTAATTACACCATCTGCCATACTTGATAAGATACTAGAAAGTTGTTCTTTCTCTTGGTTAACGGCATTAATATTAAATTTTAATTGTCGTGCCATTTGATTAAAAGCAGTTGCAAGTTCCCCTATTTCATCATTCGTAAGTATTGGAACCTTTGTATCAAACTTCCCCTTAGCAAGTTCAAACGCTGCTTCTTTCATTTTCCTTAAAGGCGCAGTAATCCTAGTAAGCAGGAAAAAAGCAAAAATGGTTGTTAAGATAATTGCAACTCCTGCGGCTAAATAAATGAAGCTTGTTGTCCGTCGTGATGTTTCTTCAACAATATTTAACGATTGATACAAGAATACAGCTCCAGTTTTACCGCTTGAGAAATGAAGAGGAGCACCAACAACAAACATCTGATCCGGAAATTGTGATTTTAACGTTGAATCAGTTAAATACTTTTTCTCACTTACGGTCTTATCCTCTGAGAATACTTTTTCCAACTCCGGATCATCCATAAAATATGAAATAGGTAAGTTCCCAATTGAATCTAATTCAGGAGAATACCAGTAGGTTTCCTCATCATAGATAATTAAAACTTTTGTTACATCATCAGCAAATTCCCACGCAATCGATCGCGCTACATCTTTATCTTCATAATTTTCGATTGTCGTTGCTATTTTTGTTGCTAACTGATTTAAGTCAGCTTCTGTTTCGTCTACTAAAAAGTTCTCAAAATGTTGGAGGAGAAGAACCGTTAATATAAATAGTACAAAGGAAACTAGTAAAAGTATGGTAATCCATAGCTTACCTACTACACTTCGCCAAAACATCATTCATTTATAACCTCAAATTTATAGCCTACTCCCCATACAGTAACAATCATTTTAGCAGCATCTGGTGATACTTTATTTAATTTTTCTCTTAGTCGCTTCACATGTGTATCTACTGTTCTCAAGTCTCCAAAAAATTCATAATGCCAAACCTCTTTTAATAAAGCCTCACGGTCATATACTTTATCCGGGGCTTTGGCAAGGAATAATAATAATTCATATTCCTTAGGGGTTAAACTGACTTCTTTCCCATCAGCAGTAACCCTGTGTGCGTCATTGTCAATCGTTAAGTGACTGAAAACAATAACATCCTTAGTTGTCGTTTCTGTCTGTAAAAAAGAAGTTGGTGAAGATCTTCTAAGTAAAGCTTTTACCCTTAATACAACTTCACGTGGACTAAATGGCTTAACAATATAGTCATCAGTTCCAACCTCAAAGCCTTGAACTCTGTTAGTTTCTTCTCCTTTAGCTGTTAACATAATAATTGGAGTGGATTTCTTTTCACGTATATCCTTACATACCTCGATTCCGTCTTTTCCTGGCATCATTAGGTCTAACAATATTAAGTCATATTCAGAATTGATTGCCTTCTCTAATGCTATTTCTCCGTTTTCAGCTTCGTCAATTTGATAATTTTCTCTCTCTAAATACATTTTTAATAGGCGACGAATACGTTCTTCATCATCAACTACAAGAATTTTTGCTTCCTTTTCCATTCTTAACCCTCCAAATGAGATTGCAGCAAGCTACAATCGTTAAATATCTGTTTATTTACAATGAAAATATAAAAAACTTAAGACAACATTATCGTACATAATAAAGACACAAAGTTCTATAACATTTGTCACAATATAATTAATAATAAATAGCCTTGACACAAATTTATCATAATTTTCCATGAAACGAAAATTACTAGGGATTTATCTTAAGTTTACCCCTGAAAATACTTAGGGTGGGGAATTCCATTCACTGTGGAATAAACATTTTCATTCTCCATGGTTCGAATATTATCTTTGGATTGGAGTCTACCCTGAAGACCAGTTTGGGGATAAACCTACTTGGGGCAACTACCTCAAAGTGTGGTCCTATGATTCACTTCCTCCTTGGTTTCGCCTCGGCAACTGGATCATAGAGGGGCTATGATTTATTTCCTCCTTGGCTTCGCCTCGGCAACTGTATCATAGAGGGGCTATGATTCACTTCCTCCTTATTTTCGCCTTGCCAACTGGATCGTAGAGGGCGTATGATTCACTTCCTCCTTGGTTTCGCCTCGGCAACTGGATCATAGAGGGCGTATGATTCACTTCCTCCTTATTTTCGCCTTGGCAACTGGATCATAGAGTGTGTATGATTCACTTCCTCCTTGGCTTCGCCTTGGCAACTGGATCATAGAGTGTGTATGATTCACTTCCTCCTTGGTTTCGCCTCGGCAACTGAATCATAGAAGGCGTATGATTCACTTCCTCCTTGGTTTCGCCTCGGCAACTGGATCATAGAGGGGCTATGATTTATTTCCTCCCTATTTTCCCCTCGGCAACTGTATTAAAGCCACTGGGAATCACCTAAATTCCTGATCATTTTAACTAAGCACCAAGCAAACCCTTAATATAACCATAGTCCGAATCAAACGATCATGGGTGTCTATATGTTAAATAACTTCAAGAACAAGCGCTCACATGGAAAGTTTTATAATATATTTACATCTGTATAAGATAGATTTTACAGAGCAATAAAAAAAGACCAAATTGGTCTTTTTTTATGCATATGAATGTAATCCGGCAATAACTAAGTTTACAAAGATTAAATTGAACATAATAATTGCAAATCCAATCACTGCTAGCCATGCGGATTTTTCACCATGCCACCCTTTTGATAGTCTTAAATGAAGAAATACTGCATAGAAAAGCCATGTGATTAATGCCCACACTTCTTTGGGGTCCCAGCCCCAAAATCTTGTCCAGGCAATCTGGGCCCATATCATTGCAAAAATAAGTGCTCCAAGAGTAAAGATTGGGAAACCAATCGTTACTGATCGATAACCTATTTCATCAACTAAATCAAGATTAACATTTTTAACTAATGGCTGTAATACTGCTGCTATTCTTCGACGAAGAATAAGTCTTAATAAACCATATAATAATGTTCCAGCTAATAATGACCATATAACAGTGTTTAATTTCCTAGCACTAATAAGAGCAGGAACCTCAATGGCTGGTTCAAACTTTCCAGCAGTTAATAATTCACCTTCATTGGGACCAACAAGGGCAGGAAGGTGAAATACCATTTCTGATTCCTGTTCATTCTTATCAATCCAAGAAAATGTTGCTTCATAACTCATAAAACTAAAAATTGTTGAAACAATAATAAATGCAATGGTTGTTACAACAGTGAACATGATCGATTCTAGCCAAAATGTTCGCTTACTAGCAACTGTTTGATCAACAACTTTTACTAAATACAATGTACCTGCAATCGCGCTGATAGCCAAAACAGCTTGACCTAGAGCTGCGGTAGTTACGTGTATGTGAAGCCAATCACTCTGAAGGGCAGGAATTAATGGTGAAATCTCCCTCGGAAACATACTTGCATATGCGATTAACAGAACTGCAACTGGAAGTGTAAACAGTCCTAGCGCACTTGTTTTATAAATAAAATAAATCAGGATAAAGGCTAGTACAACCATATGCCCAAAAAATGTTGTAAACTCAAATAGATTACTTACAGGAGCATGTCCCGCCGCTACCCAACGAATGAAAAAATAAGCCGTTTGGGCAAGAAATCCAATGATTGTTAGAATTATTCCAATTTGTGACCAACGGTTAATATTAGACTTCTCCTTCTTATCACGAATAGCTCCCCCGAAGAAAAAGGTTGCTACTAGATAAAGGATAAACGCAGTATATAATAAATTTGCACTTAGTTGTGCCATTGTCTACCCCTCCTTTTCTACATTTTGTCTCTCTACTTGCTCATTCTTTAATTCTACCTGATCCACTGGCTCTTTAATACTAGTGCCAGAGACAATGAATTCCATTTCGCGTTTCAAACCAAACCAGTTCTTATTTGAATGTCCAGCTAACAAAATATTTCCATTTATTTTCTGAACCCAGATTCGACGGTGATTCCAGTACATTCCTTGAATAACCCCAATCATAAAAATAAAACCACCTAATCCTAATAACCATAAAGTTAAATCCTTGCGGACAATTAATCCAGATACATTCGTTGTTTCGAGCCCTGCAAAGGTCATTTTATATTCATTATCTCCGAAAGGTTCAATATTTTGTTGAATTGCTACAAAACTAACTTCCCCTTCTGGGTTTTCTGGTGAAAACATTTTAAAAACAAACGCTGGATTGTTTGGAATCTTAGATTTAGTCGCAGGATCACCTGCATTATCAAAATAGAAGTCAGGAAAATAACTTACCATTTCAACATGGTAGTCTTCATTAATTTCATAGGTTTTTTGAGGATCCCTTAGATTTACTGTAATCTTTCCATGGTTGGTTTCTGTTTCTTTATCAATCAAGTTGAATGACATCGCTTTAAACTCATTTAATTTAAAATCGACCTGATAAAGGGCATAGTTATCGTGTTTTAATGGCTCATTCACACGAATTTGCCAGTCTTTTATTTTCTTGAGCTCTTGGTTTTCTCCGACAATAGAGTTTTGGTCTCGTTCATATAGTACTACATTGGTTTGATAGTTTTTAACTGCCATCCCATTACCGACACGGTCAATCGCTTCACCGAAGACCTCATCTTCATTTTCTTTTTCATAGACTTCCATGATAAAGCCATTACTCTCTAAGAAATACATTCCGTTCGTCCCCGGGATGCTTGTCGTTTCTCCTTCTCGGATCCATAATACCTCATCCACATACATTCCAGGTACAAACCTTAGCATTGCCCCAATTAAAAATATAACCAGACCTGTATGGTTTACATATGGCCCCCATCTTGAGAACCGACCTTTTTCTGCTAAGAGACTTCCATCTTCTTCTTTAACATTATAGCGTTTTTTCTTCAAATTCGCTTTTACTACATCTAAATCACTAGTTTCTATGGTTTCTTCACTAGTTACACTATAAAGACGTTGTCTTTTTAAAAAGCTCTCATGACGCTTTACACCTTGTTTCTTAAGTGCACGATACAATGGTACCACTCGATCAATACTAGCAATAGTGAGAGAAATCCCGATTGAAGCAATTAGGATCATATACCACCATGAACCATATAAATTATGGAAACCAAGAAGATAATATAATTGTCCTAAAACCCCATACTCATCTTCATAGAATTCACTAGCATCAACAGTTGGAGGTATGTACATCTCTTGTGGAAAGATCGTTCCAACAGCCGAAGTTACTAAAGTGACAACAATCAGCCACACTCCAACTTTTACAGACGAAAAGAAGTTCCATATCTTGTCCACCACGGTCTTATTATACGTTTGAGACCTTCTGGCACTTCCTTCATAGCGCATATCTAGTAATTTTTGAGTCTTCTTTTCTTCAATTGTTCTACCACAAGACTCACAAAAAATTGTACCATGTCGATTAGCATGTCCACACGTACAGGTGATTTGTTCCATACATAAAACTCCCTATGGCTTGATTTGTTCCATATAATCATGAATCATTCTTTCTGTTAATTCCAACGATACAATATCGATAATAACCCCATTTTTATCAATAAAGAATGTCGTCGGCAAAGGATCTACCCCGTATAGATGAAGGAGTTGATTTCCTTTATCAATTGCAACTGGAAAAGTCATGTCATATTTGTCTACAAATGTTTCAACACTAAACTTTGGTTCATTTACATTAATGGCAAATATTTCGACTCCTTGATCCTTATATATTTGATATTGATTTTCTAAATAGGGCATTTCTCTTTCACATGGTTTACACCAAGTTCCCCAGAAATTAACAATGACACCTTTACCACGGTAATCAGATAATTTATGTTTATTACCATTTAGATCCTCTATAACAAAATTAGGAGCTTCATCGCCAATTTTCAATTTTACTTTTTCAACGAAAAAATTAGAATATAAGGTATATCCTAGGGCTGTAGTTAATAAAAGTAAAATGATTGTACGAATGAATAAACGATACCTCTTCATACTACCTCTCCCATATTTAATAATCTAAAATACACATCGTAATTATAGCATTTATCACTATATCTACGTTGTCTATTATTGAACATTATGTGTCTATTTATAATTATTACAATTTATTTCAAACGATTTCCTTCAGTTGTAGCAAGAGCCCTAAGTTGTTTTACTTCATGTCGTGAAAGCTCTCGATATTCGCCTGTTGATAGGCCTTGTAAGGTTAAAAACCCAAAACGTTCACGCTTTAGTTTCATGACCTCGTGCCCAATAGCTTCAAACATTCTTCTTACTTGTCGATTTCTACCCTCGTGAATGATAATCTCCACAATTGAAGTCTGTTTCTTCTTATCAACAGATAAAACTTTTACTTTTGCTGGTGCTGTTTTTCCATCTTCTAGCATTATCCCCTTTTCTAGTTGGCGGATTTTTTCTCTAAAAGGGATCCCCTTAACTTTCGCAACATATACCTTATCAACTTCATATTTAGGATGCATTAAAACATTTGCAAAGTCCCCATCATTTGTCAGTAATAATAAACCTGAAGTATCATAATCTAATCTTCCAATCGGATAGATCCTCTGCTCAATATATGGAAACAAGTCTGTAACAACTTTTCTACCTTTATCATCAGAAACACTCGAAATAACTCCCCTAGGTTTATAAAGCAAGAAATACACCGGTAGTTCCTTCTCTAATGGAATTCCATTCACTTCAATTTTATCGTTTTGCGTCACTTTTGTTCCGAGTTCTTTTATCACTTTTCCATTTACTTTTACTTTCCCCTCAAGAATAAGCTCTTCTGCTTTTCTTCTTGATGCAACTCCTGCTTGGGCTATCAATTTTTGTAATCGTTCCATTCTGTTCACCTCTTGTAACATCTTACTTGTTTCTTACCTAATACACAAGATAAAGAAATTATGATTATCTACTTAGATTGTTAGTGTTATTATTATTCTTGGTTATTATCCTTTTTTTGATTAAATAATGATAAAAATATTTATCTTTTACAAAGGCTATTTTCGCATACTTTATTGGGTTTAAAGTTCTTTTAAAAACACTATGAACTGAGTGGCATCTTTTTTAGTAAGTTCTACCCTGAAAATAACTTTGGTTGTGGAGTCCCATGAGCTGCGATCCACTCGCGGGATACCGCGGGGTGTTCCGTGAGCCTCCTCGTCGTCAGGGACGGGCTTCTGCGGGGACTCACGAGACCACTAGATCCCGCAGGAGTCAAGTGGCTCTTCGCTCATTCCACACTGAAGAGTAAACATTTTCATTCACCATGGTGTGAGATACTTATTTAGTATGGTTGTCTCCCCACTACATCACGTGAAAAAGTGTAACCTATTTAAAAATGGGGCAACAACCTTTCATAAAAGAGCCTATAAAAAATAACGTCCAAACTAAAAGAGCACATAGAGAAAAACTCTCTACATGCTCTAAAATTAATTTTAATATCCAAATATTAGTGTAACGATTACTAATGAAGCAATAATTCCGACCAAGTCAGCCAGTAAGCCTACCTTTAATGCATCACCCATTTTCTTAATCCCTACTGCTCCGAAATAAACTGTTAATACGTAAAACGTCGTGTCAGTACTACCTTGTAAGGTAGAAGCAAGTCGACCAATAAAAGAATCCGGTCCGTATGTTGCAATTAAATCAGTTGTCATTCCAAGTGCGGCAGTGCCAGAGATTGGACGTATTATTGCAAGAGGTGCAATTTCTGCAGGGACACCGATAAACTGTAATGCAGGTCGAAGGAATTCCACAAAAAAGTCCATTGCTCCAGATGCTCTAAAGATAGAGATTGAAACTAACATGCCCACTAAATAAGGAATAATTGAAAACGCGATATTAATTCCTTCTTTTCCACCCTCAACAAACGCCTCATATGTAGGAACTTTTTTGAGAGTTCCGTAGATTAAAATGAATCCAATAATTACTGGAATAATATAAAGTGAGACAAGACTTACAATACCCAAGATTTACTTCCCCCCTTTTTTCCGCGTTCTTCGATAATGAAAATAACGATCAATCATTATCGCACCAACCGTTGATGCAAAAGTTGCGACAAGTGTAGTTCCTACTATTTCTGTTGGACTCGCGGAATCATAAGTCATTCTTATTGCAATGACAGTTGTAGGGATGAGTGTCAAACTTGAAGTGTTAATTGCTAAAAAGGTAATCATCGATCTGCTTGCTTCAGTTGATCCTCCATTAAGTTCTCTTAATTGCTCCATTGCTTTTATCCCCATAGGTGTAGCTGCATTACCTAGGCCGAATAAATTAGCCATCATATTGGATAAAATATACCCCATGGCAGGATGATTAACAGGTACTTCTGGAAACAATCTCTTAACAATTGGCTGAAAAAGATTTGCAAGCTTCTGTAATAATCCAGCATCTTGCGCTATCCTCATTAATCCTAACCAAAAGAC
Organism: Litchfieldia alkalitelluris; assembly: GCF_002019645.1. Classification (GTDB taxonomy): domain Bacteria; phylum Bacillota; class Bacilli; order Bacillales; family Bacillaceae_L; genus Litchfieldia; species Litchfieldia alkalitelluris. The sequence goes on along the minus strand of NZ_KV917374.1, from coordinate 2,735,244 downwards.
CAAAATGCTTATTAAACCAATACATATTGTTACTGCTTCCTTTGCACCCTTAAAAACAGCTTCATTTACTTGTTCAATTGTCCCATTAATAATAGCAAAGACGATTCCTATAATTGTCATTAATACCCATATAATATTAACCATGTTTTTCAACACCTAAAGTAATCAAGAATATTTTTTTAAAAAATCCCCAAAAACCACTTGAACTTTCAACCTCTTCACTATCAAAATATATCGGGAGCTTGCCTATTGATGAGTTGCCTTGTTTTACAATTACAGTCCCCACAATTCTTGGAACATCTTCCGGATCGTCCCAGTCCTTGTCTTTAGGATTTAATAACTTAATATCTATTTTAATGTCGCTTTTTTCTTCTTCTGTTAGTGGATATAACAGGTCCCGATTGACAGAAATTTTATTTTTATAGAATTCATCTTTTATCTTGTTAAGAGTACCTTGTTTCATCAATTTAACTAACTTATAATGATCAAATGCATAATTGAACAGACTCATATGATCATTCCAGTCATCCCCAGCATTAATCGTAACTGCAATTAAATCTAAGCCATCTTTAGATGCTGTGGATACGAGGGTACGTTTTGCTCGCTTTGTATAACCTGTTTTTCCACCAGTACTATAACGATAGAGCCCTGTTAAAAGCTTATTCTTATTTTTCCAAACTCGATCCCATTTTTCATTAGGGTTTGGCGCACGGTGTACCTCTGTCCCAAAAATCGTTCTGAAATGTTCATTATTCATTGCATATTGAGTTAAGATTGCCATATCATATGCAGTTGAATAATGATTTTCATGGTCATCAAGTCCATGTGGATTTGCAAACTCCGTGTTAGTCATTCCAATTTCAGCAGCTTTTTCATTCATTAAAAAGATAAATCCATCTAAACTCCCGCCAACATGCTCTGCAATCGCAACTGCTGCATCATTACCTGAACGGAGCATTAAGCCGTACACTAAGTCTTCAAGTTTAATTTTTTCGTTTTTTTGAAGATAAATAGAAGAACCTTCAGTTCCAAAAGCGTTATCACTAACCGTAACCATTTCATCCATCTTCCCTGACTCTACAGCTAAAATAGCTGTCATTATTTTAGTTATACTTGCAATCCGTCTCTTCTCATGTGCATCTTTTTCATATAATACTCTCCCAGACTGCTGTTCTATTAAAACTGCACTAAGAGCGCTAACAGACCCAAATGCAGCTGATTTTTGAGGAAAATAAGAAAAAAGCATAGTCGCTGCTATGAACAGTATGGTTATCTTACTTAATTGCTTCATTTAATCCCCGTCCCTTTTACTGTTTTGTACAAGTTTATGCAGAACATGTCCTTATATGACCCGAAAAAAATATCGTCTTACTTATTGATAGTCCAATATCCGCAGCAAAAATTATTTTTATAAACAAAATAACCTGAACCCTTAAAATTTTTAGGGTCAGGTTATTTGTTTATATTGTGGTTTATTTAATAATCTAAGCCGGGGACCATTTAAGCTTTGAAGCTTCTTTAAACCGTCTTTCTACCTCGCTCCAATCAACAATGTTCCACCAGTTTTTCACATAATCTGCTCTCTCGTTTTTATATTGTAGATAATAAGCATGTTCCCATACATCTAGTACAAGTAATGGAATCGTGTCCCATTGCGTCATTAATTGATGCCTCTCAGATTGTAGGATTTCAAGTCGATGCGACCTTGGAGACCAAACCAGAATGGCCCAACCAACTCCTTCAACTTTATTTGCTGCTTCAGTAAAGTGAGCTTTAAATGCATCAAAGCTACCAAAATTTTGTGTGATTTGAGTAAATAATTTCCCAGTTGGAATCTTTTTACCATTAGGACTCATTACATGCCAAAAAATAGTATGAAGATAATGACCAGAACCATTAAATGCAGCTTCTCTTTCCCAATGCTTTAACAATTCAAAATCCCCGGTATTTCTTGCTGTCTGCATCATTTTTTCAGCTTTGTTTAATCCATCCACATAGCTTTTATGATGTTTATCATGGTGAAGTTCCATTATTTCTTTTGAAATATAAGGTTCCAATGCATCATAGCTGTAAGGCAGTGGCGGAAGTGAATGTCCTCCGATCGTTACTCCACTATGATCCATCAACCTATCTTCAGATTGATTGTTTAATAAAATTTCAGAACTCTGTGAATATAGCTTATCAACCTTTGTTTTTATCTCATTAATATGCTCATAGGTGATATCCTTATCTAGCTGGTTTAGATATTGAAGAAAGTCCTTCATATCTTGTTCAATATAGACGACTTCCTCTCTCTGATTCGTTCGTACATCTCTTGCTAAAGTAAGTATTTGTTCTCCCCACAATTTCACATCATTTACATACTGTCCATATGAACCTTGGTTAGTCATACGTCTCCTCCTCGTTTCCGATTCAGCTTTATTGTATGCAGGATATTATTATTGTGACATTATCCTATTTTGTTTTTAACTTATTTTTAGATTTGGCTATTTTCGTAAACTTATTATTTTGAATTAAGTGGAGAGGCTTTTATTCATTCTTTCGAGATGTTCACTGTTAGTGAATAATACAAATAATTTAATCTCTATTATTTTCCAATTAGCAACATTCTTTAGAAAAAAGCCTTACATTTAGACAAGATGTTTGTCATACACATAAAAAGTACAGCACCTGGTGTTAGTGGCAAATGCAAACAAATTTTGGAGGTGGCTCTATGAACTTTACTGAAGAAGCGGTATTTGAATTAAGTTTTTGGATGCAAATCTTAGGAGATCATAGTCGCTTTATTCACGATTCCTTGTCTCCTAAAGAAAAAAATAAAGTGACTACAGCCAAAAACTTTATCGAGGTTTTTGATGATTTACTCACTAAATCAAGGCTGCGCCTTCATCAGACAGAGCTTCTAACAGTAATCCGACAAGCTAGGCAGGAAAGTGAAAAATTAAGAACGTTTAAACTTCAAATCATTGAAGAACATCTTACTGGTACTATTTCTATTAATCTACCACCATCATTTATAAGTCACATGGTAAATGAACTTGAGGAGTGGCAACGCGTTTCTTCATTTTTAGTAGAAGGTCGTAAAGTACCAGCGACACATGCTTTACACCATCACCTGTTGTGGCTCTTAGACGCCGCCGGACACGCTGGTGCTATAAATGATAATTTAGATCGCGTGGAAAAAAATCTAAAAGAAAAAGGACAGGAGTATGTCAAACAGTGGGAGGATTTTTACTTAAAAGCTGTTGAACTGGTTGGATATTTACGAACGAATAAATTTGAGTTCCCCGCTCTTTCGCGATTTAATAATCAGGTCGAGTTAGAAATGACTGTTTTCAAAGGGTTTCTCAATGAATTGGAAGAAATGGAGCTTACCAAAGAATTATTAGGTGTCCTTACTCCTTTAATGGCAGATCATATGGCTAGAGAGGAATGCTATTATTTAACTAAACTAGCTCAAACGACAAAAGAGGTAAAAATGCCTGCTTGTGACCCTACCAAACCAAGAACAGAGGTTTAGTTTTAAGAACCAAAGTAAAAAAAGAAACCGTGGTGCCCGGGGGACATCAACAGTTTCTTTTGTAAGTTACAATCAGAAAGCTTTGTTTTTTTAAGGAGAAATTGCTATTGGTTGTAACAATAATCTTTTAAATAAAGTGTTTCGCGTATTATTTAGATTGTAACATTTTTGTTCGATAATCTGTCTCATAAAATTCTAGCTCTTCTCTAACCGCTTGAAATCCCCCTTCAAGCGAAGATAATAGTTTTCCAACAGAAGGTGGAGGTGTTTGTCTAAACGTTAACGCATTTTTACCAGTATACGCTGATCGACTATCCTCAAACCAAGAGTCATTTTTTGGTGAGAAAAATTCTTCAATACACTGATGATAGATTTTATATAATGTCTTTTCGGCAGCTCCCTTTCTAAAGGGTTCGTTTGCAAGAACAACTTGACATGCATCTAGCCCCTCTTCACAATATACAACAAGTCTCCTAATATTGCTGAGTAAGCTTTCAAAATACTCTTTGTCACCCTCGACTTCATCCATAACCGATGAAATGGTTGTTTGATTTAGGTAAGTCGTTATATCTAAAACTGTCTTTCGCAGAAATAGTTCAACTTGCTCGATTTGTGATTTAACTATCAGGTTTCCCATTTGTTTCCCTCCACAGTGGTATATGTAGTTTTATCTTATGCTTTATTTCTAATTCATTGAATAGATAATTGATGGATTTATTGTATAAGGTTGATTATTTCCAAGCTTTTCGAAAAGATCTTGAAGCATATTGTAATTAAATCCTTTAAAATATGAGATTAGCTCATCTACAGAATTTATATATACTCTTTTTCGCTTTCTAAAACTCGGATTACTTAGTAAACATATTAATCCAACAATGTCCTTAATGGTAACTGAACGATCACCAGATGTGAACAGTGGCTCCTGATCAAAGGGAATTACTTCTAATAATTGTTCGTCAAAATATCGAACATATAATAAATGAAATGTCTTTTCTTCACCTTGATCAGTAAAAATAACCTCCGATTGGTTAAAAAAGTCCTCAGAGGTATTAGATTGAGCTTTTTCTAATTCGTAACCCATACATTGATTTAACTTCATTATTCCACCTCTTTGTACGTCTTACTTGCATAAACTAATTCAACTAACATTAAGTTTATTTTAACATACTACGAGCTAGTATGGATGGTTATTTTGATTCATCAATCGTTTCTTGAAACTTTTCAAAGAATAAATCCGCTTCCTCTTGTACATATTCATCATCAATCTTTTCAGGTAGGGGTGGCAGCTCTTCTATTGTTTTGAGACCAAAATAATCAAGGAATTCCTTTGTTGTACCGTAAAGAATAGCCCTTCCTGTCCCTTCAACTCTTCCAACTTCTTTTATTAACGCTTTAGCTACTAATGTGTGAATCGGTCTTTCTGTTTTAACCCCTCTTATTTCCTCGATTTCTTGTCTTGTAATTGGCTGACGATACGCGACAATTGCCAACGTTTCAAGCGCAGCCTGAGAAAGAGTTGTAGTTGAAGGTGAATCAATCAATCTCTTCAAAAATCCTGAATGCTCTTTTTTTGTAGTTAATTGAAACGCACCTGCAACCTCTACTAAACGCAAACCGCGATCTTCAGTTAAATAATCATCTCTTAACTCATTTATGATATCTTCAACAATATCTGATTCTACTTCCAACACTGTAGATATTTGTTTAAGAGACAATCCTTCATCACCAGCAACAAAAAGAAGTCCCTCAACGATGCCTTTCCATTGTGTCAATTTCACAACGTCAAATCCTTTCTTTAGATGATACGAATATATCAGAGAAATTATTATCTTGTTCAAGAATAATTAAATTGTTTTTTAGAAGTTCTAAAATTGCTAAAAAAGTAACAACAATGTGTTCTCTAATTGGAACCGGGAATAGTTCAAAGAAATTCTTAGGTCGATTAAGAGATTTTAATTCTAAAAGGATTTCTTCCATTCTTCTTTCAATCGGAATCTCTTGCCTAGCAATTTTAGTTGTAAGTGGCTTTTGTAGTTTTTTTCTTCTCATTAATTTTTGTAGGGCACCAAGCATGTCATAGAGGTTGACATCTATTTTATGCTGAACAGCCTCTTTCTCATCCGCTAACTCTCCCATGTCACTTGGTGGTTTCGTAAAGACATGACTTCTTTCCTCTTCTAATATCTTTAAGTCTTCTGCTGCACTTTTATATTTTCGATATTCAATTAGTCGATTCATCAGTTCTTCACGAGGATCTTCTTCGAATTCGATCTCTAGGTCCTCATCATATAATTCTTCCTGTTTAGGTAAAAGCATCTTGCTTTTTATTGCTAGTAGGGTTGCCGCCATAACTAAATACTCACTGGCAATATCCAACTTCATCTCTGACATTGTCTGGATATATAGCATATATTGCTCTGTTATATTCGCAACAGGTATATCATATATATCTATTTCAAGGCGATTTATTAAATGTAATAATAAATCAAGCGGTCCTTCAAACGAATCAATTTTCACATTATATTCCATCTTTAACTACACCAAATTCCTATATAGATAGATAATTAATAGTATAGTCCAAATTTACCCCTTGTCCAATAGTATTTTCTTAGGAAAATTGATGTAATATGATAAACTAATCATAAAGTGACTTTTGGAGGAGTGCATAAGATTGACCTACCCAGAAAAATATATTAATTACTTAGTCCATTTTCATGGTGATCGTGATTACTTTGAATGTCACGAAGAATTAGAAGAGCTTTGGAAAGAGGATTTGAAAGAACATCGGAAACAATATCTTGTAGGGTTAATTCAGATTGCTGTTGCATTATACCATCAGCGAAGAGGTAATTTTCCAGGTGCACTTCGAATGATGAATAATGCCGTTTCAATTGTTCAAAAAGAAAAAGAAAATATGACTTCACTTGGTTTTGAATGGGATAAACTAGTCATACTTTTAGAACAAAGGCTTGATGAAATTAAAAATAAGCAGCCTTATACGAGTATTAACCTTCCTTTACAAAATCCTACTCTTATCAGTTTATGTAAGCAGCGTTGTAAAGAAAATGGTTTTGTTTGGGGATCAAACTCAGAACTGAGCAACAAAAATCTTATCCATAAGCATTCTTTACGAGATAGAAGTGAGGTAATCACCGAGCGTGAAAGACAAATGGAGTTAAAAAAAAGAAGGGACATTTAATAAAGTCCTTTCTTTCTACATTACAATAACAAATTACACTACCACTAGATTTGGCTAAAAATAGGGTTTATTCCTCGTCAAAGTCACATCTTTCAAAAAATGCAGCAGTATATTCATTAGGTTTAATTTCATGATTAGGAAACGCTTCTTTTAACGCCTTGACCATTTTCTTTCCAATTCCTTGATGACGGTGTGATGGATTAACGCTAATATGTTGTATTTCCACAATTTGATGATCGATCTGTAGACTTCCTATAATCCCAATAATATCTTCTTCCTTCCAGAGAAAAAGCTGTCGTTCGTCTTCATTTTCGTATTGCTTCATTGTTAACTGAAGCTTCTTCAACTCTTTTTCTGTTGGCATAAAGGACAGGAGGCCCATCGCAATTTTTTCATAATTCTTTTTATATCTTATTAGCATATATATCCCTCATTAATGAAATAGCTTTTCTTGAAACTGAAAATAATTTGGTAAGTCATTTTACATAATTTAGATTAACATTTTCTTTAATTTTTTTCCATAGTTATCAAATATTTTAGTCATATGCCTATTAACTCTTGACTTTATAAAATGGATTTGAAAAGAAAGAAAACCAGTAGTGATATTTAATCTTCCAAAAATCACCCTGGTCTTTACTCGTATCATTATAAACATAATAAGCATATCCATTTATTTTGATTATTATTCAATAATGCCTTATTTTTACATAACAATCAATCAAAACTTTTAGGAACCTAAGAAATAGATCGAATTAAATTAGCCATTTCAATTGCAGATATAGCTGTTTCCCATCCTTTGTTCCCTGCTTTTGTTCCAGCTCTTTCAATTGCTTGTTCAATATTTTCAGTAGTGAGTACACCAAACACGACTGGTTTTCCAGTTGAAAGTGCAGTTGATGCAACACCTTTTGCAACCTCATTACATACATAATCATAATGTGTAGTTGCCCCTCTAATCACTGTTCCTAATGTAATAACTGCATCATAGTTATTTGACTCGGCCATTCTCTTCGCAATTACTGGTATTTCAAAAGCACCGGGTACCCAAGCAATACTAATGTTTTCTTCTTCCACTCCGTGTCTTTTTAATCCATCTAAAGCTCCATCAAGTAGTTTACTATTAATAAATTCATTAAATCGAGCAACTACTATTCCTACTTTTAAACCTGTTCCAATTAAATTACCTTCGTATATCTTTGTATTCATATCTATATCCTCCTAATAAGCTAACCAGATTATTTGTATATGTGATTTTTGAAAATTAACTATATGTTAAAAGTGAAACATATGCCCAAGCTTTAAATGTTTCGTCTTTAGATAATTTTCGTTATCTTTATTTGACTGCATCTCCAGTGGGATTCGTTCAGTTACTTCTAAATCATATCCTTTTAACCCTGTTATTTTCCTTGGATTATTAGTCAATAATTTCATTTTTGTTATTCCTAGATCTTTCAAGATTTGAGCTCCAATTCCATAATCTCTTAAATCAGGAGCAAAACCAAGTTTTTCATTTGCTTCAACTGTATCATAACCTTCTTCTTGCAGCTTATAAGCACGCATTTTGTTAATAAGACCTATCCCACGTCCTTCTTGTCTCATATACAACAAGACGCCTTTACCTTCTTTTTCAATTTGTGCTAGTGCAGCATGAAGCTGCGGACCACAATCACAGCGGAACGACCCGAAAACATCCCCAGTTAAACATTCTGAATGAACCCTTACAAGTGTATCCTCATCAGGTAAAATATTTCCCTTTACTAGTGCTACATGCTCTTTGCCATCAACAACATTCGAAAACCCAATGGCTGTAAAATCACCAAATTCAGTCGGTAAGGTGATTTCCACTTCTCTATTGATAAGGTTTTCTTTGCGATTACGATACTCAATCAGATCTTTAATCGTAATCATTTTTAAATTAAATTGGTTCGCAATTTCTCTAAGATCAGGAACTCTAGCCATTGATCCGTCTTCATTAATTATTTCGCAGATAACTCCTACCGGTGCTGAACCACAAAGGCGTGCTAAATCAACCGCAGCTTCAGTATGTCCTGCCCGTCTCAACACTCCACCATTCTTTGCGACTAATGGAAAAACATGACCCGGTCTTTTGAAATCAGTTCCCTTTGTACTGGGTTTTAATAGTTCTAGAATGGTTGTAGATCTTTCAAATGCACTAATCCCCGTTGTAGTTGTTTTATGATCGATACTTACAGTAAAGGCAGTACCATGAGCATCTGTATTATGATTTACCATTGGGACCAAGTTAAGCTTTTCCGCCAACTCTTCTGTAATAGGAGTGCACACCAGTCCACGTCCATGTGTAATCATAAAATTGATAACTTCAGGTGTAGCTTTATCAGCTAGAGCGATAAAATCCCCTTCATTCTCCCTATCCTCATCATCACAAACAATAACAACCTTCCCATTCATTAAATCGCTAAGTGCTTCTTCAATATGATCGAACATTAGTAATCATCCTCTCTTAAACTTACTTAAATCCATTATCAACTAAAAAGCTTGATGTTATTGATGATTTTCTTTGTTGAGTCCCAGAATGACTAACAAATTGTTCAACATATTTTCCAAGCATATCACATTCGATATTTACGGTATCACCAATGCTTTTCTCACCAATGATCGTTTCAGAAACAGTATGAGGTATTAGGGAGATCGTAAATGTATCATCTGTCAATCCAAATATTGTTAAACTGGTTCCATCAACTGCTACTGAGCCTTTTAAAATTAAATAATTACGGAGTGAGGGATTAATCTTAATTCCATAATAAACAGCATTTGAAAGATGCTCTTTTTTAACAATGGTTCCCATTCCATCGACATGACCAGAAACAAAATGCCCACCAAATCTTCCACCAGCTGACATTGCACGTTCTAAATTAACAGATGATTGTTTTTTCAAGGTTCTAAGTGAGGTTGATTTTACAGTTTCAGGCATAACATCTACTGAAAACTCATCGGTCGTAAATGAAGTGACCGTTAAACAAACTCCATTCACTGCGATACTATCTCCTAGGTTGACATCTTTTAAGATTTTAGTGGCTTTTATCTTCAATACAATTGAGTCTTTAGTACTCGCAATATCACTAATCTTTCCTATTTCTTCAATAATACCTGTAAACAAGATTTCACCCCTCTCATATAAGAAAATTAAAAACAAAAAAGACCATCTCTATAGTCATTACATTCCCTCGACTTTATACAAATCAATAAAAGCATGGGAGTTTTGACTTAAGAGTAGCCTCTAAGAATCAGATATCACAATACATATGTAAAAACATTATGGCACACCAAATAAAAGGTACTATTTTTAAAATTTTTTTGGCATACCTGTACCTGTGATTTCCTTCTCCCATCCAGACTTTACTGTCGGCCTTGGAATCTCACCAAGTCAGCCATATAGAGTATTCTATATGGGTCGCGGGCTACAAAAAATGATCACCGCCGGTCGGGAATTTCACCCTACCCCGAAGGAAATAATATTCATTTTGATTATTATATCATAATACTAAAAGTTTGTCGTATTATTGGCTCTCTTATTACTTCTTCTGTTAACTTTTTGTGAAGATAACTTTTTATACGATAAAAAACCAATAAACAAGTCCCCAAATAAGACTTATAGCAACCATAATAATAAGTAAGATCCAGTTAGATGATTTCAATTACATTTCACCTCTAATAAAAGATAAGACCTTAAACTTAGCCAAAGAGCCAATAGCACCCCCGAGCCAAACAGTAAGACTAAACTAATTTATGATTTCTTAAAATTTAAAAAACACAACAAGCAAAATGCTTGCTGTGCTTATTAAGTGATTATTCTTCCCAAACCTTTACTTCTTTCATTACATCACCTTGGTGAATTCTTAATACAGAATCCATTCCTTCAGTAACTTGTCCAAAAACTGTATGCACACCATTTAAATGTGGTTGTGGTTCATGAACAATGAAAAATTGGCTCCCACCAGTATCTTTACCTGCATGTGCCATTGAAAGTGAACCAGCTACATGCTTATGAGGATTTCCTGCTGTTTCACATTTAATTGTGTATCCAGGGCCACCAGTACCAGTTCCATGAGGGCATCCGCCTTGAGCAACAAATCCAGGAATAACACGGTGGAATGTTAGCCCATCATAATAGCCTTCTTTAGCTAGCTTTTCGAAGTTAGCAACAGTACCTGGTGCTGCATCTTCATATAAATCAATAAGAATTTTTTCACCATTTTCAAATTCAATACTTGCTTTTTTCATTTTGGACCTCCAAATAATTATGTATTTTCAATATCAGATTGAACGTATTCCATTCTACTATATTCGATAAGAATAATCCAATTTTGATATTTTTCTTAGAGAAAGTGTGATAAAACTTTTCACTCGTACAATCCACTCGCCCTTTTTTATCTACCTAAATGGCAAACTAACTACATAACCAACATAGAAAAACACCTCGCGTATGAGAAACGGCATTTTACTTTTCAATGTCTTATAAGCAGAACTTTGAGTCGGTGATGAATATGCTTCCATTCCGGTGTTGCTGGCCATTAAGATGGCTCTTTTCATATGTAATGGGTCGCTTACAATCGTATATGTTTTTAAGTTTTTCTCTACTGCAATTTCTTGGGCGTATTTGAGGTTCTCTTCTGTAATTTTCGATTTAGTTTCAATCAATATATCCTTTGAGTTAACATTATTTTCAATAGCATAATTCCTTTCAACCTCTGACTCTGCAACCTTATCACCTTCGCCCTTGCCACCAGTAAAAATTATTTTATCTACATACCCATTCTCATACAGCCAGATGGAATGATTAATCCTTTCACGAAAAACCGGAGATGGTTCATCACCCCACACAGCAGCACCAAGTACGACTGCCACATCGGTCTTGACTAATTGAACTTTTTCACTAAACGACCAAATGCTATAACCAGAGTAGGATATAAGGATTAGGATGATAACGATTATGGCTAAAACTATTCTTAACTTCACTTTTTTAGTCACTCAAATCATTCCTTTAAAATTCTTAGACTTGTTTGTACTATTTAAAGATAACCGAGAATACAGAAATCCAAGCAAATAATCCAGAGGGAAGACTCTTAACGGATTCCTTTGTGGGGAGAAGATGGATCTAACAAAGGAAAATGCACTGGTAGAAGCATATGATTTTAACAATCCTATTAGCAACTGAAATAATAAAAAGCTCGGTACAACTTACCGAACTTTTTCACTTATAACATAGCACCTGTTCGTCCCTAATCCATGTCCCGCCCGGCTATAAAAAAGCGGTAACCCTCGGACCCTGATAAGTGAATCAGCAGCATGGGCTGATAAAATAAGGTAAGAAAATTCCCTTATTTAGAAAATAGGGCAAAAAATAGGTGACATAGAAGTAAAATTTCCCGCTATTTACTTGAAAAACATGAAAAATAGGGTGATTGTGCTTGGTTAAAGGGAAAACTTCCCCTTAATTAGCCCTAACCAGCCATATTCTGCAGTTTAAAGGGAAATATCCCTTTATTTTAAGGTTCATTGATCACTCGATTATTGATAAATGAAAAAAACTTCCTATGCTTTACATTATATTATCAGGCAATTTAGCAAAGAAATTGGACACTGTATAATATTTATAATTAATATGCATCCGATAAACCTGCAAGCATAAAGCGTGCTAATATTAAGGTTAAATCCCATTAAATCAAGACTTTATAGTAAATGAAGAGACCAAATAGCTATGCTAGTTGATCTGCTAATTCATTTGCTGATGTATTTTTCTCTATCAATGGAACCCGTTAGAAAGACTCTCTCTGGTTTTTTCGATTTTTATTTTTTTACATTAGCTTTTAATGGCACGTCTAATCTCACAATATCTTCATAACTCTCGCGTTTTACGACTAATTGATCTTCTCCATTTTCAACAAACACAACAGGTGGTCTAGGAATACGATTATAGTTGTTCGCCATTGAATAACCATAGGCTCCTGTACAGAAAACAGCTAGTAAATCCGCCGAGTTAGATTTAGGTAGTGGTATATCCCAGATTAGCATATCTCCTGATTCGCAACATTTACCAGCAATTGAAACCGTTTCTTCTACCTGATCATTCACTCTGTTTGCTAATACTGCCTCATATTTAGCTTGATACAATGCAGGACGAATATTATCATTCATTCCCCCATCGATTGCTACATAGTTACGAATGTTTGGAACTTCTTTTCTTGATCCTATTGAATAGAGAGTAGTACCAGCATCACCAACCATAGAGCGACCTGGTTCAATCCATATCTCAGGAATAGGGAAATCTAATTCTGCTGAATGTTTTTTCACTTCTTCAATAATCTCTTCCACATATTGAGAAACAGGGAGTGGGTCATCTTCATTTGTATAACGGATTCCAAAACCACCGCCAACATTTAATACAGTCGGTACATAGTTGAAAGTATCTCTCCACTCTTTAAATTTCCCGAACATTTTTTTCACCGCAAGGACAAATCCGGTAGTTTCAAAGATTTGAGACCCAATATGACTGTGGATCCCTAACAAAGTTACACCAGATAAAGACAGAACCGTATCAACCGCTGCATCCGCTTGTCCATTTTCCAACCCAAATCCAAATTTCGAATCTTCCTGTCCAGTTAAAATATAGTCATGTGTATGTGCTTCAATACCGGGTGTGACTCTCAATAAAATCGGTGTTTTCACCTCGTGTTTGTTGCTAATCTCATCCAATAATGTAAGCTCATAGAAATTATCAACAACAATACACCCTACTTTATGTTTCACAGCCATCTCAAGTTCATGATAGCTTTTATTGTTACCATGAAAATGGATTCTTTCAACAGGGAAACCTGCTTGCAAAGCAGTATATAGCTCCCCACCTGAAACTACATCTAGAGATAACCCTTCCTCTTCAACTAGTTGAATCATAGCAACAGTTGAAAATGCTTTGCTTGCGTATGCAACTTGTGCCTTAACACCTAATTTTGTAAAAGTATCACGAAACCCTTTCGCTCGTTCACGAATTAATGTGGTATCGTATACATACAAAGGGGTTCCGTATTTATTTGCTAAATCAACTGTATCAATTCCACCAATTTCTAAATGTCCTCTATCATTAACACGACTAGTTCCATGTAAATACACATTCATTCCCTCTTTTCATTACAATTCTACTACTGGCAAAGACCCCTCTATATCAGGCTATGTTTATGTATAGCTCCTGACCTAATTAGATGTCCCATGCAATTAAATTTAAATTTAATTAAGCTCATATAAAAAAGACAGCTAATACAAATATTAGCTGCCCTAGCATATTTAAACAACAATTATTACAGCTATATAGAAAATAACATACCATATTCCCTATTAGCTTGCAATAACCTCCTTACTGTTGTTTATGTGGATTTCTAGGATGCACAATACTAGGTCTTAGTTTTTGACCAGGTACGGATGGACGTACAACAATTTGCCATAAGGCTTTAAAATTAAACGGTAAAAATGGCCATAAGTAAGGGGTATTTAATGATCTAATACTTGCTAGTAACAGAAAGTATACAGTGGCTCCGATGACAAATCCGGGTAACTTAAAGATTGCAACAAACACTAATAAGACTAACCTTGCCATCTTATTAGCGATACTTAATTCATAACTTGGAGTAGCAAATGAACCAATTGCTGCAACAGCTACATACATGATAACCTCTGGCACAAACAAGCCTACATCAATTGCAATTTGACCAATTAACGCTGCTGCAATTAGTCCCATGGCTGTTGATAATGGTGTTGGTGTATGAATGGCCGCCATTCTTAAAAACTCTATACCAAAATCAGCAAGAAATATTTGAACAACAAGTGGAATGTTTCCCTTTTCGCTTGGCCCAATAAAATCTAATGCCTTTGGTAGTAACTCTGGCTGCAACGTAAACAAAAACCATAGTGGCAATAAATAAATGGATGCAATTATGCCTAAGAAACGAACCCATCTTAGATATGTTCCAACAGCAGGTGCTTGACGATATTCTTCCGCATGCTGAACATGATGAAACATCGTTGTTGGAGTAATAATCACGCTTGGTGAGGTATCAACAGTAATAATAACATGCCCTTCTAATAAATGATTTGCTGCTACATCTGGACGTTCAGTATATCTAACAAGTGGATATGGATTAAAGCCTTGTTTGACTAAAAATTCTTCGACTGTTTTATCTGCCATTGTTAGACCATCCACTTTTATTGCTTGTAGTTCTTTTTTGATTTTTTCAACTAGCCTTGGATTAGCAACATCTTTAATATAAGAAACACAAATATCAGTCTTGGAACGTTCCCCAACCTGCATAATTTCATTTCTCAGTCTTTCATCACGAATTCTTCTTCTAGTAAGAGCGACATTAATGACAAGGTTCTCGGTATATCCATCTCTTGCCCCTCTAATTACTTTTTCAGTATCAGGCTCTTCAGGGTTTCTTCCTGGATAGCTTCTTACATCAATCGCAAGGCTCGTATCTTCACCTTCAACAAAAATAATAATAAGTCCTGACAATAATTTATCTACTGCTTCATCTAAATTTTTCACTGTGGCTACTTGTTGGTGAACCATTCGATTTTCAATAATTTTCATGGCTTGGCTTGTTAACTTTTCTTTATCATTCATATTAACAAGTTCTCTCATTAACAGCATGATAAAACTAGTGTCACATAAACCATTTAGGTAATAGATATTGATTGACTTTTCTTGAACAGTTATTTTTCTTACACCAATATCAAAACTTCCTGTGCCGATTTCAATATGCTCTTTAAAGAATTTCTCATTGATCTCAACATCAGTAGAAATCGGAGTTTTTTTATTTTGAGTGCTGTTAGTCATAATATCCACTCCTTTCTAAAATAAGCTCCACTGCTTTCTTTGTAATAGGAGAACCATTTTGCACATGGTCTTTTCTTGCCATTTTACCTATATCGCCAATTCCAACAATGATTGGGATATTTAACCCATCTAAGCAATACACTGTATCTCCATTAATACGGCCTATATCGAATTCTTCTACGCCACTTTTATCAACACCATAATGGGTAAGCTCACCGTATCTATTGATACTCACATCCACTCTCGCCCATTCATCTTGATGTGTTTTTGAAGCCACAGCAATCACCCCTAAAACCTCGATACTCTCATGTGTTGCTACATACTTTAGAGCTAATTCGCCTGCACCCTCTCCAATAAAACCACTATCATCAAACATAACGAATACAGGGTCATATGGAGCCTTATGGATAAGTTCAACAATTTCTTCACCGGACAGCGTCGTAGGATTACCATGCGATTTTGAAATACATCTTCCTCCAAATTCCTTCGCTATATATTCTATTGTTTTTAGCGCATATTCATCTCCATCTGTTATCAGGATCACCTTTCTCGGTGTTTTTTTCATCACTCATTATCCTTTCGGTTTGAATAGTAATGCGACAAGAAAAGCAAACAGGATGGCTGAGGAAATTCCAGCTGACGTTAATTCAAAAATCCCGATTCCAATTCCTATGAAACCATGCTGTTCGGCCTGATGCATTGCTCCATGTAACAGGGAATGACCAAAGCTTGTAATCGGAACAGTTGCACCTGCTCCAGCGAATTCAATAAAATTATCATATATGTCAAAACCATCAAGAATGACTCCTAACACAACAAATGTACTCATCACATGTGCCGGTGTAAGCTTAACAACATCTAATAATATCTGGCCAATTACGCATATACTTCCGCCAACTAAAAATGCAATTAAGTATTCCATGGTTTATACCCCGATTCTTTTTTCAACTGTTCTTTTCTAGCACAACACCGTGTGCTATCGTTGGTATTGATTCCTTTTGCTGGATCATCGTTGGACTTAATAATGCACCTGTTGCGACTATAAACACCTTCTTTATGTTTCCTAACATAAGTTGTTTTACAATATGTCCATATGTGACAACTGCTGAGCATGCGCACCCACTGCCACCTGCAAATGTATTCTGGTCTTTTGAATAAATCATTAAACCACAATCATTATGTTTTGTGTCTAAATCGTAGCCTTCGTCAAACAACAACTTTCTAACAATTGGGCTTCCAACTCCTGACAAATCACCAGTGATGATTAAATCATAGTCTTCAGGTGTTGTTTGTAAATCCTGAAAATGTCTCTGAATAGTATCAGCAGCTGCTGGTGCCATTGCCGCTCCCATATCAAATGGGTTGGTTATTCCATAATCAGTCACCCTGCCAATAGTGGCTGAGGTAATCTTAATTGGGCCCACTTCTCTACTAACCAGTGCAGCTCCAGATCCAGTTACTGTAAAAGTAGCAGTGCTTGGTTTCTGACCACCATACTCTGTTGGATAACGAAATTGTCGTTCGGCTGTTGCATTATGACTACTAGTTGCTGCAATGATCCGTTTTGCAAATCCACCATCAACAAGGGCTGATCCGACAGCTAATGTCTCCATGGAGGTTGAGCATGCACCAAACATACATAAAAAAGGAATCTGGTTATGCCTTGCTACATAATTTGCAGTCACATTTTGGTTCAATAAATCACCTGCCAAAAAAAGATCAACATCCTCGTTGTTTAACTGAGCTTTTTCTAAGCAAGTAGAAATTGATTGCTCCATTAAACGCCTTTCAGCAAGTTCCCAAGTTTCTTCGTCACAATGCAAGTCCTTATGAGTAACATCAAATTGTAAGCCTAATGGTCCCTCTGCTTCTTTTGGACCTACTGCAGTACCAACTGAATTTAAATAGATCGAGTGTTCAAATACCCATGTTTGCTTTCCAACTAATCTCATCGTTCACATCACTCACTTTCATAATGCGAGGTGGAATAAATACCGTAAAGTCCCAACAACATAGGTAGCAACTACCCCAAACACTAGAACACTGCCAGCTAGCTTAAACATATTAGTAGCAGTCCCTAAAACAATCCCTTCACTTTTATATTCGAGTGCTGCACTAGTCATCGAGTTAGCAAAACCGGTTACTGGGACTGCCGATCCCGCTCCTGCGAATTGCCCCAGCTTATCATACACACCTAATCCTGTAAGAAGAGAGGCAATCAAAATGAGTGTTGCTACAGTAGGATTACCCACTGTTTTTTCAGTGAAGTTAAAAAAGGTTAAATAAAAATTTTGGATCCCTTGACCAAAGGTACAAATCAATCCACCGACCATAAATGCCTTAAAACAATTCATAAACAGTGGGGCTTTAGGTTGAAATGTTTTTATATTCTTTTGATAATTGTCTTTTAACTTATTTGACATTATTACTCCTCCTAGAGATGAGAAGATTTTGTAGCTACATATTTACATAGTAAATCCAATGAAATAAAGAGCCTGCTACCTTGCCTAGTACAATTGCCATTAACAGATGCACAATCTTATCATCAACTCTAATTCGTTTTGCTAAAATAGGAAGAACATTAAGTACTTCTGTAAGAGCGGCAGCAAGCATGCCTACAAAAATACCATTAGCTAAACCAATTGGGATGGTTGTTATGACTGGTAATGACAAGACTGTGTCTGAGAGACTATACCATCCTCCAATTACAGCTCCAGCTACTACGGCCCACTCATATAATTGAATGTACTTCATTGTTTTTGTTAGTTGGGTTAATCTCGGTATAATTCCTAAGACCGCTAAAAATGCGACGAATCCTGCTCCAACAGCTAGTCCACTGGCTAAACCCATAAAAGCAATAAAAAGAATTTTAATGGTCATCTAGTTTTTTCATGCTTTCTTTATTTTCATTCATGACCATATAATTATCTAAATCTTGTTGGTAATTAAACATTTCAACTTCCAATGGACTTGGCTCTTCATTAATACGCTTTTTAAAGATATGATTAAAAAACAAAATCATCCCTAACCCCAAACCAATCGAATAAGGCACTTGAAGTAATAAAGGCTGCTTTACCTCTTCGCCTGTAATAAGAAGATAAAGTTTCTGATGGACTTGTTGCATGCTGACATCTTCATGAAAATTCATGATTGTTAATGCAGCACCGACAAAAAGCAAAAACCAAATGGCAACAAAGAAAGCAACTGAATATTTCTTTTTTTCATAGACAACCTCAACTAATGTTTGTGGAGGGCCAAATGTTTCAATCGTCAATTTCGGATCAAAATCTTTTACCTTTTTAATGATCTCAATAATATCAATAACCACAATTGTTTTATCTTGAATTGTAATTTGGTATAGTGGCATGTTACATAAGAAATTCTGTTCAATTCCTTGTGTGATAACCTGTGCTATATCACCTAATCTAATTAACTCATTAGGCCTAACTTGTATACGATGGCGCAAGCGTATATATACTTTATTCTCCATTACATTCACACCCTACACATTGTTATCCTTGTATCTGTAGTATGGTATTTGTTAGTTTTTCTAATGCAACTATCCCTACTACACCATTAATTACCACAGTCTGAAAAATTTAGCACTTGCCATTTTTATAAGATGACTATGAACAAATTACTGGAAAATAACGACCCAAACAGATATGATGTTTTTATTAGTTGCTAATTGACCCTTTCCTGGGTAGGTTACACTATATGAAGGGGTATCTGTTTCCACATGAAGTGATAAAACACCTTACAGACAGAAAATTATAAAGGAGTAAATATGAAGAAATTAATAGCACTTATATCAATGTTAGTTATATTAACTGCATGTGGACAACCTCAATTAAAAGAGTCCATGACATTATTAAATCAGCAAAAAGAAGAAGTTACCTTTCCACAAGAAAAACCAACTCTTTTCTTTTTCATCACTACTTACACCTGAGGACTTTGCCAACAGCAACTGGTTCAGTTGCATAAAAATTTAGATAAATTTAATGATATGGATGTAAATATGTACATCCTTAGTAACGATACCCCAGAGCAGCAACAGGAGTTGTATACTGCCATAAAAGAACAGCTTGGAAATAGCTTACCTTTTGTATCAGATCCAGACTTAGAGTTAGCTTCTTTATTTGATATGAAAAATGGAGATGTTGCTTATAGAGGCTATGGGTTGATGGATGCAGAAGGCAACGTAATCTTCCATACAATAAATGATCATTGGGGCGAAGAACTCGATAAAACCTTAGCAGAAATCAAGGAAGAATATGAGAAAATAAATTAAACACAAAAAAGATCGGTGGAAGTAACATTCCATCCGATCTTTTTTAATTTTACCCTATATAGCATCCATTTGATCCTTCATTTGCTGAAGTATTTTTTTCTCAAGTCTTGATACCTGAACTTGTGAAATACCTAATCTTGTTGCAACCTCTGATTGTGTCTGATCTTTATAATACCTTAAATAGACAATCAATCTTTCTCTTTCATCTAATTCTCGAATGGCTTCTTTTAGAGCAATTTTATCAAACCATTTTGTTTCACTATTATCCGCAATTTGATCCAGCAAAGTGATTGGATCACCATCATTCTCATACACAGTTTCATGGATAGACGATGGTGTTCGACTAGCCTCTTGTGCTAACACTACATCCTCTGGTGTGATTTCTAGAAAGTCTGCTATCTCCGCGACTGTTGGCACTCTGCCTAAACGTTTAGATAATTCATCTTTAGCTTTTCTAATTTTATTACCGGTTTCCTTTAATGAACGACTTACCTTAACAGTCCCATCATCACGAATGAATCGTTGAATTTCACCGATAATCATTGGAACAGCATAAGTAGAAAACTTCACGTCATATGACAGATCAAATTTATCCACTGATTTCAGCAATCCAATACAACCAATTTGGAATAAATCATCTGGTTCATAACCACGGTTTAAAAAGCGTTGAACAACCGACCAAACCAATCTCATATTCTTTTGAACGATAAGGTCTCTTGCTTCTTGATCACCATTTTGGCTTCGTTTGATCAAGCTTTTTACTTCATTATCTTTTAAATACGTTTCAGTTTTTTCGTTCTTGACCTCCACATCCATAGGCTAGTCTCCTTAATTGCATAGCGCTTTGCTTTTCGACAAATGCTTTTTAAGATGAATAATTGTTCCATTAGACTCGGAAGTTAAGATTTCAACCTCATCCATAAAGTTTTCCATGATTGTAAAGCCCATCCCTGAACGCTCTAATTCAGGTTTCGTCGTAAATAACGGCTGACGTGCTTCATCAAGGTTTGGGATTCCAATCCCTTCATCTTTTACTGTTAGAGTTATTAATCCGTCTTCTTCAAGTGTGCATGAGATATAGATAACACCACTTGGGTTATTATCATAACCATGAATAATCGAATTTGTAACTGCTTCAGATACAACTGTTTTAATTTCTGTTAGTTCATCTAATGTTGGATCAAGCTGTGAGATGAATGCAGCAACAGTCACGCGCGCGAACGACTCATTTTGACTAAGTGCTGAAAATTGAAGATGCATCTCATTTCTCATGTTATGCCACCCCCAATGAACGCAACGCGTAATCTTCATCTGTTTCTAAGCGGATAATCTTAAATAAACCTGACATATCGAATAATCGTTTGACTGCTGGAGAAATGGAACAAACAACCATTTCACCACCATTATTTTTCACTTGCTTATATCTTCCAAGAATAACACCAAGACCTGAGCTATCCATAAACGATAAATTCTCTAAATTTAATAAAATATGGTTTATCTCTCTACTCTCAAGTACATTTGTTACTTTTAGACGCAATTCTTCTGCTGTATGATGATCTAGTTCACCAGTAAGACGAATGCATAACACTGTATGTTTTACTTCTAGTTCTATTGCAAGACTCACTATACTTTCCTCCTTGGTTTTCCGTATAATGAGTTTTTCTATATGCACCTGTTAGATTCCTTCTTCGTGACAAAACTAGTGTTCATTCGTCAAAACTAGTTAAACTTCTCATTAAGTAATTTGAATAAATTTATAGGTTAAGAAGATTTTGTAAATGTTCCAATAGTTCTTTTAAATAATTTCCACCAGCTTGCTTCAGTAATGTCTTCTTTTGCTACTAAAGCACTTTCGCTTAACACTTCATTTTCCTTTTTCAACACTAATTTACCAAGAACGTCCCCTTTTTTAATAGGTGCATGAACATCCTTGTTTATAACAAATTCCTTTTGAACATCATCAATTGCTTCGCCTTTTTTTGTTAAAATAGAGATTGGCTCAGAAGTGACTAAATCGACTGACTTTTTACTCCCTTTTCCAACCTTAACATTTGAAACTACTTCATTTCTTTCATACATTGGATGTGTTTTAAATTGACTAAATCCATAATCTAACATTTTTGTAATTTGAGCATTGCGGTCCTTTGGTGTTGGCGCACCCATTACCACCGTAATTAAACGCAT
The DNA here is from genome assembly GCF_002019645.1 of Litchfieldia alkalitelluris. GTDB lineage: Bacteria > Bacillota > Bacilli > Bacillales > Bacillaceae_L > Litchfieldia > Litchfieldia alkalitelluris. Next base: position 2,713,181 of record NZ_KV917374.1, on the reverse strand, counting down.
CCCATCTTTTTCAGCGGTTGCAGTTAAACAATATTTAGCTTCACTTGTAAACCCAGTCTTTAAGCCATCAACACCAGGATAAAACTTAACAAGTCGATTCGTATTAACTAACCAGAATTTTTTTTCTGTATTTTCCCTTAAGTAGTCTTCATATTTCCCTGTGTACTTAGTAATCATTTCATATTTAAGTAGTTCTTTGGCCATAATTGCCATATCGTAGGCTGTACTATAGTGTTCATCTGCAGGTAATCCTGTTGGGTTTTGAAATAATGTATTTTCTAATCCCAGATCTTTTACCTTTTTATTCATCTTTTCAACGAATGCTTCTTCAGACCCTGCAATTCTCTCCGCCATAGCAACAGAAGCATCATTTCCAGATGCAATTGCAATTCCTCTTAACATTTCATCGACAGTCATTTCCTCCCCAGCTTCAAGGAATATTTGTGATCCACCCATTGACGCTGCATGCTCACTTGTTCTTACCTTCTCATCTAAAGAAAGACTTCCAGTATCAATTGCTTCCATGATTAGGAGCATCGTCATAATTTTGGTCATACTTGCAGGTGGAAGCTTTTCATGACTATTTTTATCATAGAGAACTGTACCTGTATCTCTTTCAATAATGACCGCTGATCTAGCATTCTCAGCTAGATTAACAGATGATTCTTCAGCAAATGCCGGGGAACTGATTGATACGATCATTGATATAATTATTAAACTAAAGAAAAAACGCTTCATCTCCAAACCTCCATTCTTATATACATCCCATTTTTCCCAATTCAAACAATTATATACAAAAAATATTGGTCGATTTTGGCATAATATTTTTTGTCTCAAAGTGATAAAAAAAAACTGCATCACTAATTTTTAGATGGTCTCTAATAATTAGGATGCAGTCTGACTGACTTTTTACTTATTCATCTATTCAATCTTATCAAGGACAAGCTTTGGACTTTCAACGATCTCAGGAGAAATTTTAATACTTTGATATAACTTCTCTTTCACTTCTTCAACATCTTCTTGATTGCTAAAAAGAGTAACTAAGCTATCGCCTTTTTGTACTTTTTCACCGATTTTCTTCCTAAGTAAAAGTCCTACGGATAAATCAATGACTGAATCCTTTGTTGCTCTCCCAGCACCGAGTAGCATAGCTGCAGTACCAATTCCGTCAGCTATCATTTCAGAAACATATCCTTCTTCCTTAGCCTCAAGCTCAAATGTATGTGCTGCTTGTGGAAGTTTTGAATAATCATCAACAACAGAAGCATCTCCACCTTGAGCACTTAAAAATATTTTGAGTGTTTCAAGAGCTTTACCACTTTTTATAGATTCTATTAAAAGCGATTTTGCTTGGTCTAATGAATCTGCTTTCTTTGCTAAATAAACCATTTGGCTCCCTAAGGTTAAACATAGCTCCTCAAGATCACTTGGGCCTTCCCCTTTTAATGTGTCAATTGCCTCTTGAACTTCTAGGGAATTACCAATCGCATATCCAAGTGGTTGACTCATATCAGTAATAACTGCGATCGTTTGTCTACCAACATTATTGCCAATACTAACCATAGCCTTCGCTAATTCCTTCGCATCTTCCAAATCCTTCATGAAGGCACCAGCACCCGTTTTTACATCAAGGACAATTGCATCAGCTCCAGCTGCAATTTTTTTACTCATGATTGAACTCGCAATCAACGGAATACTGTTGACTGTTGCTGTTACATCTCTTAATGAATAAAGTTTCTTATCAGCAGGCGTTAAGTTACCACTTTGACCAATAACAGCCACTTTATTTTTATTTACTAAGTGGATGAATACTTCATTTGTGATTTCCACATGAAAACCTGGAACCGATTCGAGTTTATCTACGGTGCCTCCTGTATGACCCAATCCACGTCCTGACATTTTAGCAACAGGAACACCAACCGATGCAACAAGCGGAGCAAGAACAAGTGTTGTTGTATCACCAACACCACCAGTACTATGTTTATCCACCTTAATACCTTCTATTTCTGATAAGTCAATGGTCTCTCCCGAATGAACCATAGCCATCGTTAAATCCGCGCGCTCTTGTGCTGTCATTCCTTGAAAGAACACAGCCATCGTAAAAGCACTTATTTGGTAATCTGGAATTTCCCCTTTTGTATAGCCATCAATAATAAAGGAGATTTCTTCTTTTGTAAGAGGTTGCCCATCTCTTTTTTTCTCAATTAAATCGACCATTCTCATATTATTCACCTATTCCCTTTAAGCAATTTGGGTATATTTAATTTAAATTCGATTAACAATCTCTTTAACAAATGCTAAGAAGTTTGCTTTCACTTTTTCAGTTGTTTCGATAACCTCATCATGTGTTAAAGGTTGGTCTAAAATTCCTGCAGCCATGTTAGAAATACAAGAAATCCCTAGAACTTTTAGTCCTGAATGACGAGCAACAATTACCTCTGGAACAGTAGACATTCCGACCGCGTCACCGCCAAGAACACGAAGCATTCTTACTTCAGCTGGTGTTTCATAGCTTGGTCCTGTGTTACCAACATAAATTCCTTCTTTAATATTGATATTTAATTTTTCAGCAACCGATCGAGCTAACTTTCTTAATTCTTTTGAATATGCTTCTGACATATCAGGAAAACGAACCCCTAAGTCTTTATCGTTTTCGCCGAGTAACGGATTTGTCCCCATATTATTAATATGGTCAGAAATAAGCATTAAATCGCCAGCCTCAAACGATTCATTTACCCCACCAGCTGCATTAGTAACAATCAATGTTGAAACCCCAAGTTGCTTCATCACTCGAATTGGGAAAGTAACCTTTTCTAAGCTATATCCTTCATAAAAATGGAATCTACCTTGCATAGCTAAAACTGTTTTCCCTCTTAACGTTCCATAAACTAGCTGACCTGCATGTCCCTCAACCGTTGATACAGGAAATTCAGGAATGTCTGAATAAGGAATTTTAATTGCATTTTCAATTTCGTCAGCTAGTACACCTAAGCCTGACCCTAATATTAATCCTATTTCAGGTGCTGTTGAAAACTTATTTTTTAAAAACTCCGCTGAAGTATTAATTGCTTGTTTATTCACCATTTTTTATTTCCCCCTTAAGTTTGAAAGAAAGCTTTCTCCATATTTAGGTAATGCTACATGAAAATTCTCAGCGATTGTCGCTCCAACATCTGCAAATGTTTTGCGCACAGGAAATTCTTTTCCTGCTGTCATACTAGGACTATATGCTAGTAATGGTACAAATTCTCTTGTATGATCCGTGCCTGGGTATGTTGGGTCATTTCCATGGTCAGCTGTAATGATTAACAAGTCATCTTCTTGTAATAGTTCGAACACTTCAGGTAGCCTTGCATCAAATTCTTCAAGCGCTTGTCCATACCCTTCCGGATCTCGACGATGACCAAAAAGTGCATCAAAATCAACTAAATTCAAAAAGCTTAAACCTGTAAAATTCATATGTAAGGTTTCTACTAATTTATCCATACCATCCATATTTGACTTCGTACGTAGCGCCTTTGTGACGCCCTCTCCATCATATATGTCTGCAATTTTCCCAATTGAAATCACATCATACTTTGAATCTGCTAATTCATTCATGACTGTACGATCAAATGGTTTTAACGCATAATCATGACGATTTGCCGTTCTCTCAAACTTATCAGGTGTACCTACAAATGGTCGTGCAATAATACGTCCGACCATATATTTCTCATTCAATGTTAACTCACGGGCAATTTCACAAATTTTGTATAACTCCTCAAGTGGCACAATTTCTTCATGTGCAGCAATTTGTAATACAGAGTCTGCAGATGTGTACACAATTAAAGCGCCTGATTCCATATGTTCTTTCCCAAGTTCATCTAATATTTCGGTTCCAGAAGCAGGCTTATTACCGATAATCTCTCTTCCTGTTCTTTCCTTTAACTCATTCAATAATTCATCTGGAAAACCATTAGGGAAAACACGGAATGGAGTATCGATATAAAGGCCCATCAACTCCCAATGACCTGTCATTGTATCTTTTCCATTTGATGCTTCTTCCATTTTTGAATAGTAGGCCAATGGAGCATCCACTTTAGCAATTCCTTGTACTTCTTTGATATTGCCTAGCCCTAACTTTTCCATGGAAGGCATCTTCAAGCCCTTTACATGGTCAGCAATATGGCCTAGGGTGTCAGATCCAACATCACCAAACTTCTCAGCGTCAGGTGCTTCACCAATTCCAACTGAATCCATTACTATTAAAAATACTCGTTTATATGTATGCGTTGACATCATTGCTTCCTCCTTTTTTATATTCTTAGATGTTTTTTTATGTATTCTTGCCTGAGGCTTTACCTTTTTATTATATTCCCCTCATATAAGGTTACTAACCCACACTTTTTCACTTGTCAGAAGTCTGACAACCTGAGTATAAATTTGATAGTCTCTTATTGCAAGTAGAATTTCTGTGAAAAGGTAAAAAAATATAGTAGTTATCCTAAAAAAAACACTTGGGCTGAAAGAGTTTCATTTGCTGCATTCCATTCCCTTCTCCCTCATTCCATGCAAAGTGCACATATCCTTTCTTTTGTATGTTCGTATACTCAGAGTTTATAGGTCTCTCTTTAATAAACCTTATCATTCTATAGGTAGGATTCAATAGCTGGTGATCACAAAAGAAAAAAGATTACGAGCTTTGTTTCATCCCGTAATCTTAATTTTATAAGCCGTTCATTACGCTCTAGGATGAAATTGTTTGTAAACATCCTTTATTCTAGCTTTGGTTACATGGGTGTAGATTTGAGTGGTTGAGATGTCAGCATGACCTAGCATTTCTTGAACGGCACGAATATCTGCACCGTTTTCTAAAAGGTGTGTCGCAAATGAATGTCTCAATGTGTGTGGAGTAAGTTCTTTTTGGATGTTCGCTATCATTGCTAGCTTTTTTAGATTTTTCCAAAAACCTTGTCTTGTCATTGGATTTCCATGATGATTTAAAAATAATGCCTCTGATTTTTTCTGGCTTAAAATATTAGGTCTAGCATTCTCAATATATACTTTAATTGCTTCGGCCGCAGTAGAACCTAACGGGATTACACGTTCTTTGTTTCCTTTTCCTATACAACGAAGAAACCCCATTGTTAAGTGAACATCATGGAGATTCAAACCAATTAGCTCACTTACTCGAATACCTGTTGCATAAAGTAATTCTAGCATTGCCTTATCACGTATCCCTAGGGGAGAATTGCTTTTAGGAGCCTCTAATAGTGCTTCCACCTCATTTATACTAAGCACTTTAGGCAGTGTTTTTGTTAACTGAGGTGATTCAATATGAACTGAAGGGTCTTGTGATGTCACTTTTTCACGAAGCAGAAACTGATGTAATGACCGTATAGAAGCTATGTTTCTTGCTAATGTATTTGTTGATTTACCGTTTTCTCGTAAATGTTTTAAAAAATGAATAATATGCGCTCTTGAAACGTCATTGAAGGATCGTAGGTTTTCCACTTTCGTTATGTATTTATGATATTCCTTCAGATCTCGTTCATATGAAATGATTGTATTATCTGCTAATCGACGTTCAACCATTAAATAATGCAAAAAGTCTTTAATTTGATCTTCCAAGTTCATTACTCCCCATAATGGTAGAAAAATTTTAACCGATCGAACCAACTGTACTCTTCTTCAACCACCGTTGAAACTTTTACAGCAGTTCCTTGCGGTTCATCGTATCTATGGTAATTTTCATACTCTTGATTTATCCACATAATTCCATAATAAAACAAAATGGTACAGCCAGTAAATAATATAAAAATTTTGAGTGTATCATAAGTCATTTGCAACATTTTTCTCATAATTTCATATCCTCCAATTGTTACTTTATAAGAGACTTATATTACTTATCTCTTAGAAGAACTATATTAGAAGATATGCCAAAACGACCTGTTTTTATACACGGTTGTCCGAATTCTTTCGAAAATTTTTACTCATGAAGCGGAAGCGTCAATTTTGCTTAGTACCAAGGCTTAAGGTTAGTGAGTTGCATTCGCTGCGATCCACCTGCTTTCCGCGGTGCGGCCCGTGAGCCTCCTCGTCGCTTTTTGGCTCCAGCGGGGTCTCACGTGACCGCTAGATCCCGCAGGAGTCAGGTGGCTCTCCGCTCATTCCAAACTATGTTAACAACATTTTCATCCTCCATGGTGCGAATGATATTAGCATGGATACCAAGACCTATAAATAAAATAAAACCTCTTCCAATGGAAAAGGTAATTACGCTTCTATTTCTTCTGGTTCAGCATCAGCTTTTTCATGACATCTATGACAGATTCCATGGAAAGTTAGACGGTGATCCTTTATTTTAAAATTCCAATCTCTCTCGACGATTTCTTCTACATCTCCGAGCAGATCTTCCTGAATTTCATCTACCGCGCCACATTCAATACAAACTAAGTGATGATGGAAATGAGCTGCTCCTTCTTGACGCAGGTCATATCTCGATACTCCATCTCCAAAGTTAATTTTATCAACAATTTTTAATTCCGTTAATAATTCTAATGTACGATAAACCGTTGCTAAACCTATTTCCGGCGCTTTTTCTTTAACGAGAAGGTATACATCTTCAGCACTCAAATGATCCTCTTCATGTTCAAGAAGTACCCTAACAGTTGCTTCACGTTGTGGTGTTAACTTATAGCTAGATGAATGCAGCTGTTTCTTGATCCGTTCAATCCGATTTTCCATCCAACAATTTCCCTCCCTCGCCATTACCATCTTATTATAACAAAGTTAAAGGAACTGTCCAAATAAAATTATTACAAATTAAGAAAAATAATATTTCTTAATTTATAATTATTATTATTTTTTTGGATTATACACTTATTTGAGCACTTCAATTACGTTCTTCATTAAATAAGGTGAGGCAAAAGCTTCGAATCCCGAAGCTATTACTAATATAACACTAATTCCAACCATCATTATTGTATATTTAGTGAATAACTGTAAAATGGGTTCATTTGCTCGTTTTACAAACTGTTGTCTTATCATTTTTAATGAAAATGATACCGCCATTGTTCCAATTACAATAAATGCAGGAATGACTAATAGGTTTTGCGGAAGGACGGATACAAGTGATAGTAAAAATCCTCCCCACCCCATTTTGTTAACCAGGAAACCTACCGTGAATCCTACTACTACACCTTTTAGAAATAATAGAATTAAAATAACCGGTAAACCGATAATCGATATTCCTAGTAGCCACATTAATCCTACCGATTTTATATTATGCAGATAGCTTTGCTTAAACATCTCTGTTGATGTAGCAAATTGCCCCTCTGATACTTGTCCGAAAAATTGACTTAAGTAATAATAGAGATCTTCTTTTTGGTTCCAATTTAAACTATTTACAACAATTGCCCCAAAAATCACACCCATTAAAAAAAGTACTGTGATGAACATATAAATTGAGGAATGCTCACGGATATGATTTGCAATCGCCATTTTTATTGGAGTCTGTTTATTCATTCATTGTTCCTCCTATCAGTCTCTTACTAGATTCTATGAAAAAAAATAGAAACTATGACTTTTAATAGAAGATTTTAAATGAAACTCCTGTAGCCTTGTGCAAACGGGTTCCTTTGTGGGGGAGAAGGTGGGATTTAACAAAGAAAATGCAAGGGAAAAGCATATGTTTTTACAACTACAACCCTATTAGCACCTGATATAGTAAACAGTTCGGAACTTACGGAGCTTTTTTATTTATAAAATAGTAACCGTTCGTTCAATAAGTGATTCCTAATTCATAGTCCCACCCGGGCATAAAAAACGGAAACCCTCGGACCCAGATGAAGAAAAGGAATCAGCAGCATGGGCTGATAAAATAAGGGGAGAAACGAGACTGTCGATTAACTCACCATCTCGTTTAAAAACATGAACAACTTGGTTAAATTAAAGCAAATAATGCGTAAAAACAGGTGGAATATACATAAAATCAAGCCAAATAGGTCTATTATTTGAGAAATTCAACTTAACTAAATTTGCTTACCCTATTAATCGACAGTCTCGAAACTTCCTTTATTTAGGGAATGGGACTAAAAATAGCTAAAATAGAGGTAAAATTTCCCGCTATTTACTTGAAAAACATACAAATAGGGTGATTGTGCTTTGCTTTAAGGGAAAATTTCCCCTTAATTACCCCTAACCAAGTTATATTCTGCAGTTTAAAGGGAAAATGTTCCCTTATTTCAACTAACTTTGGCACTCGATTAATGATCAAACTTCTTATGCTTTACCTATATTTTATCAGGCATGGACATTGAATAATAATTACTATGCATCGGATAAATCGGCAATCTAAAAGCGTCTAATTTCAAGGTCAAATCCCATTAAATCAAGACTAAAGTAAATGAAGAGACCAAATAGCTATGCTAAAATTGGTCTGCTAATTCCCTTGATGATTGTATTGTTTCTCCCCGTCAACACAACCCGTTACTTGCCACTAGAGTTTTTTATTTTTTCACTTTCCCATAGACTCCACCGCCACCGGATTGAAGTGTTAGTTCACCCCTTCTAGCTAGGATAATCGATTCTGCTATCCCTGTTGGTAATAGCTCCCTAATGGCGGACTCTGGTGCTTCATGGATAATTGCCATTTCAGTTTTAAAATAGTTGCGTAGTTTCTTCAAGGTTTTCGGGCCAAGACCTGGTATAAATTCTAATGGAACTTGGTGAATATATGTGGCACGATTTAATGGTGAGGTCTTATCCTCATCACTAGCAAGTTCCTTTATTCGATCATAGACTCCTTTTACAAAGCGGTTACTACCACAATGTGGACAGACTTCTTCTAACAAATCATCCATTAGCTTCTCACATTTTTCACAGGTTGTTCGATGATACTTCCCTAATAAAGGATCTAGTCCATAATTTGCAACGATTCTTCTTCCCTCTCGGCGATGAAGTGCTTTTCTTAGTTCCTCAAAAGTTGGTTGTTCCATCTCAACTAGCTGATATTCTCTTGCGATTTTAGCAAGTGAATGGGCATCAGAATTAGTTACATATGTATAGTTGTGTAATTCCTTAATTTCGTCTGCCATTTCAGTATTGGAACTTAAACCTAGTTCCATTGCATCTATAAGGTCTGGGTCAAACACCTCTTCAAGAGAAGTGGTTACCCCTTTTCCATATAAGCTTTTATACGGAGTGAACACATGGGCTGGTATAAAAATTCCAGATAGTTCTTTCACCTTATACTGTAGGTTTAAGGCTGTTTCATACATTCGTTGAGAGCTTAAGGTTATATTTTTCATACGTCCTGATAACCATATGGAGAAATCTCGCATTTTCTCAAGGGTTGGTAAAAATGCAAGAACATGGATTGGCCCTTTACAATTTTCATCATAAATCTCTATTTCTGAACCAAGTAATAGAGTTACATCCTTAAATCGTAATCCACCTTCTTCAAGAGGATACACTTCACCTTCTTGTATTAATAGTTCTAGCTTATCTAGAACCTCTGGGACATGACAATCAATAACTCCAATCATGTCCATGCCCTTCACTTCAGTGGCTTCTTTTAAAATATTTTCAATCGTTAATGATTTTGCACCTGTGATTTTGACTGGTTTTCCTGAATTTGTACGACCTATATGAATATGTAAATCTACGTAATATTGATTCATCCATTTACCTTCCGTTGAAGCTGTAAATATTGAATGGCATACGCTGTTTTCGCATCATAAATTTCTCTTTTATCTAGTAAATCCAGCGCCTCCTCTAAGGTTACCTCTAATAAGTCGACAAACTCATCTTCGTCTAATGAAGCTGCATTTTCTTTTTTCTGCAGATTCTCTGCAACGTATAAATGGACTAATTCATCTGCGAAACCGGGTGATGTATAAAAGGAGATAAGCGGAGTTAGCTTTTCACATACATACCCTGTTTCTTCTTCCAACTCTCTTGCTGCTGTCACAATTGGCTCTTCTCCCTTTTCGAGCTTTCCTGCAGGTATTTCTACCATTACTCGTTCCATTGGCTTGCGGTACTGTCTTACCATTAATATCCTATCTTCTTTCGTAACTCCTATTACTGCCACAGCCCCTGGATGTTTAATTATTTCTCTTTTACTAGTTTTCCCATTAGGTAATTCAACATCTTCAACATGTAAATCAATTATTTTCCCTTCAAAGATTGTTTGCCTTGCTATTGTTTTCTCTACTAAATGTTCCATTATTAAACACTCCTGTTCTACTAATCAATATGTCCTCATACATTTTACCATAATCTGCAGATAGACCTAAGAATGATGAAGGAGTGAATTTTCAGTGAAAATTTACATTATGGATAAGGGCATTACACTGACAGGGAAGTCATGGGAAATCAGACAGAAACTCAAAGAATATAGCAAGCAATTTGAAACCGTCGAACAATGGATTAATTATTCTAAACCCGACAAAAAACATGGAAAGGTAGTGTCATTTCGCCAATAATCTTTTAGTGAATCTTAACTCTCAATTTACTCAAGGTCAGGCTACAACCTGAATAATTCCTTTCATCATGAAAAACTTTCAGTTTAACTATTTGAGCTCCTATCATAAAACTTGCTACAATGATTCCATAAAGGGAGGAATCGAAATGAAGAAACGACAGATTGGGACATCAGATTTATATGCTAGTGAAATTGGACTAGGGTGTATGAGTATTGGGACGGAGGAAGCAAAAGGCACTCGCATTATTAATGAAGCTATTGAAGGTGGCATTAACTATCTTGATACTGCTGATTTATACGACCAAGGTCTAAACGAAGAATATGTCGGTAAAGTCATAAAGGAGAAACGCAAGTCAATTATCTTAGCAACTAAAGTAGGTAATCGATTTGAAAAAGGTAAGGATGGTTGGTCCTGGGACCCTTCAAAGCAATATATTATGGAGGCTGTGAAGAACAGTTTACGTCGACTACAAACTGATTACATTGACTTATATCAACTACACGGTGGAACCATGGAAGATCATATCGATGAAACAATCGATGCTTTCGAACAGTTAAAAAAAGAGGGAGTTATTCGTTATTATGGGATTTCCTCCATCCGGCCAACTGTCATAAACGAGTTTGTGAATCGTTCTTCGATTGTTAGTGTGATGATGCAGTACAGTATTCTGGACCGCCGACCGGAAGATCAGGCACTACCTTTACTCAAGAACAACCAAGTTAGTATATTGGCGCGAGGTCCTGTTGCAAAAGGCTTTTTAACAGAGCGTTCTTTTGACCCTACAAAGCAAATGTTATTTAATAAAGGTTATTTAGATTATACTTCCGAAGAACTACAAAAAGCAGTAACACAAGTAAAAGAGATTTGTGCAGGTCGTTCTCTTACCGATATCGCTTTACGTTATCTCCTCCATGAACAAACAGTTGCCTCTGTAATTGTAGGAGCTAGTACCGTTGAGCAACTAAAAGCTAATATTGCTGCTGCTTCTTCAAACCCACTAACAGATGAGGAAATACATAGCATTAAAGAAGTGACAAAATCAATTGGGTATCAGCACCATAGTCTCTAAAATATAAAAAGCTTGTGAATTCTAGATATGAATCCACAAGCTTTTTCATGTTATTTATCTTTAAAGTCACTCCACTTTAACGAACTTTCATTAAATAATTCTTCAAACGATTTATTTTTTTCACGTTCTTTACGCTCTTTCCGCTTTCTTTCTTCCTCTAATTCAAGCTCTCTTTGCTCTTTTTCCTTTAATTCTTTTTGAGTATTTTTTAATTTTGATACGATATCTTCATTTAATAAGTCTCCTAGACTTAGTTTGTCATCCTGTTTCTTTTTAGGCTTTTCTTTATGTTTCTTCTTTGCCATGTTTCTCCCCCACTAAAAATTCGTTTATAATAGTATATCATGATTGGTTATTTTAAATAAGAACACGCTTTGTACATACTGATTACTAATATCTGAACGCCCGCTAGGAGGAATCAAATGAAAAGACTATTCATCACACTTGGAGCTCTACTTGCTACTCTCACCGCAATCGGCCTTTTTTTCACTAATATCGTCATGTTTATAAAAAAGAAAAGCGATCAAGCTATTTTATATCGTGAGTTATCTGAAGGTAGATTTACAATGGAAGAATACCATCAGTTCAATAAAAAAAACATTCGTATCCCTTCTCCCTTTGGCTATGATATTCATGGTTGGTTTACAAAAGCTAACTTAGAGAAGAAATTCATCATCATTTCTCATGGCGTGACAATGAATAAAATTAATTCCATTAAGTATATGAAACTTTTTCTTAGTCGTGGATGGAATGTAATTATCTATGATCAAAGAAGACACGGTCAATCCGGTGGGAACACAACAAGCTATGGTCACTATGAAAAATTTGATCTACAGGCTGTTGTTAACTGGGTTAAGAAGCAGTATGGTGAAGATGCTACCATTGGTATCCACGGTGAATCTATGGGTGCGGTCACCGCCTTACTATATGCGGGAATGATTGAAGATGGTGCGGACTTTTATATTGCTGATTGTCCTTTTTCCGATTTTAAGGAGCAATTGCAATATCGTTTAAAAAAAGAATTTAAGCTTCCTTCCTTTTTGGTGCTTCCTGTTGCAAATTTTTTCTTAAAGCTAAGAGATGGGTATCGAATTGAGGAAGTATCACCTATTGCGGTAATCAAAAAGATTAAAAGTCCAATTCTGTTCATTCATAGTGAGAAAGATGACTATATCCTGCCTGAAATGACTCAGAAGTTATATGAATCAAAGGAAGGACCAAAAAAATTATTCCTCGCGGTAAATGGGAATCATGCATACTCGTTTGCTGATAATAAAGAAGACTATGAGGCTGCGATTGATGAGTTTTTGGCTGAGATTGAATGATAGCTTATATAAGGCCCACCTTGGTTAACCCGATTAGAGAATCGATGACCTGAACCTGACACCAGGAAACTTGCGTCCGTCGGAAGGGTCTGAAGCTTTAGAGGAGCTAGACACAATAATAAAGAGGCTGAATTTTTCAGCCTCTATCCTAATACATCTGTAATATCTTGGTAGTTCTCCTCAATATACGCGATTGCTAATTCAATTGTTTCAAATTCCTTTGCTTCAAAGGTGACCTCATCTTGAATTAGCCATACATTTTTTTGATCCTTATTACTACCTGCTACTGACCAATGTAGTAAACTAAATGGATGGTTATTACTTAAAAAGGAAACCCAAGTTTTATTTTCAGCTACATTCTTTATCGTTTTAAGCTTTTGATTCATTTGTCGACTCTCTCTTTTCTATTAACATCATACGCGGATTTAAGATTTGATTAGGACTTTTTAAAGAATAGCAATTTGCTGATTCTACATAATCAATTTTTAACTTTTCATCTAAAAAAACCATTTTTGTTCTTTCGACTGCTACCGAACAAAAATTCGTTTCAATGATGATATCGTCATCCTCTTGCTGGTCAACGATCCAAAGTGTTGGAACGCCACTTACCACACAGCCACATCCCTCTGTTTCATATCTTAACTTAATTAATGTTTCTTTATCTATCAATCGTTCAGTTAATTTTCCGATTGCTTGTTCTGTAAACGTAATTTCCACAACATAAATCCCCTTTACTTCTTTATGCTTCCATTTTATCATATTTCTATTATTTACACATATTGTATCTATAACAACAAAAAGCTAAAAGGCGCTCCCAACAGATGGGCGAGTATAAGTCGAGACGTCTGGAAGTTGCTTTTAACCATTCTAGACAGATTGACTTTTGGCCCGAGCTGATTACATTCGAAACGAAACAATTAAAGAACGTAGCTTTTCAAAGGAGGTCTAGATTTGTCTAAAGCTCAAATTAAAGTTAATAATAATGGCTCACTTCGTGTTACTGGTGATGTTGAGCTTGTTGATGCCAATGGAAAAGTTTTTACTACCAAACAAACCTTTTCACTTTGTCGATGTGGTTTATCTGAGAAGAAACCTTTTTGTGATGGCTCACATAAAGGAAGATTTGAGTCTAGTGTAGGTGCAGAATAACATTTTTAAGCGGGCTTTACTTCCCCGCTCTTCTCTTATTTTTGTCTTTTCTACTAACTTTTAAATTTTGTATTGCTACATCCTCTATTCCTATCTATACTTAGAATATAAATACATAATTTTGAGGGAGTGTTTTTGATGGTTGTTAATGTCTTAAAACCAATTTTTGCTGAAGCAGCAAGTAAATTAGTGAACACAACTAGCCAATTTCCTGGAACTGTTCTAATCAAAAAAGAACATTGGGTTGTTGATGCAAAGAGTCTTTTAGGTGTTTTAGCTTTATCTTTACAACCTGGTCAGGAAGTTGAGCTTACATCTGATGCTGGGGAAGAAGTTTTCCAAGCTTTGCTGGACTTAAATATTTTCGAGAAAAAATAATTCTTCTAAAATTTTTTCTAGTATAATTAATGCGCTTTCAAAATTAATATTAAAGCTAAAAAGGACAACTTAGTAGGTCAAGTTGTCCTTTTTATATGTCTATATTGTGTACCCTGAAAATAACTTTGGTTGTGGAGTTCCATGAGCTGCGCTCCACTTGCGGGATACCGCGGGGCGGTCCGGGATCCTCCTCGTTGCCTGGGCTCCTGCGGGGGTCTCCCGAAACCACTAGGGTCCCGCAGGAGTCAAGTCGCTCTCCGCACATTCCACACTTAGTAAGTACACTATTTTCAATCCCCATGGTGTGAATCGAATTAGCATGGAGGTCTACCTCTAAAAAGTTTATTATCGATTATTTAATCAGCTATTCTTAAGTCAATTAGTTGGTTTACTGCTATATAGTGTGGATCATTAAATTTATCAATTACATGTAGTTTTTGAGTGAATTCATCATAATGATGCACGGTTCCTATTAGAAGCTTGTGACGGTTTTGCTCGTAGTAAGTAATGATTAATTGGTTACCTGTTTCCATGGCTTCACACATTAAACTGTTCATTTCTTCGAGCTGCTGCTCATCAAGTTCTGGCTTTTGTTGATGCAAATCCTCTGCCGCCCAATCGCGCAATAATTTTACATGCTCTGGTAGCATCATTGATGTCCATTTTATCGCACCACGATCTCGAATCATGATGGTTCACCTCTTTCTCTATTAGTTCGCTTTATGTCCGCCAACTAGCCTACTTCGATGCCTCGCAGTTCCAGCATTTGTGTAGGAAACAGCTCTAAGAATCGCATTCGAACCAAACTTGTTTCGAATTGAGTCCATCACATAGCCAACCTCGCGTTGCTTTAGACGGTTAGCGTAAAATAAATCAAGTTGCAATTCCTGATCTTCTTCTATATTTGATAACATAATAGAAATCTTTCGAACAGTTTTTGGAACATAATGCTTTTCAAATAACTCCAAACAAACCTTATAAATTTCCATTGTAATATTTGTATATGAATCAATTGTTTTTGAACGGTAAAATCCTCCACCGAATTCCTCATGGCTATAGCCTATCCCTAGACTGATCGTTCTCCCTGCTTTCTTTTCACGCCTTGCTCGACGTGCGACTTCCTCACACATTTCCAGGATGACATGTTTTACTTCTTCTGGATCAGGATAGTCTCTCAGCAAGATTTGACTCTTTCCAAAGCTAATTTGTCCTTGAATAAGTGGCGCTCCTAATTCAGATAAATCTACTCCCCATGCATGATGGTAAAGTTGATTTCCCATAATGCCGAATTTTTTCTCGAGTAGTTCAAGCGGATAATTGGCGAGCTGGCCAATCGTTGTAATCCCCATTCGATTTAATGTTTTTTCAACTCTGCTCCCAATCCCCCACATTTGACTCAATGGTGACAAAGGCCAAAGCTTTTTCTTGATATCGTCATAGGTCCATTCAGCAATTCCCTTTTTCTTTGCTTCTAGGTCCAGACACAACTTAGCAATGAGCATATTCGGGCCTATGCCAATTGCACATGGAAGACCATATTCCCGTTCAATTTCAAGTTTTATTTTTTCTGCAACTGTTGTTGCGCTTCCCCACAATTTTTCAACTCCATCCACCTTTAAAAAGCTTTCATCAACACTATAGGTATGAATCGCATCCTTTGGGACATAGCGATTAAAGAGCTTTGTGATCTCGGTCGAAATCCTTAAATATGTAGCCATTTTCGGATTGACAATTTGAATCCTTGGATCCTTCGGTATTTCAAACAATCTTGAACCTGTTTTGATCCCGAACTCCTGCTTCATCTTTGGTGACGCCGCCAAAACAATGCTTCCCTGCCGATCTGTATCACCCACTACCGCAAGATAACACTCTAATGGATTTAACCCTAATAACACGGCAGCACAGCTCGCATAAAAGCTTTTCATATCAATGCATAAAATTTTATGTGCTGGAAGTTGACTATAATCAATCATAAAATCACCTTCACTAAAAGAATGTATGTTCGCATTTATTATATTCTTTATAATAAGCGAATATACGTTCGAATTCAATGGAAATTTAAAACAAATAAGAAAAGCGAAAGGCGCTCGTTCATCGGCGACAGGCATAAGACAAGCCGACTGGAAGGTTGTCCTTCACCTTCTAGGGCGGATTGACTTATGACCCCGAGCCGATAGCGCCTGCAGCTAGACAAAGAAAAGCGAAAGGCGCTCGTTCATCGGCGACAGGCATAAGACAAGCCGACTGGAAGGTTGTCCTTCACCTTCTAGGGCGGATTGACTTATGACCCCGAGCCTATAGCGCCTGCAGAAATTCGGGGTAGACCTCAATGATAATAAAAATTCGCACCATTTATGCTAAACAAGGGAATCAAACAAACGCCTTTAATTCCCTTAATAGTCCTTTGGCACGAGCAAGGGAACTAGGGGGAACGCCTGATTCCCTTTCTTGGGCTTTTGACAACAGTAAGGGAATCAGACAACGCCTTTGATTCCCTTTCTTGGGCTTTTGACAACAGTAAGGGAATCACGCCTTTGATTCCCTTTCTTGGGCTTTTGACAACAATAAGGGAATCAGACAACGCCTTTGATTCCCTTTCTTGGGCTTTTGACAACAATAAGGGAATCAGACAACGCCTTTGATTCCCTTTCTTGGGCTTTTGGCAACAGTAAGGGAATCAGACAACAGCTTTGATTCCCTTTCTTGGCTTTTGGCAACAGTAAGGGAATCAGACAACACCTTTGATTCCCTTTCTTGGGCTTTTGGAGTCAGTAAAGGAATCAAACAACCCCGGAGCCAAAAGCAACGAGGCTCACCGCACACCCCGCGGTGTCCCGCGAGTCAACTATAGCGATTGGAACTCCACTACCTAAGTTATTTTTCAGGGTAGACCTTCATGCTAAATAAGTATTTCGCACCATGAGAATGAAATTATTTATTCCACAGTGTGGAATGAGCGGAGAGCCACTTGACTCCTGCGGGATCTAGTGGTCTCGTGAGACCCCGCAGGAGCCCAGAAGCGACGAGGAGGCTCACGGACCACCCCGCGGAAAGCAAGTGGATCGCAGCTCATGGAACTCCTCTACCTAGGTTATTTTCAGGATAGACCAAAAGAAATGAGAAGAAGTATAATAAGGTATTAGAAATAGAGGTGTGTGCATTGGATGAGAAATTACTTCAGAAAATGATAAGAAACTGTTTTCTACAATATCATCATAACCTTGATTCAGTTCCACTTACAGCAGAAGAATATACGGAATTGATGATTTTAATAAAAAAAGAAAAAGAATTAAATCCTGATCAGGATATTTATGATGTAATAAATGATTTTGTATACGAATACTTAACAAAGTAGGCTCTCAACCCTGAGAGCCTACTAGTTTATTTCACCTGTATCCGAACATCCTTTTTAATTCGTGCTGGATAATCTTGAATTGTTAAAGTGATTGGACTTGAATGATTAGCTTGTTCTAAAACAAACCCATTTCGCTGAGTGTTTTCCTCATGATTTGTCCCTGAAGATGAGGTGTTAGAATGAAAAACAGTTCCTTCAGAATCTTTATACTCATGATCAAAAAGACTGTACCCCCTATGAGGGTCATCCTCCTCAGTCAAACTTAGCCAAAAAACCAAATTCGCCCCACTTTTTTCCACATCATTTGTGAGTAAGCCATCAGCAGGTGCTTTTATAATCATCTTATTTTCTAGATCAACAACCACTTCTAACTCATCCTTATCAAGTGCTCGAATGGAGCTAAATACGAGATACAGTTCTTCCGGTTGGTTAAAATAGTTAGATTGTAAATAAAGTATTTTTTCATTTTCACTTATATGCTGAGCTGTAATTCCATTCGCTATTCCACTCCATTGCTCCCCAGTTTCATCAACAAGTCGCAAATCCTCGAAGGTGAACAACTCTTTACTATTATTTTCATCATATTTTACATGAACGGCTACTCGAGTTGGTAGAATCGTCATTTTTTCAAAGGTTATTTTTTGTCCTTCTACTTCAACGGTTTCGTTTAACTGGATTTCTTCTTTTAACCCCGCAAACTTTACTTTATCAATAGAGAAAGGTAACGTCCAAGTGGAAGCTAGTTTTTCCGATTCGCCCGTTTCAATACCGAGAGAAAGAGTAAGCTGTTCAGGAATATCACCATCAAAGTAAAAGTCAATTGATCCAGAAACAGGAACCCCTTTTTTCAGATTTTCATGGATACTACCATATGTTATCCCGGCCAATGGAAGCTTCTCACCAAATGATACATTTACAAGACTAAGATATTCTTGTTCACGATTCCGATCACTTTCAAGTGAATAAAACAAGACCATCTTTTGCTCATCAACAATAACCGCATCCACAGTTATTTCAAGTCCCTCATGTTTATCCGAAACATTTATTTCTTGCATCAAATCATTGTCAATCGCTGAAAGCAAACCTTTATCAAATCTAACTAGTTCAACAATTTTCTCTAAGCCAGGGATATGACTTACATAGTTTGCAAATGTAGGAGATACTCGAATAGATGTTAAGAAAAAGGCAATAAACAGAGTTGCAGCAAATGCACCAACCATGAATCGCTTCCTGGATTGTTTCTTTTTCTTCGCTTGTGTCATCCCTTTTAATATATATTCATCAATTTCGTCTGGAATCTTCATCTCATTATAATGCTCCCCTAGCTCTTGTAATTGTTTTTCTTCTTTTTCAAACATAGCTCATCACAACCTTCCCTCAAGCTGATAGCGTAATTTCCTAAGCCCTTTGTTAAGCCAGGTTTTCACTGTACCCTCCGGACAATCAAGGACTTCAGCAATCTCTTTAATCTTTAGATCTTCAAAATATTTAAGCTTAAGCACCTCTTTTGTCGGAGATTCTAGAGCTTCAATTGCTTCCTCTAATTCAAATCGATCTTGATTTTGAGTAACCGATAAGTCAGAACCAACATCAGAACTTGGAATCGTTCGTTTCCTTTTGCGAAGTTCATCATTACAGTAATTGATCATAATTCGAATAAGCCATGTGGAAAAATAGTGATCTTCCTTTAACTTTCGAATAGATTTAAAGGCACGGTAAGTTACTTCCTGAATCGCTTCTAAAGCATCCTGTTCCGATTTCAGATAAGAATAAGCAATTCTATATAACTGTTCTTTAGAGCCAAGAATTAGAGAATATAATGCATGTTCATCCCCTTTCCTTGCCTTTTTAACAAGGTCTATATCGTTCAAGTGAATCCTCTCCTACTACTTTTGTTGTTTTTCTACCAATTAGACATTTTAGGGTATGAAAAGGTTTTAGTTTTTTAAAATTTTTCTATATGTATCCAAAATAAAAAACACCAACTTGAACATGAGATAACACAAATCATGTTCAATATTGGTGACTACTCAATGACTTGTTCGGTTTTCAAATCGACCTTCAGAGTTATTGGTTGTTCAGAACCCATTAACTCGACTAACTGGATTTCATACAAATCACTTGTTACATGGTTCACCGAAACAACAAGCCACTGGGACATAGAATCAAGTGTCTTCAAGGCTATAGATAAAGCTTTGGCGGTTTCTAATGAAGCTTCATCATCATGAATTAAAATTGTAGTAACATCCGATTGTGGGGGATAAGATTCACGAACTTCTCCAGTATGATAAGCATCCACAAGCATGCCGAGTGAAAAGTCTTCAGGAGAGTATTTCTTCCCAGATGTACCTTCGATGACTGTATCTTCAAAAATGTAGTAACTAGAAGCTAGTGGTATATCCGAGGACGACTCTTTCTCAGAAACCAAAATATTTTCCGACGTTGGACTTGTAAAAATAATATAACCTGTTAAATCTTTTACTCCTTTTGGCTCATTAGTACACCCAAAACAGACTAAAAAGCAAAGGAAAAAAGCTAGTGCAAGCAATTTTCTCATCAGTTTCACCTCATTTAATTTGACGAGGATTAAACTGTCAATGTTACAGCAGGATTAATTTTTACATGTGCCTAAATTGAAATTATTTTTTAAACAGTGCCTTCCCGCCAACTTTTTCAACGACGGAAGGAAATAAGGTATATAGGATACTACCGATATTCATCCATACAGGTAGATTAAGCTCCCGCTTCGGTGTGAATAATGTATCCACAATCTTTTTTGCCACATCATCGGGCTCAAGCATAAATTTCTCAACATTTTTGACATAGTTCCCGGATTGATCAGCAATATCAAAAAATCTAGTACGGATAGGCCCCGGATTAACAGCTGTTACATGAATATTCGTGTGAGCAAGCTCCATTCGCAGACTATTAGTAAAGCCTAGTACAGCGTGCTTTGACCCAGAGTAAGCACCTGCTTTAGGAGTAGCAAGCTTACCTGCCTGTGACGCGATATTAACAATATGACCAACATTTTGTTGTAACATCGATGGAAGGACCATTTTGGTACAAGCCATCAGACCAAATACATTAACCTCAAACATTTCCTTCATCTCTGAAAGGGTCGCATCCATAACTGAATCAAATTTTCCAAATCCGGCGTTATTGATGAGAACATCAATTTTATCGACCTTTTTTAAAAGGTCACTAAAAACAGATTCAACAGCATCTGTATCACTAACATCAACTTGATATATAAGAGCCTCGATACCTGTTTGGTTCTTGATTTTTGTTGCAATCGAAACTAGCCGTTCATAATTTCTAGCCATAAGGATAGGGATAGCCCCCTGCTCTGCCACCATATATGAAATTCGTTCACCAATTCCACTTGATGCACCAGTAATCACAATATTTTTTTTATGTAATTTAGAATTTTTCATAAGAAATCCCCTCTGAATATTATAGCAATATAAGCGATATATTTAATCTCTATGAAAAAAAGAAGAAAGTCAAGCCTATTATCAAACTGATATTGTGATAAAGTATTGACATCGAGGAAAGAATCATAGATAATGACAATCAAATCCATAGAGATGTGCGAAGATTAGGACTAGTAAATCAATTTACGGTTCAAGAGAGTGAAATCCGTCGGCTGAAAGATTTCATAACCCACTAAATGATTGAACCTACCTATGAGCAGTTAGGAAAAACCTAACCGTCCCCCACGATACGGGTAAAGAGTTGAACGATTAGATCGTTAACAAAGGTGGTACCGCGGATAAGACCCAATTCGTCCTTTTATATAAAGGAGGCTTTGGGTCTTTTTAGTTCCTTTTAATTACTACTTAAGTCATTGGAGGAAGCATGATGAAGGAAAACATAAAAATCACATTTGTTGGAGCCGGTTCAATGGCTGAAGCAATCATTGCAGGAATGCTACAAGAGGAATTATTTAAACCAAATCAAATTACAGTAACAAATCGTTCTAATACAGAAAGACTTCGAGAACTACACGAAACCTATAAAGTAAATGTTACTCAAAATAAAGAAGAAGCAGTACAACACGCTGACATCCTTCTATTAGCAATGAAGCCAAAAGATGTAAGAAGTGGTGTACAAGAAATCGCTCCATTTTCAAATGGCGATCAGCTAGTCATCTCAGTGTTAGCAGGAGTATCAACAAGCACATTTCTTCAATTATTTGAACAGAACATGGCAGTTGTTCGTGCCATGCCTAATACATCCGCTGCAATTGGGAAATCCGCTACGGCTCTTGCCCCTGGAGAATATGCTACTGAAGACCAAGTAAAGATTGTTCAAGAATTATTTGAAACAGTTGGTCTTGTATCCATTGTCGAAGAAGAACACTTACATGCAGTCACAGGATTATCAGGAAGTGGACCCGCGTATGTGTACTATTTAGTTGAAGCAATGGAAAAAGCCGCTAACCAAATAGGACTTGAACAAGACGTAGCAAAAGATTTAATTCTTCAAACCATCATCGGTGCTGCAGAAATGTTAAAATCATCTCCAAAACACCCTTCCGTTCTTAGAAAGGAAGTAACAAGCCCAGGCGGAACAACCGAAGCTGGAATTGGAGTTTTAGAGAAATATCACTACCAAGAAGCGATGATTGCATGTATAACAAGAGCAACTGAACGATCTTCAGAGCTTGGGCAAACATTGCTTGAAACTGTAAATGTGGATTCTAAGAGATAATTTAGAGTAATAATACTAACCCTACAATTATATAACCAGTTGTTGGGGTTTTTTTATGGAAATTTACTTGTTTGTATCTTACCCTCAGGTCAAGTGTTCATGAAATGTAGGCAATAAATATGACGAGTAAAAAGAGCAAATGATATAATTGTTTAGGTAAACGAAATTTATACATATAGGAGGATTTAAATGAGTAGTGCTCTTTTTTCACCATATACAATAAAAAATGTAACAATAAAAAATCGGATTGTTATGTCCCCAATGTGTATGTATTCAAGTCATAATCATGATGGCCACTTACAAGACTTTCATTACACACATTATATTAGTAGAGCAGTTGGACAGGTTGGTCTAATCATGGTTGAAGCAACTGCTGTTACACCACAAGGGCGAATTTCTGCAGGTGATTTAGGTATTTGGAGCGATAACCATATAGCGGGTTTTGCTAAACTCGTCAACCAACTAAAACAATATGGTGCAACGACCTCTATTCAAATTGCACATGCAGGTAGAAAAGCAACAATCGATGGTGAAATCATCTCCGCTTCACCAATCGCTTTTAATGAACAAAGTAAGCAACCAAAAGAAATGAGTATTGACGAAATCGAAGAAACTGTTCAAGCTTTTAAGGATGGAGTTCGTCGCGCGAAGGAAGCAGGATTTGAAATTATTGAACTGCACGCCGCTCATGGCTATCTTATCAATCAATTTTTATCACCACTTTCTAATCATAGAAAAGATCAATTTGGTGGAAGCTTTGAAAATCGCTACCGTCTTTTACGTGAAATTATTAAAGCCGTGAAGGAAGTTTGGGATGGTCCATTGATGGTGCGTGTTTCAGCCAATGATTATCATCAAGATGGGCTTACTCCTGATGACTATGTCGAGATGGCAAAGTTAATGAAGCAGCAAGGCGTCGATTTAATTGATGTAAGCTCTGGTGCACTTGTTCCTGCAAAGATTGAGGTCTACCCCGGTTATCAAGTGACGTATGCTGAAAAAATTAAACATGAAGCAGAAATTGCAACAGGTGCTGTAGGACTAATTACGAGTGGCTTACAAGCAGAAGAGATTTTAAGAAATGACAGAGCAGATTTGATTTTTGTTGCTCGTGAATTATTAAGAGATCCATATTGGCCAAGAACCGCGGCTAAGGAGCTTGGAGTAGAGATTAAGAGCCCTGAGCAATATGATCGTGGTTGGTAAAGCAACCTAGCAAAAATACAGGTCCATTGACCTGTATTTTTATTTACGATAAATAAGGTTTACAGAATATGAAATACTATGAAAAATACACAAAACCCGGAGGCCAACAATGGACAAAGATCCTAAAATCATAAACTTTTTAAATGAAGAGCAACAATTATTTATTCAAAATGAGTTAGATAATCTTCGTTTCACTAAAAACTTTCGCTCCCAAACCGCTGAAGAATGGTATATCTTTTTAGACCAATTTCACGACCCGAGAACAGGCGGTGCGGCTGGTAAGACTATTATTCACTATGACCTACTCGGGAACCGAGACGTATTTATTAATACAACAATCATCTTTGATGATCCTCATCTTTTTGACAAAAAACAACAACAGCTCATCTATCAGCTTTGTGATGAAATTGTTAATCGCTTAGTAGGTTTTGCAGATACACTTTTATCGGTACATGCTGGTGAAAATTCCTATGAAGCAGAGTATGTACGAAATAAGGAAGATTAGTCCTTTAAAAAGCCTTGCTTCTTTACGAACTCTTTCATATATGTTCTTTTTGGCTTTTCCATCATATTTGCTATTTGTTCAGTCCATCTATCTCTTCTTTTCCCACCGGTACGCTCGTGATAATATGCCGAAATAGTATTATTATATTCCTCAAGTTGTTTTTGGTAGAGCGACATATCTTGCTGGTATTCATCTTCGTGGTAGACCTGTGTAAAAGGAAGTCTAGGTTTTGTTGAAGTCTCTTGATTTGGATAACCTACTGCAACCCCAAATAATGGAAAGACTCTTTCAGGTATATTTAGCAACTCCCTTACCTCTTCTAACTTATTCCTAATTCCACCGATATAACAAGCCCCAAGGCCCATTGATTCAGCAGCTAAAACAGCATTTTGAGAAGCAAGAGAAGCATCTACAACAGACACTATAAATGTTTCTGTACTTTCTAATGACTGTTGAATATTTTTTTGCTCCATCTCGGCAGAAACCTCATGTCTTAAAAGATCAGCACAAAAAATAAAAAAATGGCCATTATGTTCTACATAACTCTGATTCCCAGCAATTTCAGCTAATTTCTTTTTCTTTTCTTTATCACTAACCCCTATAATTGTGTAGGCTTGAACAAAACTTGAAGTTGAAGCACTTTGTGCACTTTCAACAATAAGTTTGATCTGCTCCTTTGAAAGTGGCTTGTCAGTAAATTTTCGAATAGACGTATGATTTAACATTGTTTCTATAACAGAATTCATCTAATACCCCTCCTAATAATTGACTCTCCTTATATTTATATCAAAAATGCTCCTAAAAAACACAAAATTAACCTTATGCCCTCTCCTTGAATATATATAGGAAAGGCTCTTTTCTAAAAGATTGTTGCTTATTGAACTAATTTTACATTTAAACAAGGTATTAAGTAAGCGTGATAGTAGGTTAGGAGAAAAAATCTTATAAGCAACAAAGTTTACGAACATAGCCCTAGGAAAACATCGTGGATGAGGAGAGAGTACAAATGACCATTCGAAGTGCCACCTATGAGGAAATTGTATTAATTAAAAGTTACGGAGAGAAAGTCAGAGATGAAGCCTCAATGGGCTATCTTAAAAATAGTACGGTTGCCCAAGAAGAACTGCAAGCCTTTAATAACTACCTTGTGTCTGTTAATCATAAAGGACGTTTAGAAGGCTGGATTTTAATTGGTGAAAGCATGGATTATTATCATAATGATCCTGTCGGAATCATTTTAGAATTATATGTATTTAAATCCCATCGCAACAAGGGATTAGGCAAAAAATTAACGAAAGCTGCCCTATCTTACTTTAAACAAATAGGCTTAAGAAGAGTCCACTTAAATGTATTTGCAGGAAACCATGCAAAAAAACTATATGAAAAGTTAGGCTTTGCTGACGTATCTACATTGATGGAGAAGAAGATTTAGTCAAGCTCGTTTTTGAACGATGAGACCCCGCAGAAGCCAAAAAGCAACGAGGAGGCTCACGGACCGCCCCGCGGTATCCCGCAAGTGGATTGTAGCGATTGGAGCTCTCTATCCTAAATTATTTTCAGGGTGAATCCGGAACGAAAACAGGTTTAGGAGACCTTGCTTCTTCCCTAAACCTGTTTCGTCAAAGTTCATAAGTATAAAAATCTTTGGCCACATAAGTATTTTCAAAAAGGTCATTTGCTTCCTTTTCAAGAACTTTTACGTCCTCACCTTGGTATCTTGAACTGATATGAGTTAAAATTAAGCTCTTAACATTTGCTTTCAAAGCAATTTCTGCCGCTTGTTTTGTTGTTGAGTGGAAATAATTATGTGCAAGTTCATGTTCGTCCGCTCCAAAGGTTGCTTCATGAATAAGAAGATCAGCATTTTGTGATAGTTCTACGCTTGCATCACAAAAACGCGTATCACCTAATATGGTAATTACTCTTCCTCTTTTGGATGGTCCAATAAACTTCAATCCATCAATGGTTCTTCCATCCTCCAACGTAACCGTCTCTCCCTCTTTTAACTTTTGGTAAATAGGGCCAGGAGGCACATGTATCTTCTTTAGTTCTTCAACGAGTAAGGTTCCAGGAAGGTCCTTCTCAATTACACGAAAGCCATAAGAATGAATCCCGTGATCCAGTTTTCTAACCTCAACTGAAAACTGTTGATCGTCAAAAATTATTCCTTCTTCTTCGATTTCCACGATATCTAAAGGATACTTTAGGTGTGTGCTACTTAATTTTAAAGATGTGAGTATGTATTCTCTTAATCCTTTTGGTCCATAGACGGTAAGTGTTGATTCCCCACCCTGGAATGAACGACTTCCTAGTAAACCTGGTAAACCAAAAATATGATCTCCATGTAAATGAGTAATAAATATTTTTTCAATCCGTCTGGGCTTAATCGATGTGTATAAAATTTGATGCTGAGTAGCTTCACCACAATCAAATAGCCATGTTGATCCCCGCTCTGCTACAAGCTGTAAGGCGATTGATGAAACATTTCTTTCTTTAGCTGGTACACCCGCTCCTGTTCCTAAAAAAACAACCTCCACCTTGGTATCTCCCTCCAAGTTTTATAAAATAAATTGATAACTTAAAAGCAAGTTAATTGTAACTAGTTTAATTTTTGTTTAAACTAATAGAAATACAATATATTTCATTTATTCTATCGTACAATCAATAGAATGTAAAAGTAGTGATATCGATACCACATTAGATAAAAAACAATGAAAACATAGTAATAATGCAGGAAAACGGTAACAATACAGAATAGATTAAGATTAATGATAAATTCAAAATTATAAATGAAAAATTTTCTGAAAAAAGAGAAGAAATGTTTGATTTAACGTAAATAAAAGTCTAAAATTAATTATTCGTATAGATAAAATTTTTTCGACAATCAAGCATGAATAAAAGTGAGGTTACTATTCGTGAATACATATACAAAACCTAAAACAATCATCGTTATTTTTGGAGCTACGGGAGACTTAGCAAAGCGTAAACTGTTTCCTTCGATTTACCAACTATTTAAAAAAGAACAAATCTCGGAAGACTTCGCTGTTGTTGGAGTTGCTAGAAGACCATTAACCAATGAAGATTTCCGTCAAAATGTGGTTAGTTCTGTTTCAGAAGTTGCTAAAGAGACTGAAGGACTTGAGAATTTTTCAAATCACTTCTATTACCATCCTTTTGATGTAACAAATACAGCATCATATCAGGAACTAAATCATTTACTTAGTACACTTGATGAGACATATAACACAGAAGGTAACCGCATTTTCTATCTCGCAATGGCTCCGGAATTTTTCGGAACAATTGCAGAGCATTTGAAAAAAGAAGGGCTAACCAAAACAAAAGGATATACTCGTCTTGTTATTGAAAAGCCATTTGGGCATAACCACCCTTCTGCTCAACAATTAAATAAACAAATTCGTCAAGCATTTAAAGAAGATCAAATTTATCGTATTGACCATTACCTTGGAAAAGAAATGGTTCAAAACATTGAAGTCATTCGTTTTGCAAATGCGATTTTTGAGCCATTATGGAATAATCGCTTCATTTCCAACATCCAAATTACGTCAAGCGAAACACTAGGTGTTGAAGATCGTGGTGGATATTATGAGAAATCAGGAGCAATTCGTGATATGGTTCAAAATCATATGCTACAAATGGTTTCTTTACTTGCAATGGAACCGCCAATTAAACTAACAACAGAAGAAATCAGAAGTGAAAAAATTAAGGTTCTTCGCGCTCTTCGTCCTGTAGATGAAACGAACTTGGACGAATATTTTGTAAGAGGACAATATGGACCCGGAACAATGAATGGCGAAAATGTAAAAGGTTATCGCGAAGAAAATAACGTAAACCCAGAATCAATAACTGAAACATATGTTGCTGGAAAACTAATGATTGATAACTTTAGATGGGCTGGAGTTCCGTTCTATATTCGTACTGGTAAGAGAATGACAACGAAATCCACAAAAATTGTCGTTCAATTTAAAGACATTCCAATGAATTTATATTATAAAAAGGGTGTTAATGAACCAATTCAAAACCCTAACCTTCTTGTGATACATATACAACCAGATGAAGGAATCACGTTACATTTAAATGTGAGAAAATCAGGACAAGAAACACAAACGACTCCTGTTAAATTAGATTTTAGCAATAACTCAATTGACGGTATCAATACACCTGAAGCTTACGAAAGACTTATTTATGATTGTATCCGTGGAGATGCAACTAATTTTACTCATTGGGATGAAGTGTCACTTTCATGGAATTTTGTGGATCCCATTTCAGCTGTATGGGAAAGCCAAATCACTACTGATTTCCCTAACTACCCTGCAGGATCTATGGGACCAAAGGCAGCAGATGACTTACTAGCTACAAATGGTGACCACTGGTGGGCCGTATCCGAGCTTGAAAAATAGAAAGGGGAAATAAGTATTATGAAAATTTATGATGTTTCAACAACGATCCAAAAAGGAATGGCTGTATATAAAAACAAGCCAGAAAAACAACCAAATATTACAACGGCAACAAATGGTTACGTAACTGAAACAAGACTTGATATGGATGTTCACGGAGGAACACATGTTGATGCACCCTTACATATGGTAATTGACGGTGAAACAATTGAAACCTTAGCACTTGAGGATCTAGTTGGATCGAGTAAAGTATTTGACTTAACAAATGTTGAAGACCGAATTACAAAAGAAGATCTTGAATCCTTAAATATCGAAAAAAATGATTTCATTATATTCAAGACGAAGAATTCATTCGAAGAAGAATTTAACTTTGATTTTGTCTTTTTAGCTGAAGACGGTGCAAGATATTTAGTTGAAAAAGGAATTAGAGGTGTTGCAACAGATGCACTTGGCATTGAACGTAGCCAAGAAGGCCATCCTACGCACAAAACACTTTTCGGGGCAAATATCATTATCATTGAGGGGTTACGCCTTAAAGACGTTCCAGCAGGCGAATTCTTTATGGTCGCTGCACCTTTAAAACTAACTGGCACAGATGCTTCCCCTGCACGTATTTTATTACTTGAAGGTGTACAAGCTTCATAATTAGTACTTTGAACCTCACTCTACCTTGTGGAGTGGGGGTTTTTCTTTTATGTGGTTACTCTCTTCTGTAACTGTTGGTAAATGTAGCGATTTAGGTTAATGCTTGAATACACTTACTCCCTAACTTGAACCAGTAAAAGCTTCACAGAATCGCTCTGATTCACTTACTTCTTCCTTTTCAGTCACTAACTGCAGCATAGAGTTCCTATGATTCACTTCCTCCTTACTTTTCCGCCACTAACTGAATCATAGAGTGCCTATGATTCACTTCCTCTCTACTTTTCCACCACTAACTGCAGCATAGTACTCAATATGACTCCTGTAACAAAATCTAATCATACAACAAGGTCCTTGTCACTTCTTCCCCTTCCAAACAATCGAGTAGAGGGAAAATAAGTTAATTATTTTCGCCCCTCTCACACCACCGTACGTACGGTTCCGTATACGGCGGTTCAATTTATATTACAGTGTGTACTTTTAGATAATGTTCTAAAGCAGAGGGAAGTCCCCTCTGCTTTAGTCTTTTGTTTGAAATTGCTCTTTGAACAACTTTCGATAATCCGATAAACCGGTAACCTTTTCGACAGAACGTTAGTCCTTTCGCTTCTTCTTCGGGTATCCCTAGTTGAATTAGCGATTTGATTTGTTTTCTTGTAATTTTCCATTGCTTCCAGATGATGACTCTAATTCTGGAGCGAAGCTTCTTATCAATTTGCTTTGTAGCTTCTTTCATGTTTGAGATTCTGAAGTAGTTTACCCATCCGAATATGACTTGTCTAAGTTTCAATATTCTAAAGTCTAGCGAAATACTCCAGTTGCGCTTTGTTAATTGTCGAAGCTTCCTTTGGAATTTCTGTATTGAGGTTGAATGAGGCTTCACTCGATATTTCTCGTTTTTAGATTCGTAATAATACCCAAATCCTAAGAATTTTAGTTCTTTTGGACGTGAGATTCTACTCTTCTCTACGTTGACTATTAGACCTAATTCCTCTTCTATAAATCTCACGATTGAGTTCATTATTCGATTCGCTGCTTTTTCACTTTTCACAAAGATGAGGGCATCATCAGCGTACCTCACGAACCTTAGTCCTCTTTTCTCTAATTCCTTATCGAGTTCGTTTAACATAATATTACTCAATAATGGGCTGAGGTTTCCTCCTTGCGGAGTACCGACAGGTGTGTCTTCATATTTTCCATTTATCATGACTCCACTGACTAAGTATTTCCTGATTAACGAGATGACATCTCCGTCTTTTATTGTGTTGGATATAATTCGCATCAGTTTATCGTGATGAACAGTATCGAAGAATCTTTCCAGGTCAATGTCCACTACCCAATCGTGTCCATCATTCAGATATTCCAAGCTTTTAATAGTAGCCATCTCACAACTTCTTTTCGGTCTAAAGCCGTAACTGTATTCACTAAATTGCTTTTCAAATATCGGACTGAGAACTTGATGAATGGCTTGTTGAACAACTCTATCCACTACTGTTGGTATTCCCAACTTGCGCATCTTGCCATTTTCTTTTGGGATTTCCACTCTTAAGGCAGCTTGTGGTTGGTATTTTCTTGTTCTGATGCGCTGACGTAGCTCATCTTTGTTCTCTTTCAGATATTGCTTTAGTTCGTCGACCGTTATTCCATCGACTCCACTAGCACCTTTATTTTTATAGACACGCAGGTAGGCTTCATTCATATTTTGATTACTTAGAATCTGTTCTAAAAGTTCCACACTCGTTTCTCCTTTCCCCTCACGTAATAAGTGATAGCTCCATTTTGGTTATCCTTTGAGATACGCTCATACTTTCCCCATTAACACATTCGGAGTAGGTCACTTATGCATTCGTGGCGTTGAAACACTATAAATTGTTCAGCCCTTCATGAATTACTTCATTACTATGGCTTCTGCTGACTTCTTGCGGCAAACCTTTTTCGACTGTACCCATGTACATCCGCAAGACCTCCCAGGGTAAGACAACTATCTTTCCTCTTTTACTCGCCTGATTTACCCTACAGAGTTACGCACATCTTTTGGACTTTGGCTTGTTTGGGAGCCTTATCCCTTTGTAGAGCCTTAGTATCAGATTCCTGTTCGTCGAGCCAAGATTTTATTACCACGCTTCCTCCAGCCCTTACCTCACGGTAAGTACCTTGCGCTTCCTTAGTGGTTGGTCGATGTGTATCCCCACAGTGGACTTTCACCACCTAGATAGTTGCCATGCCTGGCACACCAAAAAAACAGCCGATCCGAAAATCGACTGTCTAAAAAACTTATTTCTCCATCCACTCAGTATGGAATACGCCTTCTTTGTCAATACGTTGGTACGTATGTGCACCGAAGTAATCTCTTTGTGCTTGCAATAGGTTTGCAGGCAATGTTTCAGTACGGTAGCTATCGTAGTATGCTAATGCACTTGAGAATGATGGTACAGGAATACCATTAGTGATCGCTACGCCTAAGATTTCACGTAATGCGCCTTGGTAGCTCTCAACGATTTCTTTGAAGTATGGATCAAGCAATAAGTTAGGAAGATCTGCTTCACGGTCATACGCATCTTTGATCTTTTGTAGGAATGCTGCACGAATGATACATCCGCCTCTGAAGATCATTGCAATTTCTCCATAACTTAAATTCCAATCATACTCATCAGAAGCTGCTCTCATTTGAGCGAATCCTTGTGCATATGAACAAATCTTGCTCATATAAAGAGCTTTTCGAACAGACTCAATTAATGCTGCTTTATCACCCGTAAATGGCGTTGCAGCTGGTCCACTTAAGATCTTACTAGCTTTAACACGCTCATCCTTCATTGCAGAAATAAAACGAGCAAATACAGATTCAGTGATGATTGGAAGTGGTACACCAAGATCTAATGCACTTTGGCTCGTCCATTTACCAGTTCCTTTTTGTCCTGCAGTATCTAAAATCACATCTACAAGAGGTTTACCAGTTTCTTCATCCATTTTTGTGAAGATATCTGCTGTAATTTCGATAAGGTAGCTATCTAACTCACCCTTATTCCATTCTGCAAAGATTTCATGTAACTCAGCAGCAGACGTACCCAGAACTTGTTTTAATAAGAAATATGCTTCAGAAATAAGCTGCATGTCGCCATACTCAATTCCATTATGGACCATTTTCACATAATGTCCCGCTCCATCTGGACCAATATATGTACAACATGGGTCTCCATCTACTTTTGCAGAGATGTCTTTCAGGATTGGTTCAACAAGATCATAAGCCTCTTTTTGCCCGCCAGGCATGATAGAAGGACCCTTTAATGCGCCTTCTTCCCCACCAGATACACCAGTACCTATGAAATGGATTCCAGCTTCTTCTAACTCTTTATTTCTGCGTTGTGTATCCACGAAAAATGTATTTCCACCATCAATAAGGATATCACCTTTATCTAAATGAGGCTTTAAAGCTTCGATTGTCGCATCTGTAGCTGCTCCCGCTTTTACCATCAATAAGATTTTTCTTGGAGTTTCAAGGGATTGAACAAATTCTTCTACACTATATGTACCAACTAGATTTTTACCTTCTGCTTCTTTAAGAGCTTCTTCAGTTTTCTCTGAAGAACGATTATAAACAGCTACTGAATAACCTCTACTTTCAATATTAAAAGCTAGGTTTTTACCCATAACCGCTAAACCAACGACACCAATTTGTTGTTTTGCCATTTTTCTTCTTCCTTTCTTGCGCTCTTTTTACAAAGTCTTTTTTTCTAATGAATGTGCTAAAAAAGCAACCGTATCACCTGAGATATCTTTTTCCATTCAAAAAGTACTCAAAATCGATACTTGCTCATTCATTTATAGCTAAAAAGTAGCTAAAAAAAATCCTTTAGATATTTAGCATAATAACCTTTACTTTAGCAAATTTCTTTAAAACTGTCACCTATTAGGTCTGTGAATCTTTTTTGTTATTAATATCGCTTAAAAAATCCTTCTCAAAGCTTGTTCCGTGATTATTATCCCCAAGACTTCCTTGTTCACTGCGTGGAATTCCTTTTTTTACAATGTTTTCTCCATACTTTTGCATCAAGGAATCAATCACTCTTAATAACGGTTCCTTTTTAGCGTCTTTTTCGTATGAGAATAAGTCTAATTGTTTATATGCTTCCCCTTTTTCAACTAAATCTTGTGCTGTTACACCAATTAATCGAACGGGTTCTTCATTCCAATGCTGCTTCCACAGATACAGAGCTTTTCTATAAATATCCTCTTCACTCTCAATCGGATTATTTAATTTTCTACTTCTGGTGACCGTTTGACGATCAGAATAGCGAATGGTTAGCTGTACATTAGATGTTAGCATATTTTTTCGTTTGATCCGTGAGGCAACCGAGTCGGCTAGGCGCTTAATTACTTCATATATTTCATTTAAATCCGTCGAATCCCTAGGTAATGTTGTTGAATTACCAATACTTTTAAAATCGGAAATGCTATCAGGATCAACTGGTCTTGGATCAATTCCGTTCGCACGCTGCTTAAGTCTCTCGCCATTTATCCCTAGCAGTGTCTTTAACTGAACTTCATTTCCGTTGGCAAGGTCACCAATTGAATGAATCGCAATACCATTCAATTTTTCAGCAGTTTTGCTCCCAACCCCATGCATTTGCCCAACCGAAAGTGGCCAGAGAATATGCTCTACATCTCGTTTCCTTAAAATTGTAATACCCATGGGTTTTTTCATATCAGAGGCCATCTTTGCCAAGAACTTATTTGGCGCGATGCCGATACTACATGGTAATTTTAATTGCTCATACAACCGACTTTGTATTTCTTTTGCAATTTCAATCGGTGCTCCTTGCTCAAAACAATCGGTGATATCCATATAGCCTTCATCGACAGAGACAGGTTCAACAACTGAAGTGTACGTTTTCAGAAACTCAAACATCGCTAAAGATGCCTTACGATATCTCTCAAAATTAGGTTTCTTTATGATTAAATCTGGACAAAGACGCTTTGCTTCCCATAAAGGCATCGTCGTTTTTACGCCCTTACTCCTAGCCTCATAGCTACAAGTTATAATAATTCCCCGTCGTTCCTCCACATTACCAGCTATCGCAAGAGGTTTTCCCTTTAATAAAGGATCGTACGCCATTTCAACGGAGGCATAAAAGCTATTCATATCAACGTGGAGAATCACTCTACCATTTTTAGGATACATCTGTTTCATGGTTGACACTTCCTGTTATTGTCCTTCTTTTACCATGGTCATTCTTAAACTTTTGATTATAAAATTTGCCCTCTCAATAGGCTACTCCAACCTTCACTTACCCAGGTCACATATAGATAGTGCAGTTATCAAAAAGATAACTGCACTTCCAGGCCATTCCTAGATGCTTTAGCCTTTGCTTTCTAATGCTATTTTCTGATCGGTTCAAAGGATAACTATATCACTTTTAAGATGCCACATCTTCGATAATTGCGACAACCAATTCAGTAAGCTTAACTAGCTCTTCGATTGGCATTTTTTCATTAGTCGTGTGAATTTCCTCATATCCTACCGCTAAATTTACAGTTGGAATTCCATGACCGGCAATGACGTTTGCGTCACTTCCACCGCCACTTTGCAATAATTCACTAGTACGTCCAATTTTTGTAGCAGCACGTTTTGCGACTTCTACTACATGATCTCCATCGGCAAATTTAAATCCTGGATAAACAACAGTTACCTCTACCTCTGCTCTGCCACCCATTTCCTTTGCTGTTTCTTCAAAAGCAGTTTTCATTTTCTCCACTTGTGCTTCCATCTTCTCAGGAACTAAAGAACGGGCCTCTGCTAAAATTTCTACATGATCACAGACGATATTCGTTTGTGTTCCACCTTCAAATCGCCCGATATTCGCTGTTGTTTCCTCATCGATTCTGCCAAGCGGCATTTTTGAGATGGACTTAGCTGCAATCGTAATCGCCGATACTCCCTTTTCAGGTGCCACTCCAGCATGTGCAGTTTTTCCAAGAACAGTCGCTTTCACTTTAGCTTGAGTCGGAGCAGCAACAATGATATTTCCTACTTTTCCATCACTATCTAATGCAAAACCAAATTTAGCGGTCAACAGGTTCGGATCAAGTGCTTTTGCTCCCACAAGACCAGATTCTTCACCCACAGTAATGATAAACTCAATCGTCCCATGCTGTACATTATTTTCCTTTAGCAATCGGATCGCTTCAAGCATTGCTGCTAGTCCTGCTTTATCATCAGCACCTAAAATGGTTGTACCATCAGTGACAATGTATCCATTCTCAATCGACGGCTTTATTCCTTTACCAGGTACAACAGTGTCCATATGTGAGGTGAAATAAATTGTATCAACACCTTCTTTTGTCCCAGGAAGTGTGCATATTAAATTTCCCGCTCCGTGTCCTGTTTGTGCAGTTGTATCATCCTCAACCACATTAACACCAAGTGATGAAAACTTCTCTTTTAAAACCTTGGCAATTTCTGTTTCGTATTTTGTTTCAGAGTCTACTTGAACAAGCTCTAAAAACTCTTCAACCAATCGGTTCTGATTGACCATATGTATGTACCTCCACTAATCATCAATTATAAGTAACTATTACATAGCCTACCATAATAACATCTCTCAATCCATCAAAGAGTATTAGTTAACAAACGAAAAGGCGTAATCCTAAATTACGCCATAAACAATTCAATATTGATCCCTAAAGAGGAATGTTCCCATGCTTTCTCTTTGGTCGTGTTTCTTGTTTATTTCTCATCATCTCGAGCGCTTGAATTAACTTAATCCTCGTATCCCTCGGATCGATCACATCATCAACCATACCTTGTTTGGCCGCAATATAAGGATTCGCAAATTTGACACGGTATTCTTCAATCTTTTGCTGTCTTACACGTTCCGGGTCAGAGCTTTCATTGATATCTTTTGTAAAAATAATGTTTGCAGCACCCTGTGGCCCCATTACAGCTATTTCCGCATTTGGCCATGCAAAAACAAGATCTGCTCCGATTGATTTACTATTTAAAGCCACATAAGCTCCACCATATGCTTTTCTCAAAATCACAGTAATTTTAGGCACAGTTGCTTCGGAATAGGAGTAAAGAATCTTTGCTCCATGACGGATAATACCACCATGTTCTTGCTTAATGCCTGGGTAAAAGCCTGTAACATCTTCAAAGGTAATAATTGCGATATTAAACGAATCACAAAATCTAATAAACCTTGCTGCTTTATCTGATGAGTCGATATCTAGTCCACCAGCCATTGACTTTGGTTGATTACATACAAGGCCAATGACTTCTCCCTTGATTCTAGCAAAGCCAACAACAATATTTTTCGCAAAACCTTTTTGAACTTCTAGAAAAGAGTCTTGATCCACGACCTCACTTATGACCTTTCGAATGTCATATGGTCTTGTTGAGTCAAATGGGACAACATCCGTTAAGTTCGGGCGATAGTCACTTTCTTCTAGTCTATTAGAAAAGGGAGGCTTCTCTTTATGATTTTGCGGAAAATAGGTTAATAGATTCCGTACCTGATTTAACACCTCTTCCTCTGTTTTACCTGAGAAGTGTGCATTCCCACTAATTGTATTATGTACTTTTGCACCACCAAGATCTTCAGAACTAATTTTCTCCCCAGTAACCGTTTCAATTACTTTTGGACCAGTAATGAACATTTGACTCGTTTTTTCCACCATAAATACAAAATCAGTAATCGCTGGTGAATAGACGGCACCTCCTGCACAAGGTCCCATAATGACAGAAATCTGTGGGACAACTCCTGAATAAATAGCATTGCGATAGAAAATATGTCCATAACCGTCTAACGATACAACACCCTCTTGAATCCTAGCTCCACCTGAATCATTTAAACCAATGATAGGTGCACCATTTGTAGCAGCTAAGTCCATGATATTGACTATTTTTTTGGCATGCATTTCACCGAGAGCACCGCCAAAAACGGTAAAATCCTGTGAAAAAACATACACTGGCCTGCCATTTACTTTCCCATATCCCGTGACAACTCCATCACCTGGACCCTTTTTACCATCTAAACCAAAATCCACACATCGATGCTCAATAAATGGATTTAATTCTACAAAAGAATCCTTATCCAAAAGAAGGTCAATCCGTTCTCTTGCTGTGAGTTTTCCTTTTTCGTGCTGTTTGTCAATTTTATCATCTCCACCACCAAGTTCAATTTCACGGCGTCGATCGTAGAGTTCATTGATCTTACTATAAATATCAGCCACTAGGATTGTGCCTCCTTTTTATGTCGTTCACACAACTCAAACAAAACATTACCTGTAGATTTAGGATGTAAAAAAGCAATGTTGGCACCGCCAGCACCTACTTTTGGTGATTCATTAATCATTTTAATACCTTCGGACTTAATCTCTCTTATTCTTTCCTCAATGGACTCAACTCCAAGAGCAATATGATGGACGCCTTCACCACGTTTTTCAATAAATCTTGCGATTGGACTGGTTTCATCTAATGGCTCTAATAGCTCAATCTTCACTGTTCCTACTCTTAAAAAAGCAATTCTTACTCTCTCTGACGCTACTTCTTCCACATGTTCTAAGGAAATCTTTAGAATATCTGTATAAAATGGAAGAGAATCCTCTAATGAATGTACAGCAATTCCAATATGATCAATCTTTTCTATCATTAATAATTGCCTCCATTTAAACGAGCGCTCGTTCAAACCAACCCCGAATAGTAAGCGCTATCATTTATGTGTTTTTAGATAATTCGCTCATTTAATTTTAACATGAAAACCAATACAAATGTGTACTTTTTGTGAATATAGGTAGGGAAAAATAATAAAAACAGCTTGTTCAATTTCTACTTTCAAGTTAAAATAGAACTAATGAAATGAAAAGGGAGGAATTAAATATGTCCCGAAAAACACAAAAATTTGTTGTGTATCTAATGATTGCAACAATGCTTCTAACATCCCTATTAGCTGGAGCAAGTATGATGTTCTAATTCCTTAAAAACGTAATTGTAAAATATAATGAGTCAGGTCTTTATGACCTGACTCATTTTTTTATTTTATCGCTCCGGACTTCTTGCCTAACTCTTCAAAGCTGTGATCAGATTTTAAAATTAACACCTTTGTTCCCACAGGTATTTTAGTAAATAAAAACTCAACATCTTTATTATACATTCTTACACATCCACCGGTAATATAATTTGAGATGGAGGTTTCATTATTAGTGCCATGAATTCCATATATTCGTCCATCTGTATTCTTTGCATTAAATCCCATCCACCGTGTACCGAGTGGATTATCCGGTGAACCACCAACTATATTCTTTTTCCGATAATAAGGTTCAACTGCCTTCACAGTAATTGAGTATTCCCCTTCAGGTGTTAAATCACTGCTTACTCCTGTAGCAACTGGATAGACTTCCTGCAAATCACCATAATTAAAATAAGCAAGCTCATTTGTTTGTTTATTAATAATGAGATACGGATCCCCAACTAATGGATTTTCTCCTAAAGGCCAAATCGGTGAGAGAGTTACTGCTAATACAAGTGAAATAATTATTTTCACACATATCACCCTTTAAAAAGCTTTTCTATGTAGTTTGGGTCAAACAAGAAATTTCATTCATCTCATTCGTTTTTGCACAGTAAGTTTTTTCTGTTTGGTTTCTTTTTTAAGACCCATAAAAGATTGTTTGATCATTAAATAATGCTCCATTTCCTTTAAAAATTGTAACAGTGCAGCCCGTGCCTCGAACTCTTCCCTTGTTAAAGGTAATTCCATGGCTTGAAACATAGTTCTCATCTTATTTAATTTATCTAAAAATTCTATCGCAGTATTCCCCGGGTGTACGGAATTTGAAATTTCTTCTATGAAATCCGCAATAATTCCTCCTTGCTCTACAGAATGTGTAATAGATGTTAAAATAGGTAGCATTCTTTCAAGAATTTCAAATTGCTTTTCTCGCATTTTAAAATAATGATAATAATTATTCTCTAACCTCGTAAAGTGATTTTCAACATCTCTAAAAGCCAGCGTCTTCGCCTTCTGTATAAGCTCTTCGGTATAAGTAATTTCCTTTCCATCCCAA
The DNA here is from genome assembly GCF_002019645.1 of Litchfieldia alkalitelluris. Classification (GTDB taxonomy): domain Bacteria; phylum Bacillota; class Bacilli; order Bacillales; family Bacillaceae_L; genus Litchfieldia; species Litchfieldia alkalitelluris. The sequence continues at coordinate 2,673,890 of NZ_KV917374.1, read as the reverse complement.
GTACTTTCATTATTTCGAAGATAATTTACCATTTCTTTTAGTATTCTCGCAAAGTTATCCTCAAGCTCTACCTGATATTGATGTAAATATTTATCCACACTAGGCATATATAGGTTAACAAGGAGAGCCACACCGATTCCAATAATGATAATTTGTAGTTCATTCCAAAATAATTGCATCGTGAAATGACCAGTAGCAAAAATATGTAAAATAATGACCGTACTCGATGCTATTCCTTCAGTAGCTTTTAATTTTACGATGGTAGGGATAAAGAAGAGTAGTAATAAACAAACAGATAAGGCATGATAACCTATTAATTCAAAAATCAGTAATGAAAAAAACATTCCGACTAAACAAGCAACAAAACGATCAATGGAACTACGAAGTGATTTCTTCTTTGTCACTTGAACACATAAAATCGTTAAGATACCTGCAGATGTATAAAAATCTAAATCTAACAACTGTGCAAGAGCAATCGAAATCGCTGCCCCACTAGCTGTTTTAATTGTTCGATACCCAATTTTGAACATACTCCAACTCCTGAAAAACATTAATATTCTTCTCATTATACGTTTGGATGCATAGATCAACAATGTTAAACATGGAAATGATATAAAAAAATCACAATTATAAAATGGCTCTTTACTGAAAGATTATTGCAAATTGACCTACTTTAAGTAAAACACACTATTTGTGCAGGATTTCAGGTTTAGTTTACCAAGAAATGATCCCACTACTTTGTCATAGTGATTTAAATGTCCTTTCAAAAGCAACAAAGTTTACAAAGAAAGCCTAAAAAAAGAAGCCTTAGTTGAATTCAACTATAGACTCCCTTTTTCGTTATATTATACCTCTTTACAGTGCTCATCAAACGCCTGTTGAAGCTTATTTACAACCGACATTGGCTCATGGCCCTCAATTTCATGACGTTCTACCATTGTAATGATTTTACCGTCTTTGAGTAACGCGAAAGATGGAGATGATGGTGGATAACCTTCAAAGAATTCTCTCGCTCTTGCAGTCGCTTCCTTATCTTGACCAGCAAACACTGTTACTAATTGGTCAGGACGCTTATCGAAATGGATCGCATGTGCAGCTGCAGGTCTTGCAATTCCACCTGCACAGCCACATACAGAGTTCACCATTACTAGTGTAGTACCTTCTTTTTTAAGGACATCGTCTACTTCCTCAGAAGTTTTTAATTCAGTATAACCAGCTGCTACAATTTCTTGTCGAGCCTGCTTGACAACATCATTCATGAACATATTAAAATCAATACTCATTTCAATCTCTCCTTATATAAAAAACAAAGTATAACGCGACTTAATAAATGATCTAGTTAGCATTATCTACTCTCTTATCATATCAATAGAATATGTTAAATTTCAAATATGAAGGCTCTTTTCTAAAAAGATTGTTGCTAATAAACATAGTTTAAATTAAGTAACATAATGTTATTCACGATCCTAAGTTTTAATTTAGGAAGAAAAGATGTCACTTTAGTCGTGCATAGTGAATGTATCGACCCTTTCAAAACAACAAATTTTACGAAACAGCCTATATGAAACATGTTTATTTTTTGTGAATCTGGGAAAGATATTAATACATCTAGATTCATACCCCTAAACTCCCTAGATGGAAGGAAAGTTTTCTTTCCTTCATTTTTTTATTTATTTATTTATCTTCTCCTTCAAAAATAGTAAATAAATCCCTTACAGCACATGTTGCTAATTTCTTTCCATCAAATATCTCTTCTTCTATTAGTGGTAGCTCTTTTTTTACGCCTGTATGTGAAAAGAACATAACTTGTAATTGATCTTTTATCATTGAGTACATCCACTCTTTTAACTGAAGCTGTCTTCTTTGTTCAAAGAATCCTGTTGTCTTGGTATGAGTTACAAAAGAATTCACCACTTGATAAATGTGTTCAATTCCTTCTCCATAAAGACTAGATGCTGTAAAAGCTTGAACTCTCCATCCTGGAGTATTGGAATTGATATAATGTAACATTTGATTATACTCTTCTTGGGCAATCCTTGCTTTCGTTTTATTATCACCATCTGCCTTATGAACAACAATGGTGTCAACTAGCTCCATAACTCCTTTTTTCATTCCTTGTAATTCATCCCCAGCCCCTGTAAGTACAAGTAATAAAAAGAAGTCTACCATGCTTCTTACAACAACCTCACTTTGCCCAACACCGATTGTTTCAATTAATATCACATCATAACCAGCGGCTTCACAAAGAAGGATGGTTTCACGCGTTTTTCTATTCACCCCACCCAAAGTACCACCTGAAGGTGAAGGCCTGACATACGCTCGCTCATTTCTTGACAAAGTGTCCATTCTTGTTTTGTCACCCAAAATACTTCCACGTGATACGGTACTAGAAGGATCAACTGCAATAACCGCCACTTTATGCCCTTTATTACATAAGTGAGTTCCAAACGCTTCAATAAATGTACTTTTGCCAGCACCAGGCACACCAGTAATTCCTATTCGCACAGAATTTCCTGTGAATGGCAAAAGTTGATTAATCACTTCTTGTGCTTTTTCAACATGTGAATTGGCATTAGATTCTACAAGTGTTATTGCTCTTGCTAAAATCGAGCGATCACCCTTTTTCACACCTTCCACCATATCCGCTATGGAGATCTCTCTTCTCTTTTTTTTGCGTAATTTCTCTTGATTATTGTCCATGAATTATTCCACATCCTCAGGATCAAGACGACGGATAATCTCCTCCATTACTTTTCGTGCAGCAATTGGAATGACCGTTCCTGGTCCAAATATGGCAGCTGCACCTTCTTGCTTAAGAAAATCATAATCCTGTGGTGGAATAACTCCTCCGATGACAACCACCATATCGTCACGCCCTAATCGTTTTAACTCTTGAACCAACTGTGGTAACAACGTTTTATGTCCTGCTGCTAATGAACTCATTCCAACTACGTGAACATCATTCTCGACAGCTTGTTTGGCTGTTTCTTCAGCCGTTTGAAACAATGGGCCAATATCAACATCAAACCCTAAATCAGCAAATGCCGTAGCAATAATTTTGGCTCCTCGGTCATGTCCATCCTGACCCATTTTAGCAACAAGAATTCTTGGTCTACGTCCCTCAGTTTCATAAAACTCATCCGTAATCGCTCTAACTTCTGCAATTTCCTTTTCATCTTGATATTCCGAACTGTACACCCCACTTATCGATCGAATCACAGCCTTATGTCTTTTCGCCACTTTTTCAATGGCGTCAGAAATTTCTCCTAGGCTTGCTCGAGCACGTGCTGCATCAACAGCTAACTCTAGTAAATTACCTGTACCCGATTCTGTTGCAGCTGTCAGCTTTGACAATGTTTCGTTTACTTTTTCCTCATCTCTAGTTGCTCTCAATTTTTCAAGTCTCTCAATTTGCTTTAACCTAACCGCAGTATTATCAATACTTAAAATATCAATTGGGTCTTCCTTTTCTAGCTTATACTTGTTAACTCCGATAATCGTTTCATTCCCACTATCAATTTTAGCCTGCCTTCTGGCTGCCGCTTCTTCAATTCTCATCTTTGGTAGTCCTGTTTCAATCGCTTTAGCCATTCCGCCTAACTCTTCAATTTCATCGATATGCTTCCAAGCTCTCTCAGTTAACTGACGTGTTAAGGTTTCTACATAATAAGAACCTGCCCAAGGATCTATCGTCCGGCAAATTCCAGTTTCGTCTTGTAAATACAATTGTGTATTTCGTGCAATTCTAGCTGAAAAATCGGTCGGCAAAGCAATCGCTTCATCAAGAGCATTTGTATGTAATGACTGTGTATGTCCTAGTGCAGCAGCCATTGCTTCGACACAAGTTCTTACAACATTATTAAACGGATCTTGTTCAGTTAAGCTCCAGCCAGATGTTTGAGAATGTGCTCTTAATGCCAATGACTTTGGATTTTCAGGTTCAAACTGCTTCATTAATTGAGACCAGATTAATCTTCCAGCTCTCATTTTTGCAATCTCCATAAAATAATTCATGCTGATTCCCCAAAAAAATGATAACCTTGGAGCAAATGCATCAATTTCGATACCTGAAGATATCCCTGTCCGAACATACTCCAAACCATCCGCCAATGTGTAGGCTAACTCAATATCAGCAGGAGCCCCCGCTTCCTGCATATGATAACCTGATATACTTATACTATTAAACTTCGGCATATAATCTGCAGTATATTTAAAAATATCTGCAATAATTCTCATTGATGTTTCTGGTGGATAAATATACGTATTACGGACCATATATTCTTTTAAAATATCATTTTGAATCGTACCAGTTAACTTTTCCTTAGGTACACCTTGTTCTTCAGCTGTAACAATATAAAACGCTAAAATAGGTAAAACCGCTCCATTCATCGTCATTGATACCGACATTTGATCTAGTGGGATGGAATCAAACAAGATCTTCATATCCAATATAGAATCAATGGCCACTCCAGCTTTCCCAACATCACTCACGACTCTCGGATGATCAGAATCATAGCCTCGATGTGTCGCCAAATCAAATGCAACCGATAAGCCCTTTTGTCCCATTGCTAAATTGCGTTTATAAAAAGCATTACTTTCTTCGGCTGTTGAAAATCCAGCATATTGTCTAATCGTCCATGGACGATTTACATACATGGTGGGATATGGACCGCGTACATATGGAGCAAAGCCAGGCTTGGTATCTAGGAAATCGTTATTCTTAACATCTTCCTCTGTATAAACGGGTTGTATCGGTATCCCTTCATTTGTTAGAAATTCCGTGGCCTTACTACCGTTAAAATATGGAGTATTTTCGGATGTTTTTTTCAGATTGATTCTTGAAAAGTCAATTCGTTCCATTAGTTGATAACCCCCATTTTCTGTTGGAGTGACCGTAATGTTTCATAACAATTTGTTCCTTGATGAATAAACTGGTATTTGGAATACAAATCTGACGGCTTACTCACTAAATAGAAAACTCCAGTAGGACATATTTTTTCGATATGGGAAGTTACCACATTCAATCTATCTTGGTAAGATTGATCGTTCCCACATACAACACATGCAGAAGTTTCTAATTCTTTACCCTCTATAAACTCATCTTCGGTGAGGGTAACCAACCCAAACCCACCCGCTTCAAAAAAACCTTTCGCAAAATCCGCTCTTGCTTTATATGAAGGTAGCTCACCAAGTAAGATTAGGTTTACTTTTGGTTGTGTTCCCATTTTCCTACTATAGTGCTCTGCATTCTTTCTCAATTCCTCAAACTGTTCTGTTAAGCGATGCTGTTCAATGGGTTCTATTGATAAAGGGTCTTTTACTAGTTTGATAGACTTCATTAATTGTTCAATTGAAATATCTGAAACAGGAACCTGTGTGTAGATTGATTTAAAGAGGTCCTCCAGTAACTCGGTGTCACGAGTTACTTCATTATCATCGTTTGTGTCTCCATGTTGTTTAAACTCTTCATCGAGATTCACATACATATTTGTACCCACGATTTTGTCTTTTCTAAGATTAAGGGATCGTTTACGTTTCTCGGCCGTTTCTTTTATATTCTTTTGTATCTTTCCTTGTTTTAAGGAGGCGAGCAAGCCACCATGTAGCTCCACAGCCTGAAATAAACTGTAAGCCTCGTCAGCTAATTCACTTGTAAGAGATTCTACATACCACGAACCACCAGCTGGATCTGCTATTTGCGTTAAAAACGCCTCTTCCTTTAAAATTAACTGTGTATTTCTGGCAATCCTTCTAGAAAGTGAAGACACTTCACCATGTGGTTCATTAAATGGGGTTACGTGTAGACTATTAATTCCACTAATCACTCCAGCTAATGCCTCCACCGTTGACCTTAGCATGTTTGAATAAGGATCATAATAGGTTTTCGTATATGTGGAGGTTTGGGCGTGTATCCAAATTTTTTGATCTTCTTCATTTCCACCAAATGCTTCAATAATCGTTGCCCAAATCACTCTAGCTGCCCTTAGTTTAGCGATTTCCATGAAAAAATCAGAGCCAACCGAAAAGGAGAATGCCATTTTGCGAGCAATTTCATGGATCGTAAGACCACGCTCTAAGCACTGATTTACATACTCTGTTCCTGCAGCTAATGTATATGCGAGTTCACTTACTGCGTTCGCTCCACCATTATGATAGGCTTCACTACTAACAATGATCGTCCTAAGAGCTGGCGTATGTTCCTTTGACCAGTGAGTTACAAAGGCTATTACATCTAATAGGGATGAAAGGTCATAGGGGAGATAACCTTCTTTCACAAGTGAATTTAAAGGATCCATTCCAATTGTTCCAGTTAATTGAGAAAGGTCATTCTTCTCTTCCTTAAAATATTGAGAAAACAAAGCTAAGAACGGTAGAGATGAAATCCCTGCATTTATTAATAAAGGAACTTCTGTAAGAGGAATTTGAGAAAAAGCAGCCCTCAAATCATCCATTGTGGTTAGAGACATTCCTTTTTGGGAATCGCTATTTGAGAGATCGAGATGTAACACGGTTTGACCATTTTCCAACTCTCTTCTTGCATCTAAATTAAATGACTTGAGGTCATCTTGGTTTAATTTTTGGCTAATAAACCATGGTGTACTTATGTAGCCAAGCGGGTCAGTACCTCTCATAAAGGGTGATGTCCCTGGCACTGAATTTTTTATACCGGTGTGTTCAAGATCGTCTTTTGTATATAGTGGCTTCACAATGATATTTTCATATGTTTTTGTTAATAATTTTTCAAATGGTCTCCCCTTTAGGACCTTTTCTGCTTCTTGCTTCCATGTATCAAAATCAATTGCCTCAAACTGTTGAAATTTTGTATGAGTATTTCCCATTACTCTCACCCCTAAATTTTAGCAATCGCTTACATTTTTAAAATTTTAAATAGTTCATCTGTTTTTATTGTAGTATATCTATGGTTGGTTTACAATTCAAAAATGAACAGTCGTTCATATTAATCATAGACTTGAGTTGAATTATTGAAAAGAACTTCGCAAGTGAGTATCAGATATAGGTATTCTTATGCCCATTCGTCGATGCTGTGGGGCGGTCCGGATCGTTCTATCAGTGACATTCGAATCGTTTTTTCCTTAAGAACCTTGCGATAAAAAAATAAGTGGAAATTTTTCCGTTAATTGCAGGTTATAGCTGGTTTTGGGGTAAATAGGGGGAGTTTTTCCACTAATATAAAGCAAAATTACCTAATTTTAAGAATAAGAGTTAAATAAGAGAAATTTCTCCCTCTATTTAGGCTATTTTCAATACTATTTATTAATTAAGAGAAATTTTTCCCTCTATTTTTATTTACTGCGTAGTAAAGGTCTACTACGCATCTCCATCTACGAATTTACGGATATTCTTATAAATGATTTAAGAGATCTAGGATTATTCTAACAAACCAATTAGCACCCTTCTAACAGATGTACACAAAAATCTTTGTGCAGCTGCTAAAAGGGTGCTAATTAAGGTGCTGATTCCTCTGTTAAAATCTTTTTCACTTCTAGTATATTGAAGTATTTTCTTTAGTTGTGGCCTCTAGTATTTCTTTCACTCTTGCAAGGAAGCGACCACATACAAGGCCATCGAGAACACGGTGGTCTAATGATAAACATAAATTAACCATATCTCTTACAGCGATCATATTATCGATAATAACAGGACGTTTTACGATTGATTCGACTTGTAAAATGGCTGCTTGAGGGTAATTGATGATACCCATTGATTGGATTGAACCAAAAGATCCTGTGTTATTGACAGTAAATGTTCCGCCTTGCATCTCTTCTGCGGACAGCTTTCCAGCACGTACCTTGTTTGCTAGCTCAGTGATCTCTCTAGCAATTCCTTTAATGGTTTTCTCATCAGCATGCTTTATTACTGGAACAAATAAAGCATCATCAGTAGCTACCGCAATGGAAATGTTGATATCTTTTTTCTGAATAATCTTTTCGCCGGCCCACATTGAATTCATTTGCGGAAATTCCTTTAAAGCCTGAGCTATAGCTTTTACAAAGAACGCAAAGAATGTTAAGTTAAAGCCTTCTTTTTGTTTAAATTCATTTTTGACCGAATTTCGGTAATTCACTAGATTTGTTACATCTACTTCAACCATTGTCCACGCGTGTGGTGCTTCATGCTTACTTCGTAACATATTGGCTGCAATAGCCTTTCGAATACCTGTAACCGGAATTTCGATATCACCTGTTTGTGTTTGTATCGCCGGTTGAGGAGAAGCTTGTGGTTTAACTGGCCTTTCAGTAGGAGCAGCAGCTGTTTCCACGTTTCTCTGTGGTGTTACTTCAGGTGCCTGTGGAATAGTTCCAGATTCAACCAAATTCATAATATCTTTACGAGTAATTCGGCCTCCCGCACCTGTTCCGTTAACATGTTCTAAGTCAATTCCGTGTTCCTGTGATAATCGTAACACCGCAGGAGAGTATCTTCTTTTATTCGAATCGTCAGCTTTTGCTTCAACCGAATGGTTACTCACCGGTTCATCTTTAGCTGCACTACTAGATTTTTGTTTTATTACTTCTGTACCTTCAATCTCAATAGTACAAATAGCCTCACCTACAGCTAATGTATCTCCCTCTTCTGCTAGTAGTTCCTTAATTACTCCTGCGAAAGAAGATGGTACCTCTGCATTTACCTTATCTGTCATTACTTCAAGAAGCGGGTCATATTTATTTACATGATCTCCAACTGATACTAACCACTTACTTACCGTTCCTTCTGTTACACTTTCCCCAAGCTGTGGCATGGTGATTTTTTCAACTGTCAATGGTCAAACCTCCTTTTTCAAATCAGAAACTTTTCCTACTTACCTTCTAAAAGGCTGCAAGTTCTCTCATTGCTTTCTCAACCTTATCAGGGTTCACCATAAAGTATTTCTCCATTGTTGGTGCATATGGCATTGCAGGTACATCAGGACCCGCTAAACGTTTGATCGGCGCATCTAATTCGAACAAGCAGTTTTCAGCAATAATTGCTGAAACCTCACTTATGATACTTCCCTCTTTATTATCCTCTGTAATTAACAGTACCTTACCGGTCTTAGAAGCCGCCTCGATAATCGCCTCTTTATCAAGTGGATACACTGTGCGTAAATCAAGAATATGAACTGAGATCCCATCCTTCGCAAGACGTTCAGCCGCCTGCAAAGCAAAGTGAACACATAGTCCGTAAGTAATAACGGTTAAGTCGTCACCTTCACGTTTGACATCAGCTTTCCCAATTGGAAGCACGTAATCATCATCAGGAACCTCACCCTTAATAAGTCGATAAGCGCGCTTATGTTCAAAGAAAAGAACCGGATCATCGTCACGTATAGCAGCCTTTAGTAATCCTTTTACATCATAAGGAGTTGAAGGCATAACAATCTTTAAACCAGGTTGATTTGCAAAAACAGCCTCAACTGATTGCGAATGATATAAAGCACCATGTACACCACCACCGTAAGGGGCACGAATTGTAATTGGACAATGAAAATCATTATTAGAACGATAACGAATTTTCGCTGCTTCCGAAATAATCTGATTAACTGCAGGCATGATAAAGTCAGCAAATTGCATTTCAGCAATCGGTCGCATACCATACATTGCAGCACCAATTCCCACACCAGCAATGGCAGATTCAGCTAGCGGAGTATCAATAACACGATCTTCACCAAATTGGCTGTACAAACCATTTGTTGCTTTAAATACTCCACCTTTTCTCCCCACATCTTCTCCTAAAACAAAAACTTTCGAGTCTCTTTCCATCTCTTCTCTTATCGCCATTGTGACAGCATCAATATAAGATATTACAGGCATCGTTTTTCCCCCTTACTGTTTCCCATATACATGCTCTAAAGCATATTCAGGCTCAGAATATGGTGCACTTTCTGCATAATCTGTCGCTTCATTTACTTGTTGTTGTACACGATCGTTAATTTCTTTCTCAAGTTCTTCTGTTAAAGCGCCAACCTCTTTTAAATACGCTACAAATGATAAAATAGGATCTTTCTTCTTCGCTTCAGCCACTTCATCTTGCTCACGATATGAACGATCATCGTCATCTGAAGAATGTGGTGTTAGACGATAAGAAATTGCTTCAATTAATGTCGGACCTTCACCACGGCGACCACGATCGGCAGCTTCCTTAACTGCTGCATATACCTCTAATGGACAATTTCCGTCTACTGTTACACCAGGCATTCCATAGCCAATTGCCCGATCTGAAATTTTCTCACAAGCCACTTGTTTTTCATAAGGTACAGAAATCGCATATTTATTATTTTCACACATGAAGATAACAGGAAGCTTATGAACTGCTGCAAAATTTGCTCCCTCGTGGAAATCACCTTGATTGGAAGATCCCTCTCCAAATGTAACGAAAGAAACGATGTCTTTTCCTTCCATACGTCCTCCAAGTGCGACACCAACTGCATGTGGTACTTGAGTAGTTACAGGAGAAGAACCTGTGATAATTCGGTTTTTCTTTTGTCCAAAATGGCCAGGCATTTGTCTTCCCCCAGAGTTTGGATCTTCGTGTTTAGCGAAGCCTGAAAGCATTAGTTCAGTGGCAGTCATCCCAAAAGCAAGAACAACGCCCATATCTCTGTAATATGGCAATACATAATCCTTCTCACGGTCAAGCGCAAAAGCTGCACCTACTTGTGCTGCCTCTTGTCCTTGACAAGAGATGACAAATGGGATTTTTCCTGCTCTGTTTAAAAGCCACATTCTTTCATCTATTTTTCTAGCTAGTAGCATTGTTTCGTATATTTCTATTACGTTTTTATCACTTAGTCCTAATACTTGGTGACGATTTGTTGTCATACTTTTCCCTCCTTCATTATATAAAAGGCTCTTTTCTAGGGTTATAATCCTAGTGTTTTGAGTAGTATTATAGTTGATATATTTTAAGAAAAGTTCCGTTTTTCCAGATAGTGAACAGTGAAAAAATAAGCTGCAGAATAACATTCTACCCTATTTAAGGTGTCTACCCTGAAAATAACTTTGGTTGTGGAGTTCCATGAGCTGCGATCCACTTGCTTTCCGCGGGGTGGTCCGTGAGCCTCCTCGTCGCCAGGGGCGGCTCCTGTGGGGTCTCACGAGACCACTATATCCCGCAGGAGTCAAGTGGCTCTCCGCTCATTCCACACTTAGTAAGTACCTATTTTCATACTCAATGGTGCGAAATACATATTTAGCATGGATGTCTACCCTGAAAATAACTTAGGTTGGAGAGTTCCATGAGCTGCGATCCACTTGCTTTCCGCGGGGTGGCCCGTGAGCCTCCTCGTCGCCCGAGGGCTCCTGCGGGGTCTCACGAGACCACTGGATCCCGCAGGAGTCAAGTGGCTCTTCGCTCATTTCACACTAGTTCGAGAACCTTTTCATCCGCCATCGTGTAAATACTCATTCTCATACCTAACTTGTGAGTAGAACCGAACCGAAACTTTTTCTTTTACTCATTAAGAATGAATCGCTTTACCTTCAACGGCTAGGGCTGCTTCGCCTATTGCTTCTGATAATGATGGGTGTGGGTGTATGGTGTGTGCAACTTCCCATGGGGTTGCATCCAATACACGAGCTAGCCCAGCTTCAGAAATCATATCTGTAACATGGGGACCAATCATATGAACACCCAATATATCATTCGTGATTTCATCAACAACTATTTTAACAAATCCATCTGATTCTCCAAAAACAAGTGCTTTTCCGATGGCTTTAAACGAGAATTTCCCTGTTTTAATCGAGTAACCTAATTTTCTTGCTTCGTCTTCAGTATATCCAACACTAGCAATCTCAGGGCTGCTGTATACACACTTCGAAACATTTGCATAGTTGATAGCTAGTGGCTGTTCATTTGCAATATGTTCAACCGCAACAATCCCCTCATGTGAAGCAACATGTGCCAACTGCAAACCACCTATCACATCACCAATTGCATATATATGAGATTCTTTCGTTTGATAAAATTCATTTGTTGCTATATAGCCATTCTCAATTTGAATCTCTGTATTTTCTAATCCAATTCCCTCAACATTGGCCTGGCGTCCTACTGACTGTAAAAGCTTTTCTGCAGTAAAGGTTTTAGTAGTCCCTTTATGTTCTGCACCAATTGTGACACCTTGACTATCTTTAGATAGCGTCTCAGGTAAAACTTTTGCCCCAGTAATAATTTTAATGCCTTTTTTCTTCATAACCCTCTGCATTTCCTTTGAAACCTCAGCATCTTCAGTTGGCAAGATTCGATCTGAGTATTCTAGCACAGTGATTTCTACACCAAAATCTGAAAGCATAGAAGCCCATTCAATACCTATAACCCCACCGCCAACGATAAGCATTGATTTCGGTAATTCTGACAATTCAAGAGCTTGATCCGAGGTTAAAATCAATTCATTATCCACATCAAGCCCAGGTAGTGTTCGGGGCCTTGAACCTGTTGCAATCACTACATTTTTAGGGATAAGCATGATATTATCGTCACCATTGTTCATTTCAACAGAAATTGTACCAGGCATTGGAGAAAAAATGGATGGGCCTAATATGCGGCCTGTTCCTTCATAGATGCTAATTTTCCCTTGCTTCATTAAATGCTGTACACCTTTATAAAGCTGATTAATAATTTTAGTTTTTCTTTCTTGAACCCTTGAAAAGTTAAGAGTAACATCAGAAGTTTCTACCCCAAACTCCTCACTGTTTCTTGTTTGTGCATATACTTCAGCACTTCGTAAAAGTGCTTTACTAGGTATACACCCAGAATGGAGGCATGTGCCACCTAGTTTAGCTTTTTCAACCACCGCTACCTTCAGTCCAAGCTGTGATGCTCGAATTGCAGCTACATAGCCACCAGTTCCACCGCCAAGGACCACTACATCATATTCTTCTGAAGCCATTGTTAAGCTCTCCTCTCATTATCCAAGGTTTTTTTCTTAGTAAAAGAAAAGATCCTTATTCAAAAACAGCTCTTTCTAAGTGTTTATTTGGATATTCTTTTTCTTGCTCTTCTCCCCGTAGCACACGTAATGCTCCTTCAGCAAGTGCTTGCAGCTCGTTTTCACCGGCATGGACAATCACATCAGCGATCCAATCCACTCGACTCGAAATCTCCGCAACAAATACCTTACTATAAGCTATTCCACCTGTTAAAATAATCGCATCAACCCGACCTGCTAATACTGCACTTGCTGAACCGATTTCCTTTGCAACCTGATAAGCCATTGCGTTATATACAAGTTTTGCCTTTTCATTCCCTGCTTTAATCATTTTTTCAACTTTCACTGCATCATTTGTGTCTAAATATCCAACAAGTCCACCTTGACCAACAAGTTTTTTCATAATTTCCTCACGGTAGTAATCACCTGAAAAACACAAGGAAACTAAATCACCTGCTGGCACTGTACCAGCTCGCTCCGGGCTAAATGGACCGTCACCATGTAGACCATTATTTACATCAATTACTTTTCCTTTTTTATGAGCACCGACCGTTATTCCGCCCCCCATATGAGTAACAATTAAATTTAGTTCCTCATATTTCTTACCAAGATCAATAGAAACACGTCTTGCAACAGCTTTTTGATTTAGGGCATGAAAAATACTTCTTCTTTCAATTAAAGGAAAGCCTGAGATTTTTGCGATAGGTTCAAGTTCGTCAACCACAACTGGATCAACGATATAAGATGGAATGTTTAACGCTGTTGCAATTTCGTATGCAATGATACCACCTAGATTTGAAGCATGCTGACCAGCATAACCAGCCTTTAAATCTTGGAGCATTAAATCATTTACAGCATAAGTTCCACCTTCTATTGGACGAAGTAAGCCACCACGTCCACAAACTGCACTTATTTTTGATATATTAATTCCTTCACTATCAAGCGTTTCGAGAATGGTATTTTTTCTAAACTCATACTGGCTAATAATAGAGTCAAAGGTGTTTATGACATCTGAATCATGTCGAATTGTTTTTTCAAACATGGATCGTTCGTTTTCAAACACACCTATTTTTGTTGACGTAGAGCCAGGGTTAATTACTAATATACGAAATTCCTTGTATTGCAATGTAATACCCTCCAGATCTTTTGTAAAGCCAAGTTAAAACCATCTACATATAAATCAAAGATGGAGGTTTGAAACATCTTCAGTTAAAAAGACTTATCCCCCATCTTCGTACATTATTTCATTATCTACCATTTCTTCGACTCAAGATATGATGGCCGTTTTGAAGAAACTGACTACGAGAATTACGCATTCTTTCAATACGTTCCTCAGCTAATCGATCTGCTGCAAGATAGGTTGGTATTCCATCACGTTTAGCAATCTGAATAACCTTTTCAATATTATTATAAATAAGTTCTACCTTTTTAATAGCACGTTCATAGTTATAACCATATAACTCATCTGCCACATTAATAACTCCACCCGCATTAATAACATAATCTGGTGCATAGACAATGCCTAATTCATGGATGATGTCACCGTGACGTGGTTCTTTTAATTGGTTATTAGCAGCTCCAGCAATTACTTTTGCTTTAAATTGTGGAATAGTATCATCATTTACAGATGCACCTAATGCACATGGAGCATAAATATCACAATCCACTCCATAAATTTCATCTACTTCAACTGCTTTAGCACCAAATTCCTCTACCGCTCGTTTGACTGCATCTTTATTAATATCTGTGACAATAAGTTGCGCCCCTTCTTCATGGAGGTACTTACAAAGAGTATAAGCAACATTTCCAACCCCTTGTACAGCTACAATTTTCCCCTCTAACGAATCAGTACCAAAAGCTTCTTTCGCAGCAGCTTTCATCCCGCGATATACACCATAAGCTGTCACCGGCGATGGATTTCCTGATGAACCAAATGCCGGAGAAATCCCTGTTACATAGTCTGTTTCTTCATGAATTAAATCCATATCAGCTACAGTTGTACCTACATCTTCGGCAGTTATGTAACGGCCATTTAAGCCTTGAATATAACGACCAAATGCACGGAACATCTCTTCATTCTTATCTTTACGAGGATCTCCGATAATAACCGTTTTTCCCCCACCAAGATTCAAACCAGCTACAGCGTTTTTATAAGTCATTCCCTTTGCCAAACGTAGGGCATCTTCAATTGCAGCATCCTCTGATTCATATGTCCACATTCTAGTTCCACCAAGAGCTGGTCCTAAAGTAGTATCATGTATCGCAATAATTGCCTTTAATCCAGATTGCTTGTCTTGACACAAAACCAATTGCTCGTAATCATACATTTCCATATATTTAAACATTTCCATTATTAATTCCTCCCCAATTCATACCACGATGTTGAAATTAGCTTGTTATATGTCTTTTTATCTGTTAACTAATTTTATTTCTCAGAGTAACATACCGCTAATGCTAGTGAATAAAGCTTACTTTCAGCTGAATCCGCCCTAGATGTTACTACAATAGGAACTTTTGCACCAGAGATAACTGCGCCTACTTTGGCTCCTGCAAAATACACAAGAGACTTGTATAAAATATTTCCTACTTCAATTGAAGGGACCACAAGTATATCAGCCATACCTGCTACTTCACTTTCAATTCCCTTTAATTTAGCAGCAGCTAACGACACAGCATTATCTAACCCTAAAGGCCCGTCAACTATACAGTTTTTAATTTGCCCACGACGATTCATCTGAGTTAAGACCGCTCCCTCTAAAGAAGCACTCATTGACGGATTAATTGTCTCAACCGCTGCTAGTGGGGCGACCTTAGGTGTCTCAACACCGATAGATCTAGCAACTGACACGGCATTGTTTAAAATTTCTACTTTCTGCTCTAGTGTTGGAGATATATTCATCCCAGCATCTGTCACAAAAATAAACCGATCGTAATTAGGAATCTCAAAAACAGCAGTGTGCGATAGTACTCTGCCTGTTCTAAGGCCATACTCTTTATTCAATACAGACTTTAATAATGTTGAAGTTTGAATGTTCCCTTTCATAAGTACATCTGCATCTTGTGAATGAACTGCTTTAACAGCTAATTCCGCTGACTTTTCCTTTGAATTACAATGAATCACTTTGATATCTTCATGCTTTACATATTCTTCACCCATTGAATGAAGCAATTCTAGCATTTTTTCTCGATCCCCGTATAAAAGGAAATTCCCAAGTTTATGATTGATTGCTTGAACAACAGCTTCTATTACCTCGTGATCTTCTGCAGCAGCAACAGCTATTGTCTTCTTGTTGATTTCTTTTGCTTTTCCAATTAGATTATTTAAAGTCATTAGAGATAAACCTTTCCTTTCTCTCTCAATACATATGCAAGAAGCGTGCCAACTTTTAATGTGTATAGAATTTAACAATTACGTCACATTCCTTGCATTTTTTTGCAAAACATGCAATTTATTGCATGCCACTATTTGCAAGGTTATATTTTTCAAGCTTATAATATAAACTTCGCAATGAGATTCCGAGCGACTTTGCAGTTATTGTTTTATTACCATCATGTCGATCCAGGACCTCTTTTATAGCTTTCGCTTCAAATATCTCCACCATTTCTGAGAGAGGTTGATCTTTCTCAATTACAACCTGAGTACCATTGCTTGGTTCAGGATTATTTATCGTAGATAACGATTGAATGTGTTTAATGTCTATAAAGAACTCATTAGAATTCATGAAAATAACAGCCCGTCCAAGAACATTTTCAAGTTCCCTTACATTTCCTGGCCAATCATAAAGCATGAGATAATCGATTGCCTCCGGTGTTAACCCTTCTATTTTCCGACCATAATCCTGGTTAATTTTATGTAGTAAATGATGTGAAAGTTCTGTAATATCTTGCTTCCTCATCCTCAGTGGTGGAATATGTATCGGCATCCGGTTAAGTCGATAATATAAATCTTCTCGAAACGCCCCAGTCGAAATTGCTTTTTCTAGGTTTACATTCGTTGCAGCAATCACTCTAACATTGATCGTAATAGACTTTGTCCCCCCAACACGAACAATTTCATTTTCCTGTAGAACTCTTAATAGTTTTGCTTGTGTATTAGCAGATAATTCACCGATCTCATCTAAGAAAATACTTCCGTTATTAGCTTCTTCAAATAATCCACGCTTACCACCGCGTTTAGCCCCTGAAAATGCTCCTTCTTCATAACCAAAAAGTTCACTTTCTAATAATGATTCTGACAGAGCTGCACAATTCACCCGAACAAACTTGTTAAATTTTCGGTCACTAGCATTATGGATGGCATGAGCGAACAATTCTTTTCCTGTTCCAGATTCCCCTCGCAACAGAACCGTCGCTGGCGTTTTTGCACCTAGCTTCGCTTGTTCAATTGCCACCTTCATTTCCTCAGATATTGCAATAATATCTTCAAACGAATATTTAGCTTCTAGCGTACGAATAATTTGTCTTGCACGATGAAGTTCGTTAGTTAAAGTTCGGATTTCAGACATATCATGGATGACCGCAACACTTCCCTTTAACTTACCTTCAACTATAATCGGAGCAACATTAACAACAACGTCCCGTTTGTTAGGACCAACTTTTAATTTAAAGCCCCGAACCGGTCTTCTTGTCGTTAAAACTTGCATATGCATACTTTCACCTTCAGAAATATCTACATCCGCAGGCTTTCCAATAACTTCTTCCTCAGTAAGCCCCGTTATTCTCGTATACGCTGGATTAATTATAATTCCTCTTCCTTGCTCGTCTACAACTGAAATCGCATCATCCGACGACTGAATGACTGCTTCAAGCATTGTATGTATTTCCATTAAGTTCGTTATCTCCGCAGCAAGAGTAACCACCTCAGTAATTTCTTTAAATACTGCAAATGCACCGAAAAGAATCCCCGACTCATTTATCATCGGAATTCTTGTCGTTATAATTTTCTTTCCATTGTGTAAAAGCAACTCTTGGTTCACTTCAATTTTTCTAGAAGAAAGAACACCAGGCAGTCTACTTAATGGAATAACTTTATCAATATGTCGACCAATAGCTTCCGCTTTTGGTATTTCTGTTATTTTTTCAGCACTTTTATTGAACAGAATAATCTCACAATCCTGATTAACAACAATCATTCCGTCATGGGTAGAATTAAAAATCAGGTCATGCTTATAAGATTCATCTCTAAGTTTTGATATTAACTCTTCCTTCTCTTCCATCAACTGAGCTGTTACATGTGCAACAGAACTGGGAATAACAACTGTACGTTTCCCTCTAACTTCCCTAATAGCTTGAAACACTTTTTCATTTCCAGTTGCTTCAACAACGATATCTATTTTATCTGATAAGTAGTTCCGCCAATCATCGTCGTCAGGAATATTTAATTTCTTAGCTAATAGTCTACCTGGGGCACTTGGATTTATATCAATAACAGCTATTATTCTTATCATCTTTGTATTATAAAGATTTTCTAATAAAGCTGTTCCACCTTTTCCAGCACCTACTATTAATACTGTTTGCAAATACCCCAACTCCTTGTATCCGGCTTCTACTTTCTAAAATCAGTTAATAACATAAACACTGTATTAAATTTGCAATATTTTGCACACTCTTTCATTTGACACATACTTAAAGTGCAATTTCTTGCATACCCTTATCATACTTAACTTTTTCTTACTTGACAAATCTTTTTTTTAGAATAACAATCGATATAGAGATTATTTTTCTTGAAAGGAAAAAAGCTATGCAACGAATTATCGCTTTAATTATTATGTTAATTCCAGGTGTTATCGCTGCCTACGGAATAAAACTCATGCGGGACATGATTTTTAATATCATTCATCCACTCATTCCCTATGGTTGGCTTCAATTCTTAATCGGGTTAATTTTCTTTATTATAGGTCTTGGGTTTATTGCCGGTTTTGTTCTACATCGTGATCGCAAAAGAAACAAAGTTCAGAAGCGATTTCAAAAATAAAAAGAGGTGTGTTCTCCAAATATCGAGAACACACCTCTTTTTCGATCATTTTTTTTAGAAAAGAGATTCTTCGTAAATCATAAAAACCCAAGTATTTTACTTCCTGCACCCTTATCTCTTATTTCAAGTGCCTTTGAAGGGTAGTCAGTAATGATGGCATCACAGTTAAAATCAATTAATTTTTTCATTTCTTTTTTATCATTTATTGTAAACGGACGAATGGCAACTTTGTTCTGACGACAGGCTTCCACAATATCTAGTCGAACAGTTCTACGGTAGGGATGTATTGCTCCTAAATGCAGGATTTTTGCATATTCCCACGGTTCATACATTTTCTCCATATAAAGGATTGCCCCTTCGATTGTCGGATCAATCTTATATGCTTTCACTAAACTTTCGTGATTAAACGATGAGAAAATCACTCTGTTTTGGAGTTTGTATTTATGTACTAATTCAATCGACTTCCTTTCAAGACCCTCATACTCGAATAAACTATTTTTAAATTCTACATTTATTTCAAGCTGATTTGATTCCGCCCATTCAAAGACCTCTTCTAAAGTAGGAATTCCACAAAACCCATATTTTTTTGAAAATTTATGGCTCGCATCTAGTTTTTTCAACTCTTTAACACTGAGATCTTTTACATAACCTTTACCATTAGTTGTTCGATCAACCTTCTCATCATGAATAACGACAACCTCGCCATCTTTTGACAATTGTACATCAAGCTCAATTCCATCAGCACCAACCTCTGCTGCTTCCTTGAACGAAATCATTGTATTTTCAGGATGTGTCCCCGCTGCTCCTCTATGACCAAATATCTTTGTTTTTTTCATTGCTGGTCCTCTCCTTTTTGTTATACTAATATTAAGCATCATAACGATTTTAATCGTACTTTATAATCACCATCTATAAGGAGGGTTTTTCACATGAAACCACTACAAATAAGTGCAGAAACTGCACAAAAATTAGCAAAGGCACTGGGCGTACCTTTGGAACAAGTTATGCATATGCCACAACATATTTTAATTCAAAAAATGGTTGAGCTTGAAAAAGAGGATAAATAACTACATCTATCATTTAGAGTAATGTATGTACAATATGGGAACTTTTATTTGTCTTCTATCATCATAATTCCATAGTATCATATTTATTCTATAATATTCTGTAAAAAACAGTTTACCATTTTGTAAATCAATTAAAGAGAACCACATTAAGAACCGGGCTAACACCCGGTCCTTTTTTGTATAATGAAATCAGATGAGTTGAACTCTATGACAACCACTCCTCATCATTACAAAGGATACATTTATCCACCACACTTTTTACACTCTACTTTTGCTTTCTTTTTGAATGGCTGTGTACTATTAATGTTGATTTGTGGTTGAATTTAAACGGAAAAATTCCGCTTAAATTGGGAAATATCAACATTTCCCTAACAATAACCGGAGTTTTTCCGCTTATATGAACCTAATCTTTAGATTTAGTCATACATTAGAGGAGTTTACCGGAATATTTCCGCTTATATCTGCTACTTTAGCCCCTACCAGACACATTAACCGGAATTTCTCCGCCTATGAGTTCCAATGCCTACCCTAATGACCGATAACATATGATCTGTTCCATTATTAATTCTTAAGAAGATGTCGATGGTGGAAGAAGACATCACGTGTAATCCTAAAAATTCATCTTAGAAGGCGCTTTTTTGCTTATCCGTTGGCTTATCCGTTGTGATTACATGCCTTACACCTAGATCCACTGGTGCCTGGTGCTAGACACCACACTCGGTTAATATTGTATATATTCTTATCTAACAAAAAAACACCTCTTATCTGTTGAAAATACTTCAACAAATAAAAGGTGTTTCTTATATTTCAATTATCGTAAACTCTTGCGCTATAGAATATCATTTAAAGATATGTTTAAACAGGCCAATATTCACACCACAAGTGATTGAATTTCACTCAGAGTCCTTACCCCTTCAAGAAGCTTTATGCTCTAAACGAAGCTTATCAGCCACCATCGCAATAAATTCTGAATTGGTTGGTTTAGCTTTCGACATGCTTACAGTATAACCGAATAATGAAGAGATTGAATCAATATTCCCGCGACTCCATGCTACCTCAATTGCATGACGAATAGCACGCTCTACACGGCTAGCAGTTGTATTATATTTCTTTGCGATATCTGGATACAGAACCTTTGTAATTGATCCCAGTAGTTCAATATCATTATATACCATTGAAATTGCTTCACGAAGATATAAATATCCTTTAATATGAGCAGGAACACCTATTTCATGAATGATACTCGTAATATTTGCATCTAGATTTCTAGGTCCTGAATTTTCCACCTGTGTCTTATATCCAGCTAGTGGTCTTTTGATGACTGTAGTTGACTTTCCACTTACTTGGCGAATATGACTTCCAAGATTATCAAGGTCAAATGGCTTTAAAATAAAATAAGAAGCGCCTAAATCAACAGCCTTTTTAGTTACATCTTCTTGGCCAAAGGCAGTAAGCATAATTACATTCGGCATCTGTTCTAAGCTCATCTCACGTAATTTTTCTAAAACAGCCAACCCGTCAAGATGTGGCATAATAATATCTAATAATAATACATCAGGTTGTTGGTCTTGTAATAAGTTCAAACAATCTTGACCATTATATGCTACTCCAAGAACTTCCATATCTTCTTGGCTTGATACATACTCTTCTAATAGGTTAACTAATTCCTTATTATCATCCACTATACAAACCTTTATTTTCTTCAACATTTGTTCCTCCTCAAAAATCTAAGTCCCTTTAAATATCTTATGTGTATATCTCTATTCTAAAGAATCAATTCGACAATGCAATAAAAAATCCTTTATTTTTTGAAAAAAATCGTAAAAAAACATTGAAATCTAGATTTATCTCCATTATACTTAATAATTCGACTAAAAATGTCATTTGACAAAATTCACCCTATGATTTTGTCGAAAAATCTTTCTATTACTAATATAAGGCTAAAAAAAAGTTTTGTAAAACATATTTTGCTAAATTTTCGTAAGATTTACATAAAGCACTAATTAAGATAAAACTTAAAGATTTTCCTTGGATACTTTGACCTAGTATTCCATTTTCTCTCTTAGATAACCCATAAAAAAAAGCAAAAGCGAGAGCATTAGCTCGCTTTTTGCTTTTTATCCTTGCTATAAATATCGATACCAGCTTCATTAAGCATCCATTCAATGTGTACACCATAACCTGATGTAGGATCATTGACGAATACATGTGTAACAGCACCGATTAATTTTCCATCTTGAATGATCGGACTTCCACTCATACCTTGGACAATCCCACCGGTTTTACTTAGTAAACGTTCATCAGTTATTTTTACAACCATTCCTTTTGTTGCAGGGAATTTCTGCGGAACTGAGCTGATTACTTCAACGTCAAATTCTTCGACCTTGTCATTTTCTACCACGGTTAAAATTTTTGCGGGACCTTCTTTTACTTGATTTGAAAGCGTGATTGGTATGGGCTTATCCATAATCCCATTATTCACTTGTTTATTCAATTCACCGAAAATCCCAAAAGGGCTATTTCGAGTGATATTTCCAATAATTTCTTTATCTGATGAGAAACGTGCTAACTTCTCACCTGGTTCACCATTACTTCCTTTATGAATTGAAGTAACTGTCGATCTAACGATTTGTCCATCTTGGACAACAATCGGTTTTTTTGTATCCATGTCAGAGATCACATGCCCTAAGGCACCGTATTTTTGTGTATCAGGATGGTAAAATGTCATTGTACCAATCCCTGCAGCTGAATCTCGGATATATAAACCGATACGAAATGATTTATCATTTTTGTCCTTCATCGGAATAAGCTTTGTTTTAAATTCTTCATTTTCTCGAGCAATGACTAAGTTTAACGGTTCTCCTGTTTTACCAGCTTCTTGAACGAATGGTGTTACATCACTCATTTTTTCAATTTTCTTTCCGTTAATTTCTTTAATAATGTCCCCAACTTCAACCCCTGCAATTTCTCCAGGTGATTGTTTTCCATCTTCGGTCTCTATTTGGTGGTGTCCTACAACTAAAACTCCTAATGTATTTAGTTTAACACCTATTGACTGTCCGCCAGGAATCACTTTAAAATCTGAAAGTACATCCACATCCATCTTTTTTACGGGTACACCCGCAAGTTCAAGCATCATTGTGCCTTCACCACTTTCTTTCCCATTAATCGAAAGGGTGTTATCTTCTTTGTTTGAAGAAAATGCTTCAACATCATCGCCATAGCTTATTTTTGCGGAAACTGGCAACGAAGTATCTAATGAATAGTCTTGTCCTTCAAAAAGGGTTAACTGATTTGGAATGTTAATCATTTCTTTTAAAGGCTGGCAGAACCCTAATGCTACTAGTGAAACAAGGAGAAATGCACCTATAATTTTTCTAATTTTATCTCTATTCAAATCAAATCACTCTCCTCGCTCCTAACCCACACACCATTACTTGGCTACATTCTTTAATTTGGCCTTAACACCGAACATTTATAACTAAAAATGAACTAAAAAATGCTACCCTATTTGGATAGCATTTCTTTTTTTGTATTTTGTGCAAGTTGCAATAGTTCTTTTGCATGTTCTGTCGTTAAATCAGTAATTTCAGCACCTGCAATCATTCTGCCTATCTCGATCACCTTTTCTTCTTTAGACAAAGCCTTTATTGAAGTTTTGGTTCGATTATTGGTAATTTCTTTAGAGATATACAAATGAGTATCCGCCATGGCTGCGACCTGCGGAAGATGCGTTATACATAAAACTTGTGAACCTACTGATATATTGTACATTTTTTCAGCGATCGCTTGGGCCACACGACCACTTACACCAGTATCCACTTCATCAAATATAATCGAAGTGATTCCTTGATGTACTGAAAATATACTTTTCATCGCAAGCATAATCCGTGATAACTCTCCGCCCGAAGCAATTTTTGATAATGGTTTCAATGGTTCTCCTGGATTTGTCGAGAGATAAAACTCTACAGCATCAATACCATCCTTTTTAAAGCTTCCTATTTTATTTTCCGAATCAAGTGTACTTGAAAAAACGATATCAAAGGATGTTTTTTCCATGTATAAATCCCTTAATTCCTGGTGGATATTATCTATAAGAACTTTAGCAAATTGTTTTCGAATCGACGTAATATTTTTAGCCTCAACTAAAAGGTCTTGAGTGACTGATTGTAATTCCTTTTTAAGTTTTTCAACCAACCCATCACGATTTTCAATTGTATCAAGTTCCTCTTGAATGTTTGAGGCATATTCAAGAATCTCTTCTACATCTTGACCATATTTTCTCTTTAAATGCGTGATTTCATTCAATCGCCCTTCAATAAAGTCCAATCTCTTTGGATTAAAGTCTAAGTTATCGAGTTGGTCACGGATTTTATAGGACATCTCCTCAAGCATATAAAAGCTATTTGAGATCGTTTCATGAATCAACTTAAGTTCATCATCCAAATCTGAAATTCCCTCAGTGTGACTCATTGCTAATCCAATCCAGTCTAATCCCTTTTGTTCCCCATTGAGAGCATTGTAGCTATTTTGAAGTGCCCGATAAATTTTATCATAGTTAGATATCTTTCGCTTTTCCTCTAATAGGTCGATATCCTCTTTAGGTTGTAACCTTGCTTGTTCAATCTCTCGGAGTTGAAACTGTATTAAATCTAAACGGTGAGCCATTTCTTGCTCACTTTCAGTAAGCTTTTTCATTTGATTGTTAACATCGTTGTATTTTTTAAATATAGAGCGATATTCTTGAACTGAACTTGCAATTTTCTCCCCACCATACTCATCAAGCAAAGCCATATGTTGATCTGAAAACATAAGATCCTGATGCTCATGTTGCCCATGAATATCGATTAATGATCGTCCAAACTCCCTTAAGATGGCGATTGTAACAAGCTTTCCATTAATGCGACACACACTTTTTCCGTTCATCGCTATATCTCTACGTAAAACAACCATGCCATCACTTATTTCTAGACCAAATTCTACTGCTTTCGTAAAGCAGGGGTGGTTTTGATCATCTAGCAAAAATAACCCTTCGATTTCTGCTCTTTTTTCACCAAAACGAACAAATTCTGAAGAGCCCCTTCCACCTACTAGCAGATGAATGGCATCGATAATAATGGATTTTCCTGCACCAGTTTCTCCTGACAAAACTGTTAACCCTTTTTCAAACGAAATGGATAGTGATTCAATAATTGCAAAATTATTTATTGATAGCTCTGCTAGCAAATAGAATCACGCCACCTTTCTCTATTTTATTTATTTGATTGTTATATTTTAAAGCATGTCAATAAATCGTTGAGAAATCTCATCTGTGACTTGATCTGATCTACAAATAATCAAAATCGTATCATCACCACAAATGGTACCAAGAATTTCTTCCCAATCTAGATTATCTATTAGTGCCCCAATGGCATTCGCATTTCCTGGCAATGTTTTCATGACAATTAATTGCCCAGCACCGTCGATACGAACAAATGCATCCATCAGAGCTCGTTTAAGCTTTTGAAGGGGATTAAAGCGTTGATCGGCTGGTAAACTGTATTTGTATCTGCCATCAATGAGAGGAACCTTTACTAAATGCAATTCTTTTATATCTCTGGATACGGTTGCCTGGGTAACATTAAACCCTGCATCCTTTAAGATATCAACTAGCTCATCTTGTGTTTCAATATCATTATTAGTAATAATATCTCTAATTTTTATGTGACGCTGACCTTTATTCATGTTGGCACCTCGCAAAATAAAATACCTATAACTCACATTGTATTTTTATACCCTTAATGTTAGCCGATAACGTCAAAAATGTACATTTTTTTTGAAAAAATTTTACACATTGTCGAATTTAGCCCAAAGACAAAAAGATGACTAATCAAACTTCAACTAAATTTTCATTAGTTTTGTTTTATCTTAGTCATCAATAGGTTTTATTCATTCTTTTCTTTAAGTATTCGGTGAGCCTGAGCAACAACTTCATTAGGAGAAACAGATGATTGAATCTCGCCAATATGATCGGGTTCAAGCCATTTTAAGTGGACTAAAAATTCGATGTTACCATCTCCACCGGTAATTGGCGAAAACGATAAATTGACACAATCATAGCCTTCAGCGATTGCAAAATCGACAATTTTGTTAATAACCTGTTCATGAACTTTAGGGTCTCTAACAATCCCTTTTTTTCCAACTTGTTCTCTTCCTGCTTCAAACTGAGGTTTAATAAGAGCAACAACATCACTGTTTGGAACAAGAATCGTTTTTAATACTGGCAAAATCAATTTAAGCGAAATGAATGAAACATCGATGCTAGCAAAAGTTGGTAGGCCTTCCTGAAAATCCTCAGGTTTCACATAACGGAAATTCGTCCTTTCCATTACGACTACCCTTTCATCCTGCCTCAATTTCCACGCTAACTGATTATAGCCAACATCAAGTGCATATGAAAGTTTAGCGCCATTCTGAAGTGCACAATCAGTAAATCCACCTGTTGAAGAACCGATATCTATTAGTATTTTATCAGTAATCGTTAGTTCGAATTCTTGAAGCGCCTTTTCTAACTTTAGACCCCCGCGACTTACATAAGGCATTACTTTCCCCTTAATAGTTAAAGGGATTTCACGATCCACTTTTTCTCCAGGCTTGTCTAGTCTTTCTTCATTAGAATAGACTAGACCTGCCATGATTGTTCTCTTTGCCTTTTCTCTGGTCTCGATCAGACCACGTTCAACAAGGATCACATCTAATCGTTCTTTTTTTGTTCCCATAATCATGCCCTTTTTTGTTTTTTTGGTAAAATGCGATGAACTCTTTTTTGAACGTCCTCGGTCGTTAGTCCAATTTCTTCTAAAAGTTCATTAACATTTCCATGTTCAATAAACTTGTCTGGAATTCCCATTCGATCAATCGTGGATTGATAATAACCTTTGTCATGCGCAAATTCAATTACAGCACTTCCAAATCCACCCTGTAGAACAGCTTCCTCAATTGTTAAGATAGGCATTTTTGATGCAAATAATCCATGAAGCATATCTTCATCAAGCGGTTTAATAAATCTTGCATTTATCACTTTTACAGAAACATCTTCGGCTTCTAATTTTTCAGCTGCTTCAAGTGCCATCGGTATCGTAGTACCGAATGTTAAAATGGCAATATCTTGTCCATCCTTTAACACTTCCCAAGAACCAATCGGTAATGCTTTTAAGGTTTCATCCATCTTAACCCCTAAACCGTTTCCTTTTGGATATCGAATAGCTATCGGTCCTTCATTATAATCAATTGCAGTTTTAACCATGTGTTGACCTTCATTTTCATCTTTTGGCATCATTAGAACCATATTAGGAATATGCCTTAAGAAGGCGATATCAAAAACACCTTGATGTGTTTCTCCATCAGCCCCAACCAATCCTGCTCGGTCAATTCCAATAAACACATTTAAGTTTTGACGACAAATATCATGGACAACTTGATCATAAGCCCTTTGTAGAAAGGTCGAGTAAATCGCTAAAAATGGCTTCATATCTTGTGTGGCTAGGCCAGCTGCCATGGTTGCTGCATGTTGCTCAGCGATCCCAACATCATACATTCTCTCTGGAAACTCTTTCGCAAAGTTCTCAAGCTTTGATCCCACAGGCATCGCCGGTGTAATCGCCACAATGCGGTCATCCTCACGAGCTAGCTTCCTAACTGTTTCACTTACTAACGAACTCCATGCCGGTGCAATGTTAGTAGGTTTTACAAAATCACCTGTTTCAATTTTATATGGACCTGTTCCATGCCAAGTACCAATCGTATCAGACTCGGCTGGGCGATACCCTTTACCTTTTTTTGTTAAAACATGTAAAAGTACGGGACCCTTCGTCTTTTTCGCGTATTGGAGATTTTCGAATAGATCATCGTAATTATGTCCATCTACTGGTCCGAGATAAGTAAATCCTAGTTCTTCAAAAAAGACACCAGAAACAAGAAAATATTTCAAGCTATCTTTTACCCGCTCAGCTGTGCTTGCAAGCTTTCCACCAACTGCAGGGATTTTTTTCAGAAGATATTCTAGCTCATCTTTAACCCAATGATACTTCCCAGCCGTTCTTAATCTTCCAAGAACATTATGAAGTGCTCCAACATTTGGCGCAATAGACATTTCATTGTCGTTCAAGATTACGATCATATCTTTCTTTTCATGCCCTATATGATTTAACGCTTCAAGGGCCATTCCACCAGTTAATGCTCCATCACCAATAATCGGTAAAATAAACTCTCCACTTTTTTTCAAATCTCTCGCAACAACCATGCCCATTGCTGCTGATAAACTCGTTGAGCTATGACCAGTTTCCCAAACATCATGCTCACTCTCATTACGCTTAGGAAAACCACATAACCCCTCGTATTGGCGTAGCGTATCGAAGTCACAAGCTCTACCAGTAAGAATTTTGTGAACATAAGACTGATGCCCAACATCCCAAATAAATTTATCTTTTGGGCTATCAAATTCTTTGTGTAATGCGATAGTTAGTTCCACTACCCCAAGATTTGGACCAATGTGTCCTCCAGTAACAGATAGCTTTTCTATTAAAAATTTTCTAATTTCTTTACTTAGCGCCTCTAATTCTTGATTTGTCATATCCTTTAAAAACGCTGGATTTTTTATTGCTGATAGATCCAAGAGGACCACTCACTTTCGGTTCGAATTTCTCTGTTTCTTTTTATCCTTTATTATCACAATTTTAAACTTGTTTTCAATAAAATGAAAGATGCGACCAACTTGAAATATGATTTCGGTTGAAAATCGAATCGCCATCGACTTACCAATCGCCTTGCCACCAACTGTTAAGGCAGCGACCAGGCTTGTAAAAACAACTGACACAACATAGTGAAAAACAGATCCTTCAGTATGTTGCGTAGACACAGTTAACTGCAAAACAACAATCGCAGTCGCGGTTCCACTGATAATTCCGGAAATATCACCTATAACATCATTACAAAAGCTAGCAAACCGATCAGCATTACGAACGATATGTATAGCACTTTTTGACCCATTTACCTTTTTAGATGCCATTGCATGGAATGGCACTTCATCAGCTGCTGTTGCTGCAATTCCTAGCATATCAAAAAAGATCCCTATAAGTACAATTATTAAAACAACTAATGTACCAACAGCCCATGTTAGTCCTGATAAAGCAAAGGTTGAAACAATAGTAAAAATAGCCGCTAACACAAAAGTGATAACGGCAATCCCAAGACTCCAATTTATTGATTCACGTATATGTTGTTTCATTATAGTTTTCACCTATTTCTTAGTTAGGCTCTATTTTTACATATAAACACTTCTTTTTTTGAAGTAATTATAGTTAAAGAAAAAAACTAGCCAATTAAAAAATACTATGTAAATGGTGGTCATATGAAAAGTAAATTTTACGGCTTAGGTCCAGTAGGATTTCCCAAGTAGATACCAAGTGTCGCCACCGTGGCGGTTTCCCTTCAAACCTACCTTAGCATTGTCACCAAGTGCTAGACTGGATTACCACTTAGTCCGTACTGCAATCCTTTTCACATGTCAGAAAAGAACAGTCTAGGAGTTTTCCTCGAACAATTCTTAACCAGTCCCTAGCCTCTTTTGCAAAGTTAATTTCATATGGGCTTACCTTCTGGATATATCAATGGCCAACTGACATATACATTCCAACCATAATCCCCTTAACTCCACTCAAGGCAGGCTACGCTGCTTGAATCTCCTCCTGAGACCAACACAGGTTCATACCCCACCCCATAGGATCGAAACTGACTCCTACAAAAATGGGCCTCCACGGAAGCAGGGTCAACGCCCACATGCCATTGTGGATCGCCCTGCGACCTTAACCCCCAACACCAACCCAAGGCTGGGCGCCTCAAGCCAGCGCAAGGGACTTCATCGATGTGCCCTTTGACGGATTTTTAGGCCCGTCTTCAGGATTGGAGAATTGACTAGAATACTGCACCACCATTTTTCTAAGGTTAAGTATATCATAATCTTGATGACTTCTCAATCGAATGGGAATTATTGGACAAGCAAGCATAGCATTTTTTTACTTATCCGCCCCAAATTAGCTTAATCTTGAGAAGCTATGCATCTGTGCTAAACATCAAAAAAGTTACTATTTATTACGTGAAGCAACTAGCTGACATAAATAACCTAAAATTTCCGTATCAATACTCATATCAGATAAAATTAAATTAGCTTCGCTTATATGATACTCAAGCTTTAATTTCGCACCATCAAGTGTAAGTAATGAAGGATATGTATTTTTATCATTAAAAGTATCACTTCCAACAGGTTTTCCTATTTCATCCTGATTTCCTTCGATATCTAAAATATCATCGCGGATTTGAAAAGCTAAACCAAGGTGTAAGGCAAATTTTTCAAGCATATCTAACTGCTCACGATTTGCATTAGTCAGTAATCCTCCGGCAATAATACTATAAGCAAGTAATTTTCCTGTTTTATGCTTATGAATATATTCAAGCTCTTCAAGAGTTAATGATTCACCTTCACCTTCAATATCCGCAACTTGTCCTCCGACCATCCCTTCAGCCCCAGCAGCCTTTGCTAACTCAGCGATAAGCGCTAATTTAATAGTTGCATCAATCTCATCATCAACCATTTCAGAAATAAGCTGGAAGCTATAGGTAAGTAATGCATCTCCAGCTAGAATCGCGTTAGCTTCACCAAAGATAATATGGTTTGTTGGTTTACCTCTTCGTAAATCATCATCATCCATACTTGGTAAATCATCATGTATAAGAGAGTACGTATGAATCATTTCAATAGCACAAGCTACCGGGAGACCAATTTCTTCTCTTTTTCCGAATGCTTTTAATGTAGAAAAAAATAAAAGAGGTCTAATCCGTTTTCCCCCAGCTTCGAGTGAATAACTCATCGCATCCTTGAGAACATTTGGCGCATTTAATTTCTCTATAAAACCTGGCAAAGCTTGCTCTAATACTCGCTTTTGTTCGGATAAATATGTTTCTATCTCATTTACGTTCACCTATTCTTCCTCCTGAATCGTAAATGCTTCTAGTTTTCCATCTTCTTTCAATATTTGATCCATTTGTTTTTCAACATTTTGCAATTTGTCATGACAAAGCTTTGAAAGCTTCATCCCTTCTTGAAAATAATTTATCGCTTGCTCTAAAGGGACGTCTCCTTCTTCAAGCTTTGAAACAATATCCTCAAGCTTTTTCATGGCATCCTCAAAAGATACTTTTTCTTTATCACTCATTTATATGTCTCTCCTCTACCTTTAACACTTGACAATCTAATTGGCCATCCTGCAACCTTACTCGAACAGAATCACCTGCTTCAATTGTATTAACACTTTTCAGCAATGCTCCCTCTTGATCGTAAGCAAGGCTATATCCTCGTTCCATAATTTTCAATGGACTTAAAGCATTTAGCTTAGAAACGTTTGCTTGAAAGGTATGGTTATAATGCTTAAGTAAGTTTTTTATTTCTTTTTGCAAGACTTTTTCGACACTAAGCAACTGTTCATTTGCTTTCAAAAGTTTTTCTTCAGGATGCTGATACTTTAGACGAAGACTAAGAGTTTTATACAACTCTTGTTTATCTTTGATATTTCGGTATGATTCCACTAAGAATTTATCGTATATTCGATCTAGCTGTTGTTCTTTTTGAACATATAGATTTTTCGGGAATCTGAAAGCATATGATTTTTGCAAAGATTGTAGTCGGTCATGTTGTAGTGTAATCTTTTCTTTCATCGTTCGTAAAAGTCTAGCTTGCCTAACTGTGATTCTTTCAGCCAATTCTACAATATGAGGGACCGCTAGTTCTGCCGCTGCAGTTGGAGTTGGAGCTCGTAAATCTGCAACGAAATCTGCTATTGTAAAGTCAGTTTCATGACCAACCGCTGAAATGATCGGAATATCTGATTGAAAGATTGTTTTAGCAACAATTTCCTCATTGAAAGCCCATAGTTCCTCGATTGAGCCACCGCCCCGGCCAACAATTAACACATCAACATTATTCATCTGATTAGCTAAACTAATTGATTTAGCGATTGAGGCTGCTGCATTTGTTCCTTGAACAAGTGCAGGGAAAATAATAACCTTCCCAATCGGGTATCTTCTCTTAATGGTCGTAAGAATGTCTCGGACAGCTGCCCCTGTGGGCGACGTAATTACACCAATTGTTTCAGGATATAAGGGTAACGATTTTTTATATTTTTCATCAAATAAACCTTCACTCGCCAAGCGATTTTTCAGTTCTTCATATGCCAAATACAAATTTCCAATTCCATCCGGTTGCATTTCTTTGACATAAATTTGATAGCCACCTGCTGGTTCATATACTGTTACTTCTCCTCGGATAAGAACCTTCATTCCATCCTCTGGCTTAAATTGAATCGAACGATTTTGACTAGAAAACATGACTGCTTGTATACGTGCATTTTCGTCCTTAATCGTAAAATACATATGTCCACGACTATGTGATTTAAAGTTCGAAATTTCTCCCCGAATCCAAATATCTTGTAGGTGTGGATCATAATCAAATTTTCTTTTTATGTATTTAGTGAGCGCAGTCACAGTTAAATAACGTTTTGTATCACTCATTGTATTTCCCCTTTATGAGCCAAAAAGCGAGATTAATTCAGAGCTGTTGTAACCTTCGATAGAACTGCATTAATAAAACGTCCTGAACTATCGTCACCGAAAACCTTTGCAAGCTCTATTGCTTCGTCAATACTTACCTTTGGTGGGACTTCGTCTACATAATTCAACTCAAAAATTGCCATTCGTAGAATTGAACGGTCTACGTTAGCTACTCTCTCTAAGTTCCATTTTTCTAAGTTTTGACGTAATAGCGTATCGATTTCTTCTTTATGCTCTACGACTCCAAAAACGAGTTGATTTAAGAAATCATCGCCAGGTCCTTCTTCTAATACACTTTCGATCGCTTCTCTTGGGTCACTATCACCAACATCTATCTGAAATAATGCTTGAAGTGCTTTTTCTCTTGCTGTACGTCTTTTCATTTCTTTTTGCTCCTTTTAACTTCGACAATTATTTTACTTTTATCATAGCACATTTTTCTGGCGTAAGAAAATTTAGGCAAAAAAAAGTACCTGACGGTTTCGTTTATCATATCTTTTCCAAATAGATGAAAAGATATTGATTTACGATGGGGGTCAGGTACTTCTTTTGTAATTTACACTAATTACTTAGTTTAGAGAGTTCCATTCGCTCCGATCCACTCGCTTTCCGCGGGCGGGACGGTGAGCCTCCTCGTCGCAGGCTCCTGCGGGGTCTCACTTTGCCCCGTATATCCCGCAGGAGTCGAGTGGTTCTCCGCTCATTTCACACCAATTTAGCAAAACCATTCTTCTTCATGGTGCGAGTTTCAATAGTAGCTAGTTTTTAAAAATCTTTATTTATTACATTTCTTGGTCGTATGGTACTTCTTGTTTTTGGTTTTCGAATACGACTGCGACGACGTGGATGTTTACTTCGTCCACTTCTAGAGCTGTCATGTTAAGTAGTGCTTGACGAATGTTGTCTTGGATTTTTTGGGCAACGTTTGGAATAGAAACTCCGAAGTTCATTGCACAAAAAACATCTACGATGACACCAGTTTCAGTTAATTCAACCTTTACACCTTTTCCGTGATTCTTTTTGCCAAGACGCTCTACTACACCAGCAGCAAAGTTCCCTTTCATTTGAGCGACTCCCTCTACTTCAGAAGCAGCAATCCCTGCAATAACTTCAATGACCTCTGGTGCAATCTCTACTTTACCAAGACTATTATTCCCTTGATTCATTTCTAAAATATTGTTTTCTGACATTAAAAGCACCTCCGTTTATAGTTTACGGCTTCATTACCTCATATAATTCAAGAAACTTTGTATTAAAATGGCCATCTACAAATTTTTCGTGCTCCATTAATTTCAAATGGAATGGGATTGTCGTATGAATCCCCTCAATCACAAACTCACTCAATGCTCTTTTCATCCTTGATATTGCTTCTTCCCTAGTTGCTCCATATGTAATCAATTTAGCAATCATTGAATCATAATAAGGAGGAATTGTGTAACCTGGATAAGCAGCAGAATCCACTCGAACACCTAATCCACCAGGTGGTAGGTACATATTTATTTTACCAGGAGAAGGCATAAAATTCTTCTCTGGATTTTCAGCATTAATCCTACATTCAATTGACCATCCATTAAATTGAACATCTTCCTGCTTAAGCGAAAGTGTTTGACCTGAAGCAACCTTAATTTGCTCTTTAATCAAATCCACACCAGTCACCATTTCTGTAACAGGGTGCTCAACCTGAATTCTCGTATTCATTTCCATGAAGTAAAATGAATCTTCATTATGGTCATAAATGAATTCAATGGTTCCTGCACCAGAATAATTAACAGCCTGCGCAGCTTTAACAGCAGCATCTCCCATTTTCGCACGAGTGTTTTCATTTAATGCTGGAGAAGGTGTTTCTTCGACTAATTTTTGAAGTCGACGTTGAATCGTGCAATCACGCTCTCCTAAATGAATCACATTCCCATGGTTGTCTGCAAGTACTTGGATTTCAACGTGACGGAAATCTTGAATATATTTTTCAAGATAAACACCCGGATTACCAAACGCTGTAGCAGCTTCCTGTTGAGTAATGTTAATTCCTTTTACTAATTCTTGTTCATTCTTAGCAACGCGGATTCCTTTACCTCCACCACCAGCAGTCGCTTTAATGATAACAGGATATCCGATTTGATTTGCTAATTCAACAGCTGCCTTCGCATCTTCAACAATTCCTTGAGATCCAGGAACAATCGGAACACCTGCTTCACGCATCGTCTCTCTAGCGATATCCTTTGTCCCCATCTTCGAGATTGCCTCAGGGCTTGGACCGACAAAGATAATATTACATTCACGGCAAAGCTCTGCAAAATCAGCATTCTCAGCAAGGAATCCATATCCCGGGTGAATTGCTTCACTTTCAGTTAACTTTGCAACACTGATAATATTAGTAAAATTCAAATAACTATCCTTTGATGCCTTAGGACCGATACAATACGCCTCATCAGCTAGCTGGACATGCAATGACTCACGGTCTGCCTCAGAGAAAACTGCGACAGTTTCAATACCAAGCTCTCGGCATGCTCTGATGATCCGTACAGCGATTTCTCCTCTGTTCGCAATTAATAACTTTTTAATCATAGGTTTCGCTCCTTACTAGGCCTTCACTAAGAATAAAGGTTGTCCGTATTCGACTAGTTGTCCATTTTCAACCAATATCTCAACAACTTCACCAGTTACTTCAGCTTCAATTTCGTTAAATAGTTTCATCGCTTCAACAATACAAACAACTGTATCTGCTTTTACCTTGTCCCCTACATTTACATATAGAGGTGCATCAGGTGATGACGCAGAATAGAATGTTCCTACCATTGGTGAAGTAATTTTATGTAAGTTATCTTGTGCTGTTTCAGCTGGTGCTTGTACGGCTTGTGCTGGTGTAGCAGGTGCAGCTTGTTGTACTGGCGGTGCTGCGACAGGTTGTGCAACTTGCTCTACGACACTTACTGCCTGAGGTGCAGCTTCCTTATGCTTTTTCATTTTTATTTTTGATCCTTCATACTCATACGAAAACTCATCAATATTCGATTGATCAATTAATTTAATTAACTCTCTGATTTCTTGTACTTTTAACATGATCTTACACTCCTTATTGTTAGAGAATAGACCCCAAAACATTTTATCCTCTATGGGTATCATCATAAGTGGTCATACCACTCCATCATACTTCATTTTTTAAGAAATTACTATTAAAAAGTTTATCTGTTAGTATTAGTACCACATACTAACATGATACGATAGAGTGGCTCTGCATTCAATAGGACCCCAGGACATTTCTTAGTTTGAGTCGATTATATCATAATAGTAAAGCGTTATCATTCTCTAAGTGATAAGGTTTTGGATTCAATTTTCGAACTAGAACTCATTTGAATTTTATTATCTTAATAATCCTTATATCTATAAATTCTTCTTCAAAAAGAGCGTATCCGCTTTAACACGGATACGCCTCTCGTTAGAATGTGAAATCATTATTACTTAACATCAAATGATACGGTAACATTTTGTAATCCGTCGATCTCATTACGTACAAGACGCATGATTTCGTTCGCATCAGCTGCTGAGCTTTCTTTACCTTTCACTGTAACCTTCACTTCATTACCATCTGCTCGAACTAGAGCGTCATCATACCCTCTGCCTTTAATTAAGATTTCCAGGAATGATTCTGTTGACGCAACTGCATCTAGCTCTCTCATTTCTTCATATGCCGCATTTTTTTCTTCAGCAGTTAAATCTTTAGAAACGATTCTAGCTTGTAACTCACTTTTCACCTTGCTTCGGTAGTCTTCAATTTCCATACGAAGTGCTGTGAATAACTCATCACTTTCAACATGAGAAATCATGCTTCCATCTTCTGCTTCCTCAAGAGATACATCAACGCCTTCTTCTGCTGCAGCTTCGTCATTTGCAGCCTCGTCCTTTGCAGTCGCTCCTGTTTCTGTATCAGCGCCTTCTTCATTAACACCTTCTGAATCGAATGCTACATTTTCATTTGTTACATCTGGTGATGTAATATAATAAACTGACAATACCACTACTAAACTTAACATTGTTAATAACCAAACTGTTTGCTTTTTTAATAACATCTTATGAATCCCCCTTAGATTTTTTAGGCATTACTGCAACCTTATGGACTGGAACATCAAGTCCCTTTGTTACAGCTTCTAGTACCATTTGTTTTATTTTAATGTTGTCAGCACCATGAGCAACAACAAGAACGCTTCTTATCACTGGTTTCTCAATCTTAATGACAATCGGCTCTTCACTGTTGTCCTTCCTGATAATGACAACTTGTTCATCTACTGATGAGTCCTCAACCTTTCTTTCACCGCCATTTGGATCCTTTTCATTGGTCGTTTGGCTTTGGGTGATCGAATTTTTCTCGAGAACTTTTGTTTCAGTTGCATCCACATTAACGACAACTGTCACATCACTAACACCTATAATTGTTTCTAATGCTTCTTTTAAGTCATTTTCGTATTTGTTCTCATATTCAGAGATTGCTAGAGACTCTACAGAATCCTTCTGTCCAAATGTCTCCTCAACATCTTCAGCAGCACTTTCCTTGAAAACTGGAATTGATGATTGAGTAGTTGTGCCATTTGAAAAAAGATTACCCACCAACATAAAGACAATTCCAGCTGCTAAAACGATTAAAAGATATTTGTTCTTTTTCGTCTTTTTATCAGGCGGATTCTCATCTGATGGAAAGAACATTTGTTTAATAGATTCTAAGAATCCTTTATTCTTATCTTTATCCATTGCCTACTCTTTCCCTCCTTCCACAGTAACTTCTATCATTTCTGTGTGAATTTCCCATTCAGTAGATAAATAAGTAATAATAGGTTTGACATTCATTCCTTGATCCTCTTGCTTAGGCTGTTTGGAGGTATCAATAACTACTGGTTTTACCACTGGGATTTCATTTGACTCATTTAATTTTTCTGTTAAGATGACTTGAATAGAGGCGATATCATCAATAGTAGGCTCGGCATGTTCGATATCCTCTTTTAATGATAGAATGACTTCCTTTACCTCTAAATCATATTTCTCCATCAACTCCTCTTCCACTCGTGATTTCATTTGGACAGCCACTTGTTCTAAACTATATGCACGAGTTGAGGCTTGTATTTCTTTTTTTTTCATTTCTATCAAATTTTCCATATTTTTTTCATCATTTACAGGTGAAATGTTGATCGAAGCAACTATATTTTCAAAATCCTTTGATAAAATATTAAATAATGGCGTTAAAATAATGACAATCAGAATGAGCCCTGTCACCATCTTTACATATTTTTGCATGCTAGAATTTGGGAGTAGCATATCAATGATGGTTGCAAGCAAGATGAATAATATGATGTTTGTGATCCATTCTGTTAAGAAGCTCAAAACAAATCCCTCCCCTCAACGTTTCGTTAAACCAGACTCACCTGACCATCATAGTGAGATTACCAGCAGCTATAATGACTGTTATACTTAAGAAAAACATCAGTGACACAATTGCTAGTGCAGCAAAAATATAAATCACACTCTTACTAATTACATCCAAACAAGCGATAACCGGACCTCCACCAATAGGCTGGAGTAGTGCCGCTGCAACCTTATAGATAATGGCAAGCGACAAGACCTTTAATGCAGGAAATGCAGCAAGTAATAGTAATATAATCACCCCGACTATGCCTACCGTATTTTTCAATAGTACTGAGGCACTAATCACTGTATCCGTTGCATCCGTAAACATTCTTCCTACTACAGGAACAAAATTACCTGTGATAAATTTAGCTGTTCGGATTGTAATGCCATCTGCCACTGCCGAGGATGCGCCCTGGACAGAGATAACTCCAAGGAAAATCGTCAAAAATGCACCAAGTAAACCAATACTGACATTTCTAATTAACTGAGCGAGCTGTGTGACTTTGTAGTGCTCACTAATCGTGCTAACAATACTTAATAGTGCTGATAAAAATAAAAGTGGCAACACAACATATTGAATTAGCATCCCGCTCGTGTTCATTAAGAACAGAATCAATGGATGAAAAAATGCGGCCGAGGCTAGTCCACCTGATGAAGCGATCAGAGCGAGTAACAATGGGACTAGTGCCAGAATGAAGTTAGTCATGGTTGTAATAGCTTCCTCAGTGTACATAATCGCCATCCTAAAGGTATTTAAGGCGATAATAATTAAGACCATATAAACTAAAGCATATGCGACCTTGCTCACTGTACTTTTTTCAAAGGAATTTTGAAGTGTTTGTAAAAACGTACTAAAAATGGTTAACATGATAAGGGTGCTTAATAGCTTTCCATGGGCAATACATTCATAAAATAGGTATTTAAGAAAACCCAGCAACCATTCTTTTAAAGATAACTTTTTTTCACCACTGATAAAGTCAACTAATGATCCTTTCTGACTCTCTGGAAGAACTCCCCCATATTCTGTGGTGACTTTTTCCCAATATAGTTTGATTTCATCAAGACCCAGGTTTTCAATTTGTTCATGAACGAGACTCTGTTCTTGGGGAGAAGCTTGTACGACATGAGGTATGAATAATAGAGTGATCGATACAACTAAAAAAAAGACGGCTTTGCGATACATTGTTTCACCCCTCTAAAGGAACTTACCTTGGTATTAAACTAATTACAGTCTCAATAATGACAGTTAAGATTGGGATAGCCATTGCTAAAATGAGAATTTTACCGCCTAATTCAATTTTTGAAGCAATCGCACCTTGTCCAGCATCTTTGGTGATTTGTGCACCAAATTCTGCGATATAAGCAATCCCAATAATTTTTAAGATTGTCTCTACATAGACCATATTCACATTGGCATTGACAGCTATTCGCTCAAGCATTCTAATAATTTCAGAGATTTGATCGACTAAAAAAAGAAAAATAACACATCCAACAAAAACAACAAGCATAAACGCAAATGTTGGCTTTTGCTCCTTGATGATCAGAGCGAGGAAGGTCGCGACTAACCCTAATCCTACAATTTGAATAATTTCAATGACTAAAACCCCCTTTAGCCTTGAAAAAGGAAGACCGACTTAATTTTTTCAAACAAATCCTCTACGATTGTCGCAACCATAAATAAAATATAGATAAACCCAAGTAATGTTACCCACTGGGCATATTCCTTTTTACCCATCTGATCTAATATAGTGTGGAGAAATGCAACAACGATTCCTACACCAGCAATTTGAAAAATGACATTTACATCGACTCCCACTCGCTTCTCCCCCTATTTACCTACATCAGTAAAATGATCAATAATAACCCTGATAAAAACCCTAAGCTTTTGATCATTTTTTCATATTTCGCTTGTTTTTCCCGTGCGTCATATTCCTCCCGCTCTAGATGCGTGAGAGCCAGAAGTATATGTTTTTGCTGTGAAACTCGGTCACTTTGTCCAAGCGTTTCGCCAAATTGCTTTAAGATCTCATATTCACCCTGCTTAAAAGCAGTTAATTTCCATATGTCGTTCATACTATCTTCCCAAGCCGTCCTGACCATTAATTCTCCACTTCGAAGTTTTTTGCTAAATACGTCAAAAAACCACGATAAAGGTTTCGGTACTTGGCGAGAAAGATTTGAAGCTGCTTCATCAAGCGGTATATGACCATACATAATTTCGGCTTCTAGTGATTTTAATGCTGTTCGTAAATATCGCAATTGACGCGGTCGTTCATTTAAGTGCTTGGAAATCTCAAACCCAATCCATGTCGAGGCAGCCAAGATAAAAATAGCACCAAGGATTTTCATCAATAGGTCACTCTCTCTATTTTTGAATGTATTTCTTTTCCATGCTGATTTAAGACGGCTCTAATCGTTCCTGGTCCACTTGTACGAGTTAGTTCAATAAACCTCTCAAAAACTCCTATCTCGAGCAGCGGTTTCAAGGTCGGACGCTTATAAAGATCCGCTAATTTTTCTCCATGAACAGTTATCATTAAAGATACACCAGCATTAACAGCTTCAAGAATCGCTTCACTATCCTCTTGTCGGCCAATCTCATCGACGACCAACACCTCTGGGCTCATCGAACGAATCATCATCATCATGCCCTCTGCTTTTGGGCAGGCATCTAAAACATCGACCCTTGGCCCAAGTGTCTGTTGTGGAATTCCTTTTACACACCCAGCTATTTCCGATCTCTCATCAACAATTCCAACCTTGCTCGAAGGAACACCTACTAGCTCATCTCCTAAACTTATGATTCTAGCAATATCCCTCAACATGGTTGTCTTTCCTGTTTGAGGCGGACCAATAATAATAGTATTCAACCACTTATTCTTATACAAAAGTGGTGCAACAGGAGCAGCAATCCCTATTTTTTGTTTTGCAATCCGTATATTAAAGGAAGTGATATCTCTGATTGCCTTTACCTTCCCTTGCTCTGTAATTACTTTTCCAGCTAGTCCTACACGATGACCGCCTTGAACCGTGATATAACCTCTTTTAAGCTCTTCCTCTAAAGCGTAAATAGAGTACTGACTCAAGCGATTAAGCAGCTGAATTCCTTCTTCAGCAGTAACAATATGACTCTGAAAGTGCGGATTTCCTGCAACCACAAGTTCGACAGGCCTTGAAACTCGTATTCTTATTTCTTCAATCTTTTCCTTTAAAGAAGGAGGATAGCTTCGTATAATCTCTGCAATGGTTGCTGGTAATAAATCGACAATTTCTTGCATGGTTCATTCCTCCATTAACCCATTCTTTGTACCTTTGCTAAAATAAATTCTAGTAAATTTCGATAGACTCTTATTTCAATGTATGCAGGCTTGACCACTTTATGCCTCATAAAATAAGGCACTTTTCATAAATTGGCTGCTGTGCGAAAAGCAACAACGTTTAAGAAACAGCTTAAATACAACTAAAACTATTTATAAATTCCAAATAAAATAAAGCCAACTCCTAA
Source organism: Litchfieldia alkalitelluris (assembly GCF_002019645.1). Taxonomy (GTDB): domain Bacteria; phylum Bacillota; class Bacilli; order Bacillales; family Bacillaceae_L; genus Litchfieldia; species Litchfieldia alkalitelluris. Next base: position 2,632,386 of record NZ_KV917374.1, on the reverse strand, counting down.
CGCAACAAAAAAGAGTTTTGAAAATGATAGATCATCAGCAATACTAAGCAGTCCAATCGCCATCGTTGTAATTAAGATCACTGGACCAACTACCGCTAATAACGCGTTGATAGCAATTGCTTTTTTGACATCATTAAATACCAGCATTAAAATTGCTGCAGTTAATTCGATCGAGGCCGAAAGAATACGCAGTCCCGCCATTGATAGTACACTTGTTTCTATTAAAGATAGCCATCTTCTCATGTAAGATCCTCCAAAACCTGTTGAAAGTTTTTATTTGTACAACCTATGCAGTGGATCCGTTTTTAAGAAGTGAAAAATTTTGTATGGTTGATAAATGGAAGTTAACCTTAGCTTTAAAATTGGGAATATTTTTTGGATGGTCGTCATTTCATTTGTGGGATTGACCGTCATTGCGTGGAGATTACACAAAAAAGAACCTACTCAACGGAATAGGTTCTTTTATCGGAATTATGATTAAGCTCTAGAAACGTAAGATGCTTCAGTTGTGTTAATAATTAACACATCACCTTCATTAATAAAGAATGGTACTTGAACAGATAAACCAGTTTCTAAAATCGCTGGCTTTGTTCCACCTGAAGCAGTATCACCTTTGATTCCTGGCTCCGTTTCTGCTACTTTTAATTCCACTGTATTTGGTAGTTCAACACCTAGTGTTTCATGGCCGAAAGTCATAATCTGAACTTCCATGTTTTCTTTCAAGAACTTTAGCTCATACTCAATTGCTGATGCTGGGAGTTCAATTTGCTCATATGATAGATTATCCATGAATACATGCATTTCACCATTTGCGTATAGATATTGCATTTTGCGGTTTTCGATTTGTGCTTTTGCTACTTTTTCACCAGCACGGAAAGTTTTTTCTTGTACAGCACCTGTACGAAGGTTACGAAGCTTTGAGCGAACAAATGCAGCACCTTTACCTGGTTTAACGTGCTGGAAGTCCATTACTCTCCAAATGCCTCCGTCTACTTCAATTGTTAATCCTGTACGAAAATCGTTAACTGAAATCATGTAAAAAAATCCTCCTAAAATATAAATCCGTTTTTGAGATTGGCTATCTTAAATAACTTAGGTTGGGAAGTTCCAATCGCTGCGACCCATGCCCTTCCCGCGGGCGGCGTGGGGAGTCTCCTCGTCGCAGGCTCCTGTGGGGTCTCCCCTACACCATATATCCCGCAGGAGTGGCATGGCTCTCCGCTCATTCCACACTGAGAATGTAAACTCGTTTCATGTTCCATGGTTTAAACTTAAATAGTATAGATATACATTTTATAAAATGATTAGTTCTTTAGTAGAATATGTCAATGATTCGTTGCCATTTTCGGTAATGACTGTATCATCTTCGATTCGAACGCCACCAAGACCCGCTATGTAAATACCTGGTTCAACTGTGACAACCATTCCTGGTGTTAAGATCATATCAGATTTCACTGAAAGACCTGGTTGTTCATGTACTTCCATACCTAACCCATGACCTGTTGAATGGCCAAAATATTGTCCATAACCTTTTTCGGTAATGTAATCACGTGTTAATGCATCAGCTTGCTTCCCTGTTAACCCAGGTTTGATGCCATCCATACCACGCAATTGTGCTTCAAGAACAATATTGTAAATGTTTTTCAATTCGTCACTTGGTGTTCCAACTGCAAGAGTTCTTGTGATATCAGAGCAATAACCTTTATAATATGCCCCGAAATCTAGCGTTACAAAGTCGCCTTTTTCAATGATTTTATCAGTCGCCACGCCGTGTGGCAATGCGGAGCGAACTCCTGATGCGACAATAATATCAAAAGAAGAAGATACTGCACCTTGTTTTCTCATAAAGAATTCTAGTTCATTTGATACATCTAACTCACTTATTCCTGGACGAATATATCCTAAAATATGTGTATATGCTGCATCTGCAATCTCAGCTGCTTCCTTTAATATCTTAATCTCTGATTCAGACTTAATCAAGCGTAACTTTTCAACCGCATTAGAAACTGGGACTAATTCAGCTTCCGTGGTATTGTTATATGAACTATAAGTCGAGAACGACAAGTCATCTTGCTCAAAACCAAGCTTCTTAATTCCCATATCTACAGCTTGTTTTGCAACCTCGTCTATAAGTTGACCAGTATGCTGAACGACTTCAAAACCTTCAATTTGCTCACTTGCTTGCTCAACATAACGGAAATCGGTAATAAATACTGATTTTGTCTCAGAAATTAGTACTACACCTGCTGTACCTGTGAAACCAGTCATATATCTTCTGTTATAACTGTTTGTAACAAGTAACCCGTCAATTCCATATTCCTTAAAGCCTTCACGTAATTTTTCAAGTTTCCCCATATTCTTCCCCCGCTTTTTCACAAAATAAAATATGTAAGTTAGGTTTTCATGTCTATTCTTTTAGCTTTATTATTTTAAAAAATAAAGAAAAAAATAGAATGTTCAATTAAGAACATTCTACCATAAAGAAGGATTGGTTGGGAAATTAGTCATCTATAGCAGCTACTTCCGATTCATGATTAAACTCATTAGCTTCAAAGGATATTGAGTACCCTATGAATACTCCATATAAAATATAAAAGCAAATCGTTGTTATATTTGTATTTCTTCCTAGTTCTGGGACTGATTGCAGATTTGGAAAAATAGGATTTAAAACAAAGAATACTAATGCCCATAATAGTAGACCAAAAGCCATCCCTACCCAAATCTTTTGAAACTTCCTTAGTAGTGCATAATATACAAGTGCAACTCCAATTGAAAGTACTCCGATCACTGCAATGCCGATAAATTGGCCAAGGACACGATTTTTCCAATCACCTATAGCCCAAGGCTGTAGAACAAGGTTTGGACTAATTTCTGTAAAGTTAAACACATAGGTTCCATAGTTCAAAAAGCTCCAAAATAGACCCCCGAATAATCCTATAATGACGACTTTCGTGATCATAGATAGATCTTCTGGTTTTTGATTTTGTTCTAAGTTAGGATTTTTCTTTTCTGCTTCCACACTAAACACCTCCGCTATTTATTATGTCCCTCATTTCTGCAATCTATTTATTTGGGAATAGCGGAGTTATTTTCCTTTTTAGAAATTGATGGATGATATATATTTTATCATCTTCATCTTTAATCCACTTAACAAGATAACTTGTTATATTTATAAACTTTTTTAACCAAGAGAGTTGAACAAGCCGAATACACTCTTAGTCCTAGCTATTAGAAGATCAAAATTTTATTCTGCTAGGTGTATGAAAGGAAATTGTTGGGTAAAATATGTAAAAAGCTATGATTCATCTAGAGGTTTATTCTGTTTTCTTGTAGAATATAAGTAGAGAAATCTCTTTTATTAGAGCTAAGAGTAAAATCCGCCCAGAAATAAGATTATTACCTGAAAAAAAAGCAAAAGAAGTACATAAAACGAAGAATTTTATGCAACAAGCTATTTGACGATTAATACAATAAGTAAAGAGGCAAATCGGAGGTGTTACTCATGAATCGTCGTTCAAACCTTTTTGTATATTCAATCATCACGTTAGGCGTCATTGGTATTCTTTATACATTATTTACACAACCTTCACGGCTACTAGTTCAGTTAGGATCCATTGTATTTTTTGGAGCTATTATCTTCCTTATTTACAAGATCTATATGAGACGTCGCCTTGGTGGAAGTGGGAATGACTATAGTGCATACAGACGTGCAGCCAAACAATCTAAGAGACGTTTCAATGAGCAAACCCAACAAAAACCAGTTTCTAAGGTTGTTGAGGGCAAAAAATTATCTTCAAGCCCTAAAAAAGCGTCACCACTTCAATCCGGAAAACGCAAAAAATCATCTCCCTCTCATTTAACTGTGATTGAAGGTAAAAAAGGCAAAAAGAAAAATCGAGCATTTTTTTAAATGCTTGATTTTTTTTGTTTAATAAGACCATTTTTTCAAGAATTGTTCAGTGCGTTCTTTCCCATGTTGGATTAATTTGTGTTTTTGCTCATCATCAAGATTGAACTCGGTTGTTAATCCCCCTTCAACGGGTATAAAGACAATATGATCTTCATGAACACGAGAGATATACTTAAGGTCATGCGCTTTCATCATCGTATCGAAAAGCGATGTAAATAACGAAATGGCATTATCTACTTTATGAACCGGTTGATTGTAAAAATTCGCTGACAATTTCACACCTAACACAGGCCGTTTTCGGCTATCTAATGCTTTTTCAAAAAGCCAAATCGGAAAATTACTTAACACACCTCCATCAACAATAAGGTGAGCACCCGTTCTTGGCTTTAATTTTACCGGTTCAAAGAAGTAAGGTAAACTACAACTCATTCGTACAGCTTTGGCAACCGAAAAAGAGGACGGATTTATACCATACCTCGGTAGATCATCAGGTAAAACAATTAAAGTTCCCATTGTTAAATTAGAGGCAACAAGTTTTAAGGAGTCTGGTGGTAAATCCCCAAAAGTAGCAATTCCTTTGGCTGATAGAAGAGCTTCTAGCCATTTTTCTAGTACCTCACCTCTATATAGTCCTAATCTTTTATATAAAAACAACCATTTCGCAAAAGGAATAGGAAGGAAGGTTTTCCTTGCATCTAAGAAGTCCTTCAACTCGATGGCATCCATAATTTTTTCTAGTTCTTCACTTGTATAGCCCGCTTTAATGAGAGCTGCAATGATTGCTCCAGCACTTGTTCCAGCTAAACATTTAAATTTAATTCCTTTTTCCTCGAGAGCTGCATAGGCGCCAATCAGTGCAAACCCTTTTATTCCCCCTCCAGAAAAAACCCCATCTATGTACAAGTGCTTTCCCTCCGATCGCTGTTGTCGGATAAAAACCGTCACCCTACATTCTTAAGCGTTAGAGAGATAAAATAGTACATTTTCGACACAAAAAAGAGAACAAATAGCTTGTTCCCTCTACTTTTTATGTGAAATACTGAACCTCTGCTTGTGGAAAAAATTCATGAATATATCTTTTAATTGTTGTTTCTATATCATTTGCTTCTTCGTCTTTGTAAACATATTTCCCAATTCCATATCTGCCCCACTTATATTTTCGTTTCGTTTCATCCATCTCGAGCTTTGTTTTCGGATACCGTTTTGCAATGACCTTTTTAGCAGGTTTGGTAAATCTATGCTGTATTAATTCAAAGGTTAAATTGTCTACATTTACACCCTTAAGTGAATTGTAAAGTCTTTCAAACAGCTCGAAATACCCTTCCTGCCAGTCTTCATGCATATATATCGGAGCAACTATAAAGCCAAGTGGATAATCTGCATTTGCAACCTTTCTAGCTGCTTCCAGGCGCTCATCAAAAGAAGATGTTCCTGGTTCAAAATTTTTAATGACATACCTTGAATTCACGCTAAAGCGGAACCTTGTTCTACCATTGTGCTTTGCATCAAGAAGATGATCAACATGATGGTATTTGGTCACAAACCTTAGTTGTCCAAAGTCCTTCTCTCCCATGAACTCAATGGTCTTTTTTAACGAATGAGTTAAGTGATCAATTCCGACGATATCAGATGTACAGGCAGCCTCAAATCGGGTGATTTCAGGCTCTCGCTCTTTCATATATTTATCTGCTTGCTCAAAAATATCTTCTAGATTCACATAAGTACGTATATAAGGCTTACTTCCTAATGTTGTTTGCAAATAGCAATAATGACAATGTCCCATACAGCCAGTGGCCAAAGGAATGGCATATTCAGCAGACGGTTTGGATGTATCAAATTTCAATGTTCGTCTTAATCCTACAACCAAGGTAGATTTTGCGTTTCGGTACTGCTGAAACTCATTATCACCAGGTATTCCTCGCACTTGATTATGTGAAGTTGTTTCTCTAATTTCAACCCCGAGATTCTCAAACTTATCTTTTAATTCTCTGCCAAGTGGATAATCTAATGCTTTAGGCTCAATGTACACAAGCTGTGGCATAAATGGTTCCATAAACTCACCTCATTTGAATGTCTACTAAGGCTTAGTATGGTCTAAAAAAAGGTTTAAAATTAAGTAATGCTTTCCATATGTGGGGTGAATAATAGGCAAAAAAACCCGTTACCTAATAGTAACGGATTCCGTTTTGGAGGCGAAGATGGATTTAACAATGGAAAATGCACAGTTAAAAAGCATATGATTTAAGATAAAGTGAAAAGGCTCGGAACGTTTTGCTTGTAACATTAATTCATCGTCCCATCCAGCTATAAAAAAGCGGAAACCCTGGACCAAGATGATGAAGGAATCGGCAGCATGCGCTGAAAAATAAAGGGAGAAATTTCCCTTATTTAGGAAATGGAACAGAAAATAGCTTAAATAGAGGTAAAATTTTCCGCTATCTACCTAAAAAACATGAAAATAGGGTGATTGCGCTTTGCTTAAAGGGAAAATTTCCCCTTAATTACCCCTATTCAAGCTATATTCACCACTATTAAGGGAAAATATGCCCTTATTTCAAGTACTCGTTTAATGATAAACCATCCTATGCTTTACATTTATTTTATTAGACAAATAACAAAGAAATCAAACACTGCATGATAATCATTATGCATCTGATAAATTTGCAAGCTAAAAGCGTGCGAATTTTAAGGATAAATCCCAATAAATCAAAACTTAAGAGTAAATGAAGAGACCAAATAGCTATGCTAATTGGTCTCCTTCATTTACTACTTGTATTGTTTCTTCCCGTCAACAACACCTAGTAACAGGATTTATTTTACCTTATAGACCACACTTCAACTGTGCACCACAGCTTGTACAAGTGTTACATCCTCCTAAATCTTCAACAGTACCTTCACGACAAACCGGACAAGTATTACCTACCTCAGATCCAATTGTTACGTTAGTAGAACGTAAGTCATTAATCGTATCAACTAGTACCACATGACTCTTTTTATTTTGGTTTACCTCTACTTCTTCTTCAAACGTATTTTCCTCAGCTTTTAGTGTAAGAACCTGTGCGTCACGACTTCCGTCAACGTAAACAGTTCCACCCTTAGCTCCACCTTTATAAAGACGCTCGTAAACAGCTTCAACTTGCTCTACAGTATATCCTTTTGGAGCATTAACTGTTTTACTAATTGAACTATCAATCCAGCGTTGGATAATACATTGAACATCAGCATGTGCTTCAGGTGCAAGCTCCATTGCTGACACAAACCAGCTCGGTAAGTTGTTTGGATCTACCTCAGGGTTTTTATCAAGGAATTCTTGAACGATATCTGCTTTTACTTCAATAAACTTACCTAAACGTCCGCTTCTGAAGTAAGAGAATGAGAAGTATGGTTCTAATCCTGTTGAAACTCCGACCATTGTTCCAGTGCTTCCCGTAGGAGCAACGGTTAATAAATGAGAGTTACGGATACCGAATTCTTTAATATCTTCTCTAATATCTTCAGGCATTTTTTGCATAAATCCAGTGTTAGTAAATGCATCACGAAGACGATTTGTTTCAGAGTCATTTTCGCCCACTAAGAATGGGAAGCTTCCCTTTTCTTTAGCAAGTTCAACTGATGCACGGTATGCAGTAGTTGCTATTGTTTCAAAAACTTCATCAACTAGTTTGTTTCCTTTTTCAGAACCATACTCTGTTTCACAGTATATTAGTAAATCATGTAGTCCCATTACACCAAGACCAACACGACGCTCACCAAGAGCTTGCTTTTTATTTGGCTCTAAGAAGTACGGAGTTGCATTAATAACGTTATCCTGCATTCTTACTCCGACTTCAACGGTTTTTCTAAGTTTTTCGAAATTAACTGTTTTTGTTTCTTTATTAGCCATTTCAGCTAAGTTTACAGCTGCAAGGTTACACACACTATATGGTGCGAGTGGTTGCTCCAATTTTGTTATCCTATCGGCTTTTTATCCAATAGTTCTTACAGTTTTATTCCTGTAAGTTCAGCATACATTTTCATTACACACATCTTTCATAAACTTTAAGAGTTCTTTTCTTCCTTGATCTTTTCCAAAAACTGATTTAGAGATAACCCTGAAGTCTTTAACTCTAAACTTCTTATGAATATCTACGATTAACGGTTGTAAAGTGGTTTTTATCTTGTTATATGGTGTATCTAGAATAAGGTCTGCATTTTTTAATGACCATTGTATAATAAATTCTTTAATAGCTTTATGATTTTCACTCCGACATTCCATATTTGTAAATTTGGCAGTTCTCACAGCAACTATTCCAGAGCAGTTTCGACTACAATATAGTTTCGGGGAGGAAATAATAACTTCGAATGGTTTGCTACACTCTTTACACATTCTGACCTCTCGAGGTTTTTTATATTTCCCCTTCTGCACTAAGCCAGATTTCCTTAGGCCCTCAATCATATTCTGTTTAGAAACACTGTCTGAAGCCCATAGTTTCTTAGTATGATTACCAATTTTCATTTTGGTATCAATGCTGTGTTTGAAATTAAAGTGACTATTTAACTCACCATAAGCTGCTTTATTTACGGTAGTGTCCTTTGAATTAATCCATTCTGTAATTGTTGAATTTAACGAGAATGGTAAGCTTTTGTAGAGCTCTAATAATTCCTCATAAGAGATCAATTCACAACTAATGTTGTACTTTTGAACAATGGCATTTAAAGCTTTTGTGGCTTGATCCTTAACATTCTTATCTCTAGATTTAATTTCCACTATCTTTATCAGTTTTTCGTCATCATAAAAGAAAAAATCAGGTTTATACTTTTTATATCCTAAATCAAATACTTCTTCTTCATAACCCCAAGGTATCAAATGAAAATCAAGGTATTTAGCATATGCATATTCATAAGAACTTCTTAAATAGTGACCTTTATAGAAACCTGCATATCCCCTATTCATATCTTATCACCTCATATTGTTACGAAAGTAAAAATTTAGGTTTATGTGTGTGTAATGTTGCGGTCTCGTGGGTGGATTATATTCTCTTATCGAGGTTCACCACCTATGCGTTGCCCCTGACTAGAACTTTACTTCTAGTCTTCGGTTCGGATTAGCATTTCAGCCTTCCCGCTTTATCCCGCAATTTTTTACGTGAGGCAAGCTATTCACCACACGGGTTTGTTGCAACAACTTGTTGACCATATGCTTTCGCATTTGTCATGTCATTTGCATTATCTATGAAGAAGATACCAGGCTCTGCTGAGTATGTTGCACAAATGTTAATTAAGTTCCAAAGCTCTTTTGCTTTAATTTTACGGTAAACGCGGACCTTATTTCCTTGTTTTTCCCACTCTCTAACGTCTCCAACATTATGCCACTCTTCATTATATAGCTTCATCTGATCTTGATCATAGCTTTCTACATCAGGGAATCGTAGTTCATATACAGCATCTTGCTCAACTGCATCCATGAATTCTTTTGTTAAGCAAACAGAGATATTTGCTCCAGTAAGGAATTCTGAGTTATGGACACTGTAGTTTCCACCAACATTTAATTTAAGCTCTGCTTCTTGGATGATTTTTTCACTAAAACCACCATAGCCTGGAATTTGTTTATAGTTAGTAATTCCTTGATACATTGCTACTTCTTGTTCTGTAAGTGGTGTAAATTTTAATTTATCTTGTGCATATTTTTTAATTGCTTCATCGTTTGTACTTTCGATTAAGAATCGAAGGATTCTTGGGTTTTGCATTTTTGAGATAATGAATTCAATGATGTCTGGATGCCACGTATATACCGTCTCTTTCGAGATACTTTAACTCTGCATTTAAGCAGACGGTCTAGACTATATCATCACCCTCAGCATAACCTGTTAGGGGCCAGGCGCTTCGAAAAGGTATAATCCTTCCCTACTCTACTCATATCTTCTATATTTGATATTTTCGATAGTCTTTGAACCTTCACCTATACGGTGCTTGGCTGCGAATTGTCCAATTCAACCAATTTTTATAGCATTCACGCTCACCGTTTCCAGTCACGTTGTAGCTTGGATGACTCTAAGGATTTCCTCGCAATTCACCTGATTTACTTGTCACTCATTTCTGAATGACGCGGACTAGTATTTCGACAAAATTCAATCCGCTAACATGATCATTTGGGCACCACGCAATTTGTTACTCCTATTAAGGAGGTTAGGTCATTTCTGCCTAACTCTCATGCTTTCACATGAGTTCGGACTATATCATCAAGGATAAAATTATTAATCCCTGTCTCGCGCCTCGAAAGAATCTTACCCTTCGACCTACTTGTACCATATTTTATTTGTAGTTAAACTTAGGTACTTTCGATAGTCTCTGAACGTTCATCTCAGTTTCCCAAGATGCTTCGCTGCTGATTGCCCATTTATATGTTCATCATTTTTGAACCATCACGCTCACCGTTACCAGTCACGTTGTGGTTGATGAACCTTTAGGGTGTTCCAGCAATTCACGAGATTTCAATCCCGCCATGTGGATTTTAATTTAACGGGACCCACCTTGCTCAACAAGATGTGTTAACTTAGCAATATCATCTAACCACGATACAGAACCAGATGATTTCCCATTTACACCTCGTGCTAACGTGTTACGTGGACGCAGTGTCGAACCGTTTGTTCCAACTCCACCACCACGGCTCATGATTTCCATCACTTGCTTACGGTGCTCTGAGATCCCCTCACGCGAGTCTTGCACAAATGGCATAACATAACAATTAAAGTATGTTACATCTGTATCTGCTCCTGCTCCATAAAGAACTCGTCCAGCTGGAATGAAGTTTAAACTAGAAAGTTCATTATAGAACTTCTCAAACCATTCTTGACGCTTTTCTTCTGTTGTTTCTACAGAAGCTAGTCCTGTTGCGTTTCTCATAGCAATTTGCTCATAAAAGACTTCAAGTGGCTTCTCAATCACATCAAGTGAGCGGTTCACAATACCTGTTTCAATTTCTTCAGGCTTATCAAGCACACCTCTGTATTCCTCATCAACAAGTACTTGAGCCGTTTTTTGCTCCCAATCAATGCCAACAATAAAGCCAAGTCCACGAGCAGGAAATTTCGGATCTTCCTTAATTGTAAGAACAACGAAATCTCCTTCTGCTAATGTAAGCTTTTCGGTATCCTTGAATGTATACCGATCAAGCATGACTAATCGAGATACCCCCTTGTGTGATAGCTTCATATCCTCAGTAATTTGATGTACTTGAGGAAATAAGCGGATATCTTGATTAAGTCTTTCCACATTAATATTCATTTTTTTAGGTAACGCAACAGACATTCCCACAACTCCCTTTTTATCTATATTTAAGCTTGTCCACGAGCAACTTTTCATTTATTTCTATAAAAAAGCTCGGTTGCTGTCTTAATTTTTTCGTAACCTTAACTTATCATATCATTACCATTAAAATCAATATATAGTATTCGACTTTTTTAAAAACATACAACATATTGATTTTAGTTGTGGTGTTTTTAATTTTGTCAAACCGTAAAACATATCAAAAGTAAAGAAAAACAGAGCATATATTAGATTACACTCAGATTTTCGGCGTTTTTGATGAATTTTGTCGGTTGCGTTTTTTTGGTAATAATCAGTACTTATTGTAGAGCCATTTTAAGAACACAACAAAAAAAGCCGATTTAAAAAAAAATCAGCTTTTATCTTCTGAAATTCCACTCATCATTTGCATAACGAGTTTTTATAATTGTATTTACGTAGTCCATTTCTTGCTCTGTTAATTCATATGGTTCTAATTGAATGTTAAGTCCTTTTTCGAACCCATAAATGAATGCATCTTTCGCTTCTGCAATGGTAACAGGGGTCTCTCGTAATGCATTTATAGCAACTGCTTTATTTTTAAAATTACGTTGCATCCTTTCTCTTACACGATCGTTAGGATACTTAAATAGGTCAAACAATTTGTCTTCATCTATATCTAGTAGGATGGAGCCGTGCTGTAAGATTACTCCCTTTTGCCTTGTTTGAGCACTTCCTGCTACTTTTCTTCCTTCGACAACTAACTCATACCATGATGGAGCATCAAAGCATACAGCTGAACGAGGGTTCTTTAATCCTTCACGTTCTTCATCTGTTTTCGGCACAGCGAAGTATGCGTCTAACCCTAGCTTTTTGAATCCCTCAAGGATTCCCTCAGAGATGACACGATACGCCTCAGTAACCGTTTGAGGCATTTCAGGATGGTCCTCTGAGACAATCACACTATATGTTAGTTCTTTATCATGAAGTACTCCCCTACCGCCGGTTGGTCTACGAACAAACCCTAAGCCATAACGCTTAACAGCTTCTAAATCAATCTCTTTCTCAACCTTTTGAAAATATCCAATTGATAATGTTGCAGGATTCCATCCATAAAAACGAATTGTAGGTGGAATCACTCCCTTGCTATGCCACTCTAGTAAGGCTTCGTCCAATGCCATATTAAATTCAGGAGAACAATCTCCTGAGTCAATAAATCTCCAAACTTCTTGTTCCATGTTAAACCCTCTTTATGATGTATTTCTTTTTCATCCTTAGTCTATCAAATACTTGCTAACTTTCAAAGAAAAATGCCAACAGAATTCCTTTGATTCTTATGGGGACAACTTATATAATAGAAGATGTCGATATAAGAGGAGAAATAGAGAAGGAGTCGATAAAAGCGTGGAAATACTAATACTGATTATCATCTTAGTGGCACTTATTACTTATTCACTAGTAATGTTTTTCTATCAAAAAAGAATTTTAAAAACATTAACTGAAGAAGAATTTCGTGCTGGCTACCGTAAAGCACAATTAATAGATGTTCGCGAACCAAAGGAATATGATGGTGGGCATATATTAGGAGCTCGTAATATCCCACTTACTCAATTAAAGATAAGACTAAAAGAAGTACGCCAAGATCAACCCGTATACCTTTACTGTCAAAACACAATGAGAAGTGGAAGAGCAGCTCAACTTTTAAAAAGAAAAGGCTACAGCCAGTTATATACACTTAAAGGTGGATATAAGCAATGGAACGGTAAAATTAAAACTAAAAATAAATAAAGTTCATGTTATCCTTGAGAAACTCTCTCAAGGATTTTTTTGTTATTGATACTTTTTATAGCCCTTGGAAGGTAATTTCTCTTTTTGACAATAAAGTTAGCTTATTATAATTAAAAAAACGAGCACCTAATAGGTCCCCGCTTCACACATCACCTTAACAACACCACCTAGTGTGCCACTAAGCAAAAGTTCTTTTGATTGCATCTTCTATTTTACTAGGTGACTCCTTCGATAAATAACGTTTTGTTACGTTTACATCTGCATGTCCTGCTAACTCAGCCACTGTTGAGATATCAATTCCATTTTGTACTAACTCTGTACAAAAAGTGTGACGTAACTTATGAGGATTCACATCATATTTTTTCAGCATATATTGTACTCCACGTGTAGAGATTCTTTTTCCAACACTTGAAATAAATAATGCAGTTTGACTTTTATCTAAAGTATCAATATAACGCTCCAGATGAGATTTTAAATCCTTAGACAAAGGAATTGTCCGTTTAATATCACCATGACTGTTTCTTATAAATAGGTTACTATTATCTGTATCTAATTGGATATCTGATAGATTTAATGCACATAATTCTGAAATTCGAATACCTGTATGCAATAGTGTATATACAATTACAATATTTCGAAGATCTCCATCTTTTTCAACCTCTTGCAAAAGTGCATTTCTTTCATCTCTGTTTAAAGCCTCGGGGTTCTCAGTATTCTTTTCTTTTTCTAGGCGGGTGATATTATTCATGATTTCGTGAATGTTTTGAAATCTTGCATAAACACTGATCGCTGAAAAGGCTTTTTCTATCGTCGCTGCACTTCTATCGAGATCTTCAAGATAATCCATATATTCTTGAACATCATCTCTTGTTATATGATGAAAATCTCTTTCACCCTTCTGTAACCATTCAAAAAACTTTCGTATTGTTCCATCATAGGTTTTAATTGTGTTTTCAGATTTACCTTCATCAGATAACCAGCCAGCAAACGACTTTAAAAGATTTTCCACTTTCAATGCCCCCCTATATTTACTTAACTACAACTGAAGTATAACATACAATTTCGCAGAAGTAAAACTAGTTTGATTTTTATATACAAAAAAAGAAGAGATACTTAAGAACCCTTCTTTTTAAGTATGTATATATAATTGAAAACGAAAAATCATGTTTGGAGGCGACACCCGGATTTGAACCGGGGATAAAGGTTTTGCAGACCTCTGCCTTACCACTTGGCTATGCCGCCAGACTATGTTACTTAAGTACCTTATTACTACTGTACTATTAGTATATGTTATGTTTTAGAAAAGTTGATAAATATATATCAATTTTTTCAAAAGAATGGCTGGGCTAGCTGGATTCGAACCAACGCATGACGGAGTCAAAGTCCGTTGCCTTACCGCTTGGCTATAGCCCATTGAATAATCATCATGAACAGCTTCCTCGAAAATGCTACATGAATGACATAGCAAGAGGATATTTTGGGATATATCTGAAGGAAATGTCACGAAATATCGTCGACATACTCAGTTATATTTAAACCCTAATTAAATCCTAATTAATGTTCTTAATATCTTAATTGGAGCGGGTGATGAGAATCGAACTCACGACATCAGCTTGGAAGGCTGAGGTTTTACCATTAAACTACACCCGCAAAAAAATTATGGGGCGACTGATGGGAATCGAACCCACGAATGTCGGAACCACAATCCGATGCGTTAACCACTTCGCCACAACCGCCATAATAAATTAATTGATTGGCAGGGGCAGTAGGAATCGAACCCACACTGGAGGTTTTGGAGACCTCTGTTCTACCGTTAAACTATGCCCCTAAATGAATGGTGGAGGGGGACGGATTCGAACCGCCGAACCCTCAGGGAGCGGATTTACAGTCCGCCGCGTTTAGCCACTTCGCTACCCCTCCAACTTGGTTGCGGGGACAGGATTTGAACCTGCGACCTTCGGGTTATGAGCCCGACGAGCTACCAGACTGCTCCACCCCGCGATAATAAAAAATTATTGAATTAAACTCACGATTAATAAATTTAACTACCTAAAATAGATGTTAGTATTAAATACTTCTTATAGATATTATATGTCATATAGCAAAAGCGTGATAACTATCCACCAAGAAAATGAGTTGTTTCATGTTAAGTTGGTTGCGGGGACAGGATTTGAACCTGCGACCTTCGGGTTATGAGCCCGACGAGCTACCAGACTGCTCCACCCCGCGATAATAAAAATTATTCAATTAAACTCAAAGTTTTATACATTTAACTACCTAAAATAGATGTTAATATTAAATACCTCTTGGAGATATTATATGTCATATAGCAAAACCGTGATAACTATCCACCAAGAAAATGAGTTGTTTCATGTTAAGTTGGTTGCGGGGACAGGATTTGAACCTGCGACCTTCGGGTTATGAGCCCGACGAGCTACCAGACTGCTCCACCCCGCGATAATAAGAATATATTTAGTTTGGTTCTTCACCAAAGTTTAGACTGTCCCAATCTCAGGAAGCTTAATCAAGCAGCAGCTCGATTGGTACAACTCGCAGTTGATTCGTGAAGCTTAACCTCGTTGCTCCACCCCGCGATAATAAAAGTTATTCAGTTGGATAATTATATGGCGGAGGAAGAGGGATTCGAACCCCCGCGGGCTTTGACACCCCTGTCGGTTTTCAAGACCGATCCCTTCAGCCGGACTTGGGTATTCCTCCGTATAATTATAGATATGGTAGCGGCGGAGGGAGTCGAACCCACGACCTCACGGGTATGAACCGTACGCTCTAGCCAGCTGAGCTACACCGCCAAGTGTAATTAATTAATGATATGGCGCGCCCGAAAGGAGTCGAACCCATAACCTTCTGATCCGTAGTCAGACGCTCTATCCAATTGAGCTACGGGCGCGTATATAATGGCTCCACAGGCAGGACTCGAACCTGCGACCGATCGGTTAACAGCCGATAGCTCTACCACTGAGCTACTGTGGAATAATTTCATTAAGCCTAGCGACGTCCTACTCTCACAGGGGGAGTCCCCCAACTACCATCGGCGCTGAAGAGCTTAACTTCCGTGTTCGGTATGGGAACGGGTGTGACCTCTTCGCCATCATCACTAGACTTATGAAGGTTCGCACCTTCAAAACTAGATAACGTTCATACATTCATTAAAAGTTTTGGTTAAGTCCTCGATCGATTAGTATCAGTCAGCTACACAC
The DNA here is from genome assembly GCF_002019645.1 of Litchfieldia alkalitelluris. GTDB lineage: Bacteria > Bacillota > Bacilli > Bacillales > Bacillaceae_L > Litchfieldia > Litchfieldia alkalitelluris. Next base: position 2,616,207 of record NZ_KV917374.1, on the reverse strand, counting down.
GTCACCGCGCTTCCACCTCTGACCTATCAACCTCGTCATCTTCGAGGGATCTTACTAGCTTGCGCTATGGGAAATCTCATCTTGAGGGGGGCTTCATGCTTAGATGCTTTCAGCACTTATCCCGTCCACACATAGCTACCCAGCGATGCCCTTGGCAGAACAACTGGTACACCAGCGGTGTGTCCATCCCGGTCCTCTCGTACTAAGGACAGCTCCTCTCAAATTTCCTACGCCCACGACGGATAGGGACCGAACTGTCTCACGACGTTCTGAACCCAGCTCGCGTACCGCTTTAATGGGCGAACAGCCCAACCCTTGGGACCGACTACAGCCCCAGGATGCGATGAGCCGACATCGAGGTGCCAAACCTCCCCGTCGATGTGGACTCTTGGGGGAGATAAGCCTGTTATCCCCGGGGTAGCTTTTATCCGTTGAGCGATGGCCCTTCCATGCGGAACCACCGGATCACTAAGCCCGACTTTCGTCCCTGCTCGACTTGTAGGTCTCGCAGTCAAGCTCCCTTGTGCCTTTACACTCTACGAATGATTTCCAACCATTCTGAGGGAACCTTTGGGCGCCTCCGTTACATTTTAGGAGGCGACCGCCCCAGTCAAACTGCCCACCTGACACTGTCTCCCATGCCGATTTAGGCATGTGGGTTAGAATTTCAATACAGCCAGGGTAGTATCCCACCGACGCCTCCACCGAAGCTGGCGCTCCGGCTTCTAAGGCTCCTACCTATCCTGTACAAGCTGTACCAAAATTCAATATCAGGCTACAGTAAAGCTCCACGGGGTCTTTCCGTCCTGTCGCGGGTAACCTGCATCTTCACAGGTACTATAATTTCACCGAGTCTCTCGTTGAGACAGTGCCCAGATCGTTACACCTTTCGTGCGGGTCGGAACTTACCCGACAAGGAATTTCGCTACCTTAGGACCGTTATAGTTACGGCCGCCGTTTACTGGGGCTTCGATTCAAAGCTTCTCTTGCGATAACCTCTCCTCTTAACCTTCCAGCACCGGGCAGGTGTCAGCCCCTATACTTCGCCTTGCGGCTTCGCAGAGACCTGTGTTTTTGCTAAACAGTCGCCTGGGCCTATTCACTGCGGCTTATCAGGGCTATTCACCCTAATAAGCACCCCTTCTCCCGAAGTTACGGGGTCATTTTGCCGAGTTCCTTAACGAGAGTTCTCTCGAACACCTTAGGATTCTCTCCTCGCCTACCTGTGTCGGTTTGCGGTACGGGCACCTCTCACCTCGCTAGAGGCTTTTCTTGGCAGTGTGAAATCAGGAACTTCGGTACTTTATTTCCCTCGCCATCACAGCTCAGCCTTAACGATTCGCGGATTTGCCTACGAATCAGCCTTACTGCTTGGACGCGCATATCCAACAGCGCGCTTACCCTATCCTTCTGCGTCCCCCCATTGCTCAAACGGTGAGGAGGTGGTACAGGAATTTCAACCTGTTGTCCATCGCCTACGCCTTTCGGCCTCGGCTTAGGTCCCGACTTACCCTGAGCGGACGAGCCTTCCTCAGGAAACCTTAGGCATACGGTGGAGGGGATTCTCACCCCTCTTTCGCTACTCATACCGGCATTCTCACTTCTAAGCGCTCCACCAGTCCTTCCGGTCTGACTTCACTGCACTTAGAACGCTCTCCTACCATTGTTCTAAAAGAACAATCCACAGCTTCGGTGATACGTTTAGCCCCGGTACATTTTCGGCGCAGAGTCACTCGACCAGTGAGCTATTACGCACTCTTTAAATGGTGGCTGCTTCTAAGCCAACATCCTGGTTGTCTGGGCAACTCCACATCCTTTTCCACTTAACGTATACTTTGGGACCTTAGCTGGTGGTCTGGGCTGTTTCCCTCTTGACTACGGATCTTATCACTCGCAGTCTGACTCCTGAATATAAGTCTTTGGCATTCGGAGTTTGACTGAATTCGGTAACCCGTTGGGGGCCCCTAGTCCAATCAGTGCTCTACCTCCAAGACTCTAAATTCAAGGCTAGCCCTAAAGCTATTTCGGAGAGAACCAGCTATCTCCAAGTTCGATTGGAATTTCTCCGCTACCCACACCTCATCCCCGCACTTTTCAACGTGCGTGGGTTCGGGCCTCCATTCAGTGTTACCTGAACTTCACCCTGGACATGGGTAGATCACCTGGTTTCGGGTCTACAACCACGTACTCATGCGCCCTATTTAAGACTCGCTTTCGCTGCGGCTCCGTCTTATCAACTTAACCTTGCACGTGATCGTAACTCGCCGGTTCATTCTACAAAAGGCACGCCATCACCCTGATATTTTCCGAAGGAAAAATCATAGGGCTCTGACTACTTGTAGGCACACGGTTTCAGGATCTCTTTCACTCCCCTTCCGGGGTGCTTTTCACCTTTCCCTCACGGTACTGGTTCACTATCGGTCACTAGGGAGTATTTAGCCTTGGGAGATGGTCCTCCCTGCTTCCGACGGGATTTCTCGTGTCCCGCCGTACTCAGGATCCACTCTAGAGAGAACGAAGTTTCGACTACAGGGCTGTTACCTTCTGTGGCTGACCTTTCCAGATCACTTCATCTACCTCGTTCTTTTGTAACTCCGTACAGAGTGTCCTACAACCCCAAGAGGCAAGCCTCTTGGTTTGGGCTATTTTCCGTTTCGCTCGCCGCTACTCAGGAAATCGCGTTTGCTTTCTCTTCCTCCGGGTACTTAGATGTTTCAGTTCCCCGGGTTTACCTTCAACTACCCTATGAATTCAGGTAGAGATACTACTCCATTACGAGCAGTGGGTTTCCCCATTCGGAAATCTTCGGATCAAAGCTTACTTACAGCTCCCCGAAGCATATCGGTGTTAGTCCCGTCCTTCATCGGCTCCTAGTGCCAAGGCATCCACCGTGCGCCCTTACTAACTTAACCTAAGTTAAAGTCGTAAAAACTTTACAGTTTATTACTTTGGTTTTAATTCTTAATGAATGTCTTGTTACGTTATCTAGTTTTCAAGGTACGAATTCTAATAGAAGGAAAGTTCCTTCAAAACTGACCACAATAAATCAAGCGTCTTTTTATGAATCTCATAAGAGATTCAGTTTCCTTAGAAAGGAGGTGATCCAGCCGCACCTTCCGATACGGCTACCTTGTTACGACTTCACCCCAATCATCTGTCCCACCTTAGGCGGCTGGCTCCTAGATGAAACAAGTTTCATCTTAGGTTACCCCACCGACTTCGGGTGTTACAAACTCTCGTGGTGTGACGGGCGGTGTGTACAAGGCCCGGGAACGTATTCACCGCGGCATGCTGATCCGCGATTACTAGCGATTCCAGCTTCATGCAGGCGAGTTGCAGCCTGCAATCCGAACTGAGAATGGTTTTATGGGATTCGCTTAACCTCGCGGTTTTGCTGCCCTTTGTACCATCCATTGTAGCACGTGTGTAGCCCAGGTCATAAGGGGCATGATGATTTGACGTCATCCCCACCTTCCTCCGGTTTGTCACCGGCAGTCACCTTAGAGTGCCCAACTGAATGCTGGCAACTAAGATCAAGGGTTGCGCTCGTTGCGGGACTTAACCCAACATCTCACGACACGAGCTGACGACAACCATGCACCACCTGTCACCTTTGTCCCCGAAGGGAAAACTCTATCTCTAGAGCGGTCATAGGGATGTCAAGACCTGGTAAGGTTCTTCGCGTTGCTTCGAATTAAACCACATGCTCCACCGCTTGTGCGGGCCCCCGTCAATTCCTTTGAGTTTCAGTCTTGCGACCGTACTCCCCAGGCGGAGTGCTTAATGCGTTTGCTGCAGCACTAAGGGGCGGAAACCCCCTAACACTTAGCACTCATCGTTTACGGCGTGGACTACCAGGGTATCTAATCCTGTTCGCTCCCCACGCTTTCGCTCCTCAGCGTCAGTTACAGACCAGAGAGTCGCCTTCGCCACTGGTGTTCCTCCACATCTCTACGCATTTCACCGCTACACGTGGAATTCCACTCTCCTCTTCTGCACTCAAGTCTCCCAGTTTCCAATGACCCTCCCCGGTTGAGCCGGGGGCTTTCACATCAGACTTAAAAGACCGCCTGCGAGCGCTTTACGCCCAATAATTCCGGATAACGCTTGCCACCTACGTATTACCGCGGCTGCTGGCACGTAGTTAGCCGTGGCTTTCTGGTTAAGTACCGTCAAGGTACGAGCAGTTACTCTCGTACTTGTTCTTCCTTAACAACAGAACTTTACGACCCGAAGGCCTTCATCGTTCACGCGGCGTTGCTCCGTCAGACTTTCGTCCATTGCGGAAGATTCCCTACTGCTGCCTCCCGTAGGAGTCTGGGCCGTGTCTCAGTCCCAGTGTGGCCGATCACCCTCTCAGGTCGGCTACGCATCGTTGCCTTGGTGAGCCGTTACCTCACCAACTAGCTAATGCGCCGCGGGCCCATCTGTAAGTGATAGCCGAAACCATCTTTTAATAGAGAACCATGAGGTTCTTTATATTATCCGGTATTAGCTCCGGTTTCCCGAAGTTATCCCAGTCTTACAGGCAGGTTGCCCACGTGTTACTCACCCGTCCGCCGCTAATTAAAGGAAGCAAGCTTCCTTTAATCCGCTCGACTTGCATGTATTAGGCACGCCGCCAGCGTTCATCCTGAGCCAGGATCAAACTCTCCAATAAGAGATATTTGATTGCTCAAATAAAAAATTTAAAACTAGATTAAACGTTGACGCTTGTTTATTGTGTTCAGTTTTCAAAGAACTTTTTCGTTTGCTTGTTAAAGCAGCTTTTATAATTTAACATTTCTTCTTTTTGATGTCAACCACTTTTTTAATAGTGTTTAAGTCATCTTTATTTCTTTTATCATACTAACATAACATTTCACCATTGTCAACTTCTGTGAAGTGACTGTAAAAATAATGGCTCCACAGGCAGGACTCGAACCTGCGACCGATCGGTTAACAGCCGATAGCTCTACCACTGAGCTACTGTGGAATAATGGAGCGGGTGATGAGAATCGAACTCACGACATCAGCTTGGAAGGCTGAGGTTTTACCATTAAACTACACCCGCAAATATTAAATTCAATAATTCGTTGCTACAAAATAAAGTATTAACGCTACACTCAAAAATTATACAACATTTTGTAAAGTTTTAAAGCTTGTTTGCTACTTCATTTACTATAACATAGCCACTTCATAGAAGTCAACTATCTTTCAAAGAATATAGTATCATTGAAGTGGGCCTAAATGGACTCGAACCATCGACCTCACGCTTATCAGGCGTGCGCTCTAACCAGCTGAGCTATAGGCCCATTACAAATATAATGGAGCGGGTGATGAGAATCGAACTCACGACATCAGCTTGGAAGGCTGAGGTTTTACCATTAAACTACACCCGCATTATTACTATAAGAAAATGCATTATTATCAAACCCTTACAACGGCTTGCATGCTTCTTCCTCTTCTAGATTATTCATTGAAGTATATGCGTCGAAGCAACTCGTAGATACTTCATCGCATTAACACAAACCATGGTGGACCTTGTAGGACTCGAACCTACGACCGGACGGTTATGAGCCGTCTGCTCTAACCAACTGAGCTAAAGGTCCAAAATTTATTTTTAAAATGGAGCCTAGCGGGATCGAACCGCTGACCTCCTGCGTGCAAGGCAGGCGCTCTCCCAGCTGAGCTAAGGCCCCTCTCGTTTACATTAGTTATAATATCACATTAACTTCGTAGAAGTCAACAATTAATATCATTTTTGTTTATCAATTACATACAAAATTTATCGAGCATCAGTTATTTTATCTGCCCTCAAAAATTTTGTCAATAGTATATAACTAAGTTTATGTTTTAATATTTTTATGCAAATAAACACCAGTACAAAAGATAAAAACGCGAGGATTTCGCGTTTTTCAAATTTTATTTCATATATATAATTTTTTTATAACTGTGTGGTTATATTCATCATCTCGTCGGATGCAACTGCCACATGCTCAACTGCTTGACTAATGTCCTCAAATATTTGAATTAACTCATTCATCTCATTGGCAATCTTAACATTCTGTTGTTTAACGTTAACCATTGATTCTAAGATTTGATCAAAAAATTGATTAGTCTCTGAGGATTCAATGGATCCCTTCTTCAAATTATCACTTACCTGAAGAATAGCCTTATTGACCAGACCAGAGTATTCTGCCATCTCCAAAATAATACTCGAGACTTCAGATACTGAGTTTTTTGTACTTTCCGCAAGTTTCCGAACTTCACCAGCTACAACTGCAAAACCTTTTCCATTTTCCCCAGCTCTAGCAGCTTCTATTGCTGCATTGAGTGCAAGCAAGTTCGTTTGATCTGCAATTGAAGTGACGATTACAGCTATTTGCTCGATTTTCTTTGAACTTTGTTGCAAGCTATCCATATCACCATTTATTTTTCTCATTGATACATCCGTATCTTGAAGCATCGATTGAAGATTACGTAACCTTTGAATACCTTCTTTTGATTTATCCTCTGTATTTACTGCAATTTCTGACCCAATGTCTGTAAGCTCTTTAATCTCTTGAGATTTACCAGCTATTTCTTGAATTGCTGAACTAGTTTCTTCACTAATGGCTGCCAATTCTTCCGCATTTCTACTTACATTGTCTTTCATACGATTTTTCAAGACTTCAGCCTCTTCTCTGATTCGAGCATTCTCAAGTTCGTATGCCTCAAGAGCAATTTGCTGCTCAAAATTAAGTATTTGGGATACAGCCATAATCGCACGTTTGTATTCTAATGGGTTACTAATTTGTTCATCTATAATTTCACTTAAAGAATGGAACAAATCCTGAAAAGCACACATATACCATTTAGGTGCTAATGGCCATTTTCACATGCACATAAGCAATAATATATCGTTGTTTGATAAAACTCTCATCTATCACTCCATTAAACATTTCTATAATATGGTTATAAAGAGTACTCTTTAGTCTTTCAATAGAGCTATTATTATCGATGATTTTCTTATATTGAACTATAATAGAAATTGGGTAAAATGAATCTCTATTATATCGAAAAAAAAAGAGACCCACTTCACAAGGGATCTCTTAAAGTCTTAATAAAGACTAGTAAAACACAAGTTCTAACTAAAATATTAAATCGTAATAATCTCTTCTTTTTTATATCCATTAGGATTATTGGATTGCCAATTCCAAGCATCTCTACACATATCATTAATATCCTTCTTCGCTTCCCATCCTAATTCCTTCTTCGCCTTCATTGGACTAGCATAACAAGTGGCAATATCTCCTGGTCTTCTATCTGTAATATGGTAAGGAATTTTAATATTTGTCGCCTGTTCAAACGCGTTTATTAAATCTAGTACACTATAACCAACACCTGTTCCCAGATTATAAGCTTCAACACCTGTTCCATTCATAACTTTTTCAAGTGCTTTAATGTGACCAATGGCAAGATCCATTACATGGATATAATCCCTAACACCTGTTCCATCATGAGTGGGATAGTCACTACCAAATACACTAAGTCTGTCTAGCTTCCCCGCAGCAACTTGTGTAACATACGGCATCAAATTATTGGGGATACCCTTAGGATCTTCACCAATTTTCCCACTCACATGAGCTCCAATTGGATTAAAGTAGCGTAAAAGAGCAATACTCCATGAACTATCAGCTATAAATACGTCTTTCAGTATTTGTTCAATCATCAACTTTGTACTTCCGTATGGATTTGTTGCACCAAGTATTTCATCCTCAACCAAAGGAACTTTAGCATGTGTTCCATATACAGTGGCTGATGAACTGAATACAATATTCTTAACATGGTATTTTTTCATAATATCTAAAAGAACTAACGTACCAGTAATATTATTTTGATAATAATAAATAGGAATTGATACTGATTCTCCCACTGCCTTTAGTCCAGCAAAATGAATAACAGCATCAATATGATTTTCCTCAAAAACCAACTCAACCTTTTCGCGATCAAGCAAATCTACTTCATACACTTTAAAATCTCTATCAGTAAGTTCCTTTACTCGATTCAATGATTCAGGACTACTATTAGAGAAATTATCTAAAACGATAATATCATAACCTGCATTCAGCAGTTCCACACAAGTGTGACTGCCGATATAACCTGCGCCACCTGTAATTAATATGCTCATAGATTTCACCTCATAATTCCTTCGGGATTTTTCTTAATAAAGAACACCTTGATAACAATTAATAAATACATATCTTTTTAAGTTGATTTTATAAGTTAGTAATTCTTAATAAAGAACATACAGACAACAATAAATTACATTCCTAAAGGGTGATATATATATACAATAGTACGTTTTTCCAGCCAGAAAATCAACAAAAACCCTAAAATAATGTACATTAAAACGAACAAGTCACTTTATTTTGTCATACGCTTATCACATACAATCTCTATAACAGCAGAATCTTTCAGAATTATTATATAAAAAAAGCTCTTTAAGACCCTAACCTCTACTTCCAGCGCGCAAAACTAGAGTATCATTACCTTCAGTTTTTCAAACACTTACTTGCTTTAAGATTTCACCTATTGAAAATCCGACGAACCTTATTTCACGCTTAAACCCTTACAGTTTTAGGCATAAGAAAAACCGGGCAAAGCCCGATCCTCTTTTGTTTAGTGAAAATCCGATAATTGGTACTCTATGCCTTTACTTGTTTATAATACAAAGGTTACATTTTTCCACCATACTTCTTAATTTAAACGGAAAAATTCCCCTTAAATTGGGAAATATCAACATTTCCCTAAAAATAACAGGAGTTTTTCCGCTTATATGAACCTAATCTTGAATTTTAGTCATATGTGAGAGAAGTTAACCGGAAAATCTCCGTTTATATCGGCTTCTTAACCCCCTACTAGATACATTAACCGGAATTACTCCGCCTATGAGTTCCTATACCTACCCGAAAAATCAACAAAGATGATTAACAAATCTTTTAAAAAAGTCCACTATGATCTGTGCTGCCTCACCCATAAATAGTTCAAAAAAATCAATGTTGATTTTTATCAAAAAATATTTGTTTTAAAATATTAGTCTCCATACACGAAAAATACCACAGTAACAACGCCTGTGGTAACCCAAAAATAAGACCCATTCAAATGAATGGGTCTTTCTTAAATGCCTAGCGACGTCCTACTCTCACAGGGGGAGTCCCCCAACTACCATCGGCGCTGAAGAGCTTAACTTCCGTGTTCGGTATGGGAACGGGTGTGACCTCTTCGCCATCATCACTAGACTTATGAAGGTTCGCACCTTCAAAACTAGATAACGTTCATACATTCATTAAAAGTTTTGGTTAAGTCCTCGATCGATTAGTATCAGTCAGCTACACACGTCACCGCGCTTCCACCTCTGACCTATCAACCTCGTCATCTTCGAGGGATCTTACTAGCTTGCGCTATGGGAAATCTCATCTTGAGGGGGGCTTCATGCTTAGATGCTTTCAGCACTTATCCCGTCCACACATAGCTACCCAGCGATGCCCTTGGCAGAACAACTGGTACACCAGCGGTGTGTCCATCCCGGTCCTCTCGTACTAAGGACAGCTCCTCTCAAATTTCCTACGCCCACGACGGATAGGGACCGAACTGTCTCACGACGTTCTGAACCCAGCTCGCGTACCGCTTTAATGGGCGAACAGCCCAACCCTTGGGACCGACTACAGCCCCAGGATGCGATGAGCCGACATCGAGGTGCCAAACCTCCCCGTCGATGTGGACTCTTGGGGGAGATAAGCCTGTTATCCCCGGGGTAGCTTTTATCCGTTGAGCGATGGCCCTTCCATGCGGAACCACCGGATCACTAAGCCCGACTTTCGTCCCTGCTCGACTTGTAGGTCTCGCAGTCAAGCTCCCTTGTGCCTTTACACTCTACGAATGATTTCCAACCATTCTGAGGGAACCTTTGGGCGCCTCCGTTACATTTTAGGAGGCGACCGCCCCAGTCAAACTGCCCACCTGACACTGTCTCCCATGCCGATTTAGGCATGTGGGTTAGAATTTCAATACAGCCAGGGTAGTATCCCACCGACGCCTCCACCGAAGCTGGCGCTCCGGCTTCTAAGGCTCCTACCTATCCTGTACAAGCTGTACCAAAATTCAATATCAGGCTACAGTAAAGCTCCACGGGGTCTTTCCGTCCTGTCGCGGGTAACCTGCATCTTCACAGGTACTATAATTTCACCGAGTCTCTCGTTGAGACAGTGCCCAGATCGTTACACCTTTCGTGCGGGTCGGAACTTACCCGACAAGGAATTTCGCTACCTTAGGACCGTTATAGTTACGGCCGCCGTTTACTGGGGCTTCGATTCAAAGCTTCTCTTGCGATAACCTCTCCTCTTAACCTTCCAGCACCGGGCAGGTGTCAGCCCCTATACTTCGCCTTGCGGCTTCGCAGAGACCTGTGTTTTTGCTAAACAGTCGCCTGGGCCTATTCACTGCGGCTTATCAGGGCTATTCACCCTAATAAGCACCCCTTCTCCCGAAGTTACGGGGTCATTTTGCCGAGTTCCTTAACGAGAGTTCTCTCGAACACCTTAGGATTCTCTCCTCGCCTACCTGTGTCGGTTTGCGGTACGGGCACCTCTCACCTCGCTAGAGGCTTTTCTTGGCAGTGTGAAATCAGGAACTTCGGTACTTTATTTCCCTCGCCATCACAGCTCAGCCTTAACGATTCGCGGATTTGCCTACGAATCAGCCTTACTGCTTGGACGCGCATATCCAACAGCGCGCTTACCCTATCCTTCTGCGTCCCCCCATTGCTCAAACGGTGAGGAGGTGGTACAGGAATTTCAACCTGTTGTCCATCGCCTACGCCTTTCGGCCTCGGCTTAGGTCCCGACTTACCCTGAGCGGACGAGCCTTCCTCAGGAAACCTTAGGCATACGGTGGAGGGGATTCTCACCCCTCTTTCGCTACTCATACCGGCATTCTCACTTCTAAGCGCTCCACCAGTCCTTCCGGTCTGACTTCACTGCACTTAGAACGCTCTCCTACCATTGTTCTAAAAGAACAATCCACAGCTTCGGTGATACGTTTAGCCCCGGTACATTTTCGGCGCAGAGTCACTCGACCAGTGAGCTATTACGCACTCTTTAAATGGTGGCTGCTTCTAAGCCAACATCCTGGTTGTCTGGGCAACTCCACATCCTTTTCCACTTAACGTATACTTTGGGACCTTAGCTGGTGGTCTGGGCTGTTTCCCTCTTGACTACGGATCTTATCACTCGCAGTCTGACTCCTGAATATAAGTCTTTGGCATTCGGAGTTTGACTGAATTCGGTAACCCGTTGGGGGCCCCTAGTCCAATCAGTGCTCTACCTCCAAGACTCTAAATTCAAGGCTAGCCCTAAAGCTATTTCGGAGAGAACCAGCTATCTCCAAGTTCGATTGGAATTTCTCCGCTACCCACACCTCATCCCCGCACTTTTCAACGTGCGTGGGTTCGGGCCTCCATTCAGTGTTACCTGAACTTCACCCTGGACATGGGTAGATCACCTGGTTTCGGGTCTACAACCACGTACTCATGCGCCCTATTTAAGACTCGCTTTCGCTGCGGCTCCGTCTTATCAACTTAACCTTGCACGTGATCGTAACTCGCCGGTTCATTCTACAAAAGGCACGCCATCACCCTGATATTTTCCGAAGGAAAAATCATAGGGCTCTGACTACTTGTAGGCACACGGTTTCAGGATCTCTTTCACTCCCCTTCCGGGGTGCTTTTCACCTTTCCCTCACGGTACTGGTTCACTATCGGTCACTAGGGAGTATTTAGCCTTGGGAGATGGTCCTCCCTGCTTCCGACGGGATTTCTCGTGTCCCGCCGTACTCAGGATCCACTCTAGAGAGAACGAAGTTTCGACTACAGGGCTGTTACCTTCTGTGGCTGACCTTTCCAGATCACTTCATCTACCTCGTTCTTTTGTAACTCCGTACAGAGTGTCCTACAACCCCAAGAGGCAAGCCTCTTGGTTTGGGCTATTTTCCGTTTCGCTCGCCGCTACTCAGGAAATCGCGTTTGCTTTCTCTTCCTCCGGGTACTTAGATGTTTCAGTTCCCCGGGTTTACCTTCAACTACCCTATGAATTCAGGTAGAGATACTACTCCATTACGAGCAGTGGGTTTCCCCATTCGGAAATCTTCGGATCAAAGCTTACTTACAGCTCCCCGAAGCATATCGGTGTTAGTCCCGTCCTTCATCGGCTCCTAGTGCCAAGGCATCCACCGTGCGCCCTTACTAACTTAACCTAAGTTAAAGTCGTAAAAACTTTACAGTTTATTACTTTGGTTTTAATTCTTAATGAATGTCTTGTTACGTTATCTAGTTTTCAAGGTACGAATTCTAATAGAAGGAAAGTTCCTTCAAAACTGACCACAATAAATCAAGCGTCTTTTTATGAATCTCATAAGAGATTCAGTTTCCTTAGAAAGGAGGTGATCCAGCCGCACCTTCCGATACGGCTACCTTGTTACGACTTCACCCCAATCATCTGTCCCACCTTAGGCGGCTGGCTCCTAGATGAAACAAGTTTCATCTTAGGTTACCCCACCGACTTCGGGTGTTACAAACTCTCGTGGTGTGACGGGCGGTGTGTACAAGGCCCGGGAACGTATTCACCGCGGCATGCTGATCCGCGATTACTAGCGATTCCAGCTTCATGCAGGCGAGTTGCAGCCTGCAATCCGAACTGAGAATGGTTTTATGGGATTCGCTTAACCTCGCGGTTTTGCTGCCCTTTGTACCATCCATTGTAGCACGTGTGTAGCCCAGGTCATAAGGGGCATGATGATTTGACGTCATCCCCACCTTCCTCCGGTTTGTCACCGGCAGTCACCTTAGAGTGCCCAACTGAATGCTGGCAACTAAGATCAAGGGTTGCGCTCGTTGCGGGACTTAACCCAACATCTCACGACACGAGCTGACGACAACCATGCACCACCTGTCACCTTTGTCCCCGAAGGGAAAACTCTATCTCTAGAGCGGTCATAGGGATGTCAAGACCTGGTAAGGTTCTTCGCGTTGCTTCGAATTAAACCACATGCTCCACCGCTTGTGCGGGCCCCCGTCAATTCCTTTGAGTTTCAGTCTTGCGACCGTACTCCCCAGGCGGAGTGCTTAATGCGTTTGCTGCAGCACTAAGGGGCGGAAACCCCCTAACACTTAGCACTCATCGTTTACGGCGTGGACTACCAGGGTATCTAATCCTGTTCGCTCCCCACGCTTTCGCTCCTCAGCGTCAGTTACAGACCAGAGAGTCGCCTTCGCCACTGGTGTTCCTCCACATCTCTACGCATTTCACCGCTACACGTGGAATTCCACTCTCCTCTTCTGCACTCAAGTCTCCCAGTTTCCAATGACCCTCCCCGGTTGAGCCGGGGGCTTTCACATCAGACTTAAAAGACCGCCTGCGAGCGCTTTACGCCCAATAATTCCGGATAACGCTTGCCACCTACGTATTACCGCGGCTGCTGGCACGTAGTTAGCCGTGGCTTTCTGGTTAAGTACCGTCAAGGTACGAGCAGTTACTCTCGTACTTGTTCTTCCTTAACAACAGAACTTTACGACCCGAAGGCCTTCATCGTTCACGCGGCGTTGCTCCGTCAGACTTTCGTCCATTGCGGAAGATTCCCTACTGCTGCCTCCCGTAGGAGTCTGGGCCGTGTCTCAGTCCCAGTGTGGCCGATCACCCTCTCAGGTCGGCTACGCATCGTTGCCTTGGTGAGCCGTTACCTCACCAACTAGCTAATGCGCCGCGGGCCCATCTGTAAGTGATAGCCGAAACCATCTTTTAATAGAGAACCATGAGGTTCTTTATATTATCCGGTATTAGCTCCGGTTTCCCGAAGTTATCCCAGTCTTACAGGCAGGTTGCCCACGTGTTACTCACCCGTCCGCCGCTAATTAAAGGAAGCAAGCTTCCTTTAATCCGCTCGACTTGCATGTATTAGGCACGCCGCCAGCGTTCATCCTGAGCCAGGATCAAACTCTCCAATAAGAGATATTTGATTGCTCAAATAAAAATTTTAAAACTAGATTAAACGTTGACGCTTGTTTATTGTGTTCAGTTTTCAAAGAACTTCTGCTCGCTTGTTAAAGCAGCTTTATAAATATACCATTTACCAACTAGCTAAGTCAACATCTTTTTTTACAAGAGTTGAAGTGGTTAGCGACAAGAATGAGTATATCATTTTAAAATCAAAATGTCAACTTCTGCGAAATGAACTTTTTTCGTTCAACTTCTTCTCGAAGAAGCGGTGACTTGTTCTATATTATCATCACGCCATCACTCTATCAACAGGTAGATAATGGTAAGAGTTTTTATATAACAATGATTAATATATAGAAGAAACTCGACTTATTATAATAATTTCCCACTTCAAAGCAAACTAAACATATTTTTTTAATAAAAAAGAAGGAATCCGCTATAAAACCGAATTCCTTCTATATATATAGAAACTATTTTTGATAACGTAATACCGGCTTACGAGCAGCTAATGTTTCGTCTAGACGCTTGATGACCGTAGTATGTGGTGCTTCTTGAACAATTTCTGGATTCTCTTCTGCTTCCTTGGCAATTTGGATCATTGCATCGATAAATGAATCCAGAGTTTCCTTTGATTCTGTTTCAGTCGGCTCAATCATGATACATTCCTCAACATTTAATGGGAAGTAAATGGTTGGCGGATGGTAACCGAAATCGAGTAGTCGTTTCGCAATATCAAGTGTACGTACTCCTAATTTCTTTTGACGGCGACCTGATAAAACAAATTCATGCTTACAATGACGATCGAATGGTAGATCAAAATACTCTGCTAAACGGCGCATCATGTAGTTTGCATTTAATACTGCATATTCAGTTACAGCTTTTAATCCATCTGGACCCATTGAACGGATGTAAGTGTATGCACGCACATTGATTCCGAAGTTTCCGTAATAAGGTTTTACACGACCAATTGATTGTGGGCGATCATATTCAAACTTATATCCTTCATCACCTTTTACAAGTACTGGCTTTGGTAGGAATGGAATAAGGTCTGCTTTTACCCCAACAGGACCTGAACCAGGACCACCACCACCGTGTGGACCAGTGAATGTTTTATGAAGATTTAAGTGAACGACGTCAAAGCCCATGTCACCAGGACGCGCTTTACTTAATACTGCATTTAAGTTTGCTCCATCATAATAAAGCTTTCCGCCTGCTTCGTGAATGATGCTTGCCATTTCTAGAATATTCTCTTCAAATAAACCAAGTGTATTTGGATTTGTTAGCATTAATGCGGCAGTATCAGGACCTACGACACGACGTAAGTCTTCAAGATCAACTAAACCATTTTCATCTGACTTAACTGTTACTGTTTCAAATCCGGCAACTGTAGCCGACGCTGGGTTTGTTCCGTGCGCTGAGTCGGGAACGATAACTTTTGTACGAGCAGCATCATTATTTGCTTCATGATATGCACGGATCATCATTAATCCCGTCCATTCACCATGTGCTCCAGCAGCTGGCTGTAATGTTACTTCATCCATGCCCGTAATTTCTTTTAAATGCTCTTGAAGATCATACATTAATTCAAGTGCACCTTGAACCGTTGATTCATCTTGTAATGGATGGATATGAGCAAATCCATTAAAACGAGCAACATTTTCGTTAATTTTCGGATTGTACTTCATTGTACAAGATCCAAGTGGATAGAACCCTGAATCCACACCATGATTACGGCGAGACAATGCCGTGTAATGACGCATAATATCAAGTTCAGACACTTCTGGTAGCTCTGGTTCTTCTACGCGAAGATAATCTGTTGGGATCAATTCTTCAATATTTACTTCCGGTACATCCATCTCTGGTAAACTATAGCCCACACGACCTGCTTTTGTTATTTCAAAAATTAAAGCTTGATCTTGATTACTCATGGCGTGTGCCCCCCATTTCCGCAACAAGTGTGTCAATTTCTTCTTTTGTACGTAGCTCAGTTACTGCTACAAGCATATGATTTGAAAGCTCAGGATAATCACGACCTAAGTCATATCCTCCAATGATACCTTTTTGAATTAATTCAGCATTAACCTCTTTAACCGGCTTATCTAATTTCACAACAAACTCGTTAAAAAATGCACCAGCAAACACTACTTCAAAACCATTCTCTTCAAATTGCTTTTTCGCATAATGAGCTTTTTGGATATTTTGAGTCGCCATTTCTTTTACACCTTTTTTCCCAAGAGCCGTCATCGCAACAGATGCTGCTAATGCATTTAACGCTTGGTTTGAACAAATGTTCGATGTTGCTTTATCACGGCGGATATGTTGCTCACGTGCTTGTAATGTTAATACAAATCCACGTTTACCATCTTCATCAACGGTTTGACCAACTAAACGGCCAGGTACTTTTCTCATTAATTTTGAAGTAACTGCAAAATATCCACAGTGTGGTCCACCAAATGCAGTTGGAATTCCAAATGGTTGAGCATCACCTGCAACGATATCAGCACCTAACTTTCCTGGAGGTGTTAATGCACCAAGTGAAAGTGGGTTACTTGAAACAACAAACATACTTTTACCAGTATGAGCAATTTTTTCAATGTCCTTCAAAGGTTCGATTTGTCCAAAGAAGTTCGGGTATTGAACAATCACGCAAGCTACAGACTCATCCATTGCTTCTTCAAGAGCCGCTAAATCTGTTACACCATTTTTAACAGGCACCTCAACCACTTCAATGTATTGACCTGCCGCATACGTTTTAACAACTGCTTTTGATTCCGGATGAACGGCACCAGAAATCAGAACTTTCTTTAGCTTTGTTTGACCTGCTGCTAACATAGCTGCTTCTGCTAAAGCTGTTCCGCCATCATACATTGAAGAGTTCGCTACATCCATTCCTGTTAATTCACAAATCATTGTTTGGAATTCAAAAATCGCTTGTAGCTCCCCTTGCGAAATTTCTGGTTGGTATGGTGTGTAAGCAGTATAAAATTCAGAACGCGAGATCACATGATCAACGATAACTGGCATATAGTGGTCATACACTCCAGCTCCTAAAAAGCTCGCATTTGTTCTTAAATCCGCATTTTTCGCAGCCATTGCTGCAAGTTCCTTCATTAATTGCGCTTCGTTTTTCGCAGGCTTAATATTATATTCACCTTGGAAACGTACACTTTCAGGAATATCTTTAAAAAGCTCATCAACAGAATCTACTCCAATGGTTTGAAGCATTTCATTTTTATCTTGTTCTGTCATAGGTAAGTAACGATGTTTCATGGATATACATACCCCTTTCAATTGGTAAGTGAGTTATTTTTTAGGACGCTTATAAAATGGAGTAGCAACAACGACTGCTTTTAATCTCTTTTTACGAACCTGCACCTCAACCTCTGTTCCTAAGCTAGCAAGCTCAGTTTTAATAAGCGCAAGACCGATATTTTTCTTTAATGTTGGAGATTGTGTGCCCGTCGTTACTTCACCGACTTGTTCTTCACCAACAAACACTTCATATCCATGACGCGGAATTCCTTTATCGATCATCTCGATTCCAACAAGCTTACGAGGAGCACCCTCTTCTTTTTGCTGCTTTAAAACAGCTTTACCGAAGAAATCTGCTTCTTTATTTGTTTTAACCGCAAAACCAATTCCTGCTTCGATTGGCGTTATGTCCTTAGATAGCTCTTGGCCATAAAGTGCTAGATTCGCTTCAAAACGTAATGTATCACGTGCACCAAGTCCAATCGGAAGTACACCTTCTTCTTTTCCTGCTGCTAAAATTTCATCCCAAAGGGTAATCGCATCACTATGATGGCAATATACTTCAAAACCATCCTCACCTGTATACCCAGTTCGAGATACAAGTGCTTTTTTACCAGCCACTTCAACGTTGTCCTTGAATTTAAACACTTTAATTTCATTTAAGTCTGTTGATGTTAACTTTTGAAGAACCGTTTGAGCAAGTGGACCTTGTAGTGCAAGCTGTGAAACTTCATTTGAGATATTCACAACATTGACATCACCAGATACATGTTCTTGTAACCATGCGAAATCTTTTTCAATGTTTGCTGCGTTTACAACTAATAGATAATCATTGTCAGCTTTTTTATAAACTAAAAGATCATCTACAGTCCCGCCATTTTCATAACACATTGCAGTGTATTGTGCACCGCCGTCTTTTAATAGAGAAACATCATTTGTCATCATTTTTTGAAGATACTCAAGACTATCAGTACCTTTTACTTCGATTTCACCCATATGAGAAACATCGAATAAACCAGCCTTCGTTCTTACCGCTTCGTGTTCATCCTTAATACTAGAAAATTGAACCGGAAGATCCCAGCCACCAAAGTCAATTGTTTTTGCACCATATTTAGCGTAAACATCAAATAATGGTGTGCGTTTTAATTCAGTCAAAGTGCCATCCCCCTATAAATCTTTGTTTTAATGCACAAAAAAGGACAGAGAAACCCCATAACTAATATGAAGGTTCTCTGTCCTGGCACCTGAAAGTTTACCGTTTTTTCGGCTTTCCCCTTTGGTGGTCTACTTCTTATAAAATAGACACTCTCCAGAGTTGCGTCAAAATAGAGTCTTTTTGCCTGAGAGATTCATGGTCTTCCCACTTGCTCCTTCGGCGCCACCAATTTGGCAGTCTCTCCCCTAGTTCTCATCCGCGCATATATAATTTTGGGAAACTTGGTAATACTATCCTAATATAGTCTAATTTGTGACAACTTTTTGCTAATCTCATCCTACCATTAAAAGAGTACATTGGGCAATAACATTTTACATGAACGAAACAATATTTTCTTTAAGTATCGTTCGTGTTTTACACACAATCAATTACATATTAAATATACTCATTCGGTTTCACCTGTATATTGGTGAATTATCTAGCAAACTAACGTGAAAGGACTGAAAAATGTTGAAGGTCACGACCGAGTTTGATCATACATGGGAAGACGGCTTTTTGCAGCGCATTGATGAAGACGGCCCGTGGGCGAGCTGGGAATTGTATAAGCTTGCTTATGAAGTTGAAAAGCATGTTACCATTCCAGAATTTGAAGGCTTACAGGCACCAAGGCACTTAGCCCACTTAACTCCACTTCCACATCAGCTTGAAGTCGCAAAGCAAGTGGTAGAACAAATGAACGGCAAAGCCATTCTTGCAGATGAAGTGGGTCTTGGGAAAACAATTGAAGCCGGGTTAATTTTAAAAGAATACATGATTCGTGGGTTGGTTAAAAAAGTATTAATTCTTGTTCCCGCTTCTCTCGTGTCTCAATGGGCAGCAGAATTACAGCAAAAGTTCTATATCCCTGCTGTTGAGCAAAAGAAAAGCTATGTTTGGGAGCAATGTGATGTTGTTGTTTCTTCTATAGATACAGCGAAACGAAGTCCGCATCGAGAAATCGTGCTTGAACAAAACTATGACATGATTATTATCGATGAAGCACATAAACTCAAAAACAATAAAACGAAAAACTATGAATTTGCTCAAAGCTTAAAAAAGAGATTTTGCTTACTTCTTACAGCAACACCTATTCAAAATCGAGTAGAAGAGATATTTAATCTTGTGTCATTATTAAAACCAGGTCATTTAGGTAACCAAACTTATTTCGATGAATCATATGGGAAGAAGAAAAGTAGATCCCTTCAAGAAGATCAACATTTAAAGAATCTTGTTAATAAGGTGATGATTCGTAATCGTCGTAGTGATACTGGGATTGAATGGACAAAACGGAAGGTTGAAACAGTACCAATTGAGTTTTCAGAGTCAGAACGCGAATTATATGATAGCATCTCTGAGTTTCGTGGTCAGGGCGGCATAACAAGTAGCTTTGCAATCATGACATTACAACGTGAAGCATGCAGTAGTCGTGAAGCAGTCTTTTTTACATTAAAGAAAATGCTTGAAAAAAATAACGATGAAAACATCAACATCCCTGAAGATATGGTGATGCACTTAATGCAGAAAGTTGAACAAGTGCAAACCAATTCCAAGGCAGAAAAAGCATTAGAACTAATTAAGCAGATTGATGGCAAGGTGATTATTTTCACAGAATATCGTGCCACTCAAATGTACTTGCAGTGGTTTTTACAACAAAACGGAATCTCGTCTGTTCCCTTCCGCGGAGGCTTTAAGCGTGGGAAAAAGGATTGGATGAAGCAGCTATTCCAAAACCATGCCCAAGTTCTGATTGCAACTGAAGCTGGTGGTGAAGGAATTAACCTTCAATTCTGTAACCATCTGATTAATTATGATTTACCATGGAATCCAATGCGACTGGAACAACGAATTGGTCGTATTCACCGATTAGGACAGGAAAACGACGTGAAGATTTACAACTTCTCCACTGCCAACACCGTTGAAGAACATATTTTAAAGCTTCTTTATGAAAAAATAAATCTGTTTGAACGTGTTGTTGGACAATTAGATGAAATCTTAACAAAGCTGGATATTGGAAATCTTGAGGAACATGTTCAAGATATTTTACTTCATTCAAAAAGTGAAGGCGAAATGCGTATTAAAATGGACAATTTAACCTCAATTTTAAATTATGCAGAAGAAGAGGAAGGAGATGAGCCACATGCAGCAAGCGGAAATTCATAGCTTTCTAGAGCGGTATTTCACCTCTAATCATTGTGAAATTACAGAGAGTGCACCCGGGCATATGACCGTTCAACTAACTGTAGAGCTTGATAAACAGCTTATGAACCGTCCTTTTTATTGGCACTATCTTGAGAAAACAGGTGGTATCCCTAACCCTTATGCCCTCACCTTGATTACAGACCAAGAAAAAGCACCTAAGGATTTAAAGGGTGAACTCATTCATTTTGGCGCACCGAGGTTGCATCAAATTTTCCAGTCGACTAAACAATTAGCCGGATATATGCGCTTATATCAAAACGTGCAGCAGACGGTCCCAAACAATATTCCGTTACACCCTTGGTTAGGAATTAATGCGAAAATCTCTTATCAATGTGATCGAAAACGAGATATTTTGATGTCTCTTGGCCTTCATTTAATAAGCGGAAGTATATTAGAAAACTTCCAAGACCGATTGGAAAAGCTTGAGTTAACCCCAAAGATTCCAGACTATTGTTTTACAATGAGTCCACTTATCAAGCATAAAAGCGGGTTAAATCGATTGCAGCAATATATCCGTGGTTTTGTCGAAAGTGATGATCACTCCTGGGCAGATGCTGCTCGTGAACGTTGGAATGAAGATCTCGAGTTACTGAATCATTTTTATGAAGATCTTGAAGAAAAACCAGAAAGCTATGAAACGGAAAAAGAAGCATTACGAGAGCAATATGAACCAAAGGTAAAAATTGAAATCATAAATGGTGGATTGTTTTACTTAACTCCACAAGCAATGATGAACTAGGTGTTTTGGCTCAAGTTGGAGTAGGTCTCTCCCCCTATTTCCGACTTGAGCCTTTTATGACAAAAAACTTATCGACATTTTCTCCTAATTAACACCATCAACTTACAAATAATCCCCTATCTTGAACCATTTAACGAAATTTTCAGGTATTTAGACACATCAATATCATAAAGAAATATAACTTTAGTCTTGAAAGCGCTTATTTAAAGTATTTGTAAAATTTTTATTTTGTCGACAAAGTTCAACACTATTTCTCTTTCAAAAGGGATATACTTCCATTATACATATAAAATCGACATATACCTGCTAGTTCAGTCATATATTCATTGAGGGGAAATTCAGTGAAAGGCAAACTTTTTGAAAAAAAAGGACGCAAAGTCACGGGTCTAAGGTTATAGTTATAACGATGACGGCTGGGCTGCCTCAGATACTACGTATTTTGGGGGAGATACAATGGCAAGCAATGGAGTTTTTAAAGCAAATGATTTGGACGAGGAGTGGGTTGACTTAATTCTATATGCCTTGGAAATCGGCATGTCAGTCGAAGAAATCAGAGAGTTTTTTACAAGCGGAAATAAGGCTGTTACATATATTTAATATTCGAGCATAATACAATACATAACACTACCAACCTGCTATAATTGTACCTATATAGCTGGTTTTTTTTCATTTAAACCCTTCCGAGATTATAGCCATCTTTGGATGTGAAGAAATTTTCAATTAATCAAAATATAGAAAATTGGTTCTAATATGTTATAATCAAAATTAAGGGAAGGTGACATACATAATGATTGGTCAACGCATCAAAAATTACAGATTACAAAGAAAACTATCACTCTCAGAACTAGCAGAAAGAGCTGGAGTTGCTAAATCTTATCTAAGCTCGATTGAACGCAACCTCCAATCAAACCCTTCAATTCAATTCCTAGAAAAAATCTCCTCCGTCCTCGGAGTTTCAGTGAATACGTTGCTAGATGGCGAGATCAATGATCCTGCAGAGCTTGACAGCGAGTGGGCTAACCTTGTTAAAGAGGCCATGAAATCTGGAGTTACAAAAGATCAGTTTCGTGAATATCTGGAATTTAATAAATGGAGAGCAGAAAATAAATAAGAATAAACTGCAAAAAGCGACTATTGATAGTAAGATCAACAGACGCTTTTTTTATTTTGGGAATTAATTTAACAAGTACTTAGACACTTCAATTTTATGAGACTTAAATTAACAACTTGTTCTTAATGAAGAACAATGTTATCATTATATTATTAACTCTTCGTTAACACATTTTCCCGAAGAAAAGAGAGGATATAATGAGCGTAATTAGCAACACAAAACAAAACCTTCGCCTTCAACGAAATTCAAAGAACATTTTTATTAGAAATATCGTTTCTTTAGTTTATATCACATGGAGTTTATTTAATAACTTCAGACGGTTTTTTGTAGACCAAAATTACAGGTCAATTCTTCTAATGCAATTATTTAATTCTAAAAATGTTCATCAAACAACGTCACTCACTTTTATGGATCGTTATCCAGTCATTTTCTCAGCTGCAAAAGAATACTTTGGAGATAAAAATATAAAGATGCTCTCTTATGGATGTTCAACTGGAGAAGAGGTTATGACTCTGAGAAAATATTTTACCAACTCACGCATTATAGGAGCAGATGTTAATAAAAGCAGTCTTGCTATATGTAAAAAGCTTACTGTCGATGATAAAATATCATTTATCTATTCAACAACAAGTGAACTTGAGAAGCATGGAAAATATGATGCCATTTTTTGTATGGCAGTTCTTCAACGAAAACCTCACCATATCAAAGAAACAGGTATTACCAATCTAAAACACATATATCCGTTTGATAAATTTGAGAAACAAATAATTGAACTTGACAGATTGCTAAAGCCAGGAGGTCTACTAGTTATTCATTATTCTCAATATTCATTGTTAGATACAATTCTATCTAGTAAGTATAAAGTATACGGGGATTATAACCAAAATGATTATGCATCCCCTATTTTCGATAAAAATGGTAAAATGAAGCCAACAGGCACTCCACAAAATTCAATTTTTATAAAAAAGGACTTCCCGACACGATAGCAAGAAAAAGCGTTTATTGATATAAAGTCAATAACGCTTTTTTCTTATTAAATATGTAAGACACCTTTTTTCTTTTCTTACTGTATCCCTCGAAAAAACGCACCTAATTTCGAGTTTCTATTATAATATGTCCTTCTTACAAGCCACCAGAAAAACCAAATCCCGATTAAGTTCTTAACCATATCAATCTGAGAAAATGAACGGTATGGAACATAGTACTGATGAATTTCATCAATAAATGAGTATGTAATGGCAATAATTAATGCAGCGACTTCCTTTTTTTTAGTAAGTGGCCCTAAAGTAAGAAATGCTACAATCAAAAATACATACAGTATTCCGAATTCGATGAGGTGGGCAAACTCTAGTGTCCCACCAATGAGTAAAATGACCTTAAAGTCTAAATCATAGAAAACATGTTCAATAGATGATGGGTTAAATTTAGCAGATTGAAGCCAAATCCAAGACATGTAAATAATGGGGACTAGTCTACAGATATTGATACTGATGAGGTTCATTTTAAAACTCCTAACACTTTATATAAAATTAAATTTCATATTCTATCTTTTCTGTTTCATATAAATAAATAAGGAGGTTATTTATATGTCTTCATTATTTAGATATATATTTAAAAACTTAAAAGATACATACCATAAAATAATGTATGCATATCATTACACTTTATTTAAAGATTGTTTACACAAAACATTAAAACAACATTACTATCAAAAAGTTAATTATCATAAATTAATACTTATCCAAAGCGAGAATGGACACTCAGATTAACCATGAGTGTCCATTACATTTACTCCCATTTGCTTACTTAACAGATTACTAAACATGCTTTTCTTTTCTTTTGCAAGCTGAATAAAACCGCCTTTTTGAACAATTTTTCCTTGATCAAGAACTATAACCTGATCAGCATTCCGGATTGTTGATAAACGATGGGCAATCACAATTATTGTTAACTTTCCTTTTAACCGATCTAGCGCTTCTTGAATTTTGGCTTCGTTCTCTGAATCCAAAGCACTTGTTGCTTCATCAAGAACCAAGATTGATGGCTTACGTAATATTGCCCGGGCAAGAACAAGACGTTGACGCTCTCCCCCTGATAAACGAATTCCCCGGTCTCCAATAATCGTATCTAAACCTTGTGGAAGTTTTTTAACAAACTCAGCAGCTGACGAAAAATCTAACGCCTCCCAAAGGTCTCTTTCCGTTGATTCCGGTGAGATAATCAGAAGGTTTTCTCTTATACTAGTATTAAATAGAAATGGATCTTGTGGGACATAACTAATTGACCTTCTTAATGAAAGTAGATTGTCACTTGATAATGGAACACCATCGATTAATACATCCCCTTTTTCAGGTCGATTAAGTCCCATTAGTAAATCGATTAAGGTACTCTTTCCCGCTCCAGATGGGCCTACGATTGCAGTCATCTGGTTTGATGGGATAGTTAGATTGATGTTATTTAAAGCATAGGTTGATTGACTTTCGTTATAACGAAAGTGTACACGAGTAAGCTCCATCTCCTCTTTAATACGAACGGGTTGAACATTTTTTATCATATCAGATGTTATTTCTCTTGCAGCTTTACATTCTTGCTGAAGATTTATAACCGAGCGTAATGGCGTAGCAAATGTGGCAATCTGTTCAAGACTTGATTGAATCCCAGTTATTCTTGGCCATAGCCTTGAAAAGATAATCGTAATAAATGTTAATTGAGCCGCTTGAGCATGAAAGAACTGAATCGCAAAGAACACAAATAAGGCAATTAATACTGTTTGTGCAACTTTATAATAAAATTGAGACGCAGATTTTAATTTTGTATATTCCATTTGTTCATCATACATTCTCTGAGTCAATTTCCCATACCACTTCATTCGGGACTCTTCAAGATTGTTACTTTTCACTTCCTTAATGCCATTGAAAGTATCTGTAATACCAGCTAAGAACTCTTTTCCGAACTCCCAATTTCGACTACCTAATGCCTGAGATTTTTTTATAAATTTTCTTGAAAATAATGAAAGTATAAGACCACTAATCAACACAAATATCGTAATTTGAGGTGATAAAAAGAAAGCAATGCTAACCTGAATGATTGTAAAGATCACCCCAGTAACCAATTGTAAAAAAGTATTTGTTCCCGCACTTGCTTGTGCTAGCTCAGCAGTCAAAGAATTAATTAGATCTGTTTTTCGTTTCTTTAAAAAGAAATTCCAATTTGACTGTAATAAAAGCTGATATGTTTCAAGTCTTAACTCTCTAAAGAAGCCATGTTGAATGTCAGCATTTTGTATCGTTAAGAATCGTTGAACAAGATTCTGAAGTATATTAACGACTAAAAAAACGCCTAAAATGATGGATAAGCTTAAAGCTGTTGGGATTTTATTTAAGAATTCAAAGACAAATGAAACTGGTAAAGCTTCTGTATTTATGTTAATGATACCACTTACACTTATAAGAGGAATTAACATTAAAATCCCAATACCATCTAATAAACTAATAATCAACATTCCCACGAGATTACCATATAACTTCTTCCCGGCATAAGTCTGTAACTGTTTAAAAAAATACAAAACATGATTCATTGGTAATCCTCCTATGGTAGTGCATGACCTTTACTTCTCCTCCACATCCAGAGAAATGGGCGTAACGGATAATACAAAAAATGAAGCTTTTTCGGTAATGGTAATGTTTCAACATCTGTGTAATAAGGATGGCACACGCTTAACCAATACCAGCATTTTTGTCGAAACGACATTAATGAATACAAATGCCGTGAATGATAGTGGGCAATATCTCTCGGAACTGGATCTGTATGTAAATTCACTTTCTGTTCTATGTAAAATATAGCAGCTTGAGCAAGTTTCTTTGCATTTCCCTTTAATAGTGGTTCCATCTTTTCTACCAAATCTGTTTTAAACAGATCTGAACTTAAGATTAAAGCTTGACCACCGATATGAACACACTGATACTTTCTTAATTGATGATAGATAAAATCCCAATCTAACTCTTTTTTTGTAAGTTGGTGGATATCCATTAACCATCTTAATCTAGACCATCCATGACGTGCTCCATGTGTGGACAAAAAGAAAAATAGGTCCTCTTTTCCTAAAAAGTAGATAGGATAACTAGTAATGGTGCTTTGGCGCTTTCTATGCCATAGCTCCACAAAGGTTGGTTCTTTTCCGGGTGCAGGATTCAGGCGCCAATGAATCTCTAATTTAATACCTTTCTTAGGATGAAAGTATGTAAAGTGATGGTGTCTCCATTTCCAATCATCAAGTACAGTTTGTATATACTCATCCTTTTCATACCCTTGGTTTAAGAGAATGGCTTCTGTCTGTGTAAGCTTATCGAACGGAATTAAGATGTCTAAATCCCCACATGTTCTTAAGGAAATATCACCATACAAATCAGTAGCTAGTACTGGACCTTTTAAAAACAGAGGACATATCTCTTCTTCAGTTAAAAGCTTTGCTACAGTTTCCATCTCGCCGCATAGCTGCAACATAGAAAAAGTGTTTCTTCTAAAATATTGTATAAAAGATTGAATGACTGAATCTGGTACAATGTCTTTATCAGTTTCTTTCAATTTAGAAAATAAGATTGGATAAAGTCGATGATGAAGAGCTAGTTCAAGAAACTCATGCCAGATTATTCGATCAATCTTATTTTTGAAGTTCTCTTCCCTTATTAACTCAAGCATGGTAATAAGTTCCTTTGGTAGTGTTGTACAATCAATGACTTTATCCCTAACCAATACTCTCACCCTTTATCATTCGGTTATTCATCTTTTTTGCAAAGATACCAACTACTGTAAATCGTTCCATCCCCTCAGAGCCAGAAATATAGAATGGGCCACTTCGTAACCATGCATGTGCAATCATTTTTCCGTCTCCATCTCTTGCAGTCCCTAGATACATAGTACATTCAATATTTCTTCTTTCCAGCATTTTCATACCTGCTATCGCTTTAACAAGGCATTCACTTTCCCAGAAGGTGTATCTGCTCATCAGATGTATTGCACTAGAGATTTTATGAAGTTCCCTCTGATTTCCATCCCCATTGTAAGTAGTTTCTTCCATATGTTCGCCCAATGATAGTGCAACTTTTGAAAATGGTAGAAGTTTCAAAAATCGTCCTAACCCTAAAAATAGATAAGCTTCAGCTAGCATTAGTTTTGAGGCGGGTTCGATTGATAGGAAACTTTTAATTTTTCTAAGTATTAACATAGAATTGCCACCTCTATTAAATAATTATTTAATCACGATTAGTTCTTCTCTAAGTAAATGTTCTAAAAAAGAAATTACCTGTTCCTCGCAGACGTCACTTTCAACCTCATATAAAGATGTTAGTTCCTCAATAATTTTATTGACTTCAAGAGGCTTAGCAATCAAATCCCAAATATAACCACCAATTTCCCCCAAATTATAATACTTCCCCTTTGAAACGCTAAGCATTACTTTTTCTTCCCCCATATCACTAACAATATTTCCATTCCCTTGAATTACAGTATCAATTACTTTTATTGTTTCATTAGATATCATAAGAAACCTCAACCTCCTGTTCGATAGTTTGTAAAATTAATGTAGTTATGTTGTGAGCAGTAAAATAACTTACTGGCCTTTTAATTTGATAAATTTTTATATCATTTAATAATCTGGTAATAAATGAAAAATGCCATTCTAATAGTCCAGCATGTTCAATCAAGAAATTTCGGTATGTATGGTAAAACAATTTTTGTAGACGTTCTAGGTTTTTTACTTCTTTTATAACAATTTCCTCATTATTAGTTTTAACTAACTCAAAAATACCAGCTAAAGGTAGTTGTTGATTAACAAATTGATTAGGCACAGGGATTGCAAATTTTGTTTCTCTATCGATAATTGGACGGAGATTGGTTGATTCGATTCCAAATTCTGTGAGACTTTCTTGCCAAAGCTTCTGCTGAGGGTATGCTGGTGTTACCATTGGTATATTATCTTTAGAAAGTGACACCGGGATAACATCATCACTAATAAGTCTAAAACCTCTTCTTAAAAACGCAGACGCTAAAGTAGATTTTCCTGCTCCAGAATCGCCAACTATCGCATAAGCTTTACCATTAACTTCTATTGCACTTCCGTGTAAGGGAAGTATCCCACGCTGTATTAAAATAGATCCCATACAAGTTCCTAGTAAATACAACCTAATTGCATCCATCTTAATAGGAGAAATAGGCGATACTATTATGTTATTACCCTTTTGTATTTTAAAAATTGCTACTTTTGGAATATGAACAAAAATATAATCCTCTTTTATCACGAAATATTCAGTTGTTTTTATGCTTTCTTCCCAAACCATTGATAGATCACCCAATTCAATAAAAATGTTACTTTCACTATCTGGTATGGTTGTTTTTTGAAGTTCCTCAATTTGAATATCACTTACAATATTAAGTCCGAAAGCTCTATAGCTATACTTAGTCACAGTTTCCATCTTTTATCCCCCAGTTAAGCAAAATTCATTGTTTCATAAGTAACGACCCTTATTAACTGTTAAAATTTAGTAAGGGTCGATCTCCTGCTAACTCGCACATTGTCCTTGCTTATAAATTCCTGGGTTCATTTCACCATCGTCATCATGACCTTTTCCTTTATCATAACCTCTTACATCAGTAGTGTCCCAGCAATCTGCATAACCGGTCCCGTTCCCTCCCATAGTCAAATTAATGTCTAAAACTTCTAAAACAGGTTTTTTCCATTGATTTTTATTCATACTATCACCTCCTTTGCTTCATAGTTGGTTTTTAATAAATCTATAAACAACCAAACTTCGAGTTAACATTCGAAAATTCGAGTCGAAAATAGTAAAAGGTTTAGGAGTACTTGATATCTTTTTTGTTGCATTTTTTATAACGTCTAAATTAAAAAGATGTTCAACCATAGGGTCCTCTATTAATGATTTTAACTCATTGACAAAATGTGGCCACGTGCTCTCCATTCTATTAATTACTTCAGCTATTTGTATCCCACGTGTTTGATTATTTAATCTTACTGTATCAGGTAGAATGCTCTTAGTTGCTCTTCGTATTAATGATCGATCTAGGCCCCCTTTTATATATTGTTCATGGGGAACTGATAAACAAAAGCGAATTACGCGTATATCATTTGTTGGATCACGTTCCATTAGTGAATATTTCAAAGATAACTTTGTATTTGCTGTTCCAGTTGTATTCCAAGAATGAAGTCCTTTAAAGTGATTATCTCTTAGTTCAATTTCACTCATAGAATGATTATTAATCCCATGCTCACGTAATTTCTCTTTTATATTAGTTTCATTTGCAAGTTTTGGATTTAATAAAGAGTAGAAGGAATTCCCAGATGTCTTAAAAATTCCATGAGTTCTACTAAATATACTTTGTCTTAATTCTTTATATAAAATAGGTAAAATAACGCTCTTACCTGTTCTAAAATTTTCACAAAAAGATTCCAATTCTTGATTAAGTTTATACCAACGGAATGTTTTAAGCATATTGGCATAGTAATCTATGTTCAAAGCTGGTGAACCAAAAGAAATGGAATGATTTCCTCGTGCACCATTTAATAGTATTTTTATGCCATCTTTACTTGACTTTTCAGAAATACCATTTAACCAAAACGAATTTTCAAAAAACTTATATGGTGATTCCATCAAATCTAGAATGCTGTCAATCTTACTAAAAGGATTTTCTCCTTTAAAGTCCAAGTGATTTGCTGTTATATTTCCAATATGATTTACAGTGTTTGCAATATAGGGTCTCTCATCTGGTAAAAGATTTTTAGGAGTCCAGTCAACAAATTCACATTCTGGAACATAACTATATGAGTATAATCTCTTGCTTTCTCTTCTCAACTCATCTGCTGCAAAACTAGCAACTGTACCAGAATCAAGCCCACCACTTAAACGCACCCCAACCTTTCCAAAGGTTCGGATTCTTGATTTTACTGCTGTTTTAAAAACATCCCTAAAAGCTTCTTCATATTCTTCATCTGATTTTAATTTTAATTTTTCTATATTTTGTATATTACAATATCTAGTTAACTTTACTTCACCATCTTTAACTGAAATTGAATGTGATGGTGGGATTTGATAAATATTTTTGTAAACTGTTATTCGAGGATCTAAGGCATCAGCCATTCCTGGAACAGCCAAAAATTCTGCTATCCATTGATCATTTAGCTGCTTCTTAATATAGGGTAGGGTGAAAAATGGACCTAAGGCAGTTGAAAACACAAATTTATCATTAGAATTATAGTAATAAAGGGTTCTCGCACCAGAAAAGTCCCTAGCTCCAAAAAGTTTGTTTTTTTTCTCATCCCAAATCATAAAAGCAAAATCTCCAATTAAATGTTGGGGTGCATCCTCTTTCCATTTCTCATATGCTAATAAAATCAATTGGCTATCTGATATGAATTTTCTATACTCACTATCAATTTGTAATTTATCAAAAAGATCTATTCTATTATCAATTATTGAATCTGAGGTGATTGTTAATTTACTTTCATAACAATAATATGGTAAAACTTCACCTATAGACTCAGGTGTTATCCATTGTGAATGACACCCCAGAAAAACACCTTTCCCT
The DNA here is from genome assembly GCF_002019645.1 of Litchfieldia alkalitelluris. Taxonomy (GTDB): domain Bacteria; phylum Bacillota; class Bacilli; order Bacillales; family Bacillaceae_L; genus Litchfieldia; species Litchfieldia alkalitelluris. Next base: position 2,585,101 of record NZ_KV917374.1, on the reverse strand, counting down.
TTCCAGATTTTCACATCATCTGATGGGTATTTTTCTAGATACTTCATAATTCCATTACTGTCATTAGGGTCTACAGGTTGTCTGCAGAAGTTTACAATTCCTGTAATCGCACTCATGCTTTGCCCCCAATCATAACAAAATATGTGCTTTTCTTTAAAAAGAACTTAAAATCAATGAATATCGAATGTTAAAATGAATAATTTGAACATATGTTCTTTAAAAAGAACAACCTTATACCTAAAATAACAATTTTTATTCATTGTGTCAATGTTTTCCACCCTGAGATTATGGATTAATTTTAGATTGAAGAAGGAGAAAGTGGGGTATAGCATTAGAGTCATCACTTTATAATATTAAAAGATAAATTAGGTCGACGAAGAAATTGTATGGTCTGTTAAAGTATTTGAAATCTTGTCCCTTGTTAATAATTTAACAATTAATGCCCTTATACAATTGTGTTTCTGTATAAGGGCATTATTTTAAGCAATATTTTTAGGAATGATGAGGGCCAGTTTGTTGATCATGCTCTAAATTTTCATTGAAACCTTCATCATAAGCTCCCCATGAACTACTAGCCATCGTTGAATTAATATTAAGCACATCTAATACAGGACTTTTCCATTCTTTCTTCATAATTTCACCTCCCTTCAATAATGTATTTTTATATAACGGTAGATTACTAAGGAACGCATTAACACCCAAAAATCAGGATCTAGAGACAACTCTGGTTTCGGGTCGAATCTTACTTTTTTAATTATTTTTTTAATAACTACCTTATTTAATATGTCTGACATTATAGAGTCTTTAGAAATCTCATCAAGTTCATTAATAAAAGAATCCCAATAAGGAAGCATTCTATGTATTGTATCTACTCCCTGAGCACCCCGAATATGATTCAGCCTTACATCATCTGGTAGATACCCCTTTGTGGATCTACGTATTAGAGATCTATCGAGACCGTTTTGAACATATTGATCTTCTGGTAAAGACAAACAATGCCTAATAACTCTAATATCATTTGTGGGATCACGCTTCCATATCTTATAACGCAGAGAAAGTTTTGTCCCCAATGTTCCAGTCGCATTCCATGTATATAATTCTTTGAAGTGCCTCTTTCTAATCTCAAAGACATCTTCACCATAAGTAGGCTCAGATATATTAACTCCACAATCATTAAGTTTTTCATACACTCTTGTTCTCGAAGCTAATTCAGGATTAATAATAGATGGGAAATGATGGATTTCATTATCTCCAATAACATTACTTATCTGTGGAAACGCTATTCGACTTAGAATAGGAATGCGCCGTAACCTATTTCCCCCAACTCGCTTACTATATTTATTCAACTCCCTATAAAGTTTTATGAATTTCATCCTTTTTAGGAGGAGTGCATAATAATTCATAGCAGGACCCCATGAGACACTTAGGTTACCTCTGCCACCATTTAAAAGGATTCCAACATTTTTTTCACTTGCTAATTCAAAGATACCTTTTATCCAAACAGAATTACCAAAAAATTTATAGGGCATTTCCATAATTTCAAGCCAGTCATCAACCTCTTTAAGTGGATTTACATCTTTAAAGTCAGAGTAGTAATCCTTGATGTTCCCTACAAAATCTACTGTTGATTTAATAAATGGTTTTTCATTAGCTACCTTATTTAATGGTGTCCAATCTTTAAAATCATTCGATGGTATATAACTAAATGTATGTAAAGCCTTTTTCTCTCTCAATAAAGACTTTGCTGCAAAACTAGCTACCGTTCCTGAGTCAAGCCCTCCACTCAAATGCGCTCCCACTTCTCGTTTAGTTCTAAGCCTAGAATTTACAGCTGTCTGAAACACATCCCGAAAAGACTCCTCATATTCTTCATTGGTCTGTAATTTAAGAGTATAATTAGTTTCAATTGTACAATATCTTGAAATCCGAACATTTTCTCCTTGCACCCTGATACAATGTGCGGGAGGTAATTGTTCAACCTCTTTAAAAGGTGTGATAGATGTATTTACTGCCTCATTCATACCAGGAATAGTTAGATATTCTGCAAACCATTCTTCATTTAACTGCTTTTTTACAAAAGGGAGTTTGAATAATGGTTCAATAATGGTACAAAAGGAAAAATGTGATTCACTTCTATTAAAATAAAGAGTTCTACTACCAGAGAAATCTCTAGCACCAAATAGTTTTTTTTCTTTTTCATCCCAAATCATAAATGTAAATTCACCAATTAAATACTTTGGAACTTCTTCACCAAATTTTTGGTAGGTAAGCATTATTAGTTCACTATCTGTTATGAAACACCTACTCTTATTATCTATTTGTAGTTTCTCAAACAAATCCTCACGATTATCTAAAATCGCATCGGCTGTTATAGCTAACTGACTTTCGCTATTATAATATGGGAGTATTTCGTTAACAGATTCAGGAGTTATCCATTGTGACAAACAGCCAAGAGCAACGTTATCTCTAATCAGGACTCTCATATCATCTGCTGGGAACTTTTCTAAGGGTTCCATTAAATTGTTTATATACACAGGAGATATGGGATTATTGTTTAAATTTAAAATACCAGTGATTGCACTCATAAAGACCTCCTGGAAGAACTATTTTCGTTATTAAGAACAACTAGAATAAAGTAAATTTATCATTATCCCATTAGTTTGTCAATCTAAAATCCCAATAAAGATATAAATGGTCAAGTTATATTTTTTAAAATAATGTATATGTAATTGCACTAAACCATCCGTTTGATGACTATAGACTAGATAGGCTTCCCTATCGAAAAATTATAATACTTCTTGATTATTGTTACTGAAAATAAAATGATCTATCCCTTGTGCTCTCCCGTATCTCAATTAAAATATTGGAGGAATTAGGAAATGACATCCGGGCTAATATTAGTACATCTTCTAAAGAACTATGAATTCCGACCATTTAAGAAATAGTGTTCTCTAGCAATATAGATTCAAAAACGAGGGAATTTTTCACTTTAAGGATTCGAATTAGAGTCTATCTAGGGGAACTTATGAAATAACCTAAATCAGGCTGTATTTCCTGTTTACACTAGATAGCTAGATCTATGATGAATGCCAAGTCTAAATCGAATTTTTTATAAAAAGGTTTTTGTCTCGGGATCATATTATTATGGACAAAAACAAATATTTAGATAGTTTATATAAAACCAGATTTTTGACTACATATTAGGAAAATTATTATTTGCCTATTAAAAAAAAGGCATCTTTGATACACCGTTAATTAAAGCACTTTTATACTTTTTCATCCTATAAATATCCTCTCCAAGTTTGTAGAAATATATAATGTCTTTCTCCTTTAATGCGGTTAAATACTCATCTGAAAAATATTTTTTAACCCCTTCATTTTTCTGACTATCAATAATTAGTTCATTTCTCAAATAAGTTCCTATTTGCTGACAAATCTCTTCCTTATTTAAACTACCAATGAACAAATTATAAACACAGGTTCTAAATGTATTTAAAAGCATTATATTTATTCCATTCATTTGTTTCTCAAATGAATGAAGATAATATTGATTTATTATTTCTTTTTGTATCTGAAATCCGTTAATTACATCCTTAAAAAGATTAGGCATAAACTTACTTGTCAATCCACCTATCCTATAATAATATAATGGTTTATTAATTACCTTTACTTTATTAGATTTTAATAGCATTTCCATATTATAAAAAAGATCATCCCCTAGAAAACTAATCCTTTCTAAGAAACTTCCACAGTCTAGGAGTAAGCTTCTTTTATACAATTTCCCGTGCATAAATGCCGGGAAAGGGTGCCCATGAAAATAAGCAACAACTAATTCGTTCCTGATTTCATCTTTTGTATATATTTTATCCAATTTAAAGTACTTACTATCATTAGTTTTCTTATACAAAAATCCATTTCCTAAAACTGAATATGTATTTGATACGACAATATCTAAGGATTCACTAATCAGTTCATTATAAAGAACTTCTATAGCGGATTTGTGAATCCAGTCATCAGCATCTACAAACATTATATATTCAGAGCTAGCTGCTTCTACACCTTTTCTCCTTGTTGCGACACTACCTTCATTTACTTTATTTATTATTATAATTCTATTGTCTTTATTTTGAAAGTATTTGCAAATCTCCAAGCTTTTATCAGTAGATCCATCATTTACCAGTATAAGTTCAAAATCCTTAAACGTCTGTTTAAGGATTGACGAAATGCATCTAGGTAACTTATTCCTTGCATTAAAGATTGGTACAATTACGCTAACTTTTGATATTACCATTAGTAACCACAATCCTTTTTTTACCTTTTTTAGAAAAATAACATAATTCACATCTGGCATTTACTAATTTGCCATAAATTCTATAAACATCTAATTATTAGCTAAATTTTTTGATCTATTGACTAATTCCCATGACTTGTTTTCTACTTCAACTAACCTCCCATTATTTATCTTATAAACAATATCACAGTTTTCTATAGTGCTTAAACGATGGGCAATTATAATAAGTGTCTTTTGACCCTTAAGTCCATCAATTGCCCTCATGATTTCTTTTTCTGTTTCATTGTCTAAAGCTGACGTTGCTTCATCCATAAATAAAATTTCTGGGTTATGATATAAAGCACGAGCAATTCCTATTCGCTGACGTTGTCCACCGGATAATCGCACTCCCCTTTCGCCTACTTTTGTTTCTAATTTATTTGGGAGTGAGTTTACAAATCCAGTCATTTGTGCTTGATTTAGGGCTCTCCACACTGCATTGTCATCAATTTGCTTCTCATCTATACCAAAAGCAACGTTTCCTCTAATAGTATCATCTGAAAGGAATATTGATTGAGGTATATAACCAATCTTCTTTTGCCATAAAGTTTGTAAGTCGCTTAAATTTATCCCATCAACTTGAACTGAACCTTGTTGGGGTTGATATAAACCTAAAATAATATCAACTATTGTAGATTTACCAGCACCAGATTCTCCAATGAATGCTACAGATTTGCCTATCGGAATAGTTAGCGATAAACCCTTTATAGCATAATCACTTTGTTTAGGATAACTAAAAGATACCTCATTCATAGTTATTGATTCCTTGAAAATTCTTGATCCATTAATTTCGGGATAACTATCTATTATGTTGACATTTTGTTGTTCATTTAAACAAGGTTTAAAATCATATAAATCATCATAAATAACTGTAAGTGCCGGAAGACTGTATCTAACAGTTGTTATCATGGCCATAACCCGATTAATAGAAGGCATTAGTCTAAAAGCAGACATGGCAAATAAGGCCATAGTCGATATTACCTGTGTTGTACTTGATCCGTTATAAATTATTATTAACATTGTTATAAGGACAATGGCTACCAATAATGTCTCAATAAATAGCCTAGGAATTAACTCATACATTTTCATAACTCTACTATTTACTGCCTTTATCTGAACCTGATTAGAATACTTATTAATAAAAAACTTTTCTTTACCTTGTACTTTTACTTCTTTACTAGCTCCTAAGCCTTGATTAACCCACTTAATTACACTCCCGCTTACCTTTTGTTGCTCTTTACCTAATTTTGTTACTTTATTTTTTATATATTGTAAAAAAAGAAAGACGCTACCACCTAACAACAATGAAGCGGATATGGTAGCTAGTGGAGCATTAATAATTAGCAATACAAAAATAAATAGAATCACTAGACTCTCAGTAAGTAATTGAAAAATTGACATAATTATACCTTGAAAAACTTTAGGTACCTCTTCATTAATGTTTCGTAGTAAACTTGATGTATTACGTTCAAGATGAAAAACATATGGTTTAGTCAGATATTTTTCAAAAAGTGTACTAGATAGTTTTACTTGTTGATTTAAAATGATTTTATATTGTGTGTGGTTAAAAAATAGTAAAAATAGATTCTTTATGACAAATATAAGCAATAAAAAGATCACAGAAAATATAATAAATGCTTCTTTAGAATTAAAATTAAATAAATTGTAAAAAAAAGATAAGGCGTTGTTACTGTCAATTAATTCTGGACTAGTAATAATTCCAACCATTGGTACTATTAAACCAATGCCTATCGTTTCGAATAATCCTGCAATTATCATCATCAAAAATAAGAATATCAATTTCTGCTTTTCCCGTTTATTAAATAAAGTTAAAAGTTTTACAAGTGTTTCTTTCAATTTTTTAACACCCCAATGAAAAATACAATTTTTATATGATTTTTCTCTTATGAACATTTAGCTATTGTTTTATTATAAAGGTCACCTAAGAGTATTTCCTTCTTAATATTAGTTTCTTGAAACTCTCATACCTTTTTCTTCCCAAAAAATGATTCAAAATTGTATATAAACTATTATGTATTGAAGACCTTAACCTTGAGATAAAAGATTTCCTTGTTATCCAAGAACCATGAAAATGATGAATACAATAAGAATTGTTTGTTAACTTTAATTCTTTTGTCAACCAATTATATGGGCAAAAAAATTCACTAGAATACAAGTAGACATCATCTTTAATTTTTTGAGTCTTATCTTCTGGTATCCAACCATATTCTTTTAATGTTATCTCAGTTATAACTTGAACATTTGTACGAAGATTCAAACTACCATCAGAATTTTTAAAGTTGGCTGTATCGTAATATCTAAAGAGCCTTTTTATCCACGGATGATTCTTTTTTGCTCCTATTATTCCTGTTGGGACATACTTTTCACTTTCAGTTCCTGAAAAAGCGGAATGCTCTAAAAATGGATCTAAATTCCTTAACACTTCAACATCAGTATCCATATAAATGCCACCGTAGTTCAGGAGTACATATAATCTTACGTAGTCAGTAACGAATGCGTATTTCTGTGCCTCATAGGCTTGCGTAACATACAAGTTGCAATTTACATCAAAATTCTTTTCATTCCATAAGATTATCTTATAATCTGGTAAAAATTCACTCCAACTTTCCATACATTTCAAAACATTTTCCGGCATTTTTTTTGGCCCAAACCAGCAATAGTGGATAATTTTTGGAATTTGTTGACTCATACTCTACACTCCAATAATTTAATATTTTTTATGATAATATTGCTCAAAAGATACACGTACTTTATAGATGAAAATACTTGATATTGGCAACCACAATAAAGTCTGGGATAAAACTTTTTTACTTAATGGTATAATGTTACTTTTCAAAATCAATCTACTTTGATTTTTAATATGATTTCTTACAATATAAATATATTTAATATTTTTAATTACACTTTTTTCATTTATGATATCAACAATCATATTTCTTAAAGAAGAAAAATACAGAGCTACAAGGAGATCACAGATTTCAGGATATTTTTCTTCCATAAAACTATATGTTTCAATAAAGTTTTGAACAATATCTAATCTTTTTTCTGAGAATTTAGAGCTTGTTATACTATTTTCCCTCCGGAGATAGTAATAAAAAGCATGGTCAATAGATACTATTTTATTTGCTTTATCATATAATTGATACATAATTGCAGCGTCCTCGTAAACTCTCCCTTGGGGAAATTCTAGTTTCTCGAATAATTTCTTGCTGAAAAGTTTGTTACAGGCAGAAAATCCAGTTAACTCTCCGCTATATAAACATTTGATCGCTGTTCTACTGTCAAAAATATACAAACTTTCTATATTTATATAAGATTGTTCTATTATATCCTCTTCATAATAACTTTTAATTTTACATGTACTTATAGCTGCATCATTCTCTTTTATTAATCTATAAAGGTATTCATACATTCTCGGATCAATAAAGTCATCTCCATCTACAAAAGCAATGAATTCCCCTAAAGAAACTTTTAGCCCTGCATTCCTTGCGTCCGAAAGACCTCCGTTTATTTTATTAATAACCCTTATTCTACTATCCTTTTGTGCAAACTCTTCACAAATAGTCTTGCTATTATCTATTGATCCGTCATTTACTAGAATTACTTCAAAATCTCTAAATGTTTGTTCTAGTATAGAAGTAATGCATCGGTTTAAATATTTTGCGACATTATAAACAGGGACAATAATACTAATTTTCGGCATGTATTTATTCTCCTTATATTTCCCAAGTTAATTAAGGTAGGATAGTAGTTTATTTATTTCTGGATAATTGATAATTTTTTCCCTTGAGAGATTTTCTTTAAAATAGTTACATAATTTCTTATCATTTATTAAATTTACTAAACCCTTATATATCTCATCTTCTTGAGCCTTAACAATTAATCCATTTATACCATTTTTGATTTGCTCTTTTGCTCCGATAGAGTCAGTTGTGACAATAGGCTTATTTAAACATTTAGCTTCTGCTATGGAGATACAGTAACCTTCATGTCTGGATGGTTGTACGTAAATATCGCATTTATCTAAATAACCATACGGATTTGGAATTGCCCCCAAAAAAACAAACTGGTTCTCAAGTTTATTATCCTTAACTAAATTTTCATATTTACCCTTAGAATTTCCATCTCCTATACAATACCATTTCACATTATACCCGTTATCTATTAGCTTTCTTAATGCTTTTACAGCCAGGTCTTGACCCTTTTCACTAGTTAACCTTCCAATAGTTAATATTCTTACTCCATCAAATTCATCGTCAAAACTTTTTCCACTTTTAGCTTGTTTCATAATTTGATTTGGAGAAACTATATTTCTAATAACTTCGACTTTATTTTCGAAGGATGGTAGAACGCTAAGGAATTTATCTTTTCCTTCATTAGAAACAACAAAAACTTTACTGAATTTCCTATACATTTTGTATATAAATTCTTTATTTAGATCAATTTTTGTTACATCAAAGTGTATCCACTGTGCCTTCTTCTTAGCCCGAATTTTATTTAAAACAAAATAAGATATTAAATCCATTGGACCCGCGTATGCAATAGCAGCATCATAATAATTATCTAATATAGGGATATTTCGTAATACGTATTTCAAGAAAAAACTTCTATCCCTTATAACTTTAGAAATAAAATGAAAAAAGATAACACCAACAGACTCCATTATTTTACATTCAGTTAAATATTTGTAAGCTTCCTTTCTAGGTGGGTTATTGTACAGGTCTTTAATATACTCATAGCCTTCGACATACAGAACTTTGATACCTTCTTTGGGGATATAATTTAAAAATCCCCCATATTCTTCTAACATGAGGATTGTAATATCATATTCATCAGTCGGTATTTCTGAAATCATGTTAAGTAAAGCCTTTTCTGTACCACCAATATTCATATTAATCAACATAAAAATTATTTTTTTTTTCGTAGTTTCTTTTTGCATTAAAAATCATCCTATCAGTTGATAAAACTTATTGATATCTTCAGTGTTCCCCTTTTTTTCGATTTGCAAATATTTCACAATTGATGTCCTTAATCTTTTATTTTTTACTAATTTTATAATACCTTCTGACACTGATTTTCCATCCATATTAACAACAAGGCCATTTTTATTATCAATCATTTGATTGTAAACAGCATCAAACCTTGTTGTTACAACTGGAGTATTTAATATTCTAGCTTCAGCAATAGCAAGACCAAACCCTTCAAACTTTGAAGTTTGAACATAAATGTCTGCTTTTTTGATGTAAGGATAAGGATTTCCAGTTGTCCCCAAAAGAATAAAGTGATTAGCTAACTTATTTATCTTGATATAATCTTCTATATCTTTTTGTAGTTTACCTTTACCGAGGACATACCATCGGAAATTCATCCCTTTTTCCTTCATTAATTTACATGCTTCAAGAGCAATATCATATCCTTTTTGATAATCAAGTCTACCTATAGTAAGAATTTTCAAACCATTAAATCCGTCATTAAATCCTTTATTTTGTTCTGCCATTTGAAATATTAAATCTGGGTTGACTATATCATAGAGAACTGTAGTTTTTTTGTTATATACTGGGAAAGTCTCTAAAAATATTTTCCTAGTTGAGTCTGAGACTGCAACAATCCGATCAATATTATTATAAAAATATTCTTGGAATTTCTTGTCCTTTTCATTAAGTCTATAACTAACATTCACCCAGGCTAGTTTTTTCTTAGCTTTTATTTTTTCTGCCACATAGAATGTAGGAACTCCTTGTGCATAACTAATAGCAATATCATACTCCTTAGGATTTTCTTCAATTACTGATGAGACACTTTGCCAATATATCCTAGCTTTTTCTGAATTCTTGTATTTATTTATCCTAATAGAAGTTGAATAATTAATTCTAGAAGCAAACTTTCTAAATTCAAAATTCTTTAATGAGAAAAACAGGGCTTTTTTTATGCTCAAATTTGAAAATTCAGTATAAGTCAAAGGAGGCAATATATTAACATCTCTTGGCACAAACTCTTCTAACCCCCCTCCATGACCGAACATCATTAAATCAACCTCATATTTTGTATAGTCTAATAATCCTAATAAAGTAACTAAACTTTTTTCAGCGCCAGCACATTCCAACGAATCTATAACAAATAGTATAGTTTTTTTCATGACAAATACCTCTTTAGATTTTAGTCGACAGAAGAATTTATAAATAACAACTTAAACTTTTTTTAAAATAGTATACTTTTAATCTAAGTATCTTATAGAATTTTATAAAGTTGTAAATTTCATATTTTTTACAAAATACACTTTTTTTAGAAAGATTATTTATTAATAGTTTCTCTGTTCTCGATATTAATTTTTTTTGTCTTTTTAACGATTTATTTACTACATTTAAAGTAGCAAATTTAAATCCATTTATATAAAAATGATTTTCCGGATTAAATAGAACGTTATCTATAAAATTCTTACTATAGTTAGTATTACAATTTTTAACATTAATATCTTTAAAACTATCAAGATTTTTGATTTCATCAGTATGAATAACTTCCAAAAATTCAGTTGTTTTTAGGTCATATGCTTCTAGTACTGATCTCGAAACAATACATATAGAGTTAAGGTTAATGTCCTTTTCTATTAAAAGGTTTTTAAAAATATCTAATCTTCTATTAAAATCCATGGTTATTCCTTGAGTTTTTTCTAGGAACTCTATACTATTTTCACAAAAAAACAATTGAGCAAGTTGCAATGTTTCATCTTTTGAATTAGTTACAAATGCTTTTTGAGTAGCATTAATTCCTTGTAATTCTTCTTGAAATATAGTTTTGTTATTCATGCAAGCTGTATCAAGAACGTAAATACTTAAGTCGACTTTCCCATCTGTTACGTTAATATTTTCTTTACATTTTTTTGACCACTCTAAATTATTAATAACTTGACTCAACCAATCATTTTTAAGTTCCAATTTAATTTCTTTTCTATTGATTATATTGCTATTTTCATAAATACATCTATCAATTTCTTTACTGTTTTTAACAGTATCAAAAAGGACAATCATTTGTATTTCCTGTTTAAGTTTAAAATATTCTAGAGTTATTGCATCACTCCATTTAGTGCGTAAACCTCTTTCAGCGAAAAATTTAAAATCGTAGTTAACTTTGTTATTATTAACTTTAACCACTTTGATTTTTTTATTGTGCAAGAGTGCAGCAGCAATTCGATGAGCACCGTCAAGTGGGACATTTTCATCATTTATTGGAATGACTGAAATATCATCTTTAAATCCGCTATTTTTTACTGAATCTAGTGTTGAATTAAATGAATTAATATAGGCTTTTTTACCATATTTACCTGATCCGTCATCCTCTACATAGTTATTGAATACCCAAAGATGATCTTCATATATTCTATAACCCCAATCACTTCTCCACCCTTTCTCTCTAAACATACCATAGATATATTTCGCCATTATATCGAATCTTCTAGAACTAACAAGTGACAATGGATCTACCTCATACACTTGTAACTCTTTATTACTATCAATATTTTCAATTCTGCTTAGATTAATTTTATTTATAATTGTACTATCTGTAAATTTGCCCACTACTATCACCATTTTTTAAATTGATTTTCTTTAACATTGGGGGGTGTGGAATTACTTTTAACTTCCTTAGAATTTTTTTAACAAATAAAAATAATATATTTATTACAGGATGAAATAAAAACAGCAAGAGCTCTATTTTCATTTCTTTATGCCCTTTAACAGCATCTTTAAAATAACTCTGATTATTTTTTATATAATTGTATATTTCTTTTCTATATTTATTTTTCCCATAATTTTCTTTAACATTAGAAAGTCTATAATAATTATCTATACAAGCCCTTAATAAGACACGTAAGGAAGGATTTCTTAATTCATTATAATAAAGCTCAATAAATTGATGTCTTTCTTTTAATCCACTAATTAAATCTAAGCTTCTGAGATTATATGTAGAAACAATACTATCATTTCTTTGATAATAGTAATACATTGGACTATTAGTTATTAAATATTTATTTACTCTATCCATCACCTTATGTGCCCAGAAGACATCTTCAAATAAAACTCCTTTCTTAAAAGTTATATCTAAAATTATATCTCTTTTAAAAAGTTTTCCCCAGGCGAAATTTTTTACCCTTTCATTTATAACTAATTCAGACATTAATTGAACCCTATTTAAAATGATCGGTGGATTCTCAATTGTATAATACCTATTATCTAACATCAAAAAGTCATCATAGGCATAATAAAATCCACATTGAGTTACATCAACGTTAAATTTTATGGTTAAGTTAATGAGATGTTCGATAGTCCTTCTGTCAATCCAATCATCACTGTCAACAAAAAAATGTATTCACCAGTCGCAGAAACCATTCCTACATTTCTAGCATCAGATAACCCACCGTTTTTTTTATGTATTGCCACTATTCTAGAATCAAACCTTTGGTATTCATCCACAATTTCCCCACAATTATCCGGCGAGCCATCATCAACTAAAATGATTTCGATATTCTTATATGTTTGATTTAAAATACTTTCAATACATCTAGCTAGATATTTTTCCACGTTATAAATAGGGACAATAATACTCACTTTACTTTCCATCAAAAACCAACTCTCATATAACCTCTTTATTATTTTCACTATTAATTATGTTTATTTTGTTTATTAGTTCATAGATTTTATTTATTTCTAAGGTATTCCCGTACTCTCTATCTCTTGTATTCTTAATAATAGATAAATATAAGTCCTTATCTTCTATAAGATCTATTAAACCATTAACAATTCCATCTACACCTAAAGGTGTTATCAATCCATCTACTTTATTCACGATCTGACTAGTTGCTGTTGGATATTGTGTAATTAATACTGCTTTACCTAGTATTTGAGCTTCTCTAACAGTAACAGCCTTACCCTCATATCTGGAAGGTTGACAGTAAATATCACAATCATTGATATAGGGATATGGGTTTATTCTTTTACCAAGTAAAATAAATCTATCTTCTAACTGGTATTCCTTGATTAATTTCCTTACTGTTTCTTCTTCTACTCCATAACCTACAATATACCATTTTATGTTATAGCCTAATTTCACTAAACTGTTGCATGCTTTAACAGCTAAATCAAAACCTTTTTGATGTGAAAATCGGCCAACTGAACAAATTTTTATAGTTGAGTCATTATAAATTTCGGTTTCTTCTATTTTCTGATTTGCTTGTCTTCTAACAAAAGCAGGAGATATTATATTCTCTATGATTATGCATTTCTTCTTTAATCGTGGGAAAACTTTCAGAAATGAATTCTCACAATCTTTCGACACATTAACAATATAGTCCAAATTATTCCACATTTTTTCATCTAGCTGTCTATCTGGATATACGACTGTTGAATAATCAGTATGCACCCAGCCAATTTTAACTTTTGCTTTTACCTTTTCAAGAATAAAGTAGTGGGGCCCCAGAAAACTAAGAGCAACATCATATTCCTTCTTGAGTTTCGGTAAAAATGGTATTGAATAACACCAAGTATACTGCATTTGTTTATAGGTTCGCTGTTCATTTTTAAGTCCTTTGTTATATCTAGCTGCCTTAACTTTTGCTAAAACTCTTGCACTAGTAAGAATTAGATGTCCTTCTTTCAATATTGTTTTTATAGGCCTTTCAAAAGTCGTGTATTCTTTAACTTGTGGTAATAAATTAATATACTTGGGAATATAGTCCAAAAATTCTCCTTCATGGCGGTATAGAAAAAGATCCACTTCGTACTCACTAGGGTCAAAAGCTTCTAATAATCCTATTAAACTCCTTTCTGCGCCACCAATATGTAGTGAATACATACTAACCAAAACCTTTTTTTTCATACAATTTCTCCTCTTACTTATTTAAAAACTGTCTTAGTAATTGAGTTTGCAAGTTGGAAAGGGAAATAATTAAATAGAAAAGCAACCATTTTTTCAACTTTTCTTCTATTATCATCAAAATACTCCATGCCTTTCCATGGTGTTTTTTCAAGATGAAATTTATATAATGTTTTCAATGGATGTTTGTTTCCTTTAATCCAAGGACGATTGACAAATGCAGGGGTAAAATGAATGAAAATTGGGCTGATTTTAGCTTCCTGTAGTTCATTTTCACTGTAGTAGGTCCCTAAATTGTAGTATTTCATTATATGCTTTCTTGTCATTGTATAAAATGTTGTCATGGAATTGTATTTGGGATGTAGAACTAACATTTTTTCTCTTAGTACTCCGTTTATCGTACCTTGGTCATGGTGAAATACATTACCATTAAAATGCCTGATAAATTTAATAAATTCAATCTCTATACTCTCTTCTCTCCACTTTCTCAAGTTAATCAATAGCATTCCAGAGTTTAAATAGTTCTGATTTTTATTTACAAAGACTTTAGTCTTTGTACTATCACTTACGGTATCCAGTACTCCTGCAACATAATAATTGTTGATATTAATGTTCCAAAGTTCTTGTAATGAACCATTAATAATAGAATCGGAGTCAAAATACAGGATTTTATCAACATTTTTACCAATTAAACTGGGTAAAAACAGCCTTGCATATGCGTTTAAAGCAATATTCCAGTTGTTTTTTATAAAGAGTTTATGGGATACTTCATTAAAGTTTTTAAATATAACCTTCCTCTTATAGGTTTTTTCAATAATCTTTAGTCTTTGTTTATTCAATTCTGAAATTCCATTGTCAATGAGATATACATTAATATTAGTAAAGTCCCTATTATTTTCAAAAAGTGATACCATCGATACTCCTACATGCTGGGCATAATGATCATCACTAGAATAAACAACATTTAATTCCATACTAATTCCTCCACTATTTCAATAATAATCTTCGAATTCTTAATATGTTTTCACCCCCAATAATTTTTGCAACAATTAGCTTTATTACTGTTTTCACACGAGTCCTAAATGGTAACCAACTCTTATAAAAGTGATGAATTGTATATGTCTGACAGGTTTTTAGGACTCTACAATTAATATAATCATATGGAGAGAAGTGTGTCTGCGGGTAAATACAGTCATTATCATTGATTTTCTGATAGCTACCATCTCTTACTAGCCCCATCTCTTCAAGCATTTTTGTGATAAAAGCTACATTTGTCGTTTCATTAAATGATCCATCTCCGAGTTTGAAATCTTTGTTTTTATAAGATTCCAAAAATGATTTTATGATTGTGTTTTCTCTAGTAGCACCTATTGTACTAGTTGCAATATAATTTTCTTGTTCAAATCCCCAAAATGAATCGTGATGTAAGAGATTATCAAACGACTTGAAAACCTCAACATCTGTATCAAGGTAAATCCCTCCATAATTGTATAAAGCATAGACTCTTACGTAATCACTAACAAATGCGAACTTTTTTGATTGATATGCTTGATTTACATATGGAATACTCGAAATATCAAAATTGTCTTCATTCCATTCGATAATTTCATAATCTATTAAATATTTATTCCAAGACTCAATGCATTTTTTCACGATGCCTGGTTTATCTTTTTCCCCAAACCAACAGTAGTGAATTATCTTAGGAATTTTATTTCTATTTTCTTTCATTCTTAATCACCTTTCGAGTCATACCTTAATCTTCATTACATCCTTGATTCCTAAAATTACTCGTTCTTGTTCCTCCTCTGTCAAACTTGACCCAGAAGGAAGACAAATGCCTAATTCGAATAATGATTTTGAAATATCTTGTTCGTTATGCTTATAATATTTTGTATCTTTAAATAATGGTTGCATATGAAGTGGTTTCCAAACATGTCTTGCTTCAATATTTTCTCCATCCAAGAAATTGATAACTTCTTGACTGGTGACTCCCGCTATTGTTTCATCGATTTTTAATGCTGTTAGCCATCGGTTTGAGTAACTATTGTCTAACTCTGGCATAAAGATAACACCGGGAAGCTTACCCAGTTCTTGCTTATAAACCCTAAAAACTTCTCTTCTTCTAAGGACTCTTTCATTAAGGACCTCTAATTGTCCTCTACCAACACCTGCCAATATATTGCTCAGTCTATAATTGTACCCTATCTTACTATGTTGGTAATAAGGAGCAATATCTCTTGATTGTGTAGCTAGAAATCTAGCTTTAGTTAACACTTCACGATTATTTGAAACAAGCATTCCTCCACCGGAAGTAGTAATAATCTTGTTTCCATTAAATGAAAAAATACCAAAATCCCCAAATGTTCCACTAGCTTTTTCTTTATAAGTAGAACCAAGTGATTCGGCTGCGTCTTCGATAATAGGAACATTATACTGCTGACAAATTTTAATAATTTCATCCATCTTTGCACTTTGACCATATAAATTCACAACAATAACAGCTTTTGGTAACTTCCCTTGGTAAGCTGAATCAACGAGAGCCTTTTCTAATGCAACCGGGGACATATTCCAGGATTCAGGCTCCGAATCTATAAATACTGGAATAGCCTTCTGATATAATATGGGATTTGCACTAGCAACAAATGTAAGACTAGAACAAAAAACATAATCTTCTTTTTTTACATTTAATAAAGAAAGAGCCAAATGAATCGCTGCAGTTCCTGAACTAACAGCCACAGCTTCATTGGCTCCAACATATTTTGCTACTTCATTTTCAAATGCATCCACATTCGGTCCTAGAGGAGCGATCCAATTAGTTTCAAATGCATCATGAATATACTTTAATTCTCTCCCACTCATGTGTGGTGGTGATAGATAAATTCTTCTTTTAGGCTCAACTCCTAACAATTTAAGCACCCTCTTTTACTTTAACTTTTGCCGGGACCCCTATAGCAGTACAGTAACTAGGTATATCATTAATAACAGTAGCGCCAGCTCCTATTTTTGTCCAATTTCCTACCCTTACTCCTGGTATAATTGTGGCACCTGCTCCGACATGTACTCCTTCATCCAATCTTACTGTACCCGATAAGGTAACACCTGGAGAAACATGTACAAAATCCAAGATACTGTTGTCATGTTCAATTGTAGAACTTGAATTAATAATGCAGTGTTTTCCAATACAACTATCGGCGTTAATAACTGAGTTAGCCATCACTACTGATCCGGCCCCTATTTTGGCACTTGGACTAATAACGGCAGCATGATGTTTCAAAGTAATATATGAGGAATCAGAAAGTTTTAACCTATTTGAAATTATTTTTCGTTTCTCATTATCTCCAATAGCAATGATGAACTTTATTTTCTCATGAGGTAAGATTTTCGAAACAAGGGAAATTGGGCCATAAATTACCTTGCCATTTTCCATAACACTATCAAATTTATCGTCAAAGATATACCGTATTTCATACTCATTACTCTGAATTATAATATCCTTAATAACTTTACTATGACCGCCTTGACCAATAATCCCAATGTTCATTCTCGGCCCTCTTTTGCTAAAGATTTTGTTCCTTTAAATTTTTCCATTGTTGCATTTCCCAGTTGATTAATCCCATCTGATTTAATTACTTTTTTAATAGTCATAATTAGAATCTTGAGATCAAGTAATATTGAATGATTCTCTACGTACCAAACATCTAGCTTAAACTTTTCTTCCCAACTGATGGCGTTTCTTCCATTCACTTGTGCCCAACCAGTTATACCTGGACGCACACTATGACGCTTTGCTTGTTCTTCATTATATAAAGGAAGATATTCAATTAATAACGGTCGCGGACCAACTAGGCTAAGATCACCCTTTATAACATTTACTAATTGTATGATTTCATCTAAGCTATATTTTCTTAAGAATTCACCGAATGTGGTTAGCCTTAGATAATCAGGTAAAAGAACATCATTTTTATCTTTTTCATCAGTCATTGTTCGAAATTTAAATAAATAGAATGGTTTATTATTTAATCCTGCTCTTTTCTGCTTAAAAATAATTGGAGAACCTATTTTGTATCTAACTAGTAAAGAAATAATTAATATAACTGGGCTAAATAAAATTAGAATAATTATAGCTATATTGATATCATGAATTCGTTTCATATTACTTTATCCCCCCATATTTTGTAAAACAAGGTTACTCTTTACTTGAATGTGACACTATTAGCATCTTTATTTTAATTATTTCAATTATATCAAACAACTCTATATTACTAGTTTCTTCACCAATTTTATAAGTTTCCCATAAAATTTTTCTGAATTCTTGTTCAGACACTTTTTCAAAGATACTCATATATATGCTCCAAATTTTTTTTATAAGCTAATGTAATTACTCTTGTAAATTATATTAAGACTAAGGATGTGTTCATACACAAAGAAGACTAGGTAACAACATATTATTCCGAAGTAAATTAATTTTTGGTCCTTCATTTTGAATAAATTTACTACCCAACCTATTAAAATCAAATTATACAGTCCAAGATAGATATTAAATCTAGTAAAGATCCAATTCTGTGTAGCAATAATTGTGAATAGCAAACTAACAATACAAATATTCACAATATAATCACTTTTTGGGTGAATTTCTCTCAACCTACCTCTTCCTATATACGCTACTAATAGGGGTACAGCATTTACAATTACTCTCATAAAACTTGCTCCACCTCCATCAAATGAACTGTATTGACTATATTGAGTGTCCTCAATCAATGTAAACAAAATATTCATAAATTTATTAAATCCTAATACAATAAATATCGCTGAAGTTAATATCAATATAGTAACCTTTGTCCAAGCCCTTCTTCTTACAACGAAATATATAGGAATTAGTAATAAAGCACTTTTGTGAAACGTTGACGCAAACAAGACAAGCAATATATACTTTTTCCAGTCCCCATTCAAAATGAATTTTGTCCCTAGAAATATTAATGAGGCTGCAAAAAATTGCCTTATTCCATTCATTGATACTAAATAAAAGCCAGAAGTTATGTATACATAACAACTCAGTTCAAAAACTCTAGAATATTTATAAAGGATAACAATTATGAAAAGGTTTGTGATTAATGCAGTAACAAAAACCAGTGTTTGCGGGTTGGTCGAAATTTGTTGAAGATACATTTGAAATATATTAAAACCAAAGTCACCCTTAAAATCGATATTATCCCAGGTGAAATTCATATTTTTATAAGATTGCATGTATGCGTGTGTATCTCCTATGTTTCTGCGAAGACCGGAAACTAAGACTAATGATAAAATAACTAATGATACAAGTAACTTATTTGGCTTAACATATTCTATTTGATTTTTACCTTCATTTGTAAAGTATCTTGAAAAAAAAGAAAAAAGGTACACACAGGATAAATTCAGCCATAAAACGGTCATTTTACTAATCCTTTCAATTACGAATAGTTTCCTTGGCTTTATTTATAATATATATATATAATATTATACCTAAAGGTATAGCGAAGATTGTTGACACTTTACATGGAGAATCTTTTAAAAATTTACTATTCCCTATCATTAAATTACTTGAGACATAGTGTATGCATTCTCTAATTCGATTTTTATGATTAGGTGCATACTTCATAGCAACTTTTCTAAAAAATGAGAATCCCCTAGGATTTTTTCGATATTGATGAATCATATTCATACTAGATCCATCTGGTAAATACTCTACATGGCATAACACATCATTTAAAACAAGTAAAGGACATTCTTGGTCAATTAAAATATACTTGTAACTTAGAGGACAATACTTTTCTCCAGGGAAGATTGGATAAGGTGGAACTTTTGCAGTAATTCCACTTCTGTACACAAGTTTCTTATCCCCTTTGACCTTATATTTTCCATATAACTCAGAAAGTGTTGATTTTGATACAGTTTCAGGAAATCTAGTCCCAATGATTTCGCCTTCAGGATTAGCATCTAGACCAACAATTCCGGCAACATCTCCATTTCCATATTCGTTCCAGAAGGTAACAACCTTTTCTACAGCATCATCTGGCATATAGTCATCTGAATCAATACAAACATTAAGCTCTGTATAAATTAATTTATAAGCAGTATTATGCGCTCCATGCATCCCTTGATTTTCCTGGTAATGGTAGCGGATTGAGATTATATTTTCCTCAATCCACTCTTCGACTAATTGCTTAGTTTCATCAGTTGAACCATCATCAATGATCAGCCAAATAAAGTCTTTGCAGGTTTGTCGCTTTAAACTTTCATAGCCTAAGTGCAGAGTGTAAGCTCGATTATATGTTGGTGTAAATATAGTTAAAATGGGATTCAAATTATCACCTCCGTTAATTTGCTACTTGGTAAAAGTGCGAGTAGTATTCAATCAACCATTTAACCATATATCTGGAATCATACCCACTTTTTCTTAAATCTTTTGAAGTATCAACATGCTCAAAAGAGCCGGATAGAATCTCATCTGCCCAAACTTGTGGTGGATCTTCTAGGCATATATATTGAACCCTACCTGTAACATCAGAATCACTAGTAATAGTATTAGAGGCTACACACCTTAACCCTGCTGCTTGTGCTTCAACCAATACAACTGGTAATCCTTCAAAAAGGGACGGAAACAAAAATACATCCATTGCTTGCATTAATTCAGGAATGTCATTTCTTACTCCGAGAAATCTTACATCTTTATCTAAATTTAGTTTTTTTACTTTAATTTTAATATTTTCTTTTAGCAGTCCCTCACCGATTAAAAGAAGAACAGCATTAGAATTTTTTTCTTTAATCTCCTTAAATATATCAATTAAAAAATCGTGATTTTTTTGTTTATTGAACCTACCTACATGACCAATAACCAGCTTATTATTTAACCCAAATTCTTCCCTCAATTTATCTCTTGCTTTTTCGTTAAATGTAAAATCTTTGACATTCACAGCATTATTAAGAACTGTTAAATTAGAATTAGTAACTTTTTTACCAAATAACCATTGTCCGGCATTCTTGGAGCACGCAAAATAGCTAGTTGGATTATCTTTCATATGAAATCTCGCATATAATCGAAAAGGTAACTTCTTATCTATACCTAAATCACTTAAATGACTATGGGCAATTCTTCCAGGAATTCCAGCTTTTTTTGCAGCTCTTAGTACAAAACTACTATTTTCATTAATGTGAGAATGCACTACCTGGTATTCTTTGTGCTCTAAAAAAAATTTATCTAACACTTTAAAGTATCTCCGATAGTTACCAGGTCTGATTTGGGGCATTTGATAAATTCTTCCGCCCAATTCTAAAATTTCTTTATCATAATGACCTTCTTCATTTCGGTGTACCATAAAATCAAACTGAATTTTATCTCTATCTAATTGACGATAATAATTCATCAACATAGTTTCAAGTCCACCACGATTCATAATAGTTACAACCTGAAGAATCCTTAATGGTTTCATTTTTCACACCTCCTACCTTAGTGTTTTTCGTAATGTTTCAATCCCAATCAGCGTAAAATAAAATCCAACTACGGACCGAACTTTGGCTAAATAAAAAAATATCCTCCAAACTATCGAAAATCTAGATAAATCGAATTGTTTAAACGATCCTTTTATTCTTTGATTATTAAGAAACTCTTCAATTTTTTTCATTTTTATTCTTGTAGAAGATTTGTTGTGCTGACTTATTGTATTCAAACCAAGTCCAAGAGTATTTATACAAATTCGATTATTTAAAGCTACATAGAATTCTTTTTCCAATCGATGTTGGTCTAAAAAATTTTCTATATATTGATAAAGCATAAACCACTTATCCATTAAATTAGGTTTATACCCTGATGTTTCTGACTGGTTATTCGCTCTCCAATAGTGATAAAACGGTTCATTAACAAACACAAAAGATTTGGCATGATACACAGCCTCAATATTAAATAATGAATCTTCATTACTACCAATTTCCTGAAGATCCTTAAATGTAAGGTGATTGTTTTGTATAATTTCAGATTTATAAATTTTTGACCAAACAGTCCCCCATGCATCCAAAAACTCTGGTTTCGCAATTTCTTCATTTATTGGACCAACTAAACGTCTTAATATTTTACTTTTAACTTCTTCATTATTGAATGTCACTTTTTCCGGTAGGTTAAAATCTTTTTCCTTAGAATGAGTACCGAATTCTCTAATATAAGAGCACATTACGATATCTGCTTTTTCTTCTTCAGCTATTTGAGATAAACTCTCATACATTCTACTGTCAACCCAGTCATCAGGATCAACAAAACCAATATAAGCACCAGAAGCATTTCTTAAACCTTCGTTACGAGCTGAAGAAACACCACCATTATTTTTGTCAATGATTTTAATTCGTCGATCCTTTTCTGCTAAAATTTTTAGAATACTTAAACTTCGATCAGTAGAACCGTCATTTACAGCGATAATCTCGATATCTTTTAATGTTTGTGACATCAAGCTACTAAAACACCTACTTATATATTTTTCGACATTATATATAGGCACGATTATGCTTACTAGTGGTTTCATGCATATCCTCCAGCATGTATGATTCATAAATTGAGATAAGCTCTAAACTAACACGATACACAGTAAATAACTTGACTTTATTGATACTATTTAATTTCATACTCAATAAGAGGTCTCTCTTGTTATAAAGATCGATAATGTGGTTTGCAAAAGAATTTATATCATTGGGTTCCACAAGAAATCCATTTTTTTGGTGAGTAATTAATTCATTATGTCCTCTATTCTTTGTAGCAACAACGGGCAACCCACACGCCATCGATTCCATGATATTAACTGGTAATCCTTCTCTTAAACTAGATGCGACAGCTACATCACACATTGGAAGAAGTTGATCAATATCTTTTCGATATCCAAGGAAATGAACCATATGTTGGATACCAAGGCTTTGGGCTAATTTTTCACATTCTTCCTTCAAAGCTCCCTCACCACATAAAATAAGTTTCACATTTGGAAGGCTCTCCTTTAAATGTCCCAAAGCCTTAATTAGCAATTGTTGATTTTTATTTTTATTAAATTCAGCTGCATAAAATAATAAAAAATCTCCAGGTTTAAATCCATAGGAAATTTTCCGTTCTGATTTTTCTAATTCATTAATAGGCTTGAATTTATCTATATCAACTCCAACTCCATGTACATGTTTGATTTGACCAGCCCTAAACTTACGTTTTGCAATGGTGTAATCCTCTTCATTAATTGTGATTAAACAATCCGTATGTTTTGCCATTACTTTTTCAATCGGATAATAAATCAACCAATTCAGAAGTGGAGCGCCTTTACAAAAGTGAAAACCATGAGCTGTATAAATCACTTTTGTACCTTTCTTCCTTGTAGTTCGCGCAGCAAGTCTAGAAATAATACCGCCCATTGGTGTGTGACAATGGATAATTTGATACTCATTGTTGTTAATAACCTTTTTAAACTCGTTGTAAGCACCTATATTCTTCAGACTTAGAGGTGATCGTTCTATAGAAATATTATATTTTTTATCCACATACGGTAAGGTTAGTTCACCACTTGCAGCAACATGAACTTCCCAACCTTGTTCTTTAAACCATTTTAAATACGGTAAATGAAAGGCTTTAAAATGATAGTCAACAGTAGCGCAAAATAGGATTTTTTTCATATAAGCGGACTCATTTCGTTAATTCTTTATCAAATTCTATTAAGGTATCAGTAACTGGCAGGAAACGTGTTCCAAGACCAGCTGCTGGTATAATTGCTTTTTTAACTTTCAATTAAGACACTCCTTATCCAGAAACTGAAATTAAATTAGATGTTCTAGTTTGTCTGTTTGCCAACTCTAGAAGTCTCAGTCTTAACTTGCCTTTATCATAGGTAGAAAAACTTGAAAGAATCTCTTCAATCTCTTCTATATATAAGTGAGATGTTTTACCTATATAGATCTTTGGATAAATCTGTTGTTCATGTACTTCGTCATGCTTTAATAATTCTTCAAATAATTTCTCACCAGGTCTCATGCCTGTATATTCAATTCCGATTTCTTCAATTGAATTACCAGAAAGTTTAATAAGATTTCTTGCTAAATCGTCAATTTTCACTGGATCACCCATATCTAGAACGAAGATTTCGCCACCCTTCGCAAGAGCACCGGCTTGAATCACAAGCTTAGATGCTTCAGGGATAGTCATAAAGTAACGAACCATATCAGGGTGTGTAACAGTAACTGGACCACCTTTTTCAATTTGTTTTTTGAAAAGAGGAATGACGCTTCCACGACTGCCTAAAACATTCCCGAATCGAACGGCCACAAATCTGGTTTTACTATTTTTGTCCATATTCTGAATCATCATTTCAGCAAGTCTTTTAGTTGCTCCCATGACACTCGTTGGATTCACAGCTTTATCCGTTGAAATCATTACAAATGTTCCAACTCCATGCCAGCTTGCAGCTTTTGCAACATTAACCGTTCCAAAGATGTTGTTTTTTACTGCTTCTTCTGGATTACGTTCCATTAATGGGACATGCTTATGTGCTGCGGCATGGTACACAACATCAGGATGATAGGTACTCATTACACTCATCATTTTCTTAGCATCCTGTAAATCAGCGATTTCGGTTATAAACTCAATATCTGAGTTTCGATAGGTTTCTTTTAATTCCATTTCGATTGAATAAATACTATTTTCTCCATGACCTAGTAGGATCAGCTTTTTAGGACTAAAGTTTGAAATCTGCCTACAAATCTCCGAACCTATCGACCCACCTGCTCCTGTAACTAAAACTGTTTTATCTGTTACATATTCTGATATACTCGTAATATCTAATTCAATAGGCTCGCGTCCAAGTAAGTCTTCGACTTGAACATCCCTGAATTGGTTTACTGATACCTTTCCTGTAACAAGATCTTCAAGCATAGGTAGTATTTTGGTTTTTGCATTCGTTTTAGCACATTCTTGAAAAATTCGATTTAATTCCCTTTTACTTAATGATGGAATGGCAATAACGATATTAGCAATCTCATATTTACTTACAAGTCTCGCGATTTCACTCACTGTACCTACTACTGGTATACCTAAAATATCGAGTTTTTGTTTTCGTGCGCTATCATCAATAAATGCAACCGGCAACAACTCTGTTTCATGATTATGTAGAAGTTGTCTAGCAACCATTGTGCCAGCCGCCCCAGCCCCTATAATAAGAGTTCTCTTCTTTTGATCCTGATTTTTTATGAAGGCATCTCTATAGACTCTCCAAACCAGACGAGATCCACCTATAAGTAACATATGAATCATCCAAGTGATAGCTAGAAGACGCACATGAATGTGCTGGAGAACAATTTGCTGCACGATTGCTGTTGTGATAACTGAGAAGGTAATTGCTTTAAAAATGATGAAGAGCTCACCAATACTCGCATATTCCCACGCCTTCTTATAAAGCTTATAAAAAAATGAAAAGAAATGATGACTAATAAATAGTGAAGCAGCACTTACTACCATTGATAATGTAATTACGTGTATGTCAGCACTTACTAGAAAACGACTAAAGAAGATTGCCGTTAATATAATAAAAGAATCAATAAATAGTAAAAAAGATAATCGTTGTCGATATGTCATACTCAATCCTCCTTTCAAATAGTTAAAAAATTTATTCTGTTAACTAATTAAAGTGCTTAGCTATACATTCACAAAAATGCATAGCAAAATACTTTAATATTTAAAAGGGCATCTAACCCTACCTCACATCACACTCTTGACAACAATCGCGTCTAAGGTCTTTAAACCCACAGCATGATCGAGTGCCTCCATTGATAAAGGAAAGAAGACATCTCCAACTCTATAAGGAACGTTTCTAATAACGAACGTTAAAGTGCTTTTTAGCTTGCCTTATTTATAACAGCACCAACTACTTTTGCATTCGCAAATTCAAGTATTCTTTTAGCTTCAACTGCTTCATCATTTTCTGTTTGGCCATATTCCAAAACGAGTATGACACCCTCACATTGATTTGCGATAACAGTAGTATCTGCAAATTGGAGAACAGGTGGTGAGTCAAATAAAATAACATCATAGTTTTCGATGACTTTGTTCATAAGCTTTCTCATCGAATGTGAACCAAGCAGCTCAGCTGGATTGCTAGGAATTGGACCACTAGTTAATATATCTAATTTACTAATATCTGTTTGTGACACAGTGCCTTCTAACACTGATTTCCCTGTCAGGATAGAGGATAATCCAAGAGAGTTATCCATTTTAAAGATACAATGTAATGACGGCTGTCTTAAGTTTGCATCAACAATTAGTACTCTCTGACCCTGTTGAGCCATTGAAACACCTAAATTTGCAACAGTTACTGATTTCCCTTCCCCTCCATTAGGTGAGGTGACTAGTATCGTCTTTTTATCTGGATCAAATTCAGAAAACTTTATATTTGTTCGAATGGTTCGAAACTCCTCAGAAATTTTTGAAGTTGGCTGTAAAAATGTTACTAAGGGATTTTCATTAATAAGATTCTTTGTTCTATTTAGTTTCTTATTAAACTTCTTTAATAGATTGTTAAGATCCAATCGACTCCCCCCTCATACTATAACTTTTTTGCTTCTTTGCTTTCATATTCGTACTTCTTTTTGTCATTTTTGAAACTCTTCCTAACACAGGTATTCCGAGCAACTTTTCGGTATCGCGTGTACCTTTAGTGCTATCATCTAGCGAATCCATCAAGAAAATCAAGCCAATAGCTAGACCAACGCCTAAGATAAACCCAATTATTGCCAACTTGTTACTTTCGGGATTGATTGGCCACGGACTTACCTCTGCAGGTGTATAAAAGGTAATGTCATGAAAGTCATAATTTTCTTTATTTGAACTTTCTTCAATAAATACTTCTGTTACAGTATTTGCGATAACCGCTGCTCTTTCTGGATTAGTGTCAATAACACTTAATATCAACATCTGACCACTCTGGCTTATTGAAATCTTACTGCCAAGACCAGCTTCAGAACCTTCGTAATTCATTTTAGTTATCACTTTTTCTAATAGAAAAGGCTGTTTAATCATAGCAGTCAAGTTACTAAACATTTTATCGTCTGCTTTAACAAGCGAATGTGTTGATGATTGATAAATTGGAACATATGTATAATGACTATATAAACCTCCAGCAACTGCGGCCAATAAACCGAATAGTAATAGAATCCAAATCCGATTTTTAATAAGAGTAAATACTTTCTTTAAGCTGATTTCTTTTTCCATAAGATTCACCGCTTTATGATTATTAGATCCTTTTCCTTCCGAGAACAACATATTCTTTTTAAAGAACACTCATTCCTAAAATAAACTCCATTGATGGAGTACCACGAAAAATTGTTCAATTCGGAAAATTTAACCTAAATTCATATTAGTTCTTTTTAAAGAACGTGTCAACCCAATTAATTACTTAATTTTTTATTTTGGGTAAAGTGATTTACAATATCCTTCAACTCTTTCGGTGTAATATTTTTCTTTTTCATTTCATCAGTTAATAAAATCCATTCAGGATCTAATTTTTGATGTGACACCACATTTCTCTCTTCTCCAAAAAAGTATGAAATATGTATATTAAAGTAACTTGCTAAACATTCCAATACCTCAATAGTAGGTTTTCTCTGACCTCTCTCTATTTTGGAGAGATTACTATAATTAAAGTCTATTGCTTCACCTAACTCCTTTAATGTCATGCCTTTTGTAGTTCTCAATTTTTTTATACGCTTGCCCAATATCTCTGACAAGTAAGATCCCTCCAATAAACCATATCATGTCTAAATGATGTATAATTCTTAAATCCAAATTGAAGGTGGACCTTTAGGCCAATAGCCTATTTTGAATTACATCTCTTTAGTTGACTACAAATTCTTTAAAACGAACAAACTGTATATTTTTATAATACTCCTATTTTCCTAATTATTCAACTTAATTCGAAATATTTTGTTCTTTATCCGAAACAAACGAGTGTGTGCGTTTTCAATAATGCGAAAAGAGCAATCCATTAGGACTACTCTTATCAATTACTTCCACCACTCATCAAACACCGTAATCGGTCCTTGACGCTTATGCTCAGTCTTCAAGTAAGTCTCTTCCAACTTCTTCTGACTCTCAGCCTTAATCTGCTTTCCTTCTAAATAATCATCAATCTCATCATATGTAATCCCGAGCGCCACTTCGTCTGGAAGCCCTGGACGGTCATCCTCTAAATCAGCTGTTGGTGTTTTTAAATAAAGCTGTTCAGGTGCTTCTAGTTCCTTAAGCAACATTTTCCCTTGACGTTTGTTTAAACGGAAGATAGGTACTAAGTCAGCAGCACCATCACCAAACTTCGTGTAAAAACCAGTTACCGCTTCAGCAGAGTGGTCTGTACCAAGTACTACTCCTCTTCGTGCCGCTGCAATGCTATATTGAACCTTCATACGTTCTCTTGCTTTTTCATTTCCTTTTAAGAAATCTGTCAATTCTATTCCTGCGTCATTCAATGATTTAATACTTGCATCCACCGATGGCTTCACATTCACTGTAATAACCTCATCTGGTTCAATAAAAGACAATACTGCGTCAGCATCATGTTCATCACCTTGTAGACCATATGGTAAGCGAACACCTATAAAACGATATTTCTTTTCACCCTTTTCTTCATTTAACTCATTGACTGCTAATTGTGCTAACTTTCCTGTTAGAGTTGAATCCTGGCCAAGTGAAAGTCCTAATACAAACGTTTCTAAAAAAGAATATTTTTTCATATAATCTTTAAGAAAATCAATACTACGACGAATTTCTTCATCTGAATCAATCGTTGGTTGAACCTTCAGGGCTTCAATAATTGTTCTTTGTAAATCACTCATCATATCACTCCTATAATAATAGCTTGTCTCATATCTCTTCATTATAAAACAACAAACCAATTTCTTCATCTTGGAGCTACTTTTTCACGTAATGTTTAATTTTGATGTTGTTCAACATGAAGTGTTCAATATATTATATTATTTCTTTTCGCTATTTTTTTACAAAATTCTCCTATAAAATCATAAATAATCTTAATATTCGTACAGATCACTTAAACATTACTGGTATAAATACCTATACAAGGTGTTCAACTACTTATAGGTTGGAAAAAAATGTCGGAAACTTATGCAGGTTTCTACAAAGTTTTCTAAACATTTATAATATATTATTCCTATCGATTAGTACAAAGGTTTTATATATTGAACACCAGTAATATAAGGGCAAACCGCCTGAAAAGACGGGACGCAAAATCACAGATCTAAGGTTACATAACTATGATGGCTGGATTTCCTGGAAAAATGGGAGGAATTCGATTGAACAATGTGGTTAAAGAAGTGGAAAAAGGATTAGATGTAGAGTGGATCGCCCTTATATTAGAAGCGAAAAATCTAGGATTAAGTGTTGAGGATGTTCAATCATTTTTACTGAAAGGTCATAACAAAGCGTAAATCACCCTATACATATATATAATTAAATCCTTTGACACCTTTTGTGGGGGTCATTTTCTTTTTTACTGACTTCTTTTCAAAGGTACAAGCGACACTTACAAATAAAAAATGCATTCCACCAAAGCAAAACGCATTTTCTCAGTTAGTATTTAATTTTTTCGAAGTATGTCCAAAAAATCCCGAAACATCTTAATGTTTTCATCACTAAGTTCTGAAGTTTTTATTTGTTTTGCCAGTGATATAATCTTATCATCTACTTTTTCTTTTTCTTTTGCTTGTAGTAGAATCACATCGACCTCTGTTTCTAATGCCTCAGCAATTCGTTCAAGCACCGAGATACTTGGGTTACTTTGCTTCCCTCGTTCGATAATGCTTAAGTATGATTTTGATACGCCTGACAACTTGGATAGCTTGTTTAGGGAAATTCCCTTATCTTCTCTCAATTCTCTTATGACTGTTCCATTCATGGGGTGCTTCTCCTTTCAACCTGCATAAACCACTCCTCCAATAAAGTTGTTTATATAAAAACAGTTAATTCTTTATAAAGAACAACACAACCTTATTATAGTATTATATTTTATGAATTTAAAGCACTTTGTTCTTTATTTAGAAAAATATATAAAAAAACCTATATAGGATGTGTTCTACATAGGTCTAAAGTGTTATATTTTTATACTTTTGTATCGATTTTAGTAGGTTTAGTAGCAACATCTGATTTCGTAAATGATTTAAATTGAGTATAAGGCCTAACAATCTTCTCCGTCGCCTCATACAACTTCCCTTTCGTGATATCTTTATTACACGATGGACATAGCCACTCCCCAAATTCCGAGCTACTAAAAGAAAGCTGATAGCAACGATCACAAAGCTTTTTGTACATCTTCCCTCTCCCCTTATTATCCGATTTGTAGAATCCAAAAGCTATGTAGTAAAAAAATGAAGGTGTAGCACACAGATGCAAATAACGATAATCCTTTGATCCAGGCTGATTTTATCGATGAGATATGATAGAGGATTAAGTATAGTAATGCTGATAATAATACTTTCACAAACAGAAACATCAATGGGTTCACTTCATACAGAAAGTTCATAAATGGATTTGCTTCTGTAATATATTTGTTCCGTAGGCCATAATATGTAAAAAATCCGTCTAGTAGGTTAAGAAGAGCCAAATAATGGAGAATAATTTTCATCTCATATATCACCGCAATGCTCTAAAGTAGTTAAGAAATTCGTATAGAATTCCCTACTTTATAAAATTTTATACAAAAAGCTAATAGATTATACTTTAAATCTCAACGTTCTTATTAAAGAACTACCACTCACTCCAGTATAGCCTCCCTAACGATCAAATGAAAAACCTCAAAATTAGCCATTTATTCTTTAAAAAGAACTTTTTTCTTCTGAATTCTCTATATTCCTTCAAATTACATAGTCATTCGTAACTTTAAAAGAACACAATCGTTCAATATAATGAACACATCAACTAATAAGGACGATATTTCCATGAAAAACTCTATTATCACTTTACTATTAATCATTTCTGTCATTCTTCTCTTAGGCTGTGGATCCCAAAAAGCCTTTTCCACCGGAGAGCATACACTTGCTAAAGGGTATACTGTTTTAAATCAACCCATGACCTTCGAAAAGTTCATCCGTACAAAAAACAATACAGTAGGTGTCCTAGTACTTCCATCTCTTTCTTCTGAGTTAGCGATTATTGAAGAAGACGCTATGGACCTAAAAAAAGGTGTTAGCATTTCGTCATATTCCCCCTATCCTTCACAAGGAGGCGAAATTACCTTAACAGTTAATCAAAACTCTCTCATAAAAAGAGCTAGAAACCTAAAAGTTGGAGATGTATTGATTGTTAACTTACCTTATGGTAGCTTCAATTATCAAATAACAAAGATTGATACAAAGCATCAACCAAGCAATACTCAAGGTGAAACTCTTACATTCATTGTCCCATCTGAAAATAAAACCACCTATTTTTATGCTATCCCTATATCAACAAATTAAGGGAGACATTTAGAGTCTCCCTTAGGTCAAATTATTTCGCTTCTTTTTCAGTAGCTGTTATAACCAAACCACGCTCTGTATCTTTTGCTGTATAACCAACATTATTTAAATTCGACTTCCCATCAATCGGTTCATCTTTGTCATTTACCAGCCCAAGAGTACTCATTAATTTGCTTATCTCCGGCTCTTGAACCTTTTGGTCTTTATTTGTAGCTGCTACTAACAAGAAAAACGCAGCAATCGTATCTTCATATTGATTCAGCGAATCTTCGATGCCATTAACCTCTTCATACTTTTTAACTAAATTAACCCTTGCTACTTCGTTTGTTCCTTCATTAACAAGTCCTTCAAGAATTAATCCATTTGCTACATTTGTTTTAAATTCACCATTTTCAACATTAAGGTTTTCAATTTGGTACTCCCCAGACTCTTCCATTTCAGACTGTGCATTGTTCCAGTTTGTTTGAAATTCCTCAACAGTAAATCCTAAAGAACCTAATTTCACAATTTTTTCTTCGGTTTGTTGTACCTTTGCTGTTTTAGGTTCTTCCGTTTTCTCTTCTTCCTTAGCCTTATCTTTACCACCACATGCAGTTAACATGGCAATTGAAATACATAACATAATGATTAAAAATTTTGACTGTTTCATGGTTGTCCTCCTATAAAATATCGCTGTTTTTAATATGTACGAATCCTAAAAGAATCATTCCAAGTATAAAAATGGATAAATTTTCATAATTCGAATAAAACAGGGAATTTTTACAAAAGATACAATAGAGGTGTTAAAACTAATGAAAAAAACAATCACATTTGTTATATTATTCGTCGCACTATTCAACTTTTCACAAGTAGAAGCAGCACCCCCTAAATACGCAAAATGGGGCCGATTAGCGATGCAAGAAACTCAAAAACGATACCCAATGGCAGACATTAAGGATTACCAACATGTATGGAGAGAAGACAAAAAAGATGGAACAACCATCGAACGCTTCAAACTATGGCTAAAACAAGGAGACCGGGAATTTGGAGTGTATATCACCTTTACCTTTGACACAAAAACAGAGGAATTAAAGGACACATTGTTCGTAGAAACATTGTCATGAAAAAATGCGAGCTATCTTTTATAGTAGCTCGCATCCTTTTTACAATTGATCCCATTGATTACCATGGTCTGTTGTTCTATATATATTTGATTTTGATGTGACAATAACAAGCTCATCCCTATTGTTTGGTGAAATAGCAATATACATTACCATATCTCCATTTTCAAAAGAAGGGAGTTCTATGCTCTCATTTTCATTGGTATTTAACGACTGTTTAATCAGTTCATTTTCAGCGGTGCTAAAATAAACTTCAGTATCAGTGAAAGCTAATGCTGTAACATTAACTTCTTCTGAAAATAACTCAAATACATCACCATTGTTTTTTGAAAGATAAAGCCCAACCTCAGTTCCTATTGCAATAGTAGAAGCTTCGGTCAAATGTGCAGCAATGTTTGAAATACCTGCATTTGGAATACCGCTTATTTTACTTTTTTCCCAAGATTGCCCTTGATCAAGAGAGTAAAATAAACCACGATCTAATGTGGAATTCTCATGTTCATTAATAACGTAAACTACATGACTGTTGTAACCAGCTGCTAAATAATGAAAATCAGATTCGCCATAAAACGCAAGTTGCTCCAGTGTTTGTCCATAATCCTGACTTTTAATCAATCCAAATGGATTCGAAAGCTTAGAACCCTCCTCAGGATGACCACTTGCAAAAAAACCGTCATTTGTTGGCTGAAATCCCATATAATCATGCTTGTCCGATATTGTTTCATACCATTTACCATCCAAAAAAGCTTTTAACCCATGATGTGTGGCTACAAAAAGCGCATCGCTTCCTGCAATAAACCCAGCTCCATGGATATGATTAATAACCTCAGAATCATTCTCCTTATAGAATTCTCCCTTTTCAATCACTGAGCTAAATTCATCAACTTTAACAGTATCCGATGTATTAGTATCGACACTAGGCTCTCCCACTAGTTTTACTTCATCCTCTGTTTGAGAACAAGCGGCTAAAATAATTGAAAGTAGCACGACTATTAATCCTATTTTTTTCATGATGTCTAAACTCCTTTAGTATTAACTCTTATCAAAGAGATATCATTTTTTGTGTAGATTTTAATATTTTAACACAGACTCCAGTTAAATTTAATTATTCGCACACCTTCCACAATGAAAAGGTATTTTCATCTCAACAGTGTGAATATATGGGGGCCTCATTCAAACCTAAGATGCAAAGGTAGCGTTAGAGCCTTAGGCGCTTTCGACGAGAATTCAGGAATTCCGCGAATGATTCGGAACAAATGGAACTTTCCCACCTATGTTTATTTTAGGAAGATAGCGAGACATAAAAACTCCAGCTTCTCGTAAGCTGGAGGATTAATTTTACCACCCCTCAGGAAAATAGCCAATCCCCGTACCAGTTCTCCCTTCATAATTATGATCATGAACATCCCGCTTCGTTTGACTATACACTACACCCCCAAATTTAATAGTTAGTGGATCAATATAATTATTATAAACTCTTCCTTCAATCTCATGATAATGGCCCCCATCCTCTGTTGGAATGGCCGGACCCGTCACACCATAATACCGATGATAATGTCTAGCCTCAAACTTTGTAAGACCGGTATAATGATGAACATGCTCATCATCATTACTTCCGTTTACATTAAAAGTAAACCCATCAACCACATGTCGATGACCAACGTTTTCTGTACTCAATGCATAATAATAATGGGAATGTGAAGGTTTTTTTGTCCAATCAACAGTCATAATAGACAGATCCCCCTTATCACTTAAATACCTATTTAAAGACTACTGTCAAATACACATCCAACAGATCTAACCACGTCCCCACATATATGATACCAATAGCTGTTGCCTGTATTTCAATCACATAGAAGTGGTTGAAAATTCCACCCAACATTTTCTTCCTCACTCTATCCTTCATTATATTCTCATCATCTTTTCCCTATGTTCTTAATACCTTCAACACAGCACTCTTCAAATTTTCCTTACCAAGCTAGTTACTTGCCCACGACAATCGCCCGCTAGTTACATATGTCTATGTAGAAGTTTATTTTGAGGAGGTAATTTTATGTATAATCAACGCTTTGGATTTGGGGTACCACCATTCGGTCCAAGACCATTTGTACCGTATGGAAGAAGACCGTTCTTTGGAGCCCCGTTAGCGGCAGGTTTACTTGGAGGTTTAATTGGTAGTACTGTTTTTAATCCATATTTTTATGGAGGTTATCCATTCGCACCAGTTTACCCACCGTTTGGGTACGGCGGATTTTTCTGGTAACAAGAAAAGCGCAGGGCGCCTGCCTATCGGCTACAAGCATAAGATAGGCGGATGACTAGGATGAACCCTTGAATTCATCTTTGAAGGCGCTCTCGGCTCATCCGTTGCGACTAGCTTAGACCTGAGAGCCGAATTTCGCCCGAAGCTAGACACTAATAATGTACAAATTATATACTCTTATCAGTAAAAAAGTGGGACACCGATTTTGCGGCATCCCACTTTATTTTTTGCTATTTCTTTTAAACATTAACGAAAAAGCTAAAGGCAATATTCCAAACCAATGTGAAGCAAATGGAGAGCGTTCCGTTTTCTTTTGCAGCTTCGTTTCTCTTCTTACTTGCTTTGGTTTATCATAATAGCTAACGATTTGCTGTGTCATGTATTTTACATAATCATTTGTGGACATAAATTATCCCACCTTTAAGTGTATTTATACTATAAAGTATCTCCACTTTTCAGGTTTTTAAGCACATCGTCAATTTCTTTCACCACATCGTCAATATTTTTTTGCGTAGTATCAACAATCACATCAGCTTCATTGTAAAAAGAAAGCCTTGAATGATATAGATCAATAACCTTTTCTTTTTGATTTTTTTCAATAAGCGGTCTCGAGCCATCAGTTGATACTCGATTAAATACCTCTTCAATCTCACAATGAAGATAAATCACTGTACCATGTTCTTTCATCCAATTGCGATTTTCTTCTTGAATAACGATCCCACCACCAGTTGTGATGATCACATCCTCTGTTGGAAGTTTCTGTATATATTCCCGTTCATATTTACGAAAAACCTTTTCCCCATCTTCGGCAAAAATTTCAGGTATCGTTTTCCCTACTTGTTCAACAATATATAGATCTGTATCAATGACAGGTAACTGCAACCTATTGGCAAGTTCTTGTCCGATCGTAGTTTTCCCTGCACCCATAAATCCTGTTAAGTATATAGCTTTCATATATGCTCCCCCGACATCAAACTTTTTTAAATCATACTATATTTTACCTGATATGAATACCAGAAAAGCATTATTTAGCGTAATTGAATCCAATTAGAAATTTTCTCTAGGTTGAAATCATAAGTAAATTGAGCAGAATACACCCCGCCTCCTTTTGTGGTTGTTGTAATGATAATCAGTGAACTACTAATTGATTGCGGAGAAACCGAAATAGCGGAATTACCAGTAGGATAAGTAAAAGTGTCAGTATAACTTAAATTAGGACTTCCTTTATCAATTGCTTCCTTAACTGAAAGCATCACTAAGTTCTCAAGTTGAAAGAGCTCATCAGTTTCGATTGTAAATTTATTTTCTAAATGATAATTATTAATTTCGTGAGTGAGTATCAACAAAAGAAGTAAAGATATAACAATTGTACCTGGTAAGATATGTCCTTTTTCATTTCTCATTGTAGTACCGGAATCGAAGCATAAGTAAAGAATCGCCTGTTATAGTTTTTGCCACTTAAATCCACCACGGAAAGTTCAACTCCATTTGGAAGAGCTAAGAATTTCGCACTTGAAATATTTTGCAATTGAATTTCATGTCCTGTACCATTTACTCGTCTTCTTAGTTTATCCTGATATTTTTCATAACTAACAACCTGTCCGTTGACTGTGGTTACATATAGAATGGACGGAGTTACTTTTATTTGCACACTTTCCTTTATTTCTAACTTTGTTTGCTGATAAAAAACCTCCCATTCCATTCGATTCATCTCGACCTTCTGTTTTTCATGCATTACTTGTAAAACCGGTACAAATAACGCAACAATTACTAATACAATTGATAATGACACCAGCATCTCAATCAACGTAAACCCAGAAGAGTTAACTCCCTTTACTATAACCACACCTTTTCTTTTCCCGCTTGAATGAATCTTCCCACTTAATGCACCCTTCAAATAATCCAAAACTTTCATTGTAATTCCATTCAATGGTAAACAAGGTTTCTTTTTCATAAATAGAAGTAGTTTCCATCTCCTTTTCACCAAAATAAACGTGCTCAAGTTCTTCACTTAACAAGGCTTGCGCTTGATTGATTTGTTCAATATTCTTTCGTTCTCCTTTTATCAACATATAATTTGGTAAAATAAATGTACAAACAATGAACAAAATATTTAACGATATTAACATTTCGATCAAAATATATCCGCGGCTACAGTTTCGTAACATAAAACCGACCTCTGCCTAGTTGAAAGACAACATTATATTTTTGATCTCTATATTTAACCTGGAGAGTTCCCGCTTTATTGATGTTTCCATTACTTTTAAAATAAAGCATGTTGCCTAATGTAAAATTATTAATATCAATTTCTTTGTCATAGTTCCTTGTTAAAATGGTCTGACTACCATCAATCACAATAACCCGATAAGAAGAGTTATTATTATCAAAATAAATTCTCATCGTTTCAGAACGGCTTATCGCATATTCCTGTGTGTACAAAATGTCATTTGTTAGCTGCACAAAAAACTGATCGATCACTTTATTGTTGTAAATGGGAAATAGTTTAATGATGGGGAGAATGGTGATGATAAACAAGATACTTAGGACAATTAATAATTCAATTAATGTGAAACCCTTATTGGATACTTTCACTAACAACACCATCTGTGATGATGACTTCTTTTCCATTTGGACACTGGCTTGTACTGATATACCCTTCCGTTTTTAATGCCTCAATCGTTGCTGGCGTCTCTTTTTCCATTTCATATGCCTGGACCTGTGCTTGAACAGTTTTAATAAAAGCTTGGCACCCTTTTTCATTAATTAACGAGTTATGTTTGGTTACATTTGGAATCGCAATCAGCATTAAGACAGATATAACAACTAATACAATTAACATTTCGATAAGTGTAAATCCCTTTTGATTCAACAATATTTCCTCCTTAGATCGTTTGAATTAGATTAAACATTGGTAATAGCATGGCAATATACATAATCACAATCATAAGTCCAACAGCCGTAAGCAATAGTGGTTGAAGGATGGAGAAAATCCTCGTAATTCTTTCCTCAATTCGTTGAACAACAAATTGACTATAGTGGTAAAGCTCAATTTCTAGCACTCCATTATTCTGACCGTGCTGAATGATATAAGATAACTCTTTTTCATAAAAGGGCCGTGAATGAATAATCTCTGGTAGCTTATCACCTATAGAAAGACGTCCTTTAATATAAAGTGCTTCTTCCTGCAAAAAATGAGAATGTTTTTGGTCCTCAAATAGTGCTAATGATTCTACGATGGATAATCCACCTTTTAGTAAGTTACTTAATTGAATCGAAAAAAAATGTGAATTCCACAAAATCCATAATCGATTGAACAGTGGGAACTTGATTTTAATCAAAGCTTGCTCAGTTGCTGAGAGATGTCTGAATGAAAAGTAATAATAGATAACACAACCCACAACAAGTAAACAAAGTAAAACACCTAGTGTTTTTCCGATAAAAAAGATTTGAAAGAGTACATGAAGGAAAAGCGAAGATTCATTATTCATAGACATGTACATGGTTTGAAATTGTGGTAAAAGCATGTGTTCAATGCCTAAAAACATCATTCCCACAAACAAGATAAGAAAAATTGGATATCTGATGAGCTTTTGGAGCTTTTCTTTATAGTGGAGCTTTCTCTGAAGAATCGAGCTGCCTTCTCTTAAGGCAAAGGAGATCTCGCCATGTTGCTCGGCAAAATACAAATAACTTAACACATCAGGGTGAAAATTAAGATTCGTAAACAACTGATATACTGAATCACCTTCCTTTAATAGCTCCAAAGACTGCTGAAGCTTTTCTTGACACTCCTCATTTAATTGAAACTTTAAAAAATCCAAGCCTTGAGTAATCGTATATCCTTGATCCAGTAACTCGCTTAAACGTTTTAAAAACACAGGCTGCTCTTGTAATGGCCAACTATTTTTCCTTGTCATGATATGACCATCTTTCTAGTGAATCTGGATACAAATAGCCTAGTGCAATCCCCTTTTTTATCACATCTCTAAGCTTTTGATAATGATATTCTGAATGCTCTCCCTTCGCTTCCTTTAGTGCGCTTGATAAAGCCTTTCCATATAAAATCTCATACACCCCTGCTCTTCTTGTATGTCTAAGCTTTTTGCATAGCGGAGTACATTTCCCTTCACAATATGGACAAACAAGGTCAATTAAGCGCTGAGCAGCAATGGCAATGAGTGTTTGTTCGACTTCCTGTAAGCTTGCACCAAACTCCAGTAACCGATAAATCGCACCTTTTGAATCACGAGTATGCATCGTGCTCAACACAAGATGGCCAGTAAGAGCTGCCCTAATTGCAATTGTAGCGGTTTCACTATCACGAATCTCCCCGACCATTATTATATCTGGATCGTGTCTAAGAATGGCTTTTAAGCCTGTTGCATACGTGATCCCCGCTTTTTCATTAATTTGAACCTGAAGAACATCGTTGCTCTTCTTTTCAATAGGATCTTCTAATGTAATAATGTTTCGGTTGAAGAGTTTCTTTGATTCATGGAGAAGTGAATATAAGGTGGTCGTTTTACCAGAGCCGGTCGGACCAGTAAAAATGATTAAACCATGTGAGTGTTTTAAAAGGGAGAGCAATCGCTTTGTTGTTTGTGGAAAAAGGGAAAGCTGTGATAATGGGTGGTGGACTTGGTCAAGGAGAATTCGAATGACAAGACTTTCTTGATATGCGGTGGGTAAGGTGGATAAGCGAAGGTTAATGGTCATATTTCTGTTTACAACCGTGAGAGCGCCATTTTGTGGTCGCCGTCGCTCACCAATATCCATTCCGGCCATAAATTTAAAATGAGAGATTAACCGGTCACATGTGTCCTTAGAAAGCTTGTGTTTTTCATATAAATCACTATCAAGACGAAATTGGACCATTGCTTCATCTATCTTAGGAACAAAGTGAATATCAGAAGCATTCATGAGCATGGCTTCCTCAATTAACCGATCACCTAAACGTTCGATTGTATTCAATCCTACGAACACCCCTTTCTAATTTTTTCCTGTACAACGGTATTATACGACAGTAACCAACAATTTTCTTGTTACATATTTATGAACAATTTTATTGAGCTGACTCTTCTGTAATGATGAACTTTCCACCTTCATTACGATAGTAAATGTCATATTGTTCACCAATCTTATATCGATTACAAACATCTTCAACAACTTGTTTTTCTTGTGCTATGTAAAACATTTCTACCTGAGCATACTCATCAACTAATAAGCAGATATATCCGTCTTCGAACTCTTTAACACTTTTCTGATCGATTTGTACGACCTTGTGCGCCTCAGCAGAAACTCCAATCTTCGGCAATACCATTCCTGTCACAACAAATACCAAAGCTATTAGGATACTAATTACCGCTTTTTTTCGTTCTTGTCTAGCTAAAATAAAAATAATACCCATAACAAGTAATCCACAGCCAATTGCAAATAAAACTAAACTACTTATATATAACAAACCCTTTATACCCGCTCCTTCCCTTAAGCTGCTTTTATATATGTACGAATGAAATGTCTAAAAGTTCCCATAAAAAATACAACTAGTGGATCAACTAGTTGTATTTTTTCATATATGAAAATCAAGGAGGAATCTATATATATTTATGTTGGGGAATTGATTGATATTCCACTAAAACATTTGAAATATCATTAAAAAACCTGAATTTTAATTAAGTCATAACCTGTTATTGCAAGTACTTCGGTGGCGGATTTTGATGTCCTTTTTTACCAACCTCATCAAAAATATTGAAATTGTTACTATTGCTATCATTACTGCTTTCTACAGATTGCTGTGAACTAGTAACTATTTTACGTGGTACGATTGTTCTTAGTTCTTGAATTTCTTTCAATATGTTTTGGATATCTTCTTTCGTTGCTGGTTGTTTGTTTTCTTTTAACATAAAACCAACCGTTCCATTAGGCTCAAGCGTTGCGGATTGTACATCACTTATATTAGAAATACTGTTTTGTCTTAGCTGCATTTCAAGTTGATCTACTGTATATCGAAGCTTCCTCAGATTTTGAACATTTACCTCTCCGTTTTCTATCACTAATTTAGATTGTCCTGTAACGAATTTCTCAAATTTATCAGACTTTACTTGAGCATACTCAATAACAAGTAAAGTAACCACTAATGCTAGACCGACAAGTAATGTAGTCCATACGTTTTTCCCTACAATTGGTTGTACAAGTAAAGACCCTATTCCAATCATAATCACAACTTGAGCCAAGGTCATTTGAGCAATTGATTTTCTTCCCGCAATTCGTAGCAACAATGTTCCACCAATCACGATAACCGTGGCTTTCCAAAGTAAATCCCAATCCATTATTCTTAACCCCTTCCAACAAATAATAGTCATAGTTTTTATCAAGGGGCTATTAATATTCACCACATATTTTTATATAGAAATAATATTTTTTTGTATAATCTCTTTCGATTTGTCTATAATATAGTTATAATCATTTACAAGTGATTATTAAAAACACTTTTTAACTTACAAAAAAACATTAACATCATTGGGCTATAGCCAAGCGGTAAGGCAACGGACTTTGACTCCGTCATGCGTTGGTTCGAATCCAGCTAGCCCAGCTACCATGAAACCACCTTGGATAAGGTGGTTTCTTTTGTTCAAGAAAAATTCACAGAGATAACTTAGAAAATAAATCCACACGATTGTTGGTATATCAACCTTTGTGATCGATTTCCCACTATTATCCCTACGAAAACCTTTTAGTTTTTCACTATAACAGTTGTGAACAAAAAACAACAAATGACGTTTACAGCTTAATTACAATTCCAATGTAAATTTTTTGTATTATAATGGAATTATTATAGAGGAGCAGAGGTGAATTGGGATGGAACAAACATTAAAAATAACAAATGTATTGTCTGATCCAACTCGATATTATATTTATCAATTTGTAACAAAACGACATTGTGAAGTGACTGTTCAAGAGATTGCTGATGAGTTTAAGATTCATCCAAATGTAGCTAGACTACATTTATCAAAGCTTGAGGATGTTAATATGCTTGTGTCTGAAACGAGAAAAACGGGTAAGGGTGGAAGGCCTAGTAGGTTATACCGCCTCTCTGATGACATCGTCCAACTTCACTTTCCATATAGAGACTACCAATTACTCGCTAAAGTAGCGATTGAAACGATGATGACTTTAGGACATGTAGGAAAAGAAGCTTTATATCAAACTGGAAAACGTTTCGGTAGAGAATTAATTCAAAGCGAAATTCCATCAAATAAGCCATTCTTGGCTGAACTATCCTTTGATGAAAAATTAGCGATCCTGAAACAAGCTGCTACATTAGCTGGTTTTTATCCAGAAGTTAATCATAACTTTGAAAAAACAAAAATCTTTTTTCATATAAATAACTGTCCTTTTAAAGAATTAGCTAAGGAGCATACAGACTCTGTTTGTGATATGCATTATGCGTTTATTCAAGGAATGTTTGAGGTTTTATTTGATAAAGTTGAATTATTACAGGCTGAAAACATGATGGTTGGCTGTGAATCTTGCAGTTATGAAGCTTTTGTTACAAAGTAATATTTACAATTGACTAAATTGTACATTATAATAGTGTAGGATGGACTCAAGGTCAAAGGAGGGATACATATGGATCGTATGTTCCGAGTTTTAGGATTCTGGACAGGAATCTTCGCTGTCATGTTTTACCTTGGCCATATGGAAAAAACTGCACTACTTTTCTTTGGTCAAACTGGATTCTTTGTTTTATTAAGTTATTTAAAGTTGTCTGAGCGTATGTATATTTACATATTTGGTGCATATTTAACAGTTTTCTTTGTTGGTTTCACTTA
Organism: Litchfieldia alkalitelluris; assembly: GCF_002019645.1. Taxonomy (GTDB): domain Bacteria; phylum Bacillota; class Bacilli; order Bacillales; family Bacillaceae_L; genus Litchfieldia; species Litchfieldia alkalitelluris. Next base: position 2,542,189 of record NZ_KV917374.1, on the reverse strand, counting down.
TTGGACAACATTCATGATGACTCCTGGTGGAGGCCATTAAAAAAAGCGATTTTTAATCGCTTTTTTTTATTTGGCTAATTTCTGCTTAAATAAATCTTCTACTTCTAGATTTTTTGCCTGGATAACCACATGGAACGATTCACTAATTCCACCGTTCATAATCAAAGACCTAATTGCTCGATTTTGCTTCGCCTTTTCCGAGAAGGGATCGTGGTCATGATGATCCTGCAAATATTCCAGAATACCTGCTTCGATTAAAAATTCATCTTGTCTTAGTTTCCCTATAAACTGAAGTCCGTTTTTTTCTCCATAATATTGTAATGCATCAAAGCTGATATGTGTGGTTAAATCCATTTCAGACGGATGCTTTAGCGGATCCTTTATCATTTGATGATTCAGGTACCCTCTGAGACTTCCTTTTTGATGGTATGGTAACATCCATTCCTCATTTGTATATCCATAGTCAATGGTGATCATTAAACCGCTTGTAAGAAAGTGTGAAAGCTCTTGAAGATATGTAATCATGGCAAGAGGAACCTCAAAACGCTGGTTTTCTTTTAAGCTCAACTTCTGCTCATTTAAATAGTTAATAATCTGATCATCTTCTAAGCTAAAAACTCTCTCACATAAATTCCCATCAGGATCGATCGAAACCTTGATTTCAACCAATTCATTCTTATGCTTTTCGATCACACGAACTGGAAATGCATCAAATAATTCATTTGAAATAATGATTCCTTCATATTGAGGAAAATCCCCTTTTATTTCTTCAATGCTAGCGTATTGCAGCACCTTTTCACCCACAAGTAAAATCTCCTGCTGCAATTTAAGATGATAAGGACTTTTCTCAATAATGATATAAGTTAGAAGATCAAATGTTTCAGGGCTTTGCTTTTTCCATTCCTCAAGAACCGCTTTTGCAAAACGCCCATTCCCCCCTCCAATCTCACAAATCAGGAAGGGTAGTTCGTTCTTCGTGCAAACTTCACTAAACACCTTTGAAAATAACATCCCGAAAACATTTGAAAAGTTACTACTAGTGATAAAATCCCCTTGCTTACCAATCTTTTGAATGTGTTTCATATAGTAGCCGCAGGTTTCATCATAGAGTACTGCATTCATATATTCTTCATATGTAATCGCTTGTTGTGGTGAGTCCTCAATAAGCTTTTTTAAAATATTTAGCACAATTTGTTCTCTCCTAACTTAAAACCCATTCAGGAAAGGATTATAATCCATTTCAGCACCAATCGTTGTTTCTCCACCATGTCCTGATAACACGATTGTCTCTTCAGGAAGAGTTAATAGTTTTTCATGAATACTAGTGATGAGCTGTTGATGATTACCACCCGGTAAATCAGTTCTACCTATACTCCCTTCAAATAATGCATCTCCCGAAAAGACCACTTCAAGCTCTTTTACATAAAAGGAGATACTTCCTGGAGAATGACCTGGTGTATGGAAGAGTGTAAAACTAAATGAACCAACCGTAAAAGTGCCTTCCTTCGTAATTAAATGATCTGCTTCATTAACTGATACTCCCCCATCTGGAATGAAAAACTGTGAGCCATTTAATGACGCGTCTTTTAACCAATTCTTTTCTTTTTCATGAACATAAACGGGAATATTGTATGCTGCTCTTATTGAATCCACTGCCCCAATATGATCAAAATGGGCATGTGTTAATAATATAGCCACCGGTTTTAATTGTTGTTTTTGGATCAAGGATTGTAATCGAGAAGCATCTCCACCAGGATCGAAAATGACACATTCTTTCTTATCGTTTGATAATAGATAGGCGTTTGTTTGTAAAGGTCCTAAAGGAATTCGTTGCCACTTCATTTTATTTCCTCCATTGCAGTTATTATCCTTTTATTCTACACTATAAAAAGAATAGGACAAAGAAGAAACCATTTCTACTAGGGAGAAGGATACAATGAAGACTGTTTATGCAATCGAACTGAATGACCAGCCTAGTTCAGATGATATTTCATTTCTTAATGATAAAAGTGGACAATTTTACGAAGAAGAGTTGCTAATTATTTTTCATTCAGCAGAAAAGTTTATCGAGGCAGAACAATATTTTCAGGATAACCAAGTACTTGAAGATTGTTATGAATTAGTTCATCTTAAGCAAGCTGAGATTACACCCTTGTTTGAGGATTACGGTTTTATCATTGATGAAGTCTATTACCTAATAAAAAACTCGGTATTTGCTTTTAACATTGTTTCTGGAGAAGCTACTCAAATTGAAATGGCACTATTTCAGATAGAAGAATTTTTAATTTCGACTGAAAATGTAGATGGACAATTCTTTTATTTCGTCGATATTCATCAAAGGGAGTTAATTCAACGTTTTGCTAACGCTTATGAAATTGAACTTTCTCTTTTAGACCTCGACAAATGATCTGAAAACGATTAAAATATAACTTGGAATCATCATAAACTCTACATAGTTGTAGTTTTTCCCTTTCTTGGGAAGTATAAGAATAAGAACTTTTTAAAAAGGGGGCAGTTTTCATGGGTACAGTTATTATTTTTGCTTTAGTATCACTTTTATCTATTTTTGGATTAATTGGTTCTATTCGCGACAAAAATTTATTAGCAATTGGTTTCTCATTTGGATCAGTGGTTGTTTTCGGATGGTTCTCAGTTATGACACTAATTGATCATGGATTCCCAGTAGCTCACTAATTAAGAAAAGCGAAAGGCGCCCGCCTATCGGTGACAGGCATAAGACAAGCACTGAATAGGATGAATTCTTTGAATTCATCTTAGAAGGCGTTTTTGACCTTCCGAAGTGATTGGCTTATGACCCCGAACCGATGGCGCCTTGAGCTAGACACCAGGACTACGATAAAATTATAATTTCTTGAACGTTCGAAAAAAGCCGACTAATATAGTCAGCTTTTTTTATTTTTGCTATGTTTAGTAACTCTGTTGATATTAGAAAACGGTAATGGCGAGACACAACGGTTAACAAGATGACTGTTGATAGTTGCCTGTTCTCAACGAATGTGACCTATGATAAACTTGTATTGGCATAATCTTCCAAATAATTAGCGATTTCCGCTAAATAACATTAAAGAAATGGGGGGCACTCAGGTGGGACAAAGCACAAAACATATTTATTCACCACCAAAACATATTTATTCACCACCAAAACATATAGTTTCAGCAGCGACTATTGTAATAAATGAACAAAATGAAATTTTATTAATTAAAGGTCCTAGAAGAGGTTGGGAAATGCCTGGTGGACAAGTTGAAGAAGGAGAATCTTTGAAAGATGGAGCAATAAGGGAAACGAAAGAGGAGACAGGTATTGATATTGAGGTTTTAAAATTTTGTGGAATATTCCAAAATGTGAACCGTTCAATATGCAATACTTTATTTTTAGCTAAGCCAGTTGGAGGCAAATTAACAACTTCATCCGAAAGTTTGGAAGTAGGGTTTTATCCTATTGAGCAAGCCTTAGAAATGGTAACCTTTAAGAATTTCAGACAGAGAATTGAATACTGCTTGAATGACAACACACAACCTTTTTTTATTGAATTTTAATAATTTTGTAAGCGATTTAGTAAAGAAAAGGGAACTCAGGACAAATACTAAGTAATCAGCGAAAAAATAAGCGTAGATTTTTCCGCTATTTGTAGATTAAAGCTAGTTTTGAGGTGAATAGAGGAAGTTTTTCCGCTTATATAAACAAAATTACCTATTTTCAAGTATTTCTAGTCAAATAAGAGAAATTTCTCCCTCTATTTATGCTATTTTTCAATGCTATTTACGAATTAGGGAAATTTCTCCCTCTATTTTTTATTTACTGCTCTGTAAAAGGCAAATACGAAAAACGATTACTTCAAAAGTGAACGTGATTAAAAATATAGCTCGTATCGAATAGATGTAATGTTAATTTTCAAATAAAATTGTCATAAACGTGCCTATTACAATAAAAAATAGCATGCTAACATGCTATTTTTTTGATTTGTTTTTTCACTTATTGCACTCAGAAAGAGATCTCGTTAGAACAATTTCGGAATTCCCTTTCCTTAATAGTAAATCTAGTTTATCTTTATAACTTTGACTGAACGCTCGCTAGCTTATCGTCCATCTTCACTTTTTTATCTCGACGGTCATCAATTCTAATGTTCGTTGCAACACGCTGAATTCCCTGTGCAAACGGGGCTTCATGGATGGCTTGAATCACTTCAAAAAGAGTCGATAGCTCTCCCTCTATGATTGTATTCATCGGTGTTAATTTATAATTGATTTTCCCTTCTTCTTTATAACCCGCTAAAATACCTTGAATGTTTGCTACATATTCGCTTACACTCGGTGTCTCTGTTCCTATTGGAATTACTGTTACATCTACAATTGCCATGTTACACACCTCTCCAAACGTTATAATTTAATAAACTCAATGATTTTTTTACTTTTTAGATCAATGATTTTTTCGAATTGATACCCATATAACCCATACTCACCATTTTCTGAAAAACTGATTGGTAAGCCTTCTATCCCATGGAATAATGACGTTTCTGCTCCATTTTCCAAAGATAAGGAAATGAGTTCAAACCCTTGAGAATAGGTATCTAAATCTCCAGCGCTGTAAGGCCGGAACGTGATAAAGTTTTGCTTAGTTTTATTATAGCTCTGATATGGAATAAACCATCCCGAATAATTTGACAATAATGGAAACGAATATTCATATAGTTTCTCACCATTCCTAGTTTTACTAAAACGATAAAAACTAAATGCCTCCTTATCTTCATGCATCGAGACCGTTAATAAAATATCGGAAAATGTTGAGAAGGAAACGATATCATCTAACAGCTTCTTCTCTTCTCCTGTTTCTATCTTATAACTATATAACGGAGCTGAAAACGATGGCTCATCTGTTTCCCAATGCATATAGCCAATTGTGTTTTCATCAAGCCATTTAACAAAAGGTTCCTTAAGCTCAATCGAGGTTATGTTGTCGGTTTCTGTATTAATGAGGTAGGATTTATAGCTCCAGTCCTTCAAGAACGTCGTAACAATTAATTGACTATGATTATAAGGATTCCATGAATACTCAAGGTCAAAAGAATCAACTTCCCATTCTAATACCGTTTTACCTTTTCGGTCAATAACAACGATGTTTGCCTTATCACGTGATTTTGACGTATGTAATAAAAATAATGAATGGTCTTCATTTGCTTTCATTGACAGAATATGTGAGGTTGTTGAAAAAAACTCTTTTTTAGTTCCCGTAAAAAGATTATAGTGATAAACGGAAGACTTCTCCATATCATCGACTATATATAAAATACTTTCATTATCATACCATCCACCAACTGTATTAAAAGCTTCCCCATTCATGTCAAGAGTCTGTATTTCTTTTGCAATTCCAAAAAACTCTACAGGTACTGGCAGTTTTTCCAATACTCGTTCTTTTCCATATGGCACATCACTTACCTCATACAGCTGATGAGAAGAATTACATCCTACAATGAAAAGAATCATTGATAGCACAATTACCCCTTTGGTCCTCAATCTCACCAACCTATTCACCTCTTTATTTGAAGTTCTCTTCTTTAATAAATAATCTCAAAGAAAAGAAACGCCTAAAATGGCTGTTAGAATACATTCCTTCCTAAACCCGAAGATTACTAATCAGCTCTTACTTAATAATACGATTATGAAGGCAAAAAAGTTTCATTTCAAGTGCTAATATTCAGTATTTTAATAAATATTTTTTTAGGTTGACACTGTTATCCTTCACTATATTTATTATGATAGTCATAGAAAGTCGATTATTTTTTCTCTTTGACAGCTTTTCCTCTTTACACCCTCAACCTGTCTGAACCTCACTCCACTTCGGACAGCTTTTCCTCTTCTCACCCTCAACCTGTCTGAACCTCACTCCACTTCGGACAGCTTTTCCTCTTCTCACCCCCAACCTGTCTGAACCTCACTCCACTTCGGACAGCTTTTCCTCTTCTCACCCTCAACCTGTCTGAACCTTACTCCACTTCGGACAGCTTTTCCTCTTCTCACCCCCAACCTGTCTGAACCTCACTCCACTTCCGACAGCTTTTCCTCTTCTCACCCTCAACCTGTCCGAACCTTTCTCAACTTCAGACAGAGCTTTCCTTAAACCTGTCCCACAACCTCCCCTAGACGCTTCACCCATAAAAAAAAAGGCATCACAAGCAGCATCAAAAGACTGCTACTGTGATACCCACCTTTTACATATACATTGATGCTAGAAATATCCCTAAGCTTTGCTGATAAATCTCATCAAACTGTGTTAATGGAAGAGGATTGACTCCTTCTCCCAGCTCCATGGTAAATCCAGGTCTTTTGTATTCCTGAATAAACCAATCCTTGTACCCAGCATGACTATCAACATATCGTACGGCTTTATAGCCGCTTGTTCGAGCAAATTCATTTACAATCGCTTGAGATTCAATTGGCTCTGCACCTTCATAGCCCCAATAGATTTCCTTCCCTTGTGTATGGAAAGCTAGAACTCTGTCAAAGCCACGCTTTTTGGTTAAGTCCTCCATCGCAATGACTTCCGGCTCAGTTAGCGGTTCATCACCAGGATAGTCTCTTGGTGCAGGAGATTTTGGCTCTTTGCGTTCTTTTTCAATTTCCCATTTTGTTGGGAATTGATTATTCAAGTCAACTCCCCTTATGTTCGCCTTCCAATCTTTAAAGTCGAGACTACCTTGGTTAATTTCTACAACAGTCGATTGATATGGCTCTTCCTTTGGAGGTCCATTTAATACGAGGTCTACTCCATCTGGGTTGACCATAGGAACAATTGATAACGTACATTCATAATAAAATGAATCCACGTACAGTCCTCTAATTGGTTTCATATTAGTTAAAGATAACAAATATTCATTGAGGAATTTCATAATGACTGCTGTTGTAATCCATTCATTTGCATGAAATGAACCATTCATATGAACTTTCTTTCTTCCTCTACCGATACGAACCTCAGGAATCCTCGATCCAAGCACACTGTCCCCAATATTCTTTTCACGTAAAAACGGATAAATGTCTAATAAAGCCTTTAAATCTTTCACAAGTGATTGATAGTCGTAATTCTTTTTTGCATCAACAACAGGTCGAACCACCCTTGTTGGAATGGTAATTTCTTGTCCAATTTTGAGATTTTCAGCATCAATATCCTCGTTCAAAAGAAACAAGGCATCGGGCAAGAAGTTACGCTCTTTTGCAAGCTGCCAAATCGTATCCCCGTCTTTTATTTTATAGGCCTTTGTTGTAAAACCAGGAACATTTAATTGAGATCCTACTTCTAATTGTTGAACGTTTAGTCCTCGATTTGAATCCTTAATTAGTTGTAAGGGTATGCCAAATAACTGACTATAGTACCATAAAGTATCTCCTACTCTCACTGTAACCTTCATTCGCTATCCCCTCTTTCATCCTTGATAAAAGCTATCCTAATAGATTAATAAATTTTTTAATGAGCTTACCAAATTAATAAAGGTTGAAGTACTTTTTAGTACAAACTCTACAAAATAAGCCTTCATCATACCATATGAGTAAGATGAGCAAATTATCACAACACAAAAATCATCTCATAAAAAACAAAAAAGCGTTCAAAAGGATATCCTTTTAGAACGCTTTTTAAAACAGTTATTCTTTTACCTCTGTATCTACCTGTTTATAAGAAGTACCATTATAGAATCGTAGTAAATCACCATAAACAATTTGATCTGAGTAATCTAATTCTTGAGCTGCTTTTTCTTTGTAAGGCTCACATTTAGATTCTTCAATTTCTAAGCCTGTTGCTTTATCATAACAAGTATTTTTCGTGTATACATAATCCTCTGTAATAAAACTACCGTCACGAAGGACTGTAAATGATAACTTTTGTTCTGAAAATAAATCAGATCCAAAATGCACATCATTTTTCGTACTAATTCCTAACATGTGTAAAATCGTTGGCTTTAAGTCAATCTGTCCAGATACCTTTGAGAACACCTCTGGATCCTTGTCAGTAACACCTGGGATATGAATAATTAGTGGCACCTTTTGTAATTGAGTAGACTCAAAAGATGTAATCTCTTTACCTAAGAATTCTCCCATTGCTACATTATGATTTTCTGAGATTCCATAATGGTCTCCATAAACCACAAGAATAGAATCTTCATAAAGTCCTTCAGCCTTTAGCTTTTCAATAAACGCCTTGAAAGCTTCATCCTGATAACGAACAGTCGGAATATAACGATTTAATGTACGGCTTCTTGTAGTTAGTTCATCAATCATCTTGTCTTCCTCATCTAGCTCAAACGGGAAGTGATTTGTTAATGTGATTAATTTTGAATAAAATGGCTGTGGCTGAGTTTTCATTAAGTCAACGGATTGCTCAAAGAATTCCTTATCCTTAAGTCCCCATCCCACAGAATTTTCTTCAGTAACATCATAGCTTGCAAGATCAAAGAAATAATCATAGCCTAAGGAATCGTACATAACATCACGGTTCCAGAAGCTTTTATTATTGGCATGTAAAACAGAAGAGTAATACCCATAATCCTTAATGATCTCAGGTGTTGCTGTGAATTCATTACTTCCGTGCGTAAAAAATACTGCACCACGACCTAGTGGATATAACGAATTATCTAACAAAAACTCTGAATCAGATGTTTTACCTTGTGCTGTTTGATGATAAAAATTATCAAAGTAATAACTCTCTTCAATAAAATCATTCAAATATGGAGTAATTTCTTGCCCATTTACTGTTTCGTTAATCACAAAGCTTTGAGTTGATTCTAAAGAAACAACGATGATGTTTTTACCATTCGCAATATTAAAAAGCTCTTCATTAGGTTTCTTTTGATTTGCGTTTAAATAATTTTCAATATCTACAAATGAGCTACTGTCAGCAAGAGCTCTTTGTGCTGATGATTTTGACTGTAGTGCAATATCGTAAAGATGATAATTGTAGGTACCAATGTTCTTAATCAACATCTCACGATCAAATGTACGTGTTAATAGCTGTGGTCTTTCAGCTTCAGCTAAACCTAAATTAAAGAAGAAAACTGCCATAGCAATAAGATAATAGTATCTTCTTTCTTTTTTCGTTACAGACTGTACCTTAATAAATGAAGGCTTTAAGAAGAAGATTGCTAGTAAAATAACCACATCCGCAAATAGTAATAAATCACTAAACTTAAATAATTCTGTGAAACTACTACCTAAATCCGCCATATTTTTTGTTTGAAGTAACACTGGAATTGTTATAAAGTCGTTAAAGAATCGATAAAACACAACATTTGCAAACAAAATTCCCGATGTTAAAAACGAAGCAACAATAATAAAGATGTTACGGCGCTTTTCCTTCATGAATAGGGATAATCCAAGTACTAGTAATAAGAAACTAAGGGGATTGATAAATAAAATGAACTCTTGCATCCAAGATTCTATTTTTATATCAAAGCTAGTTTTATATACAATATACGTTTTTATCCAGATGAAAATGGTTGCTAATAATAAGAATTGTAATTTGGGTAATGATGATTTACTCATCGTAATAAACCTCCTCGACTTTCCAGACCAAAATGGATTGAAGCTTTTTCCATAATAAGGGTTTTCGGCAAGACTATACACTATCTTAATACTTTTTTAACCGAAAATCAATATTTATAAAGTAGTAAAAAGATACAATAGTATAAGTCCATTTCTGCTTTTTATACACATTATAGACGTACAAGTTATGAGAAAGTTTCACTAAAATTAAATGTTTTAATAATCAGAATTTTCGTTTAATCGTCACAATGTTGTCACGCCAGCAATGTATCCGTTTACAATAGAATTCGCTTTTTTTAACTTTTTATTGTGAGTATAGATGTATTTTATGTTTACCCTGAAAAAAGAAAAGCGGAAGGCGCTCGTTCATCGGCGACAGGCATAAGACAAGACGTCTAGAAGGTTGCTCTTTAACCTTCTAGATGGATTGACTTATGACCCCGAGCCGATAGCGCCTGGAGCTAGACACCAAGCTAAGTATAAATTACTAACTTTTTTTATCCTCCATGGTGCGAATATTTCATTAGCATGGGCCTGAAGCGTAAACATTTTTTATTCACCATGGTGCCACATACTTATTTAGCATGGATGTCTAACCTGAAAAGTCAGGTTTGGAGATCGTCTATTTGGGGCAAATGCATCATGGAGGGACTATGATACACTTCCTCCTTGTTTTCGCTCAGGCAACTAGATCATAGGAGGCCTATGATTGTAAGCACCTAAAACAAAAGAGAATTCAAGGCATCTTGAATTCTCTCGTTGTTTTTAGAAGGGATATTCTTAAACTATCTTCTTTTAAACTGTCTTTAAATTTATTTTAAGCAAGTCGGTATAGACCCTTTTATAATTTCGTTTTTGCGATCCACGCTCCACCAATCACTCCAGCATCATTGCCAAGTTGAGCAATGGCTATTGAAGCGCCTTCGCCTACTCGTGGAAATACAAAGCGGTTAAATTGTTCACGGATTGGATTGATTAATTTCTCTCCTGCTTTTGAAACTCCGCCACCGACTACTATTTTTTCAGGATTTACACTGTTAGCAACATTTGCAAGCGCGAGGCCAAGGTGGAATGCTACATGGTCCACAACTTGCTTTGCAAGTTCATCGTTCTCTGCTAATGCATCAAACACCATTTTCGATGTCATCTGACCTGTTTGTTCATATTGAGTTTTTAAAATAGAGTCTTTTTCATATTCTTTCATCGCTTCGACTGCTATTCTAGAAATACCTGTTGCTGAAGCAATTGTTTCCAAACAACCAGTTTTTCCACAATTACATGAAGCACCACCTTCTGGAACAGAAGTGATGTGACCAATTTCTCCTCCTGCACCGTTTACACCATGGATGATCTCACCGTTTGAAATGATTCCACCGCCAACACCCGTTCCCAAAGTGACACAAATCAGATCCTTTGATCCATCTCCAGCACCCTTCCACATCTCTCCTAATGCAGCAATATTCGCATCATTGTCAATCACAGCTGGCAAACCGGTTTCTAGTTCCAAATGTGATTTTAACGGGTAGTTTTTCCAGCCTAAATTGACAGCTTCGTAAATTGCTCCTGTAGCAAAATTAACTGGTCCTGGCGCTCCCATACCAATTCCAGCTAATTTTTCTTTTGGTTGATCAAGTTCCTCAAGCTTTGCATCAATTGCCTTTGCGATATCGGTTACGATTGACTCTTTTATGGTATCGATTTCCCATTTAGCAATAAACTCACCATATTGATTAATAAACGCCATTTTTATTGTTGTTCCTCCGAGGTCTACTCCAACTAGCCATTTTTCATTCATCTTCATCCGCATCCTTTATATGTATTATTGTTTGTTTTGTTTATGTTTTTCAATTTCTATTTGCCCACGAAGAATTAAGACTGCTTGTTTAAATTCATTAGCATCAATTAACTTCGACTGATAAAGTTCCCTTACTTCATCCTGCATGATTTCTAGATCCGCAATACGGTCACCAACATAAATAAATGTACCGTACCTTTTAAGCATTTCTCGTATGTCTAGAATCGAATTCATTTTATCACCTACAAAAACTTCTAAAGAATAGTTGTACAATATTAGATTAGTCGAAATAAAACGCTTTATCAAGTATTCTTAGACGATAATTATGCCAACTCTTTGAATTCCACAAAAAAAAACAGTTGGTCGAATAATTAGACCAACTGTTTTACCTTATCTTATCAGGTTTTACTTATCAGGATCTTGTGGATGCACGATTCGCGGTCGTTTTCGTTTCAATGGAACTGGAGCGCGGAATAATACATTCATAAACTCTTTGAATGAAAACGGAATAAATGGCCATAAATATGGAACATTAAATGATTTCATGCTTGCAAGGAAGAGAATGAATAATGTCACTCCACTTACATATCCAATGACACCGCCAATTCCGGTTAATAAAAGTAAAATAATCCGGACAATTCGGTTTGCTAAACTTACTTCATAACTTGGAGTTGCAAACGTTCCAATTGCAGCGATTGATAAGTAAAGTACAACCTCGTTTGAGAACAACCCAACCTCTACTGCCACCTGTCCAATCATGATGGCGGCCACTAGTCCTAGCGCAGTTGCTAGGGAGGAAGGGGTGTGTATGGCGGCCATTCTCAGCATGTCTATACCAATCTCGATAATAATAAACTGTAGTAGAATAGGTACCTGACCAGTATCATTTGGTCCAATAAAATCCATGGTTTCAGGAAGTAAATTTGTATTTGTTGCAAATAAATACCATAAAGGCAGCAAAAAGATGGATCCCCATACAGCAAAATAACGAACAAATCTCAAATAAGCTCCAACAATTGGTTTATTCCGATATTCCTCCATATGCTGAAGATGATGCCAAAAAGTAACTGGAGTGATAAGCACACTTGGTGAACCATCTACCATGATAATGATATGCCCCTCAAACAAGTGAGCAGCAGCCGTATCAGGTCTCTCTGTATAACGTACAACCGGGTATGGGTTAAAGTGTCTACCTGAGATAAATTCTTCAATGGTTTTTTCTCCCATTGGAAGTCCATCTGTATCAATTTTTTCAATTGCCTTTTTAACCGATTCCACGTGTTCGGGATCTGCAATATCTTCTATATAACTGACAACCACATCGGTTTTTGAGCGACGTCCGACTTGAAGATATTCCATTCTAAGTGAGCGGTCTCTTACTCTTCTTCTAGTTAATGCCGTGTTAAAAACAACTGTTTCAGTATATCCATCGCGCGCGCCACGAACAACTCTTTCTATGTCAGGCTCTTGAATCCCTCTAACTGGATATGTTCTCGCATCAATCATAATTACATGATCGATTCCGTCAACAACAAGGGCCGTTGGTCCAGCTAAAACACCATCAACAACCTTATCCAAGTCATTTTGCTTTTCGACTTCTACGTATGGAATATATTTTTTTATTAATTTTTCTAATGTATCACCGTTTAAATCTTCTGGTTTCTGAGTTAATAAAAACTTTTGGAGTAAATGAAGAATGTCATCTTTAATCAGACCATCAATGACAAACATGGCCATATTTCGGCCAGCATACTCTTCCAATTCGATATGTAATATATCAAAGCTCTTATCAACACCAAGACTTTCCTTTAAGTATTCAACGTTTTTTTCTAAAATTGTAGAGGCCAATTTCGGGGCCTTAGGTTGGTTCTCCATAACACAACTCCATTCCTAGCAGAAGTGTATTAGCGCTTTCCACTTCAACATTCTTGCAGATGTAAATATTTCCTACTAGTCCATCATTGACCTAATTTGGATAAATAATACATAAAACTTCTATAAAATATAGTTGGTTTTTCCACAATACAAACTTAGGTCATATTCTCCGCTAGCTTCACCTTAATTCTGCTCGGTGTTCTGTCAAACAACATCTTCACTCCACTCAACAATTAAAATTTTCATCCTAACTTGTCTCATATTTAACATTTGCTTTTCATAAAGTGATAGAAAGGATGTCCAAGTGCGGGGGAATGATTATGAGAAAGCGTTTTATGTATATATCAACAATTGCGATAGCTGGTTTATTTGCCATCTTTCTTTTTTCGAACAAAGACCAAACAGAGGAAAGCATTATTTTCTTTCCCCTTGATCAATCAGTTCTTTTTACTGTGGCTAGTACCACGTTGACGTTAATTGATGAAAAAGATGCAGATGAGCATATTTTGGAATGGGATTCGACATCTGAATTAGACCGTGAAGTATATTTAAGGCAGGATCTTTCCTTACTTTTTGCGGATGGTCGATTGAAGGCAAAAACCTCGGAATGGGAAGATAACAGTAAGAAGATTGCTCAATATACAAAGATAACGGGTGAAGATAGCAGTCATTATGTCGCCGTTTCATATCATCATGGTGAAATTCATTATGATGATCAAAGCAAGATCACAAGTACACAAAAGATGAGTAGTGATTATTTGTACGTGATTGATTCTTCCTTTAGTCCACTAGAATCCTTTAGAGAACCAAAAAAATCCACTCACAAGGAGTGGAAGCATGTATTAGATCATGCAACAGAGCAAAATCGAGAATTTACGGTTGATAAGCTTGTTACTCATTTCAATATTAATCGTGATGATTATAATATTTTACCATTATCACATATCGCTAATTTCAATGATGCGACTTTATTTAATATGTCAAAAGAAACGTCACAACAAACGATCGGAAAGCTATGGGAAGGTCTCTATAAAAATTATTTTTTAGGAATTAAACTGGAAGACGGAACCATCGTGGATCCTATTGGAAGCTCAGAACCACATCTATTTTTTCATAAAGATTTATCACATATCCTTATCCTATTCGAAACTAGTGAAGGCACACCGGTTCAACTTATTCAGAACCTTCCGACAGATCGTTGATTTCTTCTAGGACGGAATGATAATCGTCATTGTCAGGGTCCAATGAAATGGCCTGCTCGATTGATGATTTTGCTTTATCATATTCTTTTAATTCTGTATACACTAAAGCTAAGTTATAATGACCTTCATGTAGATCAGGTAACTTTGATGTGACGATTTCGAGGTGTTTTTTTGCCTCTTCAAGCTTTCCTAGTTCGAACTCTGTATAAGATAAATAAAAATAATACTCCGCCTGTAAGTCTTTGTCATTAACCTCAGTCAATACTTGATAAGCTTCATTAATCTCTCCAGCTTCGATATGGTCCTTTGCGATCGTTACCGCATACCTTGGATCTCCTGAAGCTGGTTGAACCTTGAAGCCAAGATATAGCATACCTATTGTTAACACAAGCGTTAGTACAAGGGCAGCAAGCCTCTTCATATATCTCTTTTGCCTTGGCAAATGAACGACCGCTGAGGCAATAAAGCCTCCAACTAAGCCACCAATGTGACCAGCATTGTCTACAACAGGGACAATAAAACCAATCATTAAATTAATGGCAATCACTATTAATACATTAGAGCCCATCGTTCTAAAAAATAACGATGGATGAACGACTCCAAAAAATAACAAAGCTCCAAAGCAACCGAAAATGGCACCCGATGCACCAGCTGAAACGGATGGACTGAAAACAAAACTAGCTAATGTTCCAGCAAAACCCGCTAGCAAATAAATCAATAAAAACCTATATCGGCCATAGATTCTTTCAACGGCTGTTCCTAAAAAGTAAAGTGCCATGGTATTCATCAACAAATGAAACATCCCTATGTGGAGTACAATGGGTGCAAAAAACCGCCACCATTCTCCTTGTAAAATAAGAAAATTCTCTTTTGCACCAAATGCAATCAAATTTTCGGTATCCGTGCTTCCACCTTTAAGCTCTAATAACGCGAACATGATAACCTGAATAAAAATGAAAACGTACGTAAAATAAGGTTTTCCATATGTAAATATATCTTTTTCCTGTTTTACTCTTTGATTGGTCACCCCAATGACACGGTTTTTAAGTGACTCTATGACAGAATAATCATAAAGGAATCCTTCTGTCTCAATCGCTAAATCCACTTGTAGTAGAGCCGAAAGTGACTGAAGTGTTGTTTGTACATTCTCAGAATGAACGACCACTGTCTGAAGATTAGTTTGACCCTTGCTCCCTATGACTAGTGGTTCAGAAACACGATCACTCCATTCATCTACAGGCGGATACGTTGAAACATAAACATTTAAAGCATCAAGATTTCGTTTATATTGCTTTTTACGGACTGTATCCACTTTGCGCGCTGTATCTTCCATGTCGCGCTTCATCCAGTTCCCCCAATCAAGATCATAACGCAGCAATCGAATGAGGGAGGGTCCTTTTTTCTTAGCTGACTCTAACCATACTTCACTTTGATTTTGAGAAATCTGCACGATTCGAAATTGATGTACAACCACCAACTGTTCTATTGTTTTCCAATAAAGGTAATCCTGACGAAAAACCATCTCATCTCCCCTACCTAATACTCTGTTTTTCTTTTATTGTACCTTGAATATCATATCACTGTAAAAAATGAGCTACTTTTCGAGAATTGATATGATTTCATTTATGGTGTTACATTGAGGAACATGTGGGACAGTTTTTTGCGCTTTCTCCCCGCGTGTATTAAAATAAATCGCATCCCACTCTGCACTGATAGCTCCTTTTATATCTAATTCCCAAGAATCCCCTATATATAAACTTTTATCACCAGATACCTTCATGTGCTGATTAACAAACTGAAATATAGATTTATCAGGCTTAGCGAGCTTTAATTCCTCAGAGATAAAAATCGATTTTTCTTTAAAAAAGGTATTTAGTTCTAAAGCTTTAATTTTTGCTTGTTGAATCTTAGTTCTTCCATTTGTAATAATGCCAAGAGGGCCATTAAAATGATGGCGAAGATACAAAAGTAGGTGCTTAGTCCCCTTAAAAGGAACGATAAAATGGTGGACATTTTTGTTGAATTCAGTCTGCAAACAATTTGCGACTTCAATTTTGGCAGGAAGACTTAGTTCGTTCATTGTATCAAGAAAACGATTTTCATAATATTGCTCCTTCGTCCAATGCTCCGTTTCAAACTTGACCCAATCGAGATCACAATATTTTTTAAAAGCAGGAAACCATTCTTCACTAGTAATTTTATAATTAAACTGAACTGAAAGCTTCTCAAAACAATGCTTCATGGTACGTTCAAATGTTCGCTCATAATCAAACAGTGTATTATCCAAATCAAAACAAATTAATTCCCACTTCACAATAACAACCTCTTTTATATTTGACTATCCTAACAAACTTTGATGAAGCTTATAAGTGCAACATAAAAGTTATATCATTCAACCTTTAAATGAGTTTCGTTGATTACTTTGTGTGGAATGAGCGGAGAGCCACTTGACTCCTGCGGGATCCAGTGGTCTCGTAAGACCCCGCAGGAGCCCGCCCCTGGCGACGAGGAGACTCACGGACCACCCCGCGGTATCCCGCGAGTGGATCGCAGCTCATGGAACTCTCCGTCCTTAGTTTATTTTCAGGGTATACTCTAACCGTTCTCAGTCGTATATAAATCTCAACCAAAATGTAAAAGACCGCCTTACTCAGAACAATTCTGAACAAGCACAGTCTCTTTATTACTTAATAACGAAAAGCTTGTCTCATCATCTTGTCACGAATAAAGGGTATGTTCATTGACAATACAATAAAGAATTTACGTGCTTTTGGATTTCCTAATACCGTATTGAGAATTCGATAACGATAACGGTAAACTCCATATAATCCGGCAATGAATAAAACCATTCTTGAAAGTGCATTCATCATTTTACATCCCTCCTACCCTATATGTTTTGATATCCTAATGCTTTTTATCCTATTTGAAATGATGAAATTACAATGAACAAAAAAAGAAACTCATATGAAGGTCATATGAATTTCTCTTCCTTTAATATGACTTTGAATAGAGTTTTAAATAAAACTCCAGTAAGCAGTGTCGGATTTCTGTGCTAAATTACCTGGTAAAATATATATAAAGCATAGGATGTTTTATCATTAAACGAGTGATCAAAGATACTTGAAATAAGGGGACTTTTTTCCTTTAAACCGTAGAATATGGCTTGGTGTAGGGTAATTAAGGGGAAGTTTGAGACTGTCGATTAATAGGGTAAGCAAATTTAGTTAAGTTGAATTTCTCAAATAATAGACCTATTTGGCTTGATTTTATGTATATTCCACCTGTTTTTACGCATTATTTGCTTTAATTTAACCAAGTTGTTCATGTTTTTAAACGAGATGGTGAGTTAATCGACAGTCTCAGTTTTCCCTTTAAGCAAAGCACAATCACACTATTTTCATGTTTTCAAGTAAATAGCGGGAAATTTTACCTCTATATTAACTATTTTCAGTCCCCTTTCCTATTTAAGGGAAGTTTCTCCCCTTATTTTATCAGCCCATGCTGCTGATTCCTTCATCTGGGTCCGAGTCATGGCCGGGAGGGACACTGAATTAAGAATCACTTATTGAATGAACGGGTGCTATGTTATAAGTATAAAAGCTCGGTAAGGTCCGAGCTTTGTACTATTTCACCTGCTAATAAAGTTGTTAAATCTAATCCTTTTTAAAAATAGGGTTTAATGTTTGTTTTAATACTTTTACGGAGTGAGCAAATTTTACTCGTTCAGATTCGTTTAGGTCTTGTTGTATAACTTCTCGAATACCTGATCGATTAACAATGGCAGGCACTCCAATGTACACATCCTTGGTTCCATACTCTCCATCAAGGTAAGCTGAAACAGTTAACACAGAGTTCTCATTTTGAAGAATTGCTTTTGTTAAACGAACGAGACCCATTGCAATCCCATAGTATGTAGCCCCTTTTCTTTCAATAATATGGTATGCTGCATCTCTTACATTCACAAATATTGATTCCAGGTCTTCGATATGATATTGATCACTTGTTTTTACGATATCAAGTATTGGTCGCCCCCCGATATCAGCATGACTCCATACAGGCAACTCAGTATCTCCATGCTCACCAATAATATAAGCATGTACATTACGTGTATCAACCTTAAAGTAATCTCCTAAAAGGAAGCGGAATCTTGCCGTATCTAAAATGGTACCAGATCCAATAACACGTTCCCTTGGTAAACCAGAAAACTTCCATGTTGCATAAGCCAAAATATCAACTGGGTTTGTCGCGACAATAAAAATCCCATCAAAGCCACTTTCCATGACTTGGTCAACAATACCTTTGAATATTTTTGCGTTTTTCTCAACAAGATCTAGTCTTGTTTCACCGGGTTTTTGATTTGCCCCAGCGGTTAATACAACAATATCAGCTTCTTTACAATCCTGATAATCACCAAACCATATTCTTGTAGCTGAAGGAGCAAAAGCCAGACCATGGTTTAAATCCATCGCGTCTCCCTCAGACTTTTCTTTATTTAAATCAATTAATACTAACTCCTCAGTCACCCCTTGATTCATTAATGCAAACGCATAGCTTGAGCCAACAAATCCAGTTCCTACCAAGACTACTCTATTAATACCATTACCCATCAATATCACCTCATGAAAAATAGCTTAGAAAAAGTGCACCTACCATTGACGCAAAAAAAATCGAAATAACATTTATGAAGTCGTTATTACAAAACGTTACTCCTTTGTAATAGCGAGTCTTTTGATTGCAATGAAATGATTTCTCTGTTTCAAATCCACATTTTTCGCATATGTAACTCACCTGTATGACTGCACCTAAAAATGTATCAATCCAGTTACCCAAAAATCCCGTCAGTGCTAACACGATGATAGCAAAAACAGAAAGGTCATTCCAGAAGTAGAATGCAGCCCCTATGATAAGCAATGATCCAGCTAAAGCTGATAAACTTCCTAAAAATGAAATGGCTCCAGAGGTTCCACGATCAACCCTTTTAAAACTCGTTATTAACAAGGGGTTCCGTTTGCTAAGTGAACCAATTTCTGATGCCCACGTATCTGCATTGGCTGAAGCAATCGCCCCAATAAAAAGATAAAGCCAAATATCTGCAGGAGAAAGAGTGTGTAATATTCCTGCAAGTGCAGGAACGCCCCCGTTTGCAAGAACTTGAATATAGTCCCTTTGCTCACCTTTTTGAACTTTTTGTTGGATGGAAGCCTTTTTCTCACTCTTATATTTACTCCATAAGCTTGATGTGACAAAAAAGATCCCAAGAAGAAATAATCCTTGATATCCAAAGCCTGCTGCAACGGCTATACCAATAATTATTGTTAAAATGGCACCCGATTTTGTTAGTGATTTTAATTTATATCCTGAAAAAGCCACCGATAGAATACCAATTAGTTGAATGATGATATCTTTATCCATGACAATTAAGGATGTTACTGTTCGTAATAATCTGTTGAACCGGGATATCAAAAGACTCAATCGGTAGCTCCTCAACAATAGAAATCGAGAATGCCAAACTCACTGTTTTCCCTTGAAAGTCAATGAGATATCGGTCATAATATCCCCCACCCTGTCCTAAACGATACCCAGATTTAGTAAACGCCAATCCTGGTACAAAGAGAAGATCAATTTCTTGCTTTGAAACCTTTTGAGTACGTTCAACAATGGGCTCCTTGAGTGAAAAATAAACAACCTCAAGTTGATCAAAGCTTGTTATTTTGTAAAAATCCATCAATTTAGTTGCTGGTTCACACTTTGGGACACATACTGCTTTCCCCTCTAACCAGGCTCGTTCAATCAACCTTACTGTATCAACTTCCCTATTCATCGAAAGTGTTAAACCGATTACTCTGGCATTTTTCCACTCCTCTGATTCAAAAACAGTCATCGCAATCTTTGAAGACCATGTTTCATAAGTATCGTGTTCAAGATTTTTAAGCTCTGATTTTAGTTTTGCTCTTAATTCCTGTTTAGTTACCAAATCAATCCCCCGCTTGTATGTTAGAAAAAATTCACTATGATTCCCACGCTAGTAATTAATATCAACGTTGCTCCTGGCAAACATCCACAACCAAGACACCCTATATCAAATGGCAAAAGTAATCGTTCTAGTCCTTTTGATTGTTTTTTCCACTCTTTCACTGTGCTCCTCAGCCATTCTTATATTCATCATTTCTATCTTCTATATGTATATTCACTATTCCTGCATTCCATAAGAGTTTGGTAACGTTATCAAAAAAAATATAAAAAAAACAGCAGGATATCTCCTACTGCTTACTTTGTTTCGCGATGTACAGTTACCTTTTTTAATCTTGGGCTATATTTTTTCAGCTCAATACGATCTGGGTTGTTACGTTTGTTTTTAGTTGTAATATAATTACGGTCACCAGTTTCAGTACAAGCTAATGTGATTTTAACACGCATCTTTATTTCCCTCCAAACATAAAAGCATAAATCAGACTTAACTATCATAACACTTTCTTTTTATAAATTCTAGTCTATTTTTTGTTTGGAGTAATTTTTTCTAATGTATCTATTAAAATAGGGCCTATCCTCTAAATAACTAGCCTTATAATTCCATTCGCTGCGATCCACTTGCTTTCTGCGGGTGGTCCGGGAGCCTCCTTCTCGCTTTTTGGCTCCTGACCACTAGATCAGATCCTGCAGTAGCCAAGTGTCTCTTCACTCATTCCACACTTATGAAGACATTTTCCAATAGATTCTCATCCACTATATTAAATGCTCCAGATTACCTGGTATTCATTCGTTGGTTTGAAAATTTAACTCGATCGTTTAGTAAGTCAAATCGGGTTTGCTTGTATTGTGGGAATGATCCGATGTCTGACCAATAGCCATTTACAAGATAACCATATACTTTTGCATTTTGTTCTAGTAATTTTGGAAAAAGGTCTTTGCTAAAATCATAGCACTCACCTATTGGGATATATGAAAATAGGATAGGATCTACGATGTAAATCCCTGTGTTGATGAAATGGCTAAAAATTTCATTTTCCTTTGGCTTTTCAAGGAAGCGACAAACTTTTCCTTCTTCATTTGTTGTCATGATCCCATATTGAGAGGGATTTTGTACTTTTTTCATTAAAATGGTTAATACAGCCTGCTTTTCTTGATGATACGAAATCGCCTCAGTTAAATCAAAGTCAGTTAACACATCTCCGCTAATTACAACAAAGGGCTCATCTAAGAACGCTTCTGCATTTTTCACACTGCCTGCGGTTCCTAAGGGTGAGATTTCATCAAAATATAATAAATCAATTCCCCATTTGCTTCCATTCCCAAAATACTGCTTGATATCTTCTCCTAAATAACCTGTAGTCACAGCAATTTCTGTTATTTGATGTTTTTTTAATAATTCTATACAATATTCCATCACTGGCGTGTGAAGTAGCGGCACCATCGGCTTTGGCATATGATAGGTGAGTGGACGAAGCCTTGTACCCTTACCCCCGGCCATGATAACACCTTTCATGTTATCATCCCCTTATCGAAATTGGTTGTTGTAGCATATCCATAAACACTTGACTCGTATCCTGCGCAATTTTTTCCCAAGCATATGTTGTTGTGACTGCTAGCTTCCCATTACGTCCTAATTCTGCAGCATAGACTTCATCTCTTAATAAATGGAGAACTTCTCGTGCAAGACTTTCCTTATCACCGGGTATCATTTTCAGACCTGTTTTTCCATGGATAACGATATCCTTTAACCCTCCTGTATCAGATACAATCGTTGGTTTACCAGCAGCCATTCCTTCTAGTGCTACAATGCCAAATGGCTCATAAATACTCGGAAACAACGTAATATCGCACTCTTTAAAATACATATTCCGTTCCTCATCACTGATAAATCCGATAAAAACAATATTGTTTTCTAACCCTAATGTTTTCACTTTTTTACGATAATCCTTAAGCATTGGACCTTTCCCTGCGATTAAAATTAATACATGTGGAAATTCTTCTAGAATGATTGATGCTGCATCAATTACCGTTTCAAATCCTTTTTCTTGAACAATTCGCCCAACTGAGAAAATGAGATGACTATAATCTAACTTCAACAAGGATGATAAAACCATGTTAGCATTTTTCACAACTAACATTGATGGATCAACACCATTTGGAAACACATGGACCTTCGATGAATGTAGGTGAAAAAGTCTAATTACTTCTTCTTCCATATATTCACTACAAACAATTACGGCATCCGAAGCCTTAGTTAATTCCTCCTCCTTTGCATGAATTTTTCGTTGTAATTCAGTGTATATACCATTATTACGCCCATACTCAGTTGCATGAATGGTTGAAACTAGTGGTTTGTTTAGGATGCTCTTTAGCATAATTGCAGACACTGCTACTAGCCAGTCATGAGCGTGCATAATATCAAAGGATAATTCTTGCTCTAGCTCAATCGATGTCTTCGTAAAGCTCATATTAAGACTTCCAATCCAATCCAAGAATTCAGTGGCATGTGGTTGTAGGCAGTCAACACGGTAGACTTCAACTCCCTCAACAACCTCATAATAAGGTGAACCCTCTACAGCAGAGGTTACTACAGTCACTTGATGACCAATTTCTACCAAAGCTCGCGATAAGTCATAAACATGTCTGGATAAACCTCCAACAACTAATGGTGGAAATTCCCATGACAGCATCAAAATTCTTAAGCCATTTTTGGGTGGAGGTTTTATAATCATTTCATTCTCTACCATCGAAGAAAAACTTGAGAGATTTATAGTTGATAAAAAAGGATATTCATTTCTATATATACGAAGACTTTCTTCAGTTAATTCACGATCGTACAAATGATGTTGCAGTTCAATAAAATTAGTTAAATGTTGTTCAATTCTTCTAAGCGCATACTGATCACAATGACCATTATCTAACATAAACGCCCAGTCACTACTGCTAAATAAAAACCACTCTCTGATCATTTGCTTAATTGCATCATGTTCAATTAACGTACCATTTTTAAACAAATCTACAGCTCTAATAATTTCACTTTCCATACGATGTAAATGGCGATAGATCCATTCATTTTTTTCATTTAACCAAACATCTCCATAGCCATTCCTTCCCCAGGAGGAAAAAGAAACCTCACAGATTTCTAGATCTTGTCGATGTCTCCTCACAAATTCGGAGCCTGTCAAAAATTCAATATTGCCTTGATGGGAACTCATAATTTGATGCAGCCAATCAGGGCCCTCAAACCACCAGTGTCCAAAAAGCTCTGCATCAAATGGAAGAACAACCATATACGGCGGATAAGATTGATTCCCCTTTAATTCCCGTTCCTGTTCTAACATTTTTAAGAAATCCTCAGCATGTTGACAGATTTTCGCTTCTGCAAAATCACGTCTATAAAACTCTTTCGTTTCAGCGCCTGTTATTTTATAATATTTCAAACCCGTATCTACTCTTATTCCTTGAGGTAAAAATGGCTTTATATATGCGTAGTCTCGGTCATGTCCAACATCTCGGTAAAACTCGCGATAATCGATATCTCCTGGATAGCCTGTTGTTGCACACCACACTTTATTTGAAAGCTTTTGATTCCTTGGAAATAAGGTAACTCCATGGGGTGAATGGACTGGAGCTCCAGTCTCTCTTTTAGGAGTTGGTTTTGCATTAAGCAAGGCGTGTTCATCTACAAAGGTATATTGTATTCCTTCCGCGGCTAATACCTGATCCACATCGTCGGAATAAGCACACTCAGGTAGCCAAAAACCTGCCGGGAGCTTACCAAAATACTTTTTAAACGTTTGAATCCCTTCACGTATTTGTGAACGAATTCCTTGTTCAGTTGATAGATAGGGTAGGAATGCATGAGATGCTGAGGTTGTAATACATTCAATCTTGCCTTGTTGTTCAAACTGGTTGAATGCAAAAAGAAGATTCCTATTAAATTTTAGAAACGTTTCTCTTACAGATTCGGTTCTTTCTAAATAAAACAAGATCACAGAAAGCTCTTCTTGATTGGTGTTCTGCGATAGTTCAGCTTGAAGTAAAGATAGTAGATTTTGAATATATTCTAAAAATCGTTGTTGTAAAAGGGGGTCTGCTAACATTTCCATTAATGTTGGCGAAAGAGAAAGTGTCCACTTTCTTTTATGATTGTCTTCTTCTAGTTTCCATATTAACGGAATATAGGACTCTGCCATTGCTTCGTAAAGCCATCGCTCCTCAAGAGCATCTCCATTAAGACTTCTTACATATGGCAAATGAGCATGAAGGACAATATTTGTATACATATAATTCAATAGAATTCCCCCAATTTAAACGAGCTAATCAATTAACTCTCATAACACGTATACGTACTATATGAATCCTTCCAAGCTATATCTTTTTGTTCATTTATCATCCACTTAGCTTTGTTATTGCTTGTTTGTTTTTCACTATTGTAATTGCGTTGTATAAAAGGAGATTTTACACTGTTTGACCGAAGCAATGAGAAAAATGGCTCATCATCAAATATGACACCGATTTCAGCAACGTAAGTTCTACTTGGTGTAATGTTATTTATGAAAAGATATGTTTTGTTATCACCGATTTTTATTGTTAATGATTGGTGCTCATTAATCGAATTAAATGAGACATCTGTAATATCATAGATTTTTATCGCTTGAGTGAAATCTGCCCACTTGCCGCCATAATGCTTCTCGACGATCTGCTTTTTCACTTCAGGTAGGTCCCAATATGCATATAAAGTCGAATCATCCTTCACCATTAGGGCTAATTTTTCATGATGTACCAATTTACTATGTACATTCATCCCTTTAGACATCGAGTTAATTTTATCTATTAATCTTTGATTATCATTATTAGTTATACTACTACTCTGGTTAGACGTTATTTGTTCACCTATCAACTAATTCACCTCACTCAGATATCTATTATGGATACTGAAACCTTCTATTCCTAATCTTATCACCATGTACTAATAACAACAATGAGTGATTTTTGTCGACTGTGGTTATTTTTAAGGTAGAATATCATGCTAATGAAATATTCGGACCGTGGAATGAATTTGTTTTGCTCACTCAGTCTGGAATAAGTTTAGAATAACTACACAACTAAGAGAGTTTTCGGTCGGTTAGATGCTACTTTTTTCCCAGGGGAAACTAGGATGTTATACATATAGTGTTGCTCGTAATCTAATGGAAGGGAATCTGAGAAGAATATCCTTTGATTCCCTTTATCGGGCTCTTGGGATCAGAAAGGGAATCTAACAATCTCTTTCGTTCCCTTTCTAGGGCTCCTGGCACCAGAAAAGGAATCTGACAACCCTTTCGTTCCCTTTTTCGGGCTTTTGGTGCCAGAAAAGGAATCTGACAACCCCTTTCGTTCCCTTTCTCGGGCTTTGGTGCCAGAAAGGGAATCTGACAACCCCTTTCGTTCCCTTTCTCGGGCTTTTGGTGCCAGAAAAGGAATCTGACAACCCTTTTGTTCCCTTTCTCGGGCTTTTGGTGCCAGAAAGGGAATCTGACAGCCCCTTTCGTTCCCTTTCTCGGGCTTTTGGTGCCAGAAAGGGAATCTGACAACCCCTTTTGTTCCCTTTCTCGGGCTTTTGGTGCCAGAAAGGGAATCTGACAACCCCTTTCGTTCCCTTTCTCGGGCTTTTGGTGCCAGAAAGGGAATCTGACAACCCCTTTCGTTCCCTTTCTTGGGCTTTTGGCATACAGATAGGAAAATCTGACAACCCTGTAGGAGCATGCGACGAGGGCTCCCGGGTCGCCCCGCGGTCCCCCACAAGTGAACTGTATGTAGCGAATGGAATTGTAAGACTAAGTATTTTCAGGGTAGAAATCTATGCTAATTAAAATTCGCACCATGGAGTATGAAAAATTATACTTAGCTTAGTGTCTAGCTCCAGGCGCTATCGGCTCTCAGGTCTAAGACAATCCACCCTAGAAGGTTAAAGAGCAACCTCCCAGCCGGCTTGCCTTATGCCTGTCGCCGATGAACGAGCGCCTTCCGCTTTTCTTTTTTCAGGGTAGACATCCATGCTAAATAAGTATTTCGCACCATGGTGAATGAAAATGTTTACTCATCAGTGTGGAATGAGCGGAGAGCCACTTGACTCCTGCGGGATCGAGTGGTCTCGTGAGACCCCACAGGAGCCCGCCCCTGGCGACGAGGAGGCTCACGGACCACCCCGCGGAAAGCAAGTGGATCGCAGCTCATGGAACTCCTCTAACTAAGTTATTTTCAGGGTAGACCTCTATGCTAATTAAAATTAGCACCATGGAGTATGAAAAATTATAATTAGCTTAGTGTCTAGCTCCAGGCGCTATCGGCTCTCAGGTCTAAGTCAATCCACCCTAGAAGGTTAAAGAGCAACCTTCTAGCCGGCTTGTCTTATGCCTGTCGCCGATGAACGAGCGCCTTCCGCATTTCTTTTTTCAGGGTAGATATCTCACATCTGCCAAATTTCGTATTTAAACCGAAAGAGTATAGCGATTCCCCTTTGTTTATGCTATAAATGTACTGACACAATATTTTTATAGAGGTGCAATTATGGAATACACAATTATTGCTTTATTATCACTTTCTATCATTTTATTAATTCTATCTTTTTTCAAGAAAGATTCTATAAAAGAATTAGAAGATCAGATTGACCAATTATCAATGACACTTATTCAAGAAACGTATCAACTGAAAAAGAAAATAAGTGTGTTAGAGGAAGAATTATTAGTAAATGATGCTACCCTTAATCATCCATCTCGTCAAACTCCTCCTAGAAAAGGGATTGATCGAGATAAGCTATCTACTCTTTTTCAAGGTAATTCTTCTGCCCTGCAACCCCAGAAAGAAACTTCATTGGATAAAAAGAAAAAAGATGAAGCTTATTTTATTGAACAAATTAGATTAAAAGGAAATCAATCATGAGTAAGTTAGGATTAAGAGCATTTTCTGCGGGAATAATACTTGCCACATCCATCATGGGAATTATGTATTATAATGAGCCAAAAACTGTCAACACGGCTACTGTTACTGACAGTGATATAGAAGCATACCTGAGTGACCAAAATCACTTAGTCCTGATTGAGAAAGAGGAATATGATGAGTTACTTGAAATTCAATCTACTCATCAAGAAACTGAAAAACAGGAACAGACAAAGGCTGAAGTGAAAATTGAAGAAAAAATTATAACAAAGTATATTTTAGAAATAACACCAGGGATGAATAGCCTCGAAATATCCGAAGTACTTGAAGATGTTGGAGTCATTAAAAACGCTAAAGAATTAAACACATATATTTTGGATAATGATCTCGCTAAAAACATTCAAATTGGTTCGTTTACAGTTACTAGTGAAATGACTCATAAAGAGATTGGCGATATCATAACTAGGTAAGAAAAGCACTGCGGCGCTCGCTTAACCCCAGGCATAAGACGAAGCCTTCCTAAGCGATTAACTTCTGCCTCTGAGCCGATGGCTTGTTCCTAGAAATTAAAACACACGTTAAAAGCGCAAGATAACTTAACAAGTTCCGTTAATTATCGCAAACATTAATAATTTATAAAAATGACCTCCAAATTGTTTGGTAATTTGGAGGTCTTTTATTTACTATAAAAGGATTTTGGTAAATATTATTAGGTGAATTTGTAATGTATAAAAATGCGGGGGTACAATAGCCTTTTACCTCAGTAAAACACACTAAAATTTTACTGCAAATTAATATTCCGAACATATTGGTTAGGCTGTAAAACCAAAAGTTGTTTACATTACACTAATGGTTGGAAAATAAACGGAGAAATTCCCGCTAAATTGGGAAATACCCATATTTCCATAAAAATAAGGGGATTTTTTCCACTTATTTTACCCAAATCATTAAATTTATTCTTATTTAAAGCAGTTAACGGGAATATCTTCGCTTATATTCGCTTCTTAAGCTTCCCTTAGATAGAATAGCGGGAAATTCTCCCCTTATGAAGTCTCATACCTACGAAAAATCGAATCAAGAAGGCGGAGGTTTGCAAACTCGTAGCACGCATTCAAATAATAAGCAAAAAAAAGCAAATAGCTAGGGTAGAAACCCCAGCTACCTTATTTATTTTTAATCCACCTAGCCTTACAAAGTCGCCTACATAAACGTCAGTAAGGGAAGCCGATAAAGGTAAGGTGCGCTTTACTTCTATGCATTTAAATCGTATTTCTTCCCTTTTACCATGAAGATAATATTTTCTGCAATATTCGTCGAATGATCGCCTAAACGTTCAATATTACGGCATATGAATGCTAATTGAGTGATTTGTCCTAATGATGCAGGGTTTACCGTCATTAACTCAAGCAGTTCTTTAATTAGTTTTCCATACAATTGGTCAATTTGATCATCTTTTAACGCTGTTTCCTTTGCCAAGTTTACATCTTCATTATTATAGGCTTCAATCACATTAGTTAGCATATCTAAAGCCATTTCAGCCATTTTTGGAATTTCTACAATCGGTTTAACTAAAGGACCATTTCCAATATGAAGAATTGATTTAGCAATATTTACAGCTAAGTCTCCAATACGTTCTACATCACCTGAGATTTTAAGTGCTGCAATAATCTTTCTTAAATCAGATGCGACAGGCTGTTGTTGGGCAATCAACTGGATAATTGTATGATTGATTTTTTCATCATAGTCATTAATTTTCTGATCGTTTGCAATGATTTCACGTGCTTTTGTTTCATCTTGATCTTTTAAAGCTTGCACCGATGCAACAATCGCTTCTTTTGAGAGTAGCACCATTTCCATTAAATCACTTTTTAGTTTCTGAAGCTCATTATCAAAACTTACTCTTATTGACATTTTTAGTCACCTCTTAAGTGGATTTATTTAATTATATTATCCGAACCTTCCAGTGATGTAATCTTCTGTACGCTTATCTTTTGGATTTGAGAACATTTTGTTTGTATCAGCGTATTCAATTACTTCACCACTTAAGAAAAAGGCAGTGCGGTCAGAGATCCTGGCTGCTTGTTGCATATTATGAGTAACTATAATGATACTATAGTCTTTCTTTAGTTCTTGAATTAGTTCTTCAACTTTAAGTGTTGAAATTGGATCAAGTGCTGATGTTGGCTCATCCATTAAAATAACGTCTGGTTCGATCGCTAAGCATCTTGCAATACATAAACGTTGTTGCTGTCCGCCAGATAATCCGTACGCATTTTCTTTTAAACGATCTTTAACTTCGTCCCAAATAGCTGCTCCACGTAAACTTCTCTCAACGATTTCATCAAGAATCTTTTTGTCACGGATACCATGAATTCTTGGTCCATAAGCAATATTATCATAAATTGATTTCGGAAATGGATTTGGCTTTTGGAATACCATCCCTACACTTGTACGAAGATCTTCTACTTGATAAGATTTATCAAAAATGTTTTTCCCACGATATAAGATTTGCCCTGAAATTTTAACAATTGGAATTAATTCAACCATACGATTAAGTGTCTTAATATATGTTGATTTACCGCAACCTGATGGACCGATTATAGCTGTTACTTCATTCTCATAAATAGGAAGATTTATTCCCTTTAAAGCAAGATCCTCACCATACCACAGATTCAAATCCTTTGTATCATAAACGATGTTTTTCTTTTGTTGTGTAGATTCCTTATGATTCTTATTAATTGAAACCTTCACACTATTTTTATTATCCATAACAACTGACATCTACATCAGGCCTCCTACTAAAATCTTCTTTGAAACTTATTTCTAATGATGATTGCAATCGAGTTCATAACAAAAAGAACAAATAATAATATCACAATAGTCGCAGCCGCTAAGTTAGCATACTCAGCAACTAATGCGGAATCAATCGTCCAATAATAAATCTGCATTGGAAGAACCGTGAATTTATCAAAAATATTATCAGGTAATGGAATTAACAATGCCGGAATTCCAATAACAACTAGTGGAGCAGTTTCCCCAATTGCACGAGAAAGTGCTAGAATAACTCCTGTCATAATTCCCGGAATGGATGCAGGTAAAACAACCTTTTTGATGGTTTGCCATTTCGTTGCACCCATACCATATGACGCTTCTCTTAGATAACCTGGAACTGATCGAATTGCTTCTTGGCTAGCTACAACTACTACTGGTAAAACAAGCAGTGACATTGTTAAACCACCAGCTAATACGATATTACCTAAATCCGCTCCTCTAACAAAAACCGTTAAACCTAAGATTCCAAATACAATAGAAGGTACACCAGCTAAGTTTGCAATATTCGTTTGAATAAAGCTTGATAGACGCCCCTTTTTTGCATATTCTTCTAGATAAATTGCTGTTCCGATTCCAAGAATCATTGTAACGGGTGCTACTACGACCATTAACCATAAAGTTCCCATGATCGCACCCATAATACCTGCACGTTCTGGGTTTGTTGATAACTTGTTCATGATAAAGTCTAAATCAATCCAACCTAAACTTTGAGCAAATACTCGATAAATCAATACAACAAGTACGATAAGACCAAATATAGTTGCTAGAAAAAACAAAGATTTTGCAAACTGGTTTGTTGATAATCTTACACCCATTTTCTTTTGCACTTGGGCTGAATCAATATATTTCATTTTAATATTCCTCCCTGTATTTACGAGAGATATACTGAGCGATCAAATTCATAATTAATGTAAATACAAATAATGTCATCGCCACTGCGTATAAGCTATAGTAAAGAGTCGATCCAGCAGGTGCTTCTCCACCTGTTACTTCAACAATATAGGCAGTCATCGTTTGCATGGATTGTGTTACATCAAATGTAAAGTTCTTTGAGCTACCACTTGCAATTGTAACAATCATTGTTTCACCGATTGCACGAGAAATACCTAAGACAAATGAAGCAACAATTCCTGACATTGCTGCAGGAATAACAACCTTCCATGTTACCTCGAGCTTTGTTGAACCAAGACCTAATGCGCCCTCTCTCATTGCGTTTGGTACAGAGCTCATTGCGTCTTCTGAAAGTGACGCAACCATAGGAATGATCATAATCCCCATAACAATCCCCGGACTCAGAATATTTGTCGATTCAAGACCTGGCACAATTTTTTGTAGTAAAGGTGTAACAAATGTAAACGCAAAGAATCCATAAACAATTGTCGGTATTCCTGCTAAAATTTCTAAAATAGGCTTTAAAAATCGTCTTAATTTTTCTGAAGCATATTCACTTAAGAAGATAGCTGTCATTAAACCGATTGGAATAGCAACAAGCATGGCAATTACAGAAGAAATGACTGTACCAGTTAATAGAGGTAATACACCGAATTGAGCATTGTCACCTAAAGGTTTTAACACCGTTCCAGTAAAAAATTCAATAAATGGGACAGCCTTAAAGAATTCAATTGTTTCGGCTAATAATGTAAAAATGATTCCGATCGTTGTAAGAATTGATATAACTGCAATCCCAAGTAAAACCTTAGGCATTACTTTTTCTGAGATTCGAGACAAGTTCATAGTGCTTTTATTCTTTTTTATAATTTCTCTTACATTAACGGTTTTTTCCATTAATGGAATACCCCTTTCATCCCTCTGTTTTTCTAGATATGAGGAAAATCTAAGTACATGGGAAAAAGATGAGATTCCAAGAGTTCTCACCTCTTCCCCTAAAGCTTTATTTTAAGCCTTCTAGATATTCTGCTTGCTCAGTTAACTCAGCCTCTGTTAACGGTGCAAAACCTGTTTCCTCAGCAGCTTGATCAGCATTGTTCATTACATAGATTGCAAAATCTAATACTTGAGGATTTGCTTTTGCATTGTCTTCATTTAAATATGTGTACACAGGGCGAGTGAATGGTGCATATGCGCCATTTTCTTTTATTGTTTCAAGAGTAGGCTCAACTGGGCCGTTTCCAAAGTCAATGTTGATTGCAGTTAATTTATCTTGGTTATTTGCATAGTAACCATATCCAAAGA
The DNA here is from genome assembly GCF_002019645.1 of Litchfieldia alkalitelluris. Classification (GTDB taxonomy): domain Bacteria; phylum Bacillota; class Bacilli; order Bacillales; family Bacillaceae_L; genus Litchfieldia; species Litchfieldia alkalitelluris. Next base: position 2,509,855 of record NZ_KV917374.1, on the reverse strand, counting down.
AGCCAATTGCGTTAACATCTTTTGACACAAGGTCAACTAGTGTCGAATAGTCTTGTTGCAAATTAATCGTATCGATTAATTCTTTTTCTTCCATAATTGTCTCGAAGAAAAACTCATATGTTCCATGGTTTTCGTTAGGACCATATGTCGTAATTGGTTGGTTTGGAAATTCCGGACGTACGTCTGACCAGTTTTTCTTTCCACCTGTCGCTAGGAAAATGTCAATGATTTCCTGTTGTGTTAATTCTGTTGCCCAAGTATTTTCTTTGTTGATAACCATTGTTATACCATCTAAAGCTACTTTAAGTTCTTTTACCGATAATCCTAACTCTTCAGCTGTTGCTTTTTCTTCGTCTTTCATGTGACGAGATGCATTATTAAAATCTGTTCCGCCTTCAACTAGGAACTTTTTGAATCCAGCACTTGTTCCAGAGCGTCCAACTTCGACAGAAACATTTTCTTGTTCGTTTACCATGTAATCTTCAGCAAGCTTTGCCATTAACGGAAATACTGTACCTGATCCATCAACAACTACACTTCCTTCTAATTCAGAACCTGTCGCTTCATCCCCTCCACCACATGCTGTAGTAAATGCGACTAATGCAGATGTAACTAGAAGTAATAACAGGTTTTTTGTCTTTTTCATTGTAAATGTCCCCCTAAAGGTTTTTTCTTAATTTGTCCTACAAGAGTAAATATAAACCTCTTTTGTTAATTGTGAATTAACGAATTGTAAAGGTTTTGTAAATTCGTGAAAAATCGTGTAATTTTTAGTAGAAACTTGTATGAAAGTATCTGTCCAAAACAAAAACACTAGAGGTTATTTCCCCTAGTGTTTGTTTTTCTTTATTAAGCTATTCGCTTATTTTAAACCCTCTAAATATGAGATTGACTCTTGTAATTCAGCATCTGTTAATGGTGCAAATCCAGTTTCAGCTGCAACAGTCGCTGCATTCTTCATTGCATAGATTGCGAAGTCCAAAACTTCTGGCTTAGCTTTTGCGTTTGCTTCATTTAGATACGTGAATACTGGACGAGTAAATGGAGCGTAGTCACCATCTTCTTTAATCGTATCTAATGATGGAGCAATCGGACCTTTACCAAAATCAACTTTTACTGCAGTTAGTTTATCACTGTTGCTTTCATAGTAACCAAATCCAAAGAATGCAATCGCGTTTTTATCTTTTGATACCATATCAACTAATGTTGAGTACTCTTGTTGAAGGTTGATTCCTTCTACTAGATCTTGCTCATCAACAATATTTTCGAAGAAGAACTCATATGTTCCGTGGTTTTCGTTAGGACCGTATGTTTTAATTTCTTCAGCTGGGAAATCAGCGCGAACGTCTGACCATTTTTTCTTACCAGCACTTGCTAGGAAAATATCAATTACTTCTTGTTGTGTTAATTCTGTTGCCCAAGTATTTTCTTTATTTATAACGATTGTTAGACCGTCTAATGCTACCTTTAATTCTTTTACTGTTAAGCCAAGCTCTTCTGCTAAAGCTTTTTCTTCATCTTTAATTTGACGAGATGCATCATTGAAGTCTGTACCGCCTTCTTCAACTAAAAACTTTTTGAAACCAGCACTAGTTCCAGCACGACTTACCTCTACAGAAACTCCTTCTTGCTCATTCGTCATATAATTTTCAGCTAATTTAGCCATTAATGGGAATACTGTACCTGATCCATCAACAACTACACTTCCTTCTAATTCTACTCTTTCTTCTGAGTCTTCATTATTTGATGAACCAGTTGTTTCAGACCCTGTTGATTCATTAGTATTTGTTGTTTCCTCACTCGTTCCACAAGCAGCTGCAAAAACCACCATCATTGCCATGACTAAAAGTAATAATAGGCCTTTAACATTCTTCATTAAATAATTCCCCCGTTTTCTTTTTTCTAATTTGTCTTACATGTATTAGAATAATGGGCGAACGTTAATGTGGTATAAACAAGCTGTTAAGGTTATGTAAATATATGTAAAGGATGTATATATATTTAAAATACAGATTGAACCTAATAAAGATAGGTAAAAAAAAGGCTAACCTGGGGAACATTCCCTAGTGTTAGCCTATCTGTCAGGTATATTCTAATATTACTCTGCAGTTTCAGTGTCTGCTTGGTCACTTTTATTTGCCTTTAGTTTAAAGTATTGGTCTAAAATCTTCTGACCTATTCTATTTGATATTGGATTATTATTTGATGCTCCATAATATGCATTCGGCACTACCACAGAGAATGCTACTTCTGGGTTGTCATGTGGTGCATATCCTACAAGCGTTAAATTCCATACATTGTTATATCCTTTTTGAGTAACAGGATCAAAATAATAGCCTTCGGCAGTACCTGTTTTACCAGCTGGTCTATAATCTCTGTCTTTAAAGAATTCGTAAGCCGTTCCGCGTGGTTCTTGCATTACTTGTCTGAAGCCTTCTTGAACTCGTTCAATGGCATCTTCGCTCATATCAATCCGATTTAATACGGTCGGTTTGAATGGTTGTATAATTGGTCCAATTTCATCTGGGTTTAAGGTAGGTTGACGAATTTCTTTTACAATTTTTGGCTGCATACGATATCCACCATTAGCAATAGTTGAAACGTATTGCGCCATTTGTAAAGGTGTATACGTATCATACTGACCAATTGATAAGTCCATTAGTAAACCAGGTGATACATCAGAGCCCTTAACTCCTGTAGCTTCTCCTGGAAGATCAATTCCTGTTTTTACTCCCAGTCCAAATTGACTGAAATAATTTCTTATTGTTCCCCATGCACTTATATCGATTGGCAGTGGCTGCCTTGGTACATATCGACCTTTGGCAATATCTATTACTGTCCTAAACATATAGACGTTTGAGGATCTTTTTAATGCTTCTAATTCATTTATATTACCCATTTGCTGATAGGAAGCTTTACGTAACGTATTTATATACATTGGCGCATCATAATAGTATTTATTATTATGAAGTACGCCAGCTTGATAACCTGTTAATACGGTCGCCCCTTTGACTGAGGACCCCATTGCATAGGCTGAGTTAATCGTACCTAATGCATAATCAAGGTATTCTACCTTCCCATCATCTACTGTATATTGTTTTCCAGCAAGAGTTAATACCTCACCTGTTTTAGGGTTCATCATTACTACAAAGGCACGGTCTAAAAAGTTTGATCTTGCTTTCGATTTAGCAATTGATAACTCTTCTTCTAAAATCTCCTCGACTGCTTTTTGGAGTTCCATATCAATACTTAGGACTAAATCATTCCCCCGCTGCCCCTCTGAAATGACTTTCGTATCAACGACAGTATGGCCTTGTGTTATGTTTTCAATCTTAGCTTTTTGACCGGTCAACACCTCTTCATATTCCGCTTCAAGATAACTCTTACCTACTCGGTCATTTCTGTTATAGCCTCTTGATAAATAATGGTCAAGCATTTCTCTTGGTAAACCTTCATCAGATGTGGTTGTTTTTCCTAGTATTGTACTTAAAGTCAAACCATAGGTGTTTTTACGATTCCAGTCTACGGTCGTACCTATGCCGGGTAACGCTTCAAGATTCTCACTTACAATTGCATATTCTTTATCAGTTACATCCTTATTTTTTACTATTTGTGGTGTTAGTGCATAACCCTTATTCATTTCACGAAAAATGGCAGCAATCTCTAGCTCAGTTCCATCTGAGTTCTTTGGATCAATATCAGCTATCTCGCTAAGTTCTTCTTCCGTAATCCGATCTAGTTGAAGTTGATATTGCTCAGCAGCACTAAGTTCAAGGTCATCTTCAGTCAGTTTTGCTCTTGCTTCATCAGGACGGGATAATAACCAATAATCTTTTATATCACGTTCAGTAAGTTTGTCTGGATTCATTTTAATTAGTCCAGCAAGCTTTTCAGCAACTTCTAATACTTCCTCTTGCTTTACCCCTTGAGCTCTTGTGTACGTAATTGCATTTTGTGGTTCATTATCTACAATCGTATTATTATTACGATCAAATATTTTCCCCCGTGGGACTGGTGTACTTACAATCTTATTTTCAGTTCGATCCACTTCCTGCTGATATCTTTCACCATTTACAATTTGAACGACACCAAGCCTTAAAATGAGTGCAGAAAACATAATAAATACAAGGAAAAATAGTATATTTAAACGAAATGGAACTTGTGTTTTCTTCTTTTTCTTCATGTTTCCTTTATTCATATTTGAATTTCTCATGTTCACCAACTACCTTCAATATAATTATCTTTAATCATCAATGTAACTGAGGACTTTGTCAAAGAAAAAGACACCTTGATGCATCAGGTGTCCATCTCTTTCTATTTTATATGAAGAGGTAGAGAATTTCCATAAGTAAAAACAGCCATTATGCGGTAGATCCTCCATCGCCTTCAACTAGTTTGGTTTTTGAAAATGATTTTGACCGAACACCTTCTGTGTCATCTTTTTCAAATTTGATCTTACGAATGAATAGATAAATCACTGCGTGTCCTGCCCCTACAATTCCTAAAAGTATCGGAATGCTTTTCGTTTCATCAAAGAAAGAAACAGCTGCTAGGAAACCGAGAATTGATACAATTCTTCCTATATTTAAAAATAATTCCCTTACAACAATGTATTCAATTCGCATTTTTGCTGCATTCCAACCTTTGCCGATTACATCATACGTTAATGAAACATATGGCACGAGTAAGAAAGGATAACCAATCGCTATAACCACTGCATAAATAATTAGTTTAGTATAACTAACATTAAACAAGATAATGTAAATTGCGGCATAGACCAAAATCCCACCAAGTAATATTGACTTTTTTCTAAAATCTTTCTTAATGATTCTAGCTGCGAGAAAGTATGCTAAAAATGAAACACCAGAGTTAATCAAACCAAATTTACCGAGGGCTAGTTCACTTCCTGTTTCAATGAAAACAAAGACAGTGATCACAAAGACGAAAGTACCTTCTCTAAGCCCTTGGAAAAAATGGGCATTTGTTATCATCTTCCAGTTATAATTGTTTTTACGTTCTTGAATAATCCTCAAAAACTTGAAATTTCCTTCTGCTTTTCTTCTTTTCAAGAAGAAACTTAATACGACAGCTCCTGAAAATAATGCTAATGATATACCAAAGATAACAGTATATCCAGTGAACTCCTTCATAGACGAGATGATAAACCCTGCAAGGATTGGTCCGACCATACCTCCAAAAGATGATAGGATTCCAAGGAACCCATTAAAGAAGTCTCTAGTATCTGGTTCTGTAACTTCAAAGGTAAGTACATTAAATGCGAGCCAATAAAAGCCGTATCCAACACCCAGAATTCCACCTAATAGAACTAAATAGTGCGAGGCATTTTCTCCGATTATAAGCACGGTTATGAAAAAAATAGCTAGAGATGACACACCAAGCCTCAGTACAAGCACCCTGTCAATCTTCTTTGCTAATTTCCCAGCTAATATAAATGTTATGGGTTGCATAACAACTACTGACAAATTATAAATCCCTAAATCGAAATATTCTCCTGACTGTTTCCAAAGATAAACATTTACGAAAGTATTAGATAATGCGACACTCAGTGAGTAAAGTCCTCCAATAACTAGGAGCAATATCAAATCCTTCTCTACCTTTGTCTTTCCAAAAACTTTCTTTAAAGAAAACATGAGCAGACTCCCCTTTTTTATCTCTTAAATAGTCTGTCATAAAGGGATTCGAGATATTCAAATTAAGGGAATTAACATTAACATGTTTTTTACACTGTAAAAAATATAATGTAGATTTTTATGAGGGGATGTTCTTTTGTATAAGAAGCTAGTCCTTTTTTGGGGTGAATCCGATAATTAGTACTGTATGCCATTTACTCCTTTATAATAAAAAGGTTACATTACTCCACTACTCTTCTTACACCGAAAACATAGGTGGAGTGGTAAGATTCATAAACCAAAGGCATTTTAACTCCCTTACTCTAGGAGCTTTCTTTTTAAATGGCTGTGTTCTATCATGTTGATTCACTGTGGCTTGAATTTAAACGGAAAAATTCCGCTTATATTGGGAAATATCAACATTTCCCTAAAAATAACAGGAGTTTTTCCGCTTATATGGACCTAATCAGTAGATTTAGTCATTCATTAGATGAGTTAACCGGAATTTATCCGCTTATATCTGCTTCTTAGGTCCCTACTAGACACATTAACCGGAATCTCTCCACCTGTGAGTTTAAAAAAAGTCCTTTTATGGTCCGTGCTGTCTCATCCGTAAATAATTTAGAAAATGTCGATGTTGTTTTGAATCAAACTTTTCTTGAGTGCTTTCCGATTTGAAATATTAGTCTCCATACACGAAAAATACCACAGTATCAACGACTGTGGTATAGCAAAATTTTATACTTTCTTATCTTTTGAAAGAAAAACCAGAGAGAAAATCTCCTCTCTGGTTTATAAATTATTTCGCAGCAGCGAAACGCTTTGAAACTTCATCCCAGTTTACTACATTAAAGAATGCAGCAACATAATCTGGACGACGGTTTTGGTAGTTTAAGTAGTAAGCGTGCTCCCAAACGTCTACACCAAGAATTGGAGTTTTTCCTTCCATTAATGGAGAGTCTTGGTTTGGAGTGCTTGTAACTTCTAATTCACCGTTGTTCACAGCAAGCCATGCCCAACCAGAACCGAAACGTGTAGCAGCAGCTTTTGCAAATTCTTCTTTGAATGAAGCAAAGCTACCAAATTTACTGTTGATTGCATCAGCAAGTTCACCTGTTGGCTCACCGCCACCGTTTGGTGAAAGAATTGTCCAGAACAAGCTGTGGTTAGCATGTCCGCCACCGTTGTTACGTACAGCTGTGCGAACTGCCTCCGGAACAGCATCTAAATCAGAAATTAATTCTTCAACACTCTTGTTAAGAAGGTCGCTTCCTTCTAAAGCAGCATTTACGTTAGTAATATACGTATTGTGATGCTTAGTGTGGTGAATGTTCATTGTTTCTTTGTCAATGTGTGGTTCTAATGCATCATATGCATAAGGTAATTGTGGTAATTCGTAAGCCATGAATAATCTCCTCCTAATTGTTATGTACCCGATCTGAACTTGTTTAAACATTTTGATTATGTTCATAAGTCCGACAAAATCAGATTACCAAATTTGCCAATAAGTTTCAATTATAACGCTCAAACTTTAAAAACTTTGATAACATCATTAAACTATCCGTGCTCAGTAGAAACTATACCTTAAATTTTAAAGCACAACCAATAAAAAGTAAGTGATCATTACTAATTGAATAACTCCTTTTGCAATCGTTCCACTTAAAAAACCAAGTAAAGATCCCACTCCAATTTTCACAGCAGTGCTAAAGTCTGTTTTATGAACAATCAGCTCTGCAATCACTGCACCAACAAACGGACCCACTATAATTCCTAAAAACGGTATGATAAAAGGACCCACTAATAAACCAATTGTACTTCCCCAGATAGCAGCTTTACTACCGCCAAACTTCTTGACACCAAATAGATTAGCTAAGTAATCTACTGTCATGATCAAAATAAATAACAGCCCTTGTAATGTCCAAAATAGCCAAGTAAACTCATCAAACCCATAAATGACCCCATAGACTAGAAATCCAGCCCCAATAAACAGGATACTCGGTATTATCGGAAATATAAGACCAACAAAAGAGATGATGAACAGGACTACAATAACACTCCAATATAATATGTCCACACTGGAACCTCCTAAATTTTGAACGTAAAAAAAGATGCAAGGAATAACTCCCTTGCATCTATTATATATGTTTAATTAGTAGTGGTTCAATTTTCTTCGCCTAACACAGCTTCAGCAATATTTACTGCATGATCGCCAACACGTTCAAGGTTACTGATAATGTCAACAAAGACAATGCCAGAAAGTCCTGTGCATTCTCCTTCATTTAATCGAAGGATGTGCTTTTTACGTAGTGTACGTTCCATATTATCAATCTGATCTTCTTTTTTAACAACTTCGCGGGCTGCAGCTTTATCATTATCTTCAAGAGCTTTAATTGCCTGCTTAACAGTTGAAATTGTAAGTTCAAACATGTCTTCAAGATCTTGCATAGCAGCATCAGTAAGCTTTAATTTATTGTTTACTTGATGATCAACTAATTCAATTACATTTTCAAAATGGTCACCAATTCTCTCAATATCACGAACAGTGTCCATTAAGATTGAATGTTCTTCAGACTCTGCTTGTGAAAGAGAAGCAGAAGATAAGCGCACAAGATAATCGGTAATCTTTCGATCCAAGTTATTAATTGCATCTTCTAACTGTAGTCCCATATCAGCGTGTTTTTGTGATCTCGTTTTTAGATAGTTATTTGATTCTTCCAAACCAATTGATGCGAATTGACCCATTCTGATTACTTCTTCTTTTGCTTGTCCTAAAGCAATAGAAGGAGATTGTTCAATAAACATCGGATCAAGATGCTTCGCTTTATATTCAATTGCTGAATCTTCGCCAGGAATTAACTTTGTAACAATATAAGCTAAGACCGCAATGAAAGGTAACTGTAGTATTGTGTTTGTCGTATTAAAAATACCATGAGCAAAAGCAATCGTCATTTCCGGATTTAACCCAAGGTTTTCTCTAATAATACCGATAAGTGAATTAAATGGTGTAAGTAATATTAGGAAAATAGCTGTCCCTATAAGGTTGAAAATAACGTGTGTTAACGCAGCACGTCTCGCAGCAACAGTTGCACCTATTGATGCTAATACCGCTGTAATTGTCGTACCGATATTATCTCCAAATAGTACAGGTAAAGCTGCATCTTGAGTAATTAATCCTTGCCCAAAAAGCTCTTGTAAAATACCTATCGTTGCACTTGAACTTTGAACAATAACTGTAAATACTGTTCCAATTACAACCCCAAGAATAGGATTGTCACTCATTGTAACTGTTAAGTCATGGAAGGCTTGAAGTCCACGTAATGGTTTCATCCCATCACCCATCATTTCTAAGCCCAGGAATAAAGTACCAAATCCAAACACTAATTGCCCTATGTTATGAATTCTTTTATTTTTAAAGAAAAACAATAGAATGGCTCCCACAGCAATTATTGGTAAGGAATAATCAGAGATTTTTATCCCAATAATGAATGCAGTAACTGTTGTACCAATATTGGCACCCATGATAACACCAATTGCCTGTTTTAAATTCATAAAACCAGCACTAACAAGTCCAACCGTAATAACTGTTGTTCCGCTACTTGTTTGTAATAGAACTGTTACAAAAATACCTGCTAGTACACCCATTAATGGGTTCGTAGTAAAACGATCAAGAATATCTCGAAGCTTGTCCCCAGCTGTTTTTTGTAACCCATCACCCATGTATTTAATCCCAAAAAGGAAAATACCGAGTCCACCAACAAACTCAAATATCATTTTCTGAATATCAAGTTCTGTCATTGTTTCAACCCCTACATATGTATTTAATTTCTTTTTTCGACATAAGTCTACAAACACCTTTAAAAATATAACTCAGTGTAAAATTTTTGTAAAGATTTTTATCTTAATTATTAAGATTTTGTAAATGAATTTTATTTGTTCAGTTCTTGTATATTTCATAACATAAAGCTACAATTATGTAGAATTAATAATGATGGGTAGGTTATTTATGTCTATATTTAAGCAATTTATTTTAAGTCTTTATTCACCAAAGGATATTGCACGATTTCGTTTTCAAGGAATTGGAAAAACGATCTTATATGTGTTTTTTCTAGCTTTTCTATCACTATTACCAAGTGCTATCTATATGAGTACTGATATTAATAACGGGGTACGGTCATTAGATGCTACATTTAATGATAAAAATCTTCCGGGGTTTGAAATAAATAATGGCTCACTAATTAGTAATAGTGATGAGCCCTTTATTTCAGATCAAGGTCAATACGTGATTATCATTGATGATACAAATACCGTTTCTATTGATGATGTGAAGAATTATAAAAATGCAGTCGCTTTTTTATCAACAAGCATGGTGATTTCCGCAAATTATCAATCTGAAAGTATTGAATATGCCCTATTCGAAGGGATGAATTTAACTAGTACCGATATTTCTTCCTTTATAGATTCGATAAAATCTTCATTGCCTATCATTGTCCCAGTAATGTTGACTATCATGTACATTTTCACAAGTGGGATAAAGTTTATTGAAGTGTCAATACTTGGTATCGTCGGATTAGCCATTAGAAACATTCTACGCCTTAATTTAAAATATCGTCACACATGGGTGGTAGCAGCTTATAGCATGACAATTACCACCGTGTTTTTCGCCATTATGGATGCCTTAAAAATAAGTGTACCTCTCTCTGGATTATTAAACTGGTTTATTGTTACTGTTATGATGTATCTCGTATTAAAGGAAATACCGAGGCGGAAATAACAAATGATGATGCTCGGATTCATTTTTATGAGTCTGAGCTTTTTTATTTAATTTTATCGTTTTTTATCATAAATAAGTTGGACAAGCATATGTTGGAATAATAAGGTGTTTAGGCAGAAATCTTATTGCGATTATCGTACATTCCAACAACCTTGAACAAAGAGTACTGGTATTTTTCTAAGAGATAAAAAGAAGGCAGAAGGAACTAATTTTATTGATTAGAAAAGAGCCGTGAATAAAGATATCCTAATCTAGGGGGCTTTTTTATGAAAAAAATGGGTGGATTTATTATATTTTTCTTTATTTTGTATATTATTTATCATGACATATCAATTGGCACTCTCCCTGTTGCAAAAGGAGAGAATAACATAGTAGAGGAACAAGCAGTAGAAGTAGCTGCCGAGGAAGTATCACCTTCCTTCCCTTATCAAGAGGTTGAAATAAAGGCTGGAGATACTCTCCTTTCTTTAGTAGAAAGTCTTAATGATGGGAATTCTTCTAACAGATCAATATCTTCTATAATTAATGATTTTGAGGAACTGAATCCAGGAGTGAAGGCTAATTCATTAAAAATTGGTCAAGTTTATAAGATTCCGACCTATTAAATTTTAATCATGCTTCTTGTCAATTTCCTATCTACACTGTTACAATATGTCAGAAGAAGCGAAAAGCGTAAGCAACTTAATACAGGTGTAACATCTGCTTTAAGTTGTCGGTTTATATTAAGACATTTTAACAAGTAAAAACTGATAAACCTTTTTAGTTAACATAGAAGGAGCGATTATTCGTGAATGAAATTGTTCATCGTACGAAAACACGTCCAGTTAAAGTAGGAAATTTAACAATCGGCGGAAATAATGAAGTAGTAATCCAAAGTATGACTACGACAAAAACACATGATGTCGAAGCAACGGTTGCTGAGATTTTGCGACTAGAGGAAGCTGGATGTCAAGTCGTTCGTGTTGCATGTCCTGATGAAAGAGCGGCAAACGCTATTTCAGAAATTAAAAAGCGCATTAACATTCCTTTAGTTGTTGATATTCATTTTGATTATAAGCTTGCTCTTAAGGCAATTGAAGGCGGAGCAGATAAAATTCGTATTAATCCAGGTAATATTGGACGAAGAGAAAAAGTCGAAGCTGTTGTAAATGCTGCGAAAGCTAAGGGCATTCCAATTCGTATTGGTGTTAATGCCGGATCTTTAGAGAAACGGATTATCGAAAAATACGGTTACCCAACTGCTGATGGAATGGTCGAAAGTGCATTACATCATATAAAAATCTTAGAAGATCTCGATTTTTACGATATTATCGTTTCAATGAAGGCCTCTGATGTGAATCTTGCAATTGAAGCCTATGACAAAGCTGCAAGAGCATTTGATTATCCATTACACTTAGGGATTACAGAGTCAGGGACACTTTTTGCAGGTACCGTTAAAAGTGCTGCAGGACTTGGTGCTATTCTTAGCAAGGGAATTGGAAACACAGTTCGTATTTCACTAAGTGCTGACCCTGTTGAAGAAGTAAAGGTTGCTCGTGAATTACTTAAATCCTTTGGTCTCTCTTCCAATGCTGCTACACTTATTTCATGTCCAACTTGCGGGCGAATTGAAATTGATTTAATCAGCATTGCAAATGATGTTGAGGAATACATTTCAACCATTAAAGCACCGATTAAAGTTGCTGTACTCGGTTGTGCTGTAAATGGACCTGGTGAGGCTCGTGAAGCTGATATCGGGATTGCAGGTGCTCGAGGTGAAGGGTTATTATTCCGTCATGGTAAAATTGTGCGTAAAGTACCTGAAGAAACAATGGTTGAGGAATTAAAGAAAGAAATCGATAAAATTGCTGAAGAATATTTTGCGAAAAAGGCTTTGGAAGAACAAGAACAAGAAGCTGAAGTAACACCAAAATAATATGCAGGCTGGCGGATTATTCCGTCAGCCTTTTTTGCTATCGTTTCTAGCTTCTGTCGCCATTAGTTCTCTGGTTCAAAGCTTAATCGCTCTAGAATACAGTAAGTGGGCCAACGCATCTTTTGTTATTTATTCAGGTTTCCCACTGATTCGTATAGCAGGAGTATTATTGTTCATATATGTAGGCGCAATTTCCCTACCTTCGTCACTACCTTCATAAAACTCATCATTTAGCTTTTGATTAGTTTGCTCGATGTCATGTCCTTCTGTTCTCATCTGACTATCTTCTAAAGTTTGATTGATCTTCATGTTTGCATTTTCCGTTTCATTAGCCACAATAACCCCACCTTTATTTTAAAAGAGGGACCCTTTTTAGGGGTCCCCGCTTCTTATATAGTTATATTAGAATCTGAAAAATGGGAGAATAAAGATGCCTACAATAATTGATACAGCACCAATACCTATTGCCCAAGCTCCTAACCCAGTTGCACCTCTTCTACGTGCAATAAAGCCAATGATAATGCCTGCTGCTCCCATAAGAACAGGCATGACAAATAGTGAAATAATTGATAATGCAAGAGCTAACCATCCTAGACCAGCTCCACCAACACCCGTATTATCTTCCACATTATTCATTTCTCTAACGGGCTCTCTCTCACCAACCGGAGTGAACGGAGGTACCACTTCAGCAGCTGTTTCCTCGGTATAGTCCGAATACGTGTTAGCACCTAGATTCGGATCGACCGCATGATTTTCATCATAGTCAGTTCCTACACGTTTGTTATCTTCTGCCATGTTTAATCCCTCGCTTTCCTTAATGGTTAGAAGCATTTATTATTATGGATGAATTCCGTGTAGAATATGATTGTTAATGTTTTCTTTAAATGAAATATTAATGTAATCATGATAAACTTATATCATCTGTGTACTTTAAGGAGGAAATTAAAATGAGTAAAAAGTTCGGAATCGATATTGATGGTACATTAACATGTCCAAGTACCTTTGTTCCATATATAAACGAATCTTTTAATATGAGTATTACTCTTGATGATATGAAGGAATATAATTTGTTGCCTTTATTGGGGATAAGTGAGCAACAATTTTGGAATTGGATGGATGAAAAAGAGCCAATTATCTATCGAAATTCTCCATTAGCAGAACACGCTAAATCTGTCATTAATGACTGGAAAGATACACATGAATTGATTTACATAAGCGCTCGAAGAAATCACTTATTTGATATAACAAAAGATTGGTTTAACGAAAACCTTGTTCATTACCACGACATTGAACTTATCGGAACACATAATAAATTAGCAGCGGTTAAAAAACATGGAGTTGACCTCTTTTTTGAGGACAAGCATGATAATGCATGTGACATTAGTGAGGAATGTGATATACCTGTCATTCTTTTTAATACACCATATAATCAAGAACCGATTCCAAAAAACGTCGTGAGGGTTAATAATTGGTTAGAAGCTAGAGATTGGGTGAATTATTGGTATAAGGGTGAAGCAAGATAGTTTTTATTTTGCGTCTCCGCTGTAAATAAATTAGGTTGTGGAGTTCCAATCGCTGCGATCAACTTGCTTTCCGCGGGGCGGTCCGTGAGCCTCCTCGTCGCTCCCTGAGCTCCTGTGGGGTCTCACGTGACCGCTATATCCCGCAGGAGTCAAGTGGCTCTCCGCTCAGTCCACATATGGGAGCACACATTTTCATTCACTATAGTGCTAATTAATTAGCATTGGAGTTATCTGAAAAATTAGGTTTGGAGATACGTCTATTTGGGAGCAAATGCAACATAGAAGGCCTATGGTTTACTTCCTACCTGTTCTCGCTCAGACAACTAAATCATAGAAGGCCTATGATTTACTTTCTCCTTCTTTTCGCTCAGACAACTGGATCATAGAAGGCCTATGATTCACTTTCTCCTTGTTTTCGCTCAAGCAACTAAATCATAGAAGGCCTATGATTTACTTTCTCCCTGTTTTCGCTCAGACAACTGGATCATAGGAGGATTATGATTCACTTTCTCCTTGTTTTCGCTCAAGCAACTAAATCATAGAAGGCCTATGATTTACTTTCTCCCTGTTTTCGCTTCTGCAACTAGTTCATAGAGAGCCTTTAATCACTTCATACATAAGGGGTGCACACCTTTTGCATTATGCCGCGAATCTTCATTATGGTTGCCACTGCGCCTTGAGCAACCTTTCCTATTCACCATAAAAAAACCTTAGATAGTGATATACACTCATTCTAAGGTTTTTTAGATATTATTAAATACACTGTGGACAGGTTCCATAAATCTCAAACTTATGTCCGGAAATTTCATATCCTTTTAAGTTTTCAGCTAACCCATCCATCGGGCATGATTCAATTTCCTTTGTTTTACCACAGTCTAAACAGATGAAATGATGATGATGCTTCTTGGTAGCACATGTAAAACGAAAATGCTTTTCCCCAGATAGCTCAGTGCTTTCTAAGATTCCAAGTTCAACAAACGTTGATAAATTACGGTAAATCGTATCAAAACTCAGGCCTGGATAATCATCCTTCATGTTATCTAGGACATCTTTAGCGGTTAAATATTTATCCTGCTTTGAAAAGACTTCAAGCATCTCTTCCCTCTTACCTGTATGCTTGAATCCTTTTTCCTTCATTAATTCAAGTGCTTGTGTTACATTCATTTAGCTCTTCCTCTCCACCACTTTTTCCATGAAATTGCGCCGATTAAAATGAATACAGCTAGAACGACAATGGTTCCACCAGGTGCTAAATCTAAGTAATAGGATAAAAATAAACCAATAATAACAGACATTTCTCCAAATAAGATTGACAAAAAGATCGTTTGTTTAAACCCTTTTGCAATTCTCATACTAGCAGCTACCGGGAGAGTCATTAAAGATGATACAAGTAAAATCCCGACAATCCTCATCGATGCCGCAATCACTAGCGCAACAATAATGATAAATAGAAAATGAAGTGATTTAGCACGTACTCCTGTCACTACTGCATGTTCTTCATCAAATGAAAGTAAAAATAATTCCTTATATAAGAAAAATACAACTAACACAACCAGGATTGTAATCCCAAGAACAGTCCACAAGTCACTCCTGCTTACCGCACTAACACTACCGAATAAATACATAAATAAATCCGTGTTAAAGCCATCTGCAAGTGAGATAAAGATGACACCAATACCTATCCCTCCCGAGAGGATAATTGGTACTGCAAGCTCTTGATAATGCTTGTAGACGATTCTTAATCGTTCAATGAATAATGAGCCGATAACAGAGAAGGTCATACCCATGTACAATGGATTTAGACCTTGGAAAAACCCTAACTTTTTTTCTAAAAATAAACTCGCTGCAATGCCTGCTAAGGTTACATGGCTTAAAGCATCTGCAATTAAGGATAATCGTCTAACAACAATAAATACACCCAATAACGGAGCAATAAAACCGATTAGAATTCCTGTGAAAAAGGCATTTTGTAAAAACTCATATTGAAACAGTCCTGTTATCAATGCTGATGACCTCCATGACTATGATCATGTGTAATAACATGTACATGATGACCATAAAATTCAGACAAATCCTTTTCTTTGAATTCATCAAACTCGTGTGCACTGCCATGGAAATGTAAATGTTTGTTTAAGCAAGCAACATGTGTGACTTTGTCACTAACCGTTCCCACATCATGGGTAACAAGAATAAGAGTAATTCCTAATCGCTTATTTAAATCTTCTAGTAAGTTGTAAAAACTTTGAACAGTTTGTGCATCCACTCCAACCGTTGGCTCATCTAATATCAGCAATTCTGGTTGACTAACAAGTGCACGCGCAATAAAAACACGTTGTTGTTGCCCACCTGACAATTCCCCTATATTTTGATACATAAATTCCGACATTCCAACAGAAGCAATCGATTCTTTCACCATATTTTTGTCTTCTAAAGTGAGAAAACGAAACATACCTATTTTAGAAGTAAGACCACTTGAAACCACTTCAAATACTGTAGCAGGAAATCCAGTATTAAAGCTGTTTGCCTTTTGTGAAACAAATCCTATTTTATGCTTTTCTTTAAATTTAGCGCTTTCTATTCCAAAAATCTTGATTGACCCTTGTTGCGGTCTTACAAGACCCAAGATGCATTTTAACAATGTCGACTTCCCTGAACCATTTGGACCGACCAAACCTAGAAAAGCACCTTTCGGAATACTCATATTTATATTCTCAAGAACATTCCGTTCTTCATATCGAAACGATACATTCGATATTTCTAGTATTCCTTGATGATCTTTGCTCAAAAATATCACCTTACTTTTTCTATTAATTAAGAACCGTTACGATTTATCATTAATGAAGTATACAGGAATTCTATCCCTTTTGTAAAGTGAATTTACTTTATAAAAATTGCGCTTCATCAAATGATAGAAAATCTTCACATCACTGCATCTATTTCCATAGAGTACAATAAGGAAGGTGGAAATGCTATGAATATTTATCACAAAATCGTCAATCAAAAGATCAAAACTCTCACTGTTGATGAACTTCTGTCTTATAGTAGCCAATATGACATTCCATTAACAAAACCGCAGGCACAAAAAGCAATAAAATACTTAAGATCAAAAGCTGATACGAAAATTGATATTTTTGACGCAGAAGAAAGAAAAAAACTTTTGAGAGAAATTGCGAAGGTTACAAGTCCTGATGTAGCGCGACAATTAAACAGTCTATTTAATCAATTTGCAAAATAAGAAATGATAAAATGAAAATGAGACATGATTATCCTCTTTTTAAGATGCATCACTTCTACTTACACAGAAGTGATGCATCTTTGATTAAGGAAATAACCATGTCTCTTATCTTAGCCTTGCATAATTTTTTGTAATAACGCTGGATCAAACGTTTTGTTTTTGAGCATCTCTATCTCATATCCATAAGGTGGCATCTTACTGTTTTTATCCTCACCGACATATGGTGTTTCAAGAATTTTAGGGATACTTTGGAGAGACTCATGATGAACAATATAACTTAATGCATCGAAACCAATATGACCAAAACCAATGTTCTCATGTCTATCTTTTCTTGCACCGCGCTCATTTTTACTATCATTTACATGTAAAACCTTAATACGGTCAATGCCAATCAGTTTATCAAATTCATTTAATACACCATCAAAATCCTCTACAATATTGTAGCCAGAATCATGGGTATGGCAAGTGTCAAAACATACTGAGATTTTTTCGTTATGTGTAACACCATCAATAATTTTTGCTAACTCTTCAAAGCTACTTCCACACTCAGAACCCTTTCCAGCCATAGTCTCAAGGGCTATTTGGACATTTTGATCCTTCGTAATAACTTCATTTAGACCTTCAATAATTTTATTGATTCCACATTCAGCGCCTGCGCCTACATGGGCACCTGGATGTAGAACAATCTGGGTAGCTCCTAAAGCATCTGTACGTTCAATTTCAGACCTTAAGAAGCGAACACCCAAATCAAATGTATCCGGGTTCGTTGTATTCCCTATATTTATAATGTATGGAGCATGCACAACAATATCACTCATGCCATTTTCAGCCATATGTGCAAGGCCTGCCTCAATATTTAAGTCTTCAATTTTCTTTCTTCTAGTGTTTTGAGGTGCTCCTGTATAAATCATGAACGTGTTTGAGCCATAGCTAACAGCCTCTTCACTTGCTGCTAAAAGCATATTTTTCCCACTCATTGAAACATGTGAACCAATCTTCAACATAAATGTCTCCTCCATTCTCCCTTTAACTCTTAATTACCTTACTTTTTTCTATTATTAATTCGTCGCTCACGTTTTTTTATTTTATCCATTTCTTGTGTCATTTTCTTCTTATAACCCGGCTTTACCTTGCTAGGCTTTCGCACAAGACTTTTTGCTTTGACATCTACTTCATCAGTTTGCCTTACACGAGTTCTACGACGATTTCTTTCCCCGATTTTAACCAATTCACCTTTTTCAATATCCATGTTAGTAAAAGTGATTCCCATTTTTTCAAGCTTGTTTAATGCATCCTCATCACTTGGTTCATAGATCGTGGCTGCGATTCCTGAATAACCAGCACGAGCTGTTCTACCTACGCGGTGTATATAAAAATCAAGATCTGATGGTAATTCATAATTAATGATATGACTTACGCCTTCTATATCAATACCTCTTGCAGCCAAGTCTGATGCAATAATGAATTGATATTCTAAGTCTGCAACCTGCTTCATTACTTTTTTACGTTCTCTCGGAGATAATCCACCATGGATACGCCCTACACGTAAACCTTTTTCTAATAACCCATCAGCGACTATATCAGCCATTTTTTTTGTGTTCGTAAAAACGATTGCTAAGTAAGGGTTATATAAAGTAAGCATTTCATGTAACAGCTGTACCTTTTTACGATGCCTAGCCGGAATTAATACATGCTCAACTTTTGCAGCTGTAACTTGTTTAGGTGCAACATGAGTGTATTTTGGGTTGTCCATATATTTCTTTAAGAACGGCTTTAATTTTTCTGGAATGGTGGCCGAGAAAACAAGAATTTGTAATTTTTCTGGCATTGCTGCTGCAATCTGATCCACATCCTTGATGAATCCCATATCAAGCATTAAATCTGCTTCATCAACAATTAAGCTTTTGGCCGTATGTACAAACAATGCTTGTGCCTTTATCAAATCATTAATTCTACCTGGTGTACCTACGACAATATGCGGCTGAGTTTTTAACTTCTCAATTGTTCGCTGTTTATCTGTTCCACCTACAAAAAGCTTTGAAGTTAACTCATTTTCACCTTCTGTATGTTTTATAATCTTTTGAACTTCTTTATGGATTTGTGATGCTAATTCACGGGTTGGAGCAGTGACGACTAATTGAACCTCTTGTATTGTTGCAGAAATTCGGTCAATTGTTGGCAATAGATATGCGTGTGTTTTTCCAGTACCTGTCTGGGATTGTCCAATTGCATTTTCTCCACGGTGAATAGCTGGTATTAATCTTTCTTGAATCTCTGTTGGTGATGTGAATCCTAATTCGTTAACAGCTTCTATTATAAATGGCTGCAGTTGAAATCTTTTAAATTGATTGTCCATTTTTAAAACCCCTTATATCGTTCACGTTTTATTTTATTCTTCCTTAAAACGATCCTTTTATCACAACAAACCATTATAGCAATATTTGTTGAAAAAAACCAATTCTTGGAGTATATATTTAAAGTTTCTTGCCTAATCTCAACATTCCCAAAAACATTTAACAACTAATCGCATAACCTAATGTGAAGGAATTTATAATTACGTAATCATATTTTGTTATGATCATTAAAATTACATTCGATAACCTTCATATAAATTTGAAATACATTTGGCAACTTTGAAAGGAGGAAATAAAATGTTTTTTCCTGGTAGGGGTATGGGAATGCCACCTATGGGCCCTCAAAATTTTTCGGGTGCTGGCCTTCCCGCCCAAGGAACGAGCCGTGCAGGTGGTGGCTTTTTAAGTAAACTTTTATCTGGATTTAAAGGTGGAGGCGGAGCAGCCTCACAAACAGCAGGAATGATGCAGGGGGGGATGAATCCTGCCAATTTTATGCAAGGTGCCGTAAACCCTGCAAATTTCATGGGAGCTGGTGCTAATGCAGCCAATACAGCCAATGCTGCTACAGGCCTTGCTAGTGGTGGATTAAAAAGATTAACTAATCCTGCAAACTTAAGTGCTATGTTAGGTAATGTTCAGAAGGCTTTGCACACAGCAGAATCAGTGATGCCAATGGTACAGCAATATGGACCATTAGTAAAGAATATTCCTTCAATGTTAAAGCTTTATAAAGAATTAAATAATAGTGATGATACTGAAGACACTGAGGAAGATACTAAACAAAAGAAGAAGGAATCAAAGAAAAAAAGTACAAATAAAGATTCAGTGGATGATGAACAAGAAAAAGAAAGAGATTTACCTGTTGAAAAAGAAAAGAAGAAAACTACAAAGAAGTCAGCAGGACAGTCTATGCCAAAGCTCTATATTTAAATTATAAGGATGTTTATTCCGATACAAACTAAGGAATAGTAAAGAATGTCAGCACTTTGTATTTTTGTCCTCACTCAGATATAATAATAAGAGATTACGAGAGTTAGAAAGCTCTTAACTTGATAAAAAGCCTTAACTAGAGGAGGGCAACAATGGAAATTATCAAAATCGCACCACGTGGCTATTGCTATGGTGTAGTGGATGCAATGGTGATTGCAAAAAACGCGGCATTAGATAAATCATTACCTAGACCAATCTTCATACTAGGAATGATTGTTCATAATAAACATGTAACAGATGCTTTTGAAGAGGAAGGGATTATCACTTTAGATGGTCCAAATCGACTGGAAATCCTTAAAGGTGTTGATGAAGGAACAGTTATTTTCACAGCACATGGTGTTTCTCCAGAAGTAAAAAAGCTTGCGCAGGAAAAAGGTCTCGTGACAATTGATGCAACCTGCCCTGATGTAACTAAAACTCACGATTTAATAAACGAGAAAAAAGCTGAAGGGTATCAAATTATATACATTGGAAAAAAAGGACATCCTGAGCCGGAGGGTGCGGTCGGGGTTGCTCCTGAAATTGTACATCTAGTTGAAACAATTACTGATGTAGAGAATCTTAACATCGGAAGCAATAAAATCATTGTTACAAACCAAACAACAATGAGTCAATGGGATGTTCAACATATCATGGAAAAAGTGCAGGAAAAGTATCCACAAACAGAAATACATCGTGAAATCTGCCTTGCAACTCAAGTAAGGCAAGAAGCTGTGGCGGAGCAGGCAAAGGCTGCCGATGTAACAATTGTAGTCGGTGATCCAAAAAGTAACAATTCAAACCGCTTGGCGCAAGTTTCAATTGAGATTGCTGGTACAAAGGCATATCGTGTGGCTGACGTGAGTGAGATTCAAGTGGAATGGTTGTTAGACGCAAAAAATGTGGCTGTAACGGCAGGTGCTTCGACACCTACTCCGATTACAAAAGAAGTTATTGCGTTTTTAGAACAGTTTGATCCAAAGGATTCATCCACATGGAATAGAGAGCGTAAGGTACCTCTTCAAAAGATTTTACCTAAAGTTAAAAAATAAAAAAAGTGGCACTAATGAAGAGTATTGTCTCTCTGTTAGTGCCACTTTTTTAGTATTCTAGCCTGATAATAACTTAGGTGGTGGGTTCCATGAGCTGCGATCCACTCGCTTTCCCTGGGGTGCTTCGTGAGCCTCCTCGTCGCCAGTGGGCTCCTGAGGGGTCTCACGAGACCACTGGATAGTGCCTCTTCGCTCATTCCACACTGAGGGGTAACATTTTCATTCACCATGGTGCGAATTTTACATTAGCATCGGTGTCTCCCCTGAAAGATCTGGTTTGTAGATACGTCTATTTGGGGCAACTGGGTCATAGAAGGCCTATGATTCACTTCCTCCTTGTTTTCGCTTAGGCATCTGAATCTTAGAAGGCTTATGATTCACTTTGGAAAGTTATTTTCGAAAATTTGTCGAATACTTTCGAAATGAAAGGTTTCACTTTCGAAATCGCATATTTTATTTTCGAACTAACGAAAATATCGATTTTTCAACAAAACTCAACAAAAGCAAAGGCTGTTACCTATATACATAAGCAACAACCCCGCATACCTTACTTCCTTAGACTACCTCTATCAAGCCATATATTAAATAAACACAAATGGATCAGTTGATTGTGTTGATGGAAACACGTTCATGTCCCACTTTTTTGTTTCTAGTTGGGAAGAGAAATAATCAGCAACGCCTTTTTTCATGATTTGTTCAATATGATGCCCTGGGTCTACTACAGAAAGTCCCATCATCATTGCGTCATGAGCCACATGGTAATAAAGATCACCTGTTACGAACACATCTGCCCCTTTGAATTTGGCTTGGGAAATATATTTGTTTCCATCTCCCCCGAGTACAGCCACCTTGTTAATTTTTTGATTAAAATCACCTACTACTCTCAATCCCTCTACATTCAACTGAGCTTTTACAAACTCAGCAAATTCCTTTAATGTCATTTCAGATGGTAAATAACCTACACGTCCTAATCCATATTCTATCCCTTGGTTATCGAGTGGGAAAATATCATAAGCTACTTCCTCGTACGGATGTGCTTTAATCATGGCCTTGATGACACTCTTTTGAAGTGATGATGGTAGGATGGTTTCAACCTTCGTCTCTTCGACGCTCTCAAGCTTTCCAACACTTCCTATAGTTGGATTTGAGTTTTCTTCTGGTAAAAACGTCCCTAGGCCTTGTGTGTTATATGTACAATGACTGTAGTTTCCAATAGATCCGGCCCCAGCTTCCCCGATAGCTCTTCTTACATCTTCTGCGTTCTCAGTCGGAACATAAACAACGAGCTTTTTTAAAGGGTCAGTATACGAGGTAGATAAGATTTCCTGCTTTTGTAATTTCAGTGCATCTGCGAGCAGATCATTGACCCCACCTTGAGCGACATCTAAGTTTGTGTGGGCAGCGTAGATTGCGATATCGTGCTTGATACACTTTTCAACAATCCGACCAACAGCTGTATCTGTTTGAATCTGCTTTAATGGTCTAAAAATAAGAGGATGATGTGCGATAATCAGATCAACCTGCACATCTATTGCTTCATCAATCACTGACTCTGTGACATCAAGGGCAATCATTAATTGATGAATAGGTTTATTCAAACTACCAATTTGGAGCCCTATTTTATCGCCTTCAAGGGCAAACTTTTTAGGTGAGTATGACTCAAATAGTTGAATCACTTCATGGCCATTAGGTACTTTATTCATTTAATACTTCCTCCACTATTGATATCTTTTGTTCGAGTTCTCTTTTTCTTTCACTATTTTCGTTCGTCATCTCAGCTTTTTCAAGGTTAGAAAGTATCGCTAACCAATGTTGTTTCTCATGCGTCCATTTCTTTATGAATGTTTGATTTTTTTCTTTTAGTAAAAATGGACCTAACAAAAGCCCCGCCTCTAGATTGGAGTAATTTGCTTGTGGTTTACCACGATCGGCAACAAGAATTTCGTAAATTTTCCCATCTTCTTCTAATATCGTTTCAGAGACAATTTGCCAACCATGATCCATTAGCCATCTACGTATATTAATAGCCCCAATATTAGGTTGTAAAATGAGGCGTCTAACTCCTTGTAATTTACTTTTACCCTCCTCTAATATCGTCGTGATGAGAGTCCCACCCATTCCAGCAATCGTTATACAATCAACCTCATTAGGTGCAATGACTTCAAGCCCATTCCCTTTTCTTACTTCAATCACTTCTTGTAAATCTGATTTAGCCACTTGCTCCACAGCTGATCGGTATGGCCCTTCGTTTATTTCTCCAGCAATCGCATTCGTAATATATCCTTTTAAAAACGCATAGCAAGGTAAATAAGCATGATCAGAACCTATATCTGCTAAAACAGACTTTTCAAGAATATTTGAGGCTACTGCCTCTAAACGTTTTGACAAACGTAATTCATTCATATATACACCACATTCTTCAATAATTTTAAGGAACTAATCTTATTATACAAAATCGCCAAAAAAAATAAAAATACTCTAAGACTCGCTAAAAAACTCAGAGAAAAAATTAGTACTGTACACAAAATAAAAGCCCTCTCCAAAGATAAGGAAAGGACTTTGTATTTTAATTCTTATAATTCGTTTAACCAAGCGACCATTTCTTCAACTTTATCTGCAGGTACAAGTCCACCTTGCATGATCCCTTTACCTTCATTAAGAATTGTTTTAATCTCTTCAGGTGAATAACGTCCACTTACACCATGTAGATCTGGACCTACTCCACCGCTGAAATCTACACCATGACATGATGAACATTTTTGTTGATAGATTTCTTCTGGTGATGCAGATGCCGTTTCTTGAGGAGCAGCTTCCTCTCCACCGTTTGCGATTTCTTCCATATTCCCTAATCCAACAAATGAAAGTAGGAACATAAGCCCGATTCCAAATATAAAAATCAAACCAAATGGAATTAATGGATTACGATTCATTCCTTTAACCTCCCTTATGTAAATACTAGTGGTTCTAATCCTATAATTATATACAAACAAATACTATTTTACTTTAAATTATAAAGAAGTGAAAGTCCTAAATGTACAAGTTGTTCAAATATCTTTCAAAAATTTTTTTTGGATTTTATTAAGGTATCACTATTTCACTATAATCACAGGTAAAAACCTAGATTTTTGAGAAAGTTTTACGTTATCAAATAATTGCAAATAACTGAATTTTCATTTAAAAAATGCTATAATGGTAATAATCAAACCGAATGCGCTTGCAATCAGAAAATACCTCTTTGTTGACTTGAGTCCTATTATAAACCAAGCAAGACAATGGACTATTATGGTCAAGAAAATAGCATATTGGTTCGGAAAATAAATTTCTACGATTTGGATTGAGAAAATCAATACCAATAATGCTCCAACAATTAATGAAAAATGATGAATCCAACGATTTTCTCTATAAAAGTAACCAAATAAAAAACAGATAATTATAAATAAACAATTTATGAGCATTTGCAAATTCAAATTTATTTCAGTAAAATAAGTGACAAGAAATAAAAACAAAATGGTTAACAATATAAAACTAACTAAACTAATAATTACCGTTAATGTTTTTGATTTATAATTCTTATGATCTTTTGTCGGTATCAATTCATTGTTACCTTCAGTGTAAAGCGATAACAAGAAATCACAATATGATTCAGGTAACAATCTTGATTGTTTCCATTCGCTTATTTCCTTGATGATAATTTTCTTCCTTAAAAGGTCATCCATGTCTTGACTCCTCTTGAGCGGGACTAACAGTTGTAAATATGTATCCAAGGCCTCCTTTAAAAGCATTATTGCTTCTAGAGACTTAGAAATCACTATAAATAAATCTAGAGAGGCATCTTTCTTAGCCATATACAAAAAAAAGGTGACTCAAGAATAATAAAGCAATCCAATGAGTCATCCTAACAGAATTCATTTTATTCTAGGAAGTCTTTAAGTCGTTTACTACGGCTTGGATGTCTTAGCTTACGTAATGCTTTTGCTTCTATTTGACGGATACGTTCACGTGTTACGCCAAAAACCTTACCAACTTCTTCTAACGTGCGTGTACGGCCATCATCTAACCCGAAGCGAAGACGCAAGACGTTTTCTTCACGATCCGTTAAAGTATCAAGAACATCTTCAAGTTGTTCTTTTAATAGCTCATATGCAGCATGTTCTGATGGAGAAGTAGCATCTTGGTCTTCAATAAAATCACCTAAATGCGAATCATCTTCTTCACCAATTGGTGTTTCTAATGAAACAGGTTCTTGAGCAATTTTAAGGATTTCACGTACCTTTTCAGGTGATAAATCCATATCTTCTCCGATTTCCTCTGGTGAAGGTTCACGACCTAAATCCTGAAGCAATTGGCGTTGTACGCGAATTAACTTATTGATGGTCTCAACCATATGAACGGGAATACGTATTGTTCTTGCTTGGTCAGCAATCGCACGAGTAATCGCTTGTCGAATCCACCAAGTAGCATACGTACTGAATTTGTACCCTTTACGGTAATCAAATTTTTCTACAGCTTTAATCAGACCCATATTACCTTCTTGAATTAAATCAAGGAATAACATTCCACGACCAACATAACGTTTTGCAATACTTACTACTAAACGAAGGTTTGCTTCAGCTAATCTACGCTTAGCTTCTTCGTCACCATCTTCAATACGTTTTGCTAGGGAAATTTCTTCCTCAGCCGATAATAAATCAACTCGACCTATCTCTTTAAGGTACATTCGAACAGGATCGTTTATTTTCACTCCAGGAGGAACACTTAAATCATTTAAATCAAACTCTTCTTCCTTGGCTAATTCCTGAACATTTGGGTCAGCTTCTTCATCACCTTCACCTAATAATTCAACACCTTGTTCTCCAAGGAACTCATAATATTCATCTAACTGGTCTGATTCAACTTCAAATCCAGACATTTTTTCGGCGATTTCCTCATATGTTAGGACACCGCGTTTCTTACCAAGTTCAGTTAATTGATCCTTCACCTGATCGATTGTCAATTCAGTTTCAACTTCTTTAGAACGTGCTGACTTTTCAGCCATAAGTTCCCCTCCTTTCAAACTTTGAGCATTAGAGGTTGTGATAAATTCTTAGTTATTAAGTACTTTTTTCATTTGGATGATTTCCATCGCAATTGTAGCAGCTTTAACATAATCCTTCTCTCGCTCGGCTTGTTGCTTTTCAAATTCCTTTTCTCTTAGCATTGACAACTTTTGATGTTTCAACACCTGTTTAATATAGTCGTTTATCTCTATATCAGTTGTTTCATCATTTATTAAAAGCATGGCTATATCAGAAACAATTCTAGCTAAACTTTCATCCTTTAAGCGTTGTAAAAATGCGCTAATATTGGGTTCATGACCTTCCTCATAATACGCATATAGATAAGTGACAATTGCTTGATGCTCTTCTATATTAAATTCGCTTTGAAGTTCAGTTTGAACTTTATAGGCGATATCTTTATTACGGAGCATATGTGCAATTAAATATCGTTCTGCATTATGATAAGCAGGCAAGATCCTTTTTTGAATGGTGGGTCTTCTAGCTATATTATTTCTATTCTGATTGCCATTATCCTTTTTTGTGTGCTCAGTTTTTTGATATTGGTTTTGTTGTTCTTTCAGGGCATCTAGCGAGATTGAAAATTCAGTAGACAACTGCACCAAATAATGCTCCCGTTCAACCGCATTGCTTAAAGCACCTATTTCTTTTAACACATCTTCGATATACCGCATCCGTTCCCCAGAATCCTGGAGATTTTTTCCCCTTCGGAGGTAGAGCATTTTAAAAGCCATCTGTGTAATACTTGCCCCTATTACATCGTTCTTAAACTTTTCGCCGCCATATTTCTTAATGTAGTCATCAGGGTCAAGACCTTCTGGCATAAGTGCAATCCTTACGTAGCATCCAGCATCGGAAAGTATTTTTGAAGCTCTTGTTGCTGCATCAATTCCCGCTTGGTCTGAATCGTAACAGAGAATGACTGATTCGACATTTCGGCGAATCATTTTAGCCTGTTCTTCTGTAAGTGATGTTCCCATTGAGGCGATTGAGTTAAGCAATCCAGCATTTGAAGCAGAAATAACATCCGCAAAACCTTCAAATAAAATGGCTTGCTCTTTTTTACGAATGTGTAATCGTGCTTTATGAAAATTATATAAAGTTTTACTTTTATTAAATATTGGTGTTTCTGGACTATTCAAATATTTGGGTTCTTGTTTTGCATTTAGTATTCTTCCAGAGAAAGCAATTGTTTTCCCTTGATGATCCCATATCGGAAACATGATCCGATTTCGGAAGCGATCAAGAAATGTCCCATCACCTTCTTTTTTTACTAATAAGCCTGCATTTTCCATTAACTCTAAACTGAACCCTCTTTTTTGAAGGAATTTAGAGATATAATCCCAAGAATCAAGTGAATAACCTATCTCAAAATTCTCGATTACCTCTTTTGTAAAGCCTCGTTGTAATAAATAATTGAGTGCTTCTTCTCCTTCTTTTGTGTTTATGAGTAAATGGTGGTAAAATTTCTTTAGAAGCTCATGGGCTTCTATCATGGTTGAAATATTCGATTGTTGTTTGGTAGACGATTGAGAAACTGTTATTGGATCTATTGGGAGTTCAATGTTGGTTGTTTCTGCTAACTTTTTTGCAGCTTCTGTAAAAGAATATCCCTCAAGGTCCATTAAAAATGAAAATGCATTTCCACCAGCTCCACACCCAAAACAATGAAATATTTGTTTGTCTGTAGAGACTGAAAAGGATGGAGTATTTTCACCATGAAATGGGCAAAGGCCAAAATAGTTTCTTCCTTGTTTCTTCAATTGAACATATTCACTAATTACATCAACAATGTCAACTGATTGACGAATTTTTTCAATTGTTTCTTCGGGAATTCGATTATTTCCCATTTGTAACAACTCCGTCTTTATTTATTCGCTATATATAATTTATTCTCCTGCAAGTTTCGACAATTTTTTTTCTAAAGATATGATAAAATTTTGTCTGTGACTTCAGTAAAGGGTTTAAGCCCTTTCGAATGCGTACCTGAACGTCTGTCCTTGACAGAAAGATATCTTACATGTAAGACGGCATCCATGTCTTTTCGAGATATTATTTAGCTCGAGGTGATAGTGAGATGATATCTCGCTTAACCAATAATGCTCGCTAACCCAATATCTTGGTTGGGTGGGTAATAACAAACTCACGGCGTAATAAAAAGATCTTATTTTGTGAATCAACATAAACCCATTTGCCAACAATGAGCATGAGCATATGAAGCAACATTTGATATGATATGTATTCGCTATACTAACAATTTCTTTTTTACTGCTAATTAGCATCAACGAAAATCTTTTTCTTTATTTCGTCATATTTCTCTATTCTACATCCCTCCATAGAATCCTTCTTTCTTTTAGAAATAAACTATTTTTTAAGAAAATGTCGATTTTTTTTTTGAAACAAATCCACTTTTACTCTTGACAACTCACAATACATAGTTTATTCTATATCACCAAAGTCTAAACCTAAAAATATACATTTTTTATCACAATTTTTTTATTATAATATAAAAGACGCAAAAAAACTATAGATATTTTTTCCTTTTAGCACTTTTGGTATAGTAAACACAAAAAAAGAATGACCCTATATTCATCTAACTCAAAAGCTTTGGCATAAGCTGAGGTTTTGGGCTAGATTTCTTAAGAGTCATTATTTCCTCTATATATGTTTACGCTTATTTTTAATACTTAGAATTATATTTGCAGTTTCTTCAACAGCTTTATTTGACACATCAATTACTTCACACCCAATTTTCTCAACAATTGCTTCAAAATGCCCTAATTCAGTTTTAATTCGATCAATATTTGCATAAATTGCTTGATCATTTAATCCTAATGATTTTAATCGTTCTCTTCGAATGTTGTTAAGCTTTTCTGCGCTGATTTTGAGGCCAAAGCATTTTTCTGATGACACTTTAAACAATTCCTCTGGAGGATCGACTTCTGGAACTAATGGGACATTGGCTACTCGAATTCCTTTATGAGCCAAATATTGTGAAAGTGGGGTTTTTGATGTTCTCGAAACGCCTACCAATACAATATCCGCTCTTAAAATACCACGGGGATCTCTTCCATCATCATATTTTACTGCGAATTCGATCGCTTCAATTTTCTTAAAATAATCTTCATCCAGTTGCCTAACCAAACCAGGTTCATGACTTGGGCTTATGTCATACAAATTAGCCATTTTTTCAATAAGCGGACCAATAATATCATAGATGACAACATTATGTTTCTCTGCTTCTTTATGTAAATGTAGTCTTAACTCCTGAATAACTAATGTGAAAACGATGATTGCCTTTTGTTCTTTTGCAATAGCTATAACCTCATTTAATGTAGCAATATCCTCTACATAAGGTATTCTCTTAATTTCGGTATTCATATCCCTGAATTGACTAATAGCTGCCTTAACTACTAACTCAGCTGTTTCTCCTACAGAATCAGAAACAACGAAAATCATTCGATTACCCATTTATTTCCCCCACAATCCATAGATTTTTATACCTATACCCCATCTAATGCAATAGAAACTAATGCCTTCGTCATATTTGTCTTTGTAATTCGGCCAATTACCTCTATTCCTTTATCAGAAGATTTTACAACAGGTAGCGCATCAATCTGTTTATCAATGAGTTTTTGTGCTACATCAATTAGTGAATCTTCTCTTTCGCATGTGGTGATATTTGGCATCCTTGTCATGATAATATTTACAGGAATGGTTGCTAACTCTTGTTTGCCAATACTGGCTCTTAGTAAATCTTTTCTTGATAACACTCCAACTAGAACAGAGCCTTGGTCAACAACAAATAGAGTACCGACATCTTCTAAAAACATCTGAACAATGGCATCATAGACAGAAACATTTTCTGCAACAACAACCGGGATTGACTGGTAATCTTCAACACGCAGCTTTTTAATTTTATCTGTTAATAACTGTGAACCTGTTTTCCCTGTGAAATAATATCCAACACGAGGACGAGCATCTAAGTAGCCAGCCATTGTCAATATAGCCAAGTCAGGTCTAAGTGTTGCTCTCGTTAAATTCAGTTGTTCAGCGATTGCTTCACCAGTTATTGGTCCATTACTTTTAACGATTTGGACGATTTGTTCTTGTCGTTTGTTCAGTTCTATTGTACTCACCACCTAACTTTTGGGTATTTTTTATTTTCGATCGTTTATAAATTGTTAGGAATTAAACCAATGATGGCTACACACTTTATATACACTAAACGTAGCTAAGTTTATTAAACGACTGCCCCGCATGGTTAACAGCAAAGCTACGAAAATACCCTCCCCATCTGGGGAGGTATCAACATTTCTTCTATATTACTTAACGACAATTGAATTTACATTGGCAAAAGAACTGATAACGTCTGCCAAATGAACCATTTGAGCAAGGCGATTGGTTTTTAACGCGTGGTCATCAGCCATTACCATCGTATTGTCAAAATACTTGTTAATTACATCTTTTAAGGCTGCAAGTGAGTCATAAGCTTCCTTCACATTTCCTATCGATAACGCCTCTGAAACTGTAGCCGCTACTTGCTTATATTCTTTAAATAAGTTTCTCTCTTCATCAGATTGGAATAATTCTGGGTTAATCTCTTGTTTTTCACCCTTTTTAGCGATATTGAGGATACGGCTTAATGCTTCAATAGTATCCTTAAATTCTGGAAACTCTTTTTGCTGATCTAATACAATTGCTTTATTAATTAATGTGCTAATACGTTCCACATCTGCACTTAATACAGCATCAATTATATCATATCGAATCGCTCGGGTTGATAATTCATTGCGGACACGCAGCTTGAAAAATTGTACTAAATCCTTTTCTAATGTAGGATTTTTTTCTGTATTTACAGCGGAAATATTGATTGCTAATTTTAATAGTTCCTCAAGTGAGAGATCCCAATCCTTTTCAAGCAAGATTTGAACAATCCCTGCTGATTGTCTTCTTAATGCGTAAGGGTCTTGAGATCCTGTCGGTATAATACCAATCGAAAAACAACTTACGATCGTATCAAGTTTATCAGCAATACTAATAATCGAACCTACAGTTGAAGACGGAATACTGTCTTCAGCATGTCTTGGCATATAGTGTTCATTGATTGCCTTAGCTACAGCTTCATCCTCACCACTAAGTAGTGCATACTTTTCACCCATTCTTCCTTGAAGTTCAGGGAATTCATACACCATATGTGTGACAAGGTCAAATTTACTTATATGGGCAGCACGATCAATATGTTTTAGAGATGTTTCATCAACCTTTAATTTACGAGCAAGCTCATCTGATATTTTACGAATTCTTTTGACTTTTTCACCTAGTGAACCAATTTCCTCATGATAGACAATTGAGTCAAGCTTTTTAACAAGGTTTTCAATCTTTAACTTTTGATCTTCTTTGTAAAAGAAATCTGCATCCGATAGTCTTGCGCGCAGTACTTTCTCATTTCCTTTTGCCACATTCTCAATATGCTGATGATCACCATTTCGAATAGTAATGAAAAACGGAAGTAACTTACCTTCTTTATTTTTCACAGGAAAGTAACGTTGATGTTCTTTCATCGATGTGATTAAAACCTCTTCAGGGAGATCAAGGAATTCTTCTTCATACTTTCCAAATAAAGCAGTCGGGTACTCAACAAGATTATTAACTTCTTCTAATAAATCCTCATCAACAGGAACATCCCAATCATGCTCTTCAGCTAATGATTGAATTTGATTCTTGATTGCTTCTTTTCTCTCAAGAGCATTAACAATTACAT
Organism: Litchfieldia alkalitelluris; assembly: GCF_002019645.1. Lineage (GTDB taxonomy): Bacteria > Bacillota > Bacilli > Bacillales > Bacillaceae_L > Litchfieldia > Litchfieldia alkalitelluris. The sequence goes on along the minus strand of NZ_KV917374.1, from coordinate 2,477,585 downwards.
ATTCAGCTAATAATTGGGTTTCATAGTTACTTGGTGAATCAATGCTGATTTCCGACCCTAAGAATCTGTGACCAAGTGTTTTATTACTGGATTCCACTCCTGTTATTGAGATTGGAATAATTTCATTGCCAAACATTGAAATTAGCCACTTGATTGGTCGAACATATCGTAGGTCTTCATTTCCCCACTTCATATTCTTAGGGAATGTTAGATTCGTAATAAGTTGTTGCAGTTCAACTAATGTTTCCTTTGTTTCTTGACCTTTAGTAAATTTATTCACATGAACATATTCAATTCCATTTATTTCTTTGAAGTAAATATCTTCAACACTTGCCCCTTGGCCTCGGGTGAATCCAATTGCAGCTTTTGTCCAGTTTCCGTCTTGATCAAGAGCTATTGTTCTCGCAGGTCCTTTTGCTTCTGTTTCAACATCTTCTTGTTTTTCAGCCACACCTGTAAGAAGTACGGCTAATCGTCTAGGTGTTGAAAACCCTGCGATTGTTTCATAGGCAATTTTTTTTTCGAGGAACCAGCTAGTCACTTTGTCAGTAAGTTGGTTACTTGCATCTGTAATAAATCGTGCTGGCATTTCTTCTAATCCAATCTCTATTAACAAATCACGCTTACTCATGATTAGCACCTCCTTTTTGGTTAAGGATTGGGAATCCCAATTTTTCACGCTCGTCATAGAAGGTTTTGGCTACTTTACGGGCAAGATTTCGAACTCTACCGATATAACCAGTTCTCTCAGTTACTGAAATTGCCCCCTTTGCATCAAGCTGATTAAAGGTATGTGAGCATTTTAGTACATAGTCATAAGCTGGATGAACCAGTCCTTCTTCCATTTGACGGTGTGCTTCTTTTTCGTAAATTGAAAACAAATTAAATAGCATTTCTGTATCTGATGTTTCAAAGGTATATTTTGAATGCTCGTATTCAGGCTGGCCAAAGATGTCACGAACTGTAAATCCATTTGTCCATTCTAAGTCAAATACATTTTCTTTATCCTGAATATACGATGCTAAACGTTCAACACCATAAGTGATTTCAACGGAAACAGGTTTACATTCAAGTCCACCTACTTGTTGGAAATAAGTAAACTGAGTAACCTCCATTCCGTCTAACCAAACTTCCCAACCTAGCCCTGCTGCACCAAGTGTTGGAGCTTCCCAGTTGTCCTCAACAAAACGAATATCATGCTTTAATGGGTCAATACCTAGAGCTTTCAGAGAATCTAAGTATAGTTCTTGGATATTGTCTGGCGATGGCTTCATAATCACCTGGAACTGATGATGTTGATATAAACGGTTTGGGTTTTCACCATAACGTCCATCGGCGGGTCTTCTTGATGGCTCAACATACGCCACATTCCATGGTTCAGGACCAATACTTCTTAAAAAAGTGTATGGACTCATTGTACCTGCACCTTTTTCAACATCATAGGCTTGCATTAGGATACAACCTTGGTCTGACCAGTGTTTTTGTAATGTTAATATCATGTCTTGTATGTTCATTAAAACACACCTCCAAAAGTGATAAAAAATTATATGTTTGCTCTGACTAGTAGAGAGAGTTTAATTAGGATGGCTACCCTGAAAATTACCTAGGAAGTGGATTCCATGAGTTGCGATCCACTTCTTTCCGCGGGGTGGTCCCGCAGGAGTCAAGTGGCTCTCCGCTCATTCCACACTAGGTGAATGCACTATTTTCATAATCCATGGTGCAAATATTCATTCGAAGGAAGTTTACCCTGAAAATAAATTAGGTTTCCGCAATCCATGGAATGGAAGTAATAACTTTATAATATCTACTTTTCCTAAAAAACAAAAAACTCTCGCCCTCTATGTCAGAATTGACATAGGGACGAGAGTTAACCCGCGGTTCCACCCTATTTGCTATGATGCGAATCTAATCTCAGGTCATAGCCTCTTTTACTCGTTACACTCAAGAATGCCTTCCCATATCATCTATAGCCTAGCTTTCACTATCCTAGGTTCGCTTTTTATAGAGAGGATCTAGTACTACTTTCCATCAACGTGTCATATTATTATATGCATATTAATCCAATTTTTTCTGAATGTCAACTTCTTCATGATAAATTAATGAATCATTTTTGAGGAGGCATCATATCTTTTAATTGATCGATTTGGTTTAAGAAGCGTTTTGACTTAATTGATAAACCTGAATATTGCTCATAGTAGGATGTAATGACACTCTTAAGTTCATTTTTGGTCTCTTGTTTTACATCTATTTTCCCAAGTCGGTTTAAATCAAAATAATAAAATAAGCGCAAGAGCTTAATAGTCGTTTGTGATACCTTCATAACATATTGATCGTGATGATAACAACGGTGACAAAGAAAGCCGCCTTCTCGGATTGAAAAGGCGAACTGTCCTTCAGTACTTCCACACACAGAGCAACCATCAAGCTTAGGGGATATCCCTATGACTTGGAGCATTTTCATTTCATAGATAAACATCAGAATATCTAGATCAATGCCTTCATCAACATAATTAAGTGTTTGAGATAATAATTCAAAAATAAAAGGATTTGGCTTTTTATCATCTGTACTCTTATCAGTTATCTCAACAATATATGATGCATAAGCAGTTAAAAAAATATCTTCTCTAATCCCTCTATAAGTTTTAATGGTTTCTCCTTGTTGGAGACTCCCAAGACCTGATGTCCGTTGTACTAAAAAGTGTCCGTATGTAAACAGCTGGGTAATGGAAGCTAACCGACTACTCGGCTTTTTAGCTCCTCTTGCCATTACACCAACTTTACCCCACTCTCGTGTGAATAGAGTGATAATCTTATTACTCTCACCGTAATCGTTTGTACGAATCACGATGCCTTCGCATTTTTCTAACATGATAACCCACCATCCAATGTTGCACTCTAAGATTGGTATGGTCAGGAAATTGGAAAATCCACCTCTGCTAGCTCTTCCTCATGTGAATCGGGTCTTTCTTCCTCTGTTTCCATCTGTTTAAAAAGAAGATACGTATCAATGTTACCTGTCTTACTGAATACCTTCCAGGTAAAATCTAACATATGAACCCCACCTTTCTGTATTTTAAGCTGAGCAATCTTCACCAATTCCTTACACTTAGAATGACCAATATCCCTAAAATCATGTTACACAATTTTTGTAAATCCGTGAATCAGATTATGAAATCCTTAATATTCGTCTTCTCTAAACCCATAGTCCCGTAATTGGGACATTTTATTACGCCAATCTTTTTGAACTTTTACCCAAAGCTCCAAATATACCTTTGAACCTAATAGAGCTTCAATATCACCTCTAGCACGTTTTCCGATTTCCTTTAACATACTACCTTGCTTTCCTATGATGATACCTTTCTGTGAATCCCGCTCGACAATAATTGTTGCTCCTACATAGACAGTATCACCATCACCACGCTTCTCCATTGAATCCATGACAACCGCAATTGAATGTGGAATTTCTTCTCGAGTAAGGTGTAATGCTTTCTCTCTTATTAATTCGGTCACAATGAATCTTTCCGGATGATCTGTTACTTGATCAGCAGGATAATATTGAGGTCCTTGGGGTAAATATTCTTTTATCTGAGTCACTAAAGTCGGGACATTGTTGCCTTCTAATGCCGAAATTGGAACGATTTCTTTAAAAGGATATAGCGTTCGATATTTTTCAATTAGTGGTAATAACTGATCGGGATGAATTTGGTCAATTTTATTAATCACAAGAAAAACAGGTGTAGTTGTTCCTTGTAATCGCTCAATGATAAATTCATCACCTCGACCATAGCCTTCCTCCGCATTAATCATAAAAAGAATGATATCTACTTCTTTTAACGTATTTTGAGCAACCTTCATCATAAAGTCGCCAAGTTTATGTTTTGGTTTATGAATTCCGGGTGTATCAATAAACACAATCTGTGCTTCGTTTTCTGTATATACTCCCTGAACCTTATTACGAGTGGTTTGTGGTTTGTCACTCATGATTGCGATTTTTTGACCAATTACTTTATTTAAAAAGGTAGATTTTCCTACATTTGGTCTTCCGATGATTGAGACAAATCCTGATTTGTATGCTTCTTTACTCATTTAAGTCCTCCGGTGAAAATGCTCCTGGTAGTAATTCGCCAACTGTAGTTACTTTTAAGTCGCCATTTAGGTTTGTTAAATATACTTTCATATCTTGTGAACAAAATTCAGAAATAACCTGTCGGCATGCTCCACAAGGAGAAACTGGGCCATCTGTATCTGCTATTACTGCTAAAGCTTGGAATTTTTTATCCCCTTCAGAGATTGCTTTAAAAAACGCGGTTCTCTCAGCACAGTTTGTCATGCTGTATCCTGCATTTTCGATATTACAACCGCGATACACCTTTCCATCCTCCGTTAAAAGAGCTGCACCCACTTTGAATTTTGAGTATGGGACATATGCCAGTTCTCTTGCTTGTTTTGCTTCTTGTAGTAGTTCTTCAATTTTCATAGAATGATCTCCTTTTCATCATCCCATTACAAATTGTAGGTGTACTTATATTGTACCTAAAAATGAATGGGAATTCATGTGATTTTTAAAATTGTAATATAGATGTAAGAATTTTCTTTAAATTCCAAAGCTTGTCCATATTATATGTACCTCCACTAAAAATAGTGGAGTAATAAGTCTAAACTATTTTCGTAAACTTTGTTGTGCTTAAATGGTCATCGGAAACAACTATTAACTAAGTGGAGTGGACCTCTTCTTTCGAGTTTTTCAGATTAAAATAAATAAGGCGTAAAGATAAGAATGCCTACAATGACTGCAATAAATGAAAAAACTAGGACTGCAGCTGCAGATACATCTTTAGCTAATTTAGCTAATGGATGAAAATCGGTCGTTACTAAATCCACCACTCGTTCAATCGCTGTATTAATTAACTCTAGAACAATGACACCACCTATCATGATGATGACAATAATCCAATCATCAATAGCGATCTTACAATAAAAGGAGAGTAAAATGACCAAAATAGACAGCACTAGATGAATCTGTAAGTTTCTCTCTTTTAGGATCGCATTTTTCAATCCATTTATCGCATATTCGAAACTTTTTACTAATCTTAGCCATTCATGTGGTTGGCGATTATCTCGTGAGCCCATACTGATCTAATATTTCCTTTTGTTTTAAAAACATTAAAGCTTCTTCCTCATCTGTTTCGTGATCATATCCTAACAAATGTAAAAAGCCATGGACAGCTAAGAATCCTAATTCTCTCATAAAGGAATGGCCATATTCTTCTGCTTGTTCCTTTGTTCTAGGAATTGAAATGATAATATCCCCTAAAACTCTAGGCATATCAACGCCGATAATTTCCATCTCATCTTCTCCAAGCTCTTCCATTGCAAAAGAAATGACGTCTGTCGGCTGATCCTTGTCTCTGTACTCTCGATTTATCTCTTGAATTCTCTCGTTATCAACAAAACTTATTGAAACCTCTGATCCTTCATTCACATTTTCTGTTTCTGCGGCTAGATTAAGTAATTTTTCGAGTGTTTGAATCTGTTCAGTTGTGATCTCATCGAGCTCATCAATAAAGTCTATCTCTAATCTCATGCTTCCTTCACCTTCTGTCCCGTCGCATCTGGATATTCAATCCTAGAATGGAAGAAGCCATGTAGGGTCTCACAAAGGGATTTACCCACTATATCAAGCTCCTTCAAGGTTAAATCACATTCGTTTAATTGGCCATCCTGAAGTCGATCTGAAATGATACTAGACACTAATGATTTAATTTTTTCCGGAGTGGGATTAGCAAGCGATCTTACCGCTGCCTCTACACTATCAGCAATTCCGATAATTGCTGCCTCCTTTGTTTGAGCTTTAGGACCTGGGTAACGATATTCAGACTCAGTAATCTCTTTATCGCTGTTCCCCTTCGCTTTGTAATAGAAAAACTTTAACAAAGTCGTACCATGATGCTGCTCCGCAATATCAATAAATTCTTTCGGCATTTTATGCTTACGTAAATAGTCAGCACCATCTGTTGCATGTGATATGATAATATTTTTACTCAATTGCGGTGATATCTTATCGTGTGGATTTTCAATATTCATTTGATTTTCAATAAAAAATTGTGGGCGCTTGGTTTTCCCAATATCATGATAATAGGATGCAACTCTTGCTAATAATCCATTCGCTCCGATTGCTTCACACGCAGAATCTGAAAGATTTGCAACCATTACACTATGGTGATAGGTTCCAGGTGTTTCGGTTAAAATTTTTCTCAACAATGGATGATTCGGGTTTGATAGTTCGATCAACCGCATTGTTGAAAGAATTCCAAAGCCAGCTTCAAAAAATGGCAATAAGCCAATCGTTAAAACTGCCGCGATAATTCCAGAAACAATAGCCATAATAAGATATGAGCCAATTTCTAATTGTGTATAATTACCGTTTTTCAGTAATAAAATAGAGGCATTAATAATGATATTTACAAAGGATATAAATAAGCCTGCCTGAAGTATTTTACCTCTACGATTATATTTACTCAAGAATAGTACACCAGCTAAGGATGAGAATAAGTAATAAATCGCAATCGAAAAGTTTAGTGTTCCTGTTAGACCTTCATTAAAAATAATACTTCCACACACTGCGAAAATCATACTCGATACGATTGCAAGCCGCTCATTAATTAATAATCTGACGAGCAATGGCCCCATTGCTACTGGAACAATATACCCAATTTCAGAGTAATCGATTTGCTGAAATAAACTAACCATTTTCATTAACACAAGTGTAACCGAAAAAATAATGCCGAAGATTAAGATATATGTATTTTTGGTTCGGTTTTTCGGTATGTGGTCATTAAAATAATAAACAACTGCAGCAATAATTAAAAGAATAAGTAGGGTTAAGCCAGCAAAAGGTTGATATGAATTTTGATTATTTAAAAAACCAAGTAATCCTAATTGGCGATATATTTCCTTTGTAATTAAGTCGCCTTCTTCAACAATAATTTGGCCTTGCAAGATCCGAACAGGTTCTACTGCATCTCTTGCCTGTTGTATTTTTTCTGCTGTAGCTTCAGTATCAAAAAAGACATTTTGAATAACTGCATATTTCCCTAAGGAAATGATAGCTTCCCTCACATTTGAGTCAACATTTGCGTATTGAAGTTCTTCATCCATTCTATTTTTTGCGTTTTCAATCTCTCTTGCAGGTATTCTAGTGTTCATCACATTGTTAACTGCTGTGACGGTAGATTCTTTTGCACGCGACAGTTGTTCAGGAGAAGACTCAATTAAAGCCACAAAGGTTGCTTTTGGTAATGCATTTGTGATTTCCGATGGCAGTTTTGTATTTAAAAGAGTTAGCTTTTCCTCTAGTGTTGCTTTCTCGGGTTCAGTCCCACGATCCTCTTCCGGAGCATCCTTCCACTCTTCAAGTCTGCTTATATACTCTTCATTTGTTTCTACATTCACTTCAGAAACAGCCTCGAAAATAGAAGTCATTAAGTCTACTCGATTTTCAGGATAGTCCGTGTTTAACGTATATACATCTTCAACTTGTTCTTCAGCTTCTTTTTGTTTCTTATCAGTACTATCTTTATCTTCAATCGTAAATGGAGCTCTTATCGTTTGTTCGGCAATTTGAAAGGGTTCTAAATTTATTTTTTCAGGCTTTACGTTACTATACATTGAGCTAAACATCATTGAACCTAAAAGAATATAAACGATTAAAGGAAGAAATTTAAAACCTTTCGCATTTGAAACAAAATCCGTCAAAGTTTTTCGGAACGACATTTGTCATCACCCTCCTCTACATTAAGCTACAAATAGTGACTCCTATACCATTATAAGATATCTCAACCTATATTGTATATCGCTTAAACAATATTTACCAACTATGAGGAAAATACAACTGTCTAATAGTGCTTGTTATTATTACAGTTTACGTAAATGAAATTTATATATAACACATTCATATTTAGTTTTCAACATTTTAAAAGAACCTGGCAAAGCCCGGTACTTTTTGTTTAGTGAAAATGGATTGGTAGATCTACAAACCAAAGGATATAGATAAGATCTTATTATAAGAGTTACTATTGCTTTCGATTTAATTCGCTTTTCCTATTAACCTGACTTGAACTTTAAACGGAAAAATTCCGCTTAAATTAGGAACTATCAACATTTCCCTAAAAATAACTGGATTTTTTCCGCTTATATGAACCTAATCTTTAGATTTCGCCATATATTAGAGAAGTTAACCGGAATATCTCCGCTTATATCTGCTTCTTAAGCACCTACTGGATACATTAACCGAAAATTTTCCGCCTATCAGACGCGGACCTCGAGCTGATGGCGACTTAAGCTACCAAGACTATGTTGACGTTTACTGCCGAAAAAAGACCCGATCAAATGTGATGGGTCTTTTAACATTACTTTTCAGCTTCTTCATAGGCTTGTATGATACTTGCAACAAGTGGGTGTCTTACTACGTCAGATTGCTCTAAGAAGTTAAAGGATGCACCTTTAATTCCTCTTAAAATCTCTGTAGCAGCAGTAAGACCAGATTTAATCCCTTTTGGTAAATCTACCTGAGAAATATCCCCAGTAATAACCATCTTAGAACCGAATCCTAAACGAGTTAAGAACATCTTCATCTGTGCAGGTGTTGTATTTTGAGCTTCATCTAAAATAACGAAAGCATCATCCAATGTTCTCCCTCTCATATAAGCTAGTGGCGCAATTTCTATGGTTCCACGCTCGATTAAACGTTCGGTGTGCTCTGTTCCAAGTACATCGTGTAATGCATCATATAAGGGACGAAGATATGGGTCGACCTTTTCTTTTAAGTCACCAGGTAAAAATCCTAAGCTCTCGCCTGCTTCAACAGCAGGTCTTGTTAAGATTATTTTATTGACTTTTCCATCCTTTAAAGCTGTGACAGCCATCACAACGGCTATATATGTTTTCCCTGTTCCTGCTGGACCTATCCCGAATACAAGATCTCTTGATCTTATCGATGATACATATTGACGTTGCCCTAACGTTTTTGCTCTAATTGACTTTCCTTTTGATGTTTTTGCTATTTCTTCATCATAAAGGTTGACGAATGATTCTAATCGTCCTGCTTTAGCCATCTCAATAGCATATATTACATCACGTTCACTTATTGTAACTCCTTTACGAATTACCTGTAATAAATGAACTAAAATTTCTTCAACGACCTGTACATCTTTTTGATCTCCAGAAATATTTAGATTTTCACCTCTAGTGACAATTGAGACATTCATTTCGTCTTCTATTCTTTTAAGGTGCAAGTCATTGTTTCCAAATAATGCGATCGCCTCATTCGGATTTTCAATTTGTTGTTTCATCATTACTAACTCTTCTGACATCCTTTAGTCTCCTTGAACTAATGGTATCGTTGTTACAATATTTTCGATAACATTATAATATATTTCCAATTTCACTTTACCATTGTTGGTTGTTTGGCGCAAAACTTTTTCACTTTTTACTCTTGCATCATCTGCTAAACGGTCTTCTAAATGATTTTGCCCAACCTTCTTACCAACCTCGATTGCTTCATCAACAGTATAGACTCTTTCTCTTTCTTCTTCTTCTCTAATGGTCACATTTTTATACCCAATTGGTAACTCCCATTTCAAGAAGCGAACATTCCGGTCTTTCTCTTCTTCTCTATACTCTGCAAATTCATGTTTACCAAATCCCCATATTGGAATTGATAATGAGCCTATTTGTAAATAGTGTTTACTTTTATAGTTACCTGTAAACACATTAAATTTCGTTGTAAGTTCTACCTCTACTGTAGACTTGTACCAAGTCTCGCCAAAAATTGTTGCCCGAGCAGGGACGTATCTTGGTTTTTCTCCACCCTCACCAATTTCACCTGATACTAACAATTCCCCTTTTTCTACATAATCATTCATTTTAACAAGTGGCTTTCCTTCTTCAACGAATATTTCTGTAATGACCGCTTTTTTTCGAGAGACAATATTTCTTGGACTAAAATATTCAGGTGGGTCAGGCTGATTTTTTTCGACCACTTGGAAATGGTAGGTCGTCCCTCTTAACTCCACACCAACCCAAGTGATTTGATCAATATTATCTGTTAATGACCGTTGTATATCCTCCACATTCATTATCGTAAATTGCATTTTTCCTTTTTTAATGCCCATGCCTTCCAGTTCTTTCATAACTAAATACTCGGTATCAGGCTTGGCCCCCTTTATTTCAATCCCCCAAACCATGTTTGAGAGAATGATGATAACTATAAAAAAGAGAACTGCGCCAATGACAAACCCGCTATTTAGTATCGATTTTCGAATAAGAAAAGGAAGACCTTTTCGATCCATAAAACTCAGCTTACACTCACTTTGCCGGATGATGGGTCTTATTAACTTTATATCCTTTAAATGAATGAAAAATGAAAATGATTCTGTTCCTAATCTTTTTACACTCCAAATATCAATCTTCCTTCTAACACATTCATTTAGAAAGCGTTCCATCCCTTTTCCTGTTACCTTAACTTGAACACTACCTGAGAAAAAGTTCATCCATCCGTTTTTCATTTATATCCCCCTAAGCCTAATTATCGATATAAAGTACATGACTGATCTTACCTTCTAGTAAAATCTCTTCAGGCAGGATTGTCTTAATGACAAAGGCTTCACCCTTGATTAGAAGTTGTCCTTGTTTCAGTAGCAGTCGAACCTCTTTATCTGTAAAGGTTAATAACCCTCGGTGATTTTCAATATAAATATGTAATTGACCAATCATTGTGATTCTAGGAAGATCCATCATCACATCGGCGGGTAGTTCCATCTTGGTCGTTATCCAACTTTTCATGTAATTTCTCCAGTTTTTAGCCATAAAAAAAAGAACCCCCTTTCAACTCATATTTATGAGTAAAAGGCGGTTCATAGAACAATCATTTCACAGCATTATTGCTTTTTATATTCTACAGTTGGTTTCTGTATCAATCTTTGACTATATAATGTTCTTTTGGCACGCGGAGGACCTAGAATTTCAGCCCAAATTACACCTTGTGCTGCATTATTTTTAGATATTCTTGAAGAGCTCTTCTTTGGTTTGCTTTGACCAGAAACTGTCTTTATGTTTCTGGTACCATAAGGAATATCAGCTGCTGGTTTCGTTTCCTTTATTCGTTCATATCTCTGTAACATTTCATGACTTTGTGGATTGCTTTCTACAGCCGGCGTTTTTGGTGTTGGCCGTGCCACTTCTTCCTCATCCTTAAAGGCCTCTTCAAACTGTTGAAAGATATCCTTTAACTGAGTTCTTTTCTCCTCTGTCGGAGCTGTTCCAGTGGAAGGTGACTGATTCTGTTGCTGTTGTTGTCCACCCATTCGTCTTAAGAAATTATAGATTGCACCAACAATCAAAATAACAAAAAATAAGTTGCTCATGATCAAATTCAGTAAATCTTCTAACACAAGGTAAACCTCCTTTCAAGGTTGAAGGTTTATATAAAGAGGATAGGTCCCTCTCTTCATTTCTTCATTTACTTATCTTCTATTTCGTCAGTACTATTTCCTATTGAACCTCTCATATTGGTATCTGCTTCAATATTTTTCAGATTCATATAGTCCATAACACCAATATTTCCAGACTTAAGTGCTTGAGCCATCGCTAATGGAACCTCAGCTTCAGCTTCAACAACCTTCGCTCTCATTTCTTCTACACGAGCACGCATTTCTTGTTCTTGTGCAACAGCCATCGCACGACGTTCTTCAGCTTTCGCTTGAGCAATTTTCTTATCTGCCTCAGCCTGATCTGTTTGTAAAACCGCACCAATGTTTTTGCCGATATCAATATCCGCAATATCTATGGAAAGAATCTCAAAAGCTGTTCCTGCATCTAATCCTTTTGCAAGAACTGTTCTTGAGATCATATCAGGATTTTCCAATACCTTTTTATGATCGATTTGGGAACCGATTGTACTTACAATCCCTTCACCAACACGAGCGATGACTGTTTCTTCACCAGCACCACCGACAAGACGTTCAATATTCGCACGAACTGTAATACGCGCTTTTGCTTTCACTTCAATCCCATCCATTGCAACACCGGCAATAAACGGTGTTTCAATCACTTTCGGGTTTACACTCATTTGTACTGCTTCTAACACATCACGACCAGCAAGATCGATAGCTGCTGCACGTTCGAACGTCAATTCAATGTTTGCACGTTGTGCTGCAATTAAGGCATTTACTACTCTGTCAACGTTACCACCAGCTAAGTAATGACTCTCAAGCTGGTTAGTTGTTACATTAAGTCCTGCTTTAACCGCTTTAATTAACGGAATAATAACACGACTTGGAATAACTCGACGTAATCTCATTCCAATTAAAGTGAAAATACTTACTCGTACCCCTGCAGCTAATGCTGAAATCCACAGCATGACTGGTACAAATGTTAAAATAACTGCAACAACAATAATTCCAAGACCGACTAATAGTAATAATCCTAATGAAGCTGGATCAATCGTCATATATTTGTTCCTCCTATAAATCTTATTAACCTACTATGGCTATTTTTGAAAAGTTTTCATCAGTGGAGTGGCCTCTTTTCTTCCGGATTTTTAAGCTTAATCAATATCCAGTTATTTCTACCGTCAATTGTTCGACTGGCAAAATCTTTTTTGAAAAGAGCCACTAAGAATTAATTAGAATCCATGACTTCTCTTACAACAATTCGAGTGCCTTCTGTTTTCACAACAACAACTTTTTTGTTCTTTTCGATAAAACCACCTTCAGTAACCACATCAAGTCTCTCATTATTGATTAAAGCAGTCCCAGAAGGCCTTAGTGCAGTAAGTGCATGACCTTCCATACCAATTAATTCAACTCGTGTGACATTTGAGATATAACCACTCTCGGTGTTTGTAGAATCACTTAATATAATTTTTCTTAGGATCCTCATTCTTTTTCCAAACACTTTAAATAGAATGATGGAAACAACCAATGTAATACCAATTGCAATTACTAAAGAAATTGCCATATGGCCTATATCATCTGTTGCTAAAAACATACTTGTTAAAATCGCACCAAAGCCTATTAAACCTAGTATTCCCCCTGGTACGACAAATTCCAGTAAGATGAGTACAATCCCGACAATAAATAGAATAAGTGATTCCAGCCCTGCAAGTCCTGCGACCAGGTGTCCGAAGAAGAACAATCCAAGTGCAGAAGCTCCCATAATTCCGGGAATCCCAAATCCTGGTGAATATAATTCTAGTACCAATCCTAAGCTACCAATCGATAGTAAAATTGGAACCACAATTGGATGTGTAATAAACCTTGCTAGCTTTTCAGCAAAACTTACTTCCATCACTTGAACATTAGCTTGACTAAGCCCTAGTGTATTAAGCAGATCAGCTCTAGTATTAGAAATACCTTCCGCGTAACCCACTGATAGAGCCTGGTCTGCCGTTAAAGTAACCAACTTTCCTTTGGGTGCATCCACCTCTGGTAAGTCGAGTTCTTTATCTGCCATACCTAGTGCATATTTCACATCTCTATCATTATGTTCAGCCGCTGTTCTCATGGCAGCTAGCCAAGCAGATGTCGCTTTATCATCAGCTGCATTTCCATCACCGGTTATGACTGTCGCTGCACCCATTCTGCCATTTTCAGTCATATAAATTTCATCAGCATTTAGTGCAATATAAGCACCCGCTGACAATGCGTCTGTGTGAATAAAGGCAACAATTGGTATTTCTGAATCACGAATGCGTTTACCAATATCTGTTGCCGCATCAACAGCACCACCAGGAGTATGAATTTCTAATACAATTAAGCTCGCATTATTTTTTTCAGCTTCTGTTATCGAACGGTCCAAAAAGGCATAAAGTCCTTTTTCAACTGCATTTTCAACAGGGATTACATAAACTAACTCTCCATTTGTCATTCCTTGATTGGGTGCAAATCCAATGGTTAAACCAAGTGAGATTAGAAACAAATAAAAGAATACCATTCCACGCCTAACTACTTTTTGTCTTGGTTTGATTTTGTTTGCCATCATTCCTTCCCCCCTTTCTAAATCTATTTAAGTTATATTATTTTCCGTTTATGTAAAGTAATACGAACTAGATTCATTTTAGTTTCATTTTTTATAAAATAAATTTTCAAACGAATCATTTACTATCTCAAAAAAAAACACCCTACGGCGTAAGGTGTTTTTTTTATGAAAGTTCTTGAAGTACAATTTTGTTAACAAGTGAACCATCAGCTTTACCTTTTACTTTAGGCATAATGGCACTCATAACCTTCCCCATATCAGCCTTAGTTGAAGCATTGACTTCAGAGATTGTTTCTTTTACAATTTCTACAACTTCATCTTCACTAAGCTGTTTAGGCATGTACACTTCTAAAATTTCAATTTCAGACTGAATTTTATTAACAAGATCTTCACGACCTGCGCTATTAAATTCTTGGAGGGAATCTTTACGTTGTTTTAATTCACGAGTTAGGACAGTTAACTCTTGGTCATCAGTTAATTCCTGGCCAAGCTTAATTCCTTCATTCTGAATCGAAGCTTTCACCATCCGAATGACAGAAAGTCTGTCTTTTTCTTTATTCTTCATCGCTTGTTTCATATCATGGTTCAAACGCTCAAGAAGACTCATAAACTACACCCTCTTATTAGAATTTGCGCTTTCTTGCTGCCTCAGACTTCTTCTTGCGCTTTACGCTAGGCTTCTCATAGAATTCGCGCTTTCTTGCTTCTTGTATAGTACCAGACTTTGATACCGTACGTTTGAAGCGGCGAAGAGCGTCTTCAAGCGACTCGTTTTTACGAACGACCGTTTTTGACATTCTATTTCCCTCCCTCCAAAACAACCACTAACCGTCTTAATTAACATGTTTTTTTATCTTTTTGCATAAAAAATAACATGTACTTTGCAATTATAATATAACAGTAAACTCTGGTCAACCGTATTTCAATGAAACAATTAATAAACCATGGTAAATTTGTGAATCTTTTTCATTAGATCAAGATAAAATCAGTCATGTATTGCCAACCTTGTCCATACACTTGTGATAAGACAAGTTTAGGAGATCTATGACGAGGTGAAAATATGTTAGAAATCATATCACTATTTGCTGTATACATTGCCATATTTATTTTTGGGATGACAGTGATGAGGACCGGCTTATATAATTTATCCCGCGATAAAATTAAAGTATGGCTTATTACATTTACAGATCACCCAATTAAAGGTTTAATTACTGGAACGATCATTACAGCAATCATACAAAGTAGCTCAGCAGTAATGGTTTTAATTGTTGGGTTGATTGCTACCGGTTATTTAACGTTTAAACAGTCAATCGGAGTGATTTTAGGTACAAATATAGGGACCACTTTCACAACCGAGTTAATTACTATCGATATTTACGAGGCAATTATTCCATTTTTAATTATTGGCTTTTTATGTTTATTTATTAAAAATCAGCAAATCTTCAGTATAGGTGCTTTAATGTTTGGTTTAGGATGCCTCTTTGTTTCCATGAATGGTTTCGAGCAGCTAGCACACCCGCTTTCGCTATACCCTTCACTTCATTCATTTTTTCAGTATACAAATGATCATGGACTGATTGGAGTGGGAGTAGGAACGGTTATTACGGCAATTATTCAATCCAGTAGTGCAACAACAGGGATTATCATGGGGTTTATGAACGAACACCTCCTCTCACTTCATGCAGGTATTGCGATTGTTTTAGGTGCGAATATCGGAACCTGTATCACTGCCTTTTTAGCTAGTATCGGTTCAACACATGAAGCAAAGCTAGCAGCATACGCACATATTTGGATCAATGTCATTGGAGTTGCTTTGTTTTATCCATTCATCAAGAGTCTAGGCGCAGTCGCTGTTATGATGACTTCTGTACCGGATATACAGTTGGCACATGTTAGTTTGATCTTTAATGTGTTAACCTCTTTGATTGCTTTACCGTTTTCCGGTTTGTTAGCCTCTTTGATTTTACGGATGCATCCTAGGAGAGGTTGAGGAATAGATTGTTCAAAAAATAGATTGTTGTGGTAGGGAATTCATGCTTTGGGGCTTGGATTCTTTTTTGGGGTTTAAATTGTTCATAGCACATAGGATATATTTGATTCTATTGCTCATTTGTTTTTTTAGGTAACTAGGGTATAGGCTTAGGGGTAATATGGTTCTTTCGCCTTCCCTATGTGTTTTCTCTAACCGAGATGGAACCAGAGCGCTCATTGGTTGCCTTCCCTAGGAACTTTATTCGACCAAGGGAATTAGAGCTCTCTGTTACTTTTTGTATCTATTTTCTGCTAGTATTGAAAACCCAAAACAAAAAGAAATAATTAATTACTACAAGCAATAGAGATCCTACTCCTATGGTCTCTCTTTAAAAAATATATCGAGCACTGCTATTATTGATTCCTTATCAAACCCATCTAGTTCGTAACCCTTGTAATTTATTTTGTTTTCACTTAGTAAAAGTTCACGAAGTAGTACAGTTCCACCGGTAGTTTCAAAGTTATTAAAATTTTCCTTAGCCTCATCTTTGTTTACAGCTTTATGTAATTTTTCACGAGCTTCAGTTTGATCTAAATATCCAGCTTTCGATAGCAGTTCCTCATAAGATACTTGATAAAAAGAAGATAATTTCTTAAGTACACCAGGGGTAGGTTTACGTTCTTTATTAGTACGTGGATCAAAACCTTTTTCAAGTGTACTTAGGTATGTATAGCTAATTCCAGTACCTTTTGTTACTTCTCTTAAAGATTTTCCCCCTCGTAATTCTATTAAATACTCGCCAAATTGACTCATCAAATCACCTCCTGTAAATCTTATCTAACAAAATCGTAAATCATGATACACAAAAGTACAAGCTTTAGTTTATAAAGATATTATGGGGGGGAATTCGTGAATACCAACAGATTGAAAGAATAAGAATTGAGAGAGGGATGTCTATTCTGAACTTGCTAGGAAAACAAACCTAAGTATAGTAACGCTTACTAAGCTGGAGAATTCGCAAACCAATCCTAAATTAAGAACTGTTTCTGCTATTTATGAAGTGTTGGGGAAAAAGATTAAGGGAATCAGAGCGCTCCTTTCGTTACCTTTCCTACGCATTTCCTCCGACTAAGGAACCTAAGCTCTGCTTTCGTTACCTTTCCTACGCATTTCCTCCGACTAAGGGACTCAAAGCACTCCACTTCTTACCTTTCCCCATGTATTTCCTATAGAATAACTGTTCATTGTTAACGTCCACCTCCACTTCCATCAAGGTAACTGCACTCCAAGCGCTGTGTGCCAAAAAATACTCGAATGCAAATCTACAAACTAAAAAAGCTATCCCAAACTCACTGGGATAGCTTTCTCCATCTCTTAATAATCAGAATTACTAGTTAATCCATTTAATATTGCTACTCCAGCACTTGCACCAATTCTAGTTGCTCCAGCTTCGATCATGTCTTCCGCACCTTTAGTGTCACGAACTCCACCAGAAGCTTTCACACCAATTTCAGGTCCTACTGTTTTTCTCATTAACTTGATATCTTCAATGGTTGCTCCACCAGTAGAGAATCCAGTAGATGTTTTAACATAGTCCGTTCCTGCTTTTACCGCAATTTCACATGCTCTTACTTTTTCTTCTTCAGTTAAAAGACTAGTTTCGATAATCACTTTTGTTAAAGCTTTACCTTTTGCCGCTTCAACAACAGCACGGATATCTCTTTCAACCAGTTCATCATTTTTGTCTTTTAATGCACCTATATTAATAACCATATCAACTTCTGTTGCACCTTTTGAGATAGCATCAGTAGTTTCAAACCCTTTTGTTTCCGGTGTATTTGCACCTAATGGGAAACCGATAACAGTACAAACTTTAACATCTGTACCTTGAAGTAGTTCTACTGCGCTTGCTACCCATGTAGGGTTTACACAAACCGATGCAAATTGATATTGTTTTGCTTCCTCGCACAGTGTTACGATTTGGTCTTTTGTTGTATCCGCTTTTAAAGCAGTGTGATCAATTGTTTTTGCAATTTCTTGTGGATTCATATGTATACTCCTTTATATAGGTTGTACGTACCTCTATCATCATATCACTTTTTATTTTCGTATACTATAATAGATTGTGTTAAATTATCAATTTTGATTACATAAGTGTGTTCTTAAATCATTTAAAAGGAGATACCCTTCATTGAGTATCTCCTTTTCGTTAACTAATTTTAACTTTTTCCTCATGTTGAACGACATCAATATGATCTTCTAAAACACGAACAAACTGTCCTTCATTATAAGGGTATCCTGCTTTAGTAATTTTTACTTTTACAATTTTCCCGATCATATCTTCTGTTGCAGGGAATTTCACTTTTAAATAGTTATCACTGTATCCAACATAGATACCTTCGACACCATTTTCTTTATACTCTTCCTCAGGAATCACTTCAAGTACTTCATTTTCGAACTGTGATGCATATTCTTTAGCTAATTGATCAGATAGATTAATTAGGCGGTGTACACGTTCGTTTTTCACTTCTTCATCAACTTGATCATCCATACGCGCAGCAGGAGTACCCGTTCTCTTTGAATATGGGAATACATGAAGCTCAGAAAATTTATGTTTCTTAATAAAATCATGGGTTTCAATGAATTCTTCTTCTGTTTCACCTGGGAATCCTACGATGACGTCAGAAGTAACAGCTAACCCTGGGAGAGCTTCGCGTAATCTGTCTAGACGTTCGCCAAAGTGCTCCATTGTATATTTACGGCGCATACGCTTTAATACTGTATCAGAACCTGATTGAAGTGGAATGTGCAAATGTCTGACAACTTTAGTTGAGTTATTAAGCACTTCAATCACTTCATCTGTAATTTGACTTGCTTCAATCGAAGAAATACGGATACGCTTTAAGCCTACAACCTGTGACTCTAGATCACGTAAAAGTGCAGCTAAATTGTAATCCTTCATGTCTTCACCATAACCACCAGTATGAATACCTGTTAAAACAATTTCCTTGTATCCAGCATTTACTAGCGCTTGAGCTTGTGTAATTACTTCTTTTGGATCTCTAGAACGCATTAACCCACGTGCCCATGGAATGATGCAGAATGTACAGAAATTGTTACATCCTTCTTGGATTTTAAGTGACGCACGAGTGCGGTCAGTGAAAGATGGAACATCAAGCTCCTCATAAACACGCGCCTTCATGATGTTACCAACAGCATTGATTGGTTGGCGCTCATCTTTATATTGTTCTATATACTCTAGCATTTTCACGCGATCTTGTGTACCTACGACAATATCAACACCTGAAATCGCCATAATTTCTGCTGGAGATGTTTGAGCATAACAGCCTGTAACACAAATGACTGCATCTGGATTTTTACGAATCGCACGTCGAATGACTTGTCGACTCTTTTTATCTCCTGTGTTTGTTACAGTACAGGTATTAATAACATAAACGTCAGCAGTACTTTCAAACTCTGTACGTTCATAACCTTGTTCTTTAAAAAGCTGCCAAATAGCTTCAGTTTCATAATGATTTACTTTACACCCTAGTGTATGAAACGCAACGATAGGCATAGCTTGTCACCTCGCTAGTTCAAAATGATATGATACAGCAGATAAAATGTATAACGGTGCTGTTTCAGTTCTTAAAATTCTAGGACCAAAGCTGCAGGCTACAAATCCTTGTTCCTGTAACTTTGTTACTTCTTTATCTGTAAGTCCACCTTCTGGACCAATTACGACTATAAGAGAATCTCCAGGTTGAAGTTGATTAAAAATGAGTGATAGTGCTGATTTCTCTCCGCGTTTTGCCTCTTCTTCATATGCAATCACTTTGTAAGTGAAATTCTTGCTATGAGAGATTAAATCCTGTAGATTTCCCGGCGAATGAATAGTTGGAATAACAGAACGATGAGATTGCTCAGCTGCTTCTTTGGCAATTTTACTCCAACGTTCTACCTTCTTAGCTCCCTTTTTCTCGTCCCACTTTACAATGGAGCGAGCAGCAATAAAAGGGACAAACCCAATAGCACCAAGCTCTGTCCCTTTTTGAATCACATATTCAAGCTTATCCCCTTTAGGCAACCCACTTGCTATTGAAACAGAAATCGGGAGCTCAGTTTGAACCTCTATCCATTCTACAACACGAGCTAAAATCTTATCATTGGTAATTTCAGTAATTTCACATTGAGCTTGCTTTCCTTTTGGGTCACAACAGATAATTTGATTCCCTGGCTCCATTCGCATTACACGAGAGATATGATGAAAATCATCGCCAACAATAGTTATTTCATTTTCTTCTTCAATTTTATTAACGAAATATCTTTGCAAGATTGCTCACCTTCTTAAGAGTATCTAGGGAACACATTAACCCTTCTTCGCTATAAAAGCAACCCAGTCTTCCATTAGAAGAGTTTCTTCAATCTGAAAACCTGAAGCAATTAGACGATCCTTAACTTCTTGTTTTTTAGTATTAATTATACCAGAAGTAATGAAGTATCCGTTTGGTTTTAGTATAGAAGCAGCCTCATCTGTGAAACGGACAATGATCTCCGCTAAAATATTCGCAACAACCAAATCAACAGGACCTTCTACTTTATCAAGTAAATTATTTTGTGCTACTGTAACTCGGTCATGAACTTTGTTTAATTTTACATTTAAGCGAGCACTATCGACTGCAACAGGATCAAGATCAAATGCTTTTACCTCACTTGCGCCTAACATTGCAGCTGCAATACTTAAAATACCTGAACCTGTTCCAACATCTATTACAGAATCTCCATTCTCGACAGTTCTTTCAAGAGCTTGGATACACATTACAGTAGTTGGATGAGTCCCTGTTCCAAATGCCATTCCTGGATCTAATTCTATAATCAGTTCGTCACTACTAACGGGCTCGTACGTCTCCCACGTAGGAACAATTGTAAATTTTTCTGAGATTTTTACAGGATTATAATATTTCTTCCAAGCAGTAGCCCACTCTTCTTCATTTACTTCACTAATGGTAATTTCGTTATGACCTAAATCAATATCAAATACCAATAAATTATTAACTGATTCTTTTATCGCTTCAACTGTTTCACCTAGGAAGCTTGTTACAGGTAAGTACGCTTTAACAATTACCCCTTCAACAGGGTAATCATCCGGATTGAGTTGGTAGATTTCACCGAAAACCTGTTCACGTTCCTTTGTTAAGTCAAACGGATCCTCTATAACCACCCCACTAGCACCTGCTTCATGCAGAATGTTTGAGATCGGTTCCACAGCCTCTTGTGTTGTATGAATACTGATTTCGGACCATTTCATATCTACCAACTCCATCATTAATTTATTATTATAACGCAGTGAAAATGCTTGTAGTAAAACTTTCCATTCGCTCCGATTCATGCCCTTTCCGCGGGCGATGTGGGGAGCCTCCTTGTCGCTTTTAAGGCTTCTGCGGGGGTCTCCCTAACACCGTGTATCCTGCAGTGGCATGACTCTTAGCTCATTCCAAGTACTCATTTAAACTCACGGAATTCTAAGAATTCTATTACAACACATGTAGTTAAATTGTTTAACAAAGAAAGAAGGTGTCCTAAAGATAATGAAACTTATCTTTAGGACAACCTATCTCATTCACCCTTAAATGCTCTTTTAACTTTCGCAAAGAAGCTATCATGTTGTTCGTCAGGTACACCATTTCCACTGATGTCAGAGAATTCCCTTAACAATTGCTTTTGCTTTTCAGTTAGCCTTGTTGGAGTAATTACTCTTATATGAACGTGTTGATCACCTTGACCATAGCCTCTTACGTTCGGTACTCCTTTTCCACGTAAGCGGAATTTCGTACCTGTTTGTGTGCCTGAAGGTATTTTAAGCTTTACTTTGCCGTGAAGGGTTGGAACTTCAACCTCATCACCTAGTGCAGCTTGTGCAAACGTTAATGGCATTTCACAGTAAATATCATCGCCATCACGCTCAAAGAATTCATGGTCTCTTACATGGAACACTACAAACAAATCTCCTGGTGGTCCACCATTAACACCTGGTTCGCCTTGTCCAGATACACGCAGTTGTTGTCCATCGTCGACCCCTGCAGGAATATTAACATGAATTTTTTTGCGCTTCTTCACTTTTCCAGTGCCACTACATGTTGTACACTTATGCTCAATATTTTTACCAGTACCATTACAGTAGTTACATACTCTACGATTTACAATACGACCAAATGGTGTATTTTGCTCAACATTTAATTGACCACTACCATTACAGTGAGAACATGTTTTTGGAGAAGTACCTGGTTTTGCGCCAGTTCCTTCACATGTATTACATGTTTCCTCACGTGGTATTTCAATGTCCACTTCTTTACCGAATGCTGCTTCTTCAAAATCAAGCGTCATCGTGTATTGTAAGTCAGCACCTTGTCTAGGAGCATTTGGATCGCGACGTCTAGTTCCCCCTCCGAAGATCGTACTGAAAATATCTTCGAAGCCTCCAAAACCACCGAAATCCTGTCCACCACCGAACCCTCCAAACCCTTGATTTGGATCTGTGTGACCAAATTGATCATAGTGTGCTTTTGTATTGTCATCACTTAGTGTTTCATATGCTTCTTTTACTTCTTTGAATTTATCGGCAGCATCATCTGCTTTGTTAATATCAGGATGATACTGTTTAGAAAGTTTACGGTACGCTTTTTTTATCTCGTCTTTAGACGCACCTTTACTTAGCCCGAGTACTTCATAGTAATCTCGTTTACTCATTGATACCCACTCCCGCTTCCTTTCACATAAAGATTATTCTATCACTTGTTGAATTCAAAAGGCAATAACAAACAACATGAAACAATCTTTAGACGCTCTATTTTTATCATGAATTATATAAATAAAACAACGCTATCCTTAAAATACTTTGTTTGATAGATTCAACTCGCTACAGTTCACTCACTTTCCGCAGGGCGGCCCTGGAGCCTCCTCGTCGTAAAGCTCCTGCGGGGTCTCCCGAGCCCGCTATATCCTGCAGGAGTCGAGTGACCTTCCTCTCATATAATACTATGAGTCCTAACTTTTTATAAACCCATAAGCATTTACAAAAAGCAAAACAAAAGTCAAAGTCAAGACATGCCTGACTTTGACTTTTTGTTTTTTCTAGCTCATTCTTGAATTTGTTTTCTCAGATGATTTAAGGCTTACTTGTCATCCTTAACTTCTTCAAATTCTGCGTCTACTACATCGTCACCAGCTTTGCCACCTTGTGCGCCAGCGTCTCCGCCTGCAGCTTGTGCTTGCTTCGCAGCTTCTTCATATAGTTTCACAGATAATTGTTGTACGATCTCAGAAAGTGCGTCTTTCTTCGCACGCATTTCTTCAAGGTTGTTGCTTTCGATTGCCGCTTTTAGGGCATCTTTCGCTTCGTTAGCTTTTGCAACCTCTGCCTCGTCTACTTTACCTTCAAGGTCTTTTAGTGTTTTTTCTGTTTGGAATACTAGTTGGTCCGCTTCGTTACGAAGTTCAACTTCTTCCTTACGCGCTTTGTCTGCATCAGCATTTTCTTCTGCTTCACGAACCATGCGTTGTACTTCATCATCTGAAAGTCCTGATGAAGATTTAATTGTAATTGCTTGCTCTTTATTAGTACCAAGATCCTTCGCACGTACGTTAACAATTCCGTTTTTATCGATATCAAAAGATACTTCGATTTGTGGAACTCCACGTGGTGCTGGTGGAATGTCTGATAATTGGAAACGACCTAAAGTCTTGTTATCAGCAGCCATTGGACGCTCACCTTGAAGTACGTGAATGTCTACAGCCGTTTGGCTGTCAGCCGCTGTTGAGAATACTTGTGACTTACTAGTAGGGATTGTTGTATTACGTTCGATTAACTTCGTAAATACTCCACCCATCGTTTCAATCCCAAGTGAAAGTGGTGTTACGTCAAGAAGTACTACATCCTTAACATCACCTGTTAAAACTCCACCTTGAATAGCAGCACCAAGAGCAACTACTTCATCCGGGTTTACCCCTTTATGTGGGTCTTTTCCAGTTACTTTTTTGATTGCTTCTACTACAGCAGGGATACGAGTAGAACCACCAACTAAGATTACTTTATCAATCTCACTTGCAGAAAGACCAGCATCTTGTAATGCTTGACGAGTTGGACCCATTGTTCTTTCAACAAGATGTGATGATAACTCATCAAACTTCGCACGAGTAAGTGTTACTTCTAAGTGAAGTGGACCTGCTTCACCAGCTGTGATAAACGGTAAAGAAACTTGAGTGCTTGTTACACCAGATAAGTCTTTTTTCGCTTTTTCAGCTGCGTCTTTTAGACGTTGTAATGCCATTTTATCTTTAGAAAGATCAATTCCGTTATCTTTCTTAAATTGTTCTACTAAATAATCAATGATTACTTGGTCAAAGTCATCTCCACCAAGACGGTTGTCTCCAGCAGTTGACTTAACTTCAAATACACCATCACCAAGTTCAAGGATAGATACGTCAAATGTACCTCCACCCAAGTCATAAACAAGGATTGTTTGGTCTTCGTCAGTTTTATCTAAACCATATGCTAATGCTGCAGCAGTTGGCTCGTTGATGATACGCTCAACTTCTAGACCAGCAATACGGCCAGCATCTTTAGTTGCTTGACGTTCAGCATCATTGAAGTATGCAGGAACTGTGATTACTGCTTTTTCAACTTTTTCACCAAGATAGTCTTCAGCATATCCTTTTAAATATTGAAGAATGATTGCAGAAATCTCTTGTGGAGTGTAATCTTTTCCTTCAATGCTTTCTTTATGAGCCGTACCCATATGACGCTTAATTGAGATGATTGTATTTGGGTTTGTGATTGCTTGTCTTTTTGCCACTTCCCCAACTTGACGCTCACCATTTTTGAATGCTACTACAGATGGAGTCGTACGGTTTCCTTCTGGATTTGGGATAACCTTCGCTTCTCCACCTTCCATTACTGCCACACATGAGTTTGTTGTACCTAAGTCAATACCAATGATTTTACTCATTGTTCATTACCTCCTAATTCACTAAAAAAATATAGTTTCCCTAGTTCGATTATTTCTATATGTAGATTAAGATTGATTTACCTTAACCATCGTTGGACGAATTACTCTGTCTTTAAGCTTGTAACCCTTTTGGAATTCTTCAAGCACAACATTTGGCTCAGCATCTGCTTCTTCAACCTGCATCACAGCTTGGTGTAGATGTGGGTCAAATTGAGATCCTACAGATTCGATTGTTTCGACTCCTTCTTTTGAAAGAGCATCAACTAAGCTGCGGTATACCATGTCCATTCCTTGTAATAAGGATTTCGTGCCTTCATCCTTTGCTTCAACCTTCATTGCTCGTTCGAAATTATCTAGCGCAGGTAATAAATCTGTCACTAAGCTTTGTGCTCTATATTTTGAAGCAGCTTCTTGATCTAAACGGATACGGCGTTTATAGTTTTCAAAGTCCGCTTGTAATCGGAACAAACGGTTTTCTGAATCTGCTAATTTCGCCTCAAGATCTGCGATTTTTTCATTGGCAATGGTCAAGTCATCTTTTTCCATCGTTGCTTCTTGTTGTTCCATATCTACTTGCACATCTTCGTTTTGGTTGACTTCTTCAACTGTTTCAGTTGCTTCTTTTAAAATTTGCTCTTCATTAGCCAATTTTTTCACCTCCCTTAAGGTATGAATGTTTCTATCATCTATTATTATTCTTGTTTGTATTTAGTATAGAGTTTTTTGTGACTACCCTGAACAATACAATGGTGTGTGAGTTCTATTCGTTGCGAGTCACTCACGGGATAACGCGGGTGGTGCGTGGCTTCGCTCACTCCACACAGGTTATTCAAACCTTTTTCATGTTCAAGGTAGACCCCAACAGTCTAGTTATGACTCTATACTAAATATAGCCACTGCTATTCGTTTTGATACAATTTTGTAAGTACTTTTGATAAATCATTCGTGACTAAATCAAGTAGGCTTATTACTCTTGCATATTCCATTCTAGTAGGGCCAAGGATGGCGATGGAGCCTAGTTGTTCATTACCTAATGAATATGTTGCTGTAATTAAGCTGCAATTTTCCATAGCAGAAAATTGGTTTTCACGTCCGATTTTAATGTTAATACCTGTTTGCGATTTTTTTAATAACTGATAAAAATCCTGTTTTTCTTCTATCATTGTAAGAAGTGAGCGGATTTTTTGAACATCATGGAATTCTGGCTGGCTTAACATGTTTGTTTTACCGCCAAAATAGATTTTCTCAGCCAGGCTAATATCAAAGGTTCCATTCAAAGCATTGAGCATTTGATCATAATTTCTTATGTGAGCACTTAATAATGATGCAACCTCTTTATATATCTTATTGTTAAGTTCATTTAGAGGCACACCAGCTAATCGCTCATTTAAAATGTTAACCATTTTCTCAATATCTGATGGATCAATTGAGCCGGGGAAGCTAATCGTTCGATTCTCAACATGTCCTGTATCAGTAACAATAATTGCTACAGCTGTATCATGATTGATAGGAATTATCTGTAGTCGTTTTACTTTATTAACTGCCATGGCAGGTCCCAAAACGATTGCAGTGTAATTGGTTAGCTCTGATAAAATTTGAGCTGATTTTTGAACAACCTTTTCAAGCTCATAAATCCGCTCTGCAAAGATAGAACGTATTTCAGTCTTATCTTTCTTCGAGAGACGTTGTGGAGACAATAAATGATCCACATAATATCGGTACCCTTTTTCAGAAGGCACTCTTCCAGAAGAACTGTGTGTTTTTTCAATAAAACCAAGATCTTCGAGATCTGCCATCTCATTTCGAATTGTGGCTGAACTAAATGTTATTTCATCTCTTTTCGACAATGTTCTAGATCCTATTGGTTGAGCACTTCTAATGAAATCATCAATAATAACTTGAAGAACTAATAGCTGACGATCTGTAAGCATTGAACATCACCTCTGTTAGCACTCATTTAGTGCGAGTGCTAATTCTATAAATAAATTACCAAATTCAATTAACAATGTCAACGATTTAGATTAAACCAATAAACGCTTGAAAAACTTCATTCCCTAGGAACTTTCCTCTTTTAGTAAGTTTTACAGCATCATCTGTTTCTTCTAATAAGCCTTTCGCTACTTGGTCTTTGATTTGAGACCCAAACACATCCATCATTTCTTTTTTAAACTTTTGGAAAAATACTTTTTTTGAGACTCCACTTGTTTTTCTTAAGCCCAAAAATAATTCTTCTTCCATTTTTTCATTGAGCGGAACTGTATTTGTGTCGATATAAGGAAAGCCTGTTTCAGCAATTTTCGTCATATATTTTTTAATCGGTCCAGCGTTGGCAATTCGCTTCCCATTTACATAACTGTGTGCCCCTGCTCCGATTCCATAATATTCTTCATTGTTCCAATACGTAAGATTATGTTTACTTTCAAATCCTTTTTTTGCAAAGTTACTAATTTCATATTGGTGATAGTGATGCTTTTCCATTATATCCATTAACACTTCATACATTAAGGCTTCATTTTCCTGGCTTGGTAGCTTCAAAGTCCCATTTCTCATTCGATTATAGAAAACTGTTTTGGGTTCAATAATTAAGGAGTACGCTGAAAAATGCTCTACATCTAGAGATAATGCCGTTTGTAAAGTATCTTTGAAATCAGATACTGATTGGTGAGGCAGGGCATAAATGAGGTCTAAACTAATGTTCGTAAAACCAACACTACGAGCTAATTCAACAGACTTAAAGACATCCTTTTGGCGGTGAGATCTACCTATATCAGCAAGTAATTTGTCATTGAAGGTCTGAACGCCAAAGCTTAAGCGATTCACTCCCGCATCTTTTAATATTTTTAGTTTTTCAATCGTAAGATCTCCAGGGTTCGCTTCAAACGTAAACTCAAGTTTTTCATCAATTGGACTTAGATGTTGATGGATACTCGTTAAAAATTGTTCAAGTTGTTTTTCAGTTAAAACAGTTGGAGTTCCTCCACCAACAAAAATAGTGTTAAGTCTAGTAAACGGGACAGACTCAACCGTATTCTTCATTTCAGCATCCATGCTCCTGAGATATTCCTCAACTGGCTGATTTTGGAGAAACACTTTATTAAAATCACAATAGTGACAGATTTGGGAACAAAATGGGATATGAAGGTATGCAGCTTGTACCATCTTAAACCTTCCTTCCTTTCAAGTAGACACATAACAGAAATACCGCAGATATCTGCGGTATTCTTTGTGGTATCTCTTTATTTATCATCCATACGAAGAACAGCCATAAATGCTTCCTGAGGAACCTCAACCGATCCAACAGACTTCATACGTTTTTTACCTTCTTTTTGCTTTTCTAATAGCTTACGTTTACGAGAGATATCTCCACCATAACATTTTGCAAGTACGTTTTTACGCATTGCTTTGATCGTTGAACGTGCAATAATCTTTTGTCCAACTGCAGCTTGAATTGGTACTTCGAAGTGCTGTCTTGGGATCAATTCTTTTAATTTCTCAACGATGATTTTTCCACGCTCATAAGCTGAATCACGATGAACAATAAATGATAGTGCATCAACAGTTTCCGCATTCAGTAAGATATCCATCTTCACAAGCGTTGAAGGCTTATAGCCAATTAATTCATAATCAAATGATGCATATCCTTTAGTGCTTGATTTTAATTGATCAAAGAAATCATACACAATTTCTGCTAACGGAATTTCATAAACAATACTTACTCGATTTTCATCAAGGTACTGCATATCAATAAAGTTTCCGCGTTTTCCTTGGCAAAGCTCCATAACCGCACCTACATAATCATTAGGTACCATCATTGTTGCTTTTACGTACGGTTCTTCAATACGATCAATTCTTTGTGGATCAGGCATATTTGCAGGGTTATCTACTTTAATTTCTGTTCCATCAGTCATATGAACATCATAGATAACACTCGGTGCTGTTGTAATAAGGTCAATCTTAAATTCTCTCTCTATACGTTCTTGGATGATTTCCATATGAAGCAACCCAAGGAATCCACAACGGAATCCAAATCCAAGCGCTTGTGATGTTTCAGGCTCGAATTGAAGTGCTGCATCATTTAATTCAAGCTTTTCTAATGCTTCACGCAAGTCATTGTACCTTGCAGTATCAATTGGATATAGTCCACAGAATACCATTGGGTTTAAACGACGGTATCCAGGTAAACCTTCTGCTGCAGGCCTTTTCGCATGAGTAATGGTATCCCCAACGCGTGTATCCCCAACATTTTTGATAGAAGCAGATAGGAAACCTACATCTCCGACTGTCAATTCATTTAACATTGCCGGCTTTGGTGTGAAAACACCCACCTCGGTCACTTCAAACTCTTTCCCTGTTGCCATCATTAGTACTTTGTCTCCAACTTTAACAGTCCCATCAACAACACGAATATAGGCAATTACCCCACGATATGGATCATATATTGAGTCAAAAATAAGTGCTTTTAGTGGAGCTTCAGGGTCTCCTTGTGGTGCTGGTACCTTTGCTACAACCTGTTCTAGGATATCTTCAATTCCAATACCTGCTTTTGCAGAAGCTAAAACTGCATCAGATGCATCAAGGCCAATTACGTCTTCAATTTCTCCACGAACACGCTCTGGATCAGCACTCGGTAGGTCTATTTTATTGATAACTGGCATGATTTCTAAATCATTATCGAGCGCAAGGTAAACGTTAGCAAGTGTTTGTGCTTCGATACCTTGTGCAGCATCAACAACTAAAACTGCTCCTTCACATGCTGCTAAGCTTCGTGAAACTTCATAGGTGAAATCAACATGTCCTGGAGTATCGATTAAGTGAAAAATATAGGTTTCCCCATCTTTTGCTTTATATTGAAGCTGCACAGCGTTTAACTTGATTGTAATTCCGCGCTCACGTTCGAGGTCCATTGAATCTAGTAATTGATCCTTCATTTCGCGCTGTGTTAATGCACTCGTTTTTTCTAAAATACGATCTGCTAATGTAGATTTACCATGATCTATATGAGCTATAATCGAAAAATTTCGGATTCTTGATTGTCTTTTTAAACGTTCTTCATTATTCATTCGTAAAATCACTCCTACCATTTCGGCGAAAACATACACTGTTTTTAATTATAGCAAATATCGACGTTAAGTTACAATTGATAAATGAATCATTATCAAGGTTATTTAAATTAATAAGTTATTTATGTGTGTTTAGTTTTAATTTTTCAATGAGAAACTATGTAGAATTACAAATTAAAGTTTTATTTTTAAAAATAAAACTTAAGTTCAAGTTTATAGTGTGGAATGAGCGGTGAGGCCACTTGACTCCTGCGGGATCTAGTGGTCTCGTGAGACCCCGCAGGAGACAAAAAGCGACGAGGAGGCTCACGGACCACCCCGCGGAAAGTAAGTGGATTGCAGCACATGGAACTCTTCTATCTAGGTTATTTTCAGGGTCGACTTCCATGCTAATTAGTATCAGCAGCGTGGAAATATGCAAAGTTTGCTTGAAGATTGCTTATAATGAGTCGGGATCTAGCTGTTCCAGCGGCATTGATACAGTTGCCAAAGTAAAAGCAAGACGTATGATTTAGTTGCTGTAGCGAAAACAAGGAGAAAGTGAATCATAGGCTCTCTATGATTTAGTTGCTCTAGTGATTACAAGGAGAAAGTGAATCATAGGTAGTTTTCCTAAGTAGGCGAATCCCCAAAACAAATTTTCAGGGTAGACATCCATGCTAATTAAAATTAGCACCATGGAGGATGAAAAATTATACTTAGCTTAATGTCTAGCTCCAGGCGCTATCGGCTCTCAGGTCTAAGTTAATCCATCTAGAAGGTTAAAGAGCAACCTTCCAGCCGGCTTGCCTTATGCCTGTCGCCGATGAACGAGCGCCTTCAGCATTTCTGTTTTCAGGGTAGACACCCATGCTAAGGAAAAATTCAAACCATGTAGAATGGGAATTAAAATGTCTTGTTACTTAGTGTGGAATGTGCGGAGAGCCACTTGACTCCTGCGGGATCCAGTGGTCTCGTGAGACCCCGCAGGAGCCCGCCCTTGGCGACGAGGAGGCTCACGGACCACCCCGCGGAAAGCAAGTGGATCGCAGCTCATGGAACTCCACACCAAAGTTATTTTCAGGGTAGACATCTATGCTAATTAAAATTAGCACCATGGAGGATGAAAAATTATACTTAGCTTGGTGTCTAGCTTCAGGCGCTATCGGCTCGGGGTCATAAGTCAATCCATCTAGAAGGTTAAAGAGCAACCTTCCAGCCGGCTTGCCTTATGCCTGTCGCCGATGAACGAGCGCCTTCAGCATTTCTTTTTTCAGGGTAGACATACATGCTAAATATGTATTTCGCACCATGGAGAATGAAAATAGGTACTTACTCAGTGTGGAATGTGCGGAGAGCCACTTGACTCCTGCGGGATCCAGTGGTCTCGTGAGACCCCGCAGGAGCCCGCCCTTGGCGACGAGGAGGCTCACGGACCACCCCGCGGAAAGCAAGTGGATCGCAGCTCATGGAACTCCACACCAAAGTTATTTTCAGGGTAGACACCAAAAAGAAAAAAAGCTGTCTACCAAGTAGCCTTAACCACTTGATAGACACCTCTATAAAACTTACCCTATTTTCTCAATGGCCTTTCCAATCCCATCTGAAAGCTCAACCATAATCATTTCAAAAACTGCACTTACAGTGTCACCTAATTTTCTCCCCACCATCGAGAAGAAATTAAAAGCTTCTACCTCTTCCAGTTGCTTTTGTTTTTCGTCAATATCATGACTTGTTACTTTCTGACCAAGAACAGATGCTTCAATTTCTCCTGGATTGGTGTTTGTGACAGTAAACGCACCCTGAAGAGAGGGATCATCGTAACCCCTCATCTTCTTCATCCCTTCATTGGCTTGTTGCATACCAATTAAGACACCAACTAAAAGTACTATGGCTATAAATGAGCATTTCATCATGAATCTAACCATTGTTACGACCCCTTACGTTTATTCTTTATTACTATCTTCCTTCTTTGAGGCATTGACTTTCTCAGCTTGCCAGTAATATTCGGCAAGTACATCAGCAACAGCTTTTGCCGTGCGATTTAATTCATCCATTGTATTGTCAACACCACCGAATTCAATTAACATCGCATTCGCTGATAAATCTTGATTATATTTACCATTGGTACCTGCACCCTGTTTTAACTCTACTCCTCTACTTAAACCAGGAAACTTCTTTTCAATTAAGTGATGCAGATCCTCAGCAAGTTTCGTATTTTTCTCAGCATTCGGGTTATTACCACCAACGATAAACCATGTTCGCGCATATTTCTTACCATCGATCGTTACGGTTGTTACATCTTTTCTGGCAGCATCACGATGAATATCAATTAAATACGTTAGGTCTCGGTTATTATTTATTGCAGAGGCTACAACAGATCTGGATGCATTATATGATTGACCGTATTGCCATTTATTTTTCAACAAAATGTCTGTCATATCAGATGTGTCTACTTCAGTACCTAAACCTCTTGCTTCTAACTCTTCCGCGAGTTTTTTACCAACCATCGTCACATTCACTTCAGGGTGGAAAGCCTTATCTGGATTCGAAGTATCCACCTTTAGATGCGGGAAATAGGATTCTCGAGAATGTGTGTGGTAAATATATACAACTTTTTTATCACCAGTTGTCATTTCCGGTGGAGTTACAGGCTGGCCTTCATCTGGATCTTCTTTTTCAATATTATCAAGAGAGGCTTCTCGCTCCTCTAGTAAAACCTCTAGTGGAGGAGACGATTCAATAGACAAATTGGTATAATTCGTCCCTTGCCCCGCAACAACAATTTTAGAATCGAAAATTGAAAACCCAGGCAGTTCTCGTCCTAATAAACTCCTTGGATCATCTAAACTTACATTTGTCGCTGCCTTGAACACTAGGGCCGAGTAGTTTGGCGGTGCACTCGACTCAGGTAGGCCTTGCGTAAAATATTTATTTTCATAACCTAGTAAATGCACTAGCGATTCCCCGGTTATTGTATCTGCAATATTATTTAAAGAAGATGATGCCAGACGATATTCGGGCTTTAAGGAAGTCATTATAGCGGTAATCATGAAGGTAATCATGATACCCAAAAACAATAGAACAATCCCTTTAGTGATGCTTGTCCCCCGTACCGTCACCATCATCCTGTGATTACGATAGCTCTTCATTTTCTTCCTCCTTCAAGGCTTTGCTAATACTATCAATATGAGCAAGCTTGAAGAAGTAGAACTAATAGAGTCGTTTAATCAGTTAAAAATACTATTTTTAACTAGTGAGTATATGCACCTGCATTATTATCATCAATTTGTCCATGAAGTGCTTCATTTAAACCGCCAGCAATTACATTTGCCATATCTTCAATGAACACGTCAACTTCTTTTGGAGTAACCATTAAATTATGTCCGATTGGGGAAAGCACCTCGTAAATAAGTCTTCTTTTCTCCTCATCTGGAAGATTCCCTACAATCCCCATGAATGTATTTCTTTCATTTTCACCTGGCATATCTTCGTCAGTTAATTTTTTCTTTTCACCAAAAGTAAGACCTGCTGGAACAAGAGAACGAGAAGGTTTGTCCCCTTCTTTCATTTCACGTCCAAAGTGCTTCAAGATGTAATCAATGGTATCACTAGTAATTGAAACAGCATCCACTACAGTTGGTATTCCTATTGCAATAACTGGGATTCCTAGTGAATCTTGACTTAGCTCTTTTCTTTTATTTCCAACGCCCGAGCCCGGATGTATACCTGTATCTGAGATTTGAATGGTAGAATTAACTCTATCAATGGATCTTGATGCTAGAGCATCAATTGCTATAACAAAATCAGGCTTCGATTTCTCTATTACACCGTAAATGATGTCACTAGTTTCTATTCCAGTAATCCCCATTACTCCTGGTGCAATTGCACTTACTGATCTAAAGCCTTCTTGGACACTTTCCGGCTGAAGGTTAAATAAATGTCTTGTAATTACTAAATTTTCAACTGCAATAGGCCCTAACGCATCAGGTGTGACATTCCAGTTCCCAAGTCCAACAACAAGACAGCTCGCCTCTTTTTGTATACCTATTTTTTTCAAAAATTGATTAAATTCCTTAGCAAATACCTTTTGGACCTTCTGTTGAAGCTCTGTATCTTTTTGACGAATTCCAAGAACCTCTAAAGTTAGATAATTTCCTTGCTTCTTGCCAATCTCATTTGCGCCCTCTTCAGTAATTTCAACCGAGGATACTAGAATTCCGTCAACCTCTTTATCTTTAACAATAACTCCACGAATATCTGAAATAGGTTCTTCATTTTCACCTAATGATTTATTTCTTTCTTCGACGACCATTTCACGGGCTTCTACCGCTAAATCAGTTCGCACTGAAAACTTACTTAAATCCAGTTCTTCAGCCATACAAAAACCTCCAACTTTTTAAATATCTATCATTCATTTTTACCTTTTATAGAATTATTCATTCACTTAAGTGTTGATTTTGTTGTAAGGGACTATCGCTCGCCTTTGTAAAACAACATCATAAGGGGTGCCAGTCTACCTGAATAAAAATATTAAAAGAGATTAGAATTGATAATTGTATTGCAATCTTAGCAATCGTTTGGTAGAATATCATTTGTTCCAACATCTGAATTTTCACGTGAAAATTTATCAATTGGTATAGTGAATGATCGAGTTTATATAACCTCGATAATGTCTGGGAGGTGAAAGTATGCCAAATATTAAATCAGCTATTAAACGTGTAAAAACTAGCAGTGAGCGTCGTGCTCAAAACGCTTCTGTAAAATCAGCAACGCGTTCTGCAGTTAAAAACTTCGAAGCTAAAGCTACTCTTAATGACGATAACGCAAAGGCAGCTTACTTAGAAGCTTCTAGCAAGCTTGACAAAGCAGCTCGTAAAGGTCTTATTCATAAGAACACAGCAGCTCGCCAAAAATCTCGCTTAGCTAAAAAGCTAAACAGCCAAAACGCATAATAAAAACGACTCGTTCTGAGTCGTTTTTTATTTTGGGCCGATATAGACGATTGTGTTAATTCTTACGGTCCAGATATCACTTAGATCCGAAATTTAGTGAACACTCAATGCGGAATGAGCGAAGAGCCGCTTGACTCCTGCGGGATCCAGTGGTCTCGTGAGACCCCACAGGAGCCCCCAGGCGACGAGGAGGCTCACGGACCACCCCGCGGAAAGCAAGTGGATCGCAGCTCATGGAACTCCACAACCAAAGTTATTTTCAGGGTAGACCTCCATGCGTATAATATTCGCATATTCGCACCATGGAGAATGAAAAAGTTAGTAATTTATACTTAGCTTAGTGTCTAGCTCCAGGCGCTATCGGCTCGGGGTCATAAGTCAATCCATCTAGAAGGTTAAAGAGCAACCTTCTAGCCGGCTTGTCTTATGCCTGTCGCCGATGAACGAGCGCCTTCCGCATTTCTTTTTTCAGGGTAGTCATATAATTAAACCCTTACCCTCACCTAGCCAACCTCATAATAAACAACTCTAAAATAAGCTGCTTATCCATTTTCCCACTCTTCATCTCATAATCCATTTCAGCAATCTGAGACATAATCCCAACAAGTTCTTCCTCAGAAAAAAGATTAGCCTGTCCCGCTGCTAACTTCACACGAAATGGATGAACCTTCAAATGTCCTGCTATCTGTTGCTGTCCATAACCTTTTTTAGAAAATTCCTTCACATGAAGCAGTAACCTAAATTGAGTGGCTAACAACGCTAATATCTTGATAGGCTCTTCATTATTTCTTATAAGATCATAAAAAATTCTTAAAGCTACATCTAGATTTCTTTGAACAATATTTTCAATCAATGAAAAAATATTTTGCTCGATCGTTCTAGGCACAAGTGAGCTTACAACACCCTCATCGATTTGACCATTAATTCCTACAAACAAACTCATTTTATCAATTTCTTGTGTAAGCATCGATAAATGGGTACCAGATAATTGAAGAACTAAGCTTATCGCGGAATCTGTAATTGTTACACCATTAAGCGAGGCTCTTTCACGAATCCACGTTATTAACTCTTTTTCGTTTAAAGTATTAGCTTCTAATACTTCTGCCTGTCGCTTCAATAACTTAGTTATCTTCTTTCGTTCATCAAGCTTTGCATACGGTGCAATTAAAATTAAAATTGAGAAAGGAGCAGGTGCATTCAGATACTCTTCAAGCTTTGAAGTATTATGCTCCACCTTTGCTTTTTCGGAAGTTAAAAATGACGGATTTTTAAGAAGGACAATTCTTTTATCACCCAAAAAAGGAAGAGTTTCAGCATCCTCAATCGCTACTTCCACTGGCACTTCCTCCAGATCATAAACTGATAAATTAAAATCTTTTTCCTCTTCTGTTAAAACTTTACTAATAAGTAAATCTTTTGTCTCATTAATTAAAAATGACTCTGTGCCATATAATAGGTATGTTGAAGAAATATTATTTCTTTTTATATTTTTCCATATCTCTAGGTTCATTAGTTTTCTCCGAAATCTTAATTATGTATGTTGAAGACATAAAGCAGTTAATATCCCCACTAGTCTCTTCTTAATCGTATCTGAGTTTGACTTTAATTTCAACGAAAAACTAAGGGGAATTGACCAAGGCCAATTCCCCATCTATAATGAACGTTAATAAGCATTGCCCTAGGTAACATGCTCATTAACGATTATATTTCCTTACTACTAGCATTCCCGGTCATAAGTGAACTATTTGTAGCAACAGTTGTCAGTATAGGAAATAGAAGATGTAGATTTTTTTTCGAAATTATCTTATACTAATACATGAGAAAATTTCGTGATATAATTAATTTAAAGTATTGCCACATACCGTTGAGGCAGGAGGGTTAAAAAATGAACGAATTTGAAAAAAGCGTGCAAACAAAACGAAATGATGCCGTTGATTCTGGTGTTGGTTTCATCGTTTCATTTGGTTTCTTTGCTACTATATTTGTTATTGGAACAGTCATTAAGTTAATAGGATCTTAATGTATAACTGTACATAAAACACTTGAAAAGGGACTGGAATCCATTCAGTCTCTTTTTTTTTCGTCATTTTGAAGGTTTAGAAAATAACCTTTTTTAGGTAAGTAATCGCTATCAGGCAGCATCATTGTTAAGTATAAAATATCTTATGGAATCATCACCGAAAAGGTTCCTCCCTTTTTCGTAAAATGAAAAGTAATGGCTCCATTAAGATCCGTTCGCAATACCTTAACCTCTTTCTCCGTCAAACGTTCAATTACTTGATCATCCGGATGGCCATATCGATTATTTTTACCAACAGATATTAACCCTATCTTTGGCTTTAATTGGTCAATAAAGATCTCCGTTGAAGACGTTTTACTTCCATGATGTCCTATTTTTAACACATCAACGACCATCTGATAACCGGCAACAAATGCTTGTTCACCCTCTTCTTCTAAATCTCCTGTAAACAGCCAGCTTTTTGTTCCTAGTTTGGTGTACAAAACAATCGATTGATTATTAGCTGTAGCCTCTTCACCCATTGGAGCCAAAACATAAAATGAATAATTTGATTCAGACCAATAATCACCTCGACCGACAAACTGAAGTGGAATATTATTCTTCCTTGCCTTTTCAATTAATAGTTTCTCTAATTCATTTTTCTCCTTCGTTTCTCCTAGTACCAGTTCCTCCACATTAACGTGGTCAATGATGGTCTCAGCACCACCCATATGATCGAAATCACCGTGAGTGATGATTAGTTTATCGATAGATTTAACTCCTCTTGATTTTAAAAAAGGAAGAATTATTTCTTTACTGACGGAAAACTGATTTTTGCGCTTTTTCCAATCTTCTTGTTCAAAAGAAGATACTTCAGTTACATCCAGCAAATAAACTGCGCGTCTGAATGGCAGTTCAATATAAATGGTGTCACCCTGACCTATATCCAACATTGTTACTTGACCGTATGGATTTAGATATGGACTAAATAAATGAAGACCAGTAACAATACCTAAAGACAGGAGTGCTTTCTGTAATTTTTTGTTTAATTCCCAGTATAAAAAGAGGATAAATATTGTGATTACATAACAAATAATGATTATAAGTGAAGGCTTACCGAATACGATTGTATTAGGTCCTTCAGAAACCCACACCACAAAAAAATTCACCATCTTAATTATGAAAGAAATGACGCCAACTAAGATTTTACCAAGAGGTGCAAAAATAATTAGTACGATTAAAGAAAGAAGTGTTAAAGGCAGGATAATGATTGAATACAGGGGGACGAAGACGATATTTAAAGGAATGCTAATAAAGGAAATCTCGTAGAAGTAATACAATATGACCGGAAATGCTCCTAGTTGTGCGATTACAGATACTTTGACCAAGGTAACAACATAAGAGTTATTCTTTAAAATAAATCGACTAGACAACACCAATGAGAAGGTAACAATAAATGATAGTTGAAAGCCGACATTAAAAAGAACATAAGGATTATACAAAAGCATAACGCCACAAGCAATACTTAAGGCATCTAATGGAGAAAGTTTACTCCTCCACCTTACACTTATGATAAATAAACTCGCCATTAGGCATGCTCTTATAACCGAAGGAGCACCACCTGCTACGATCGTATAAAACGGTAAGAAAATAAGTAAAATAGTTGAGGTTCTTTCCCTAGTAATTCCAACTTTTATTAAAACATAAAATAGCATCGCAGTGATAAAACTTACATGAAGTCCAGATATCGCTAATAAGTGAACGAGGCCAAGAGACTGATAAGAAGCTAAAACGTCCTCTTCAATCTGTTTTCTCTCACCAAAGATTAAAGCTTGGACAATTCCAACAACTTCTATTGGATAATATGCTTC
This sequence comes from Litchfieldia alkalitelluris, assembly GCF_002019645.1. Lineage (GTDB taxonomy): Bacteria > Bacillota > Bacilli > Bacillales > Bacillaceae_L > Litchfieldia > Litchfieldia alkalitelluris. The sequence continues at coordinate 2,438,704 of NZ_KV917374.1, read as the reverse complement.
AACTAATTGAATTCCTTTAAGACGCTGATTTATTAACAAGTTCTTTAAAGACTGTTTACTCTTTTGGCATTGTTCTACTGACCAATTACGTGGTTGAAAAATCCAATGAATTTTCTTCTGATATAAATATTCCCGATAATTAAATGCATTCGGATTTCTAGCTATGGCTGGTTTTATTAGTTCACCCGAAAGTGAACACCTAGTACCAATTGACTGATTAGTTAGCTTGTGTAACTCTTTTTCTGACTTGGCAAAATACGCTAATTGAAGTTTTTCTCCCTCAGCCGTTTTAATTGTCGTTGATAATTTTGAACCATCAAAATGTATTGGAGATATAATTTCAAACATTAAATCAGTTTCTTCTTGCTGAAGGATTGAATGGTTGTTTTGATCAACTATGACAAAATATATTGTAAAGCTAAGAATTGTTATAAATGAAAGGGACAGAAAGGTTCGTTTCTTTTGAAGAAAAAGATAAGTGAGATAGAGGAATGTAACGAAGATCATCAGAAAATGACCATGAAAATAAGGGACTAATATACCGAGGATAACTGAAAAGGCCAAATAAACATGTTGACCTTTTAGGTTATCCCAAATTACCACCAAACTTTTATAAATAGGAAGTAAATAATTTATTTGCTTGTTCATGTAAAGACCTTAGTTTTGATTCACTTGTTCCATTCTCTTTTAGCTCCTGAAGTAAACTACCGACAAAGTCAATTTTCTCACTTGTTTTTAAATCAATTATCATCTCTTCTAATTCTACTTGTTCAACCTTTACACCTGCTTGAGAAAATAACTCTAAGGCATATGGATGGTTTTTATAATCCTTAGCATAGTAGACAACCTTTATCCCACTTTGAATGATTGATTTACAACACTGTAAGCATGGAAAATGGGTTACATAAATTTCTGCGTCCCTTGTAGGCACACCAAATTTCGCACATTGAAGCAATGCATTCATTTCAGCATGAACCGTCCGAACACAATGGTTATCAATGACGTAACACCCTTCATCAATGCAATGAGTTCCACCAGCAATGGACCCATTATACCCTCCAGCAATAATACGTTTATCTCTAACAATGGTAGCCCCTACTGTTAACCGTGTACATGTACTTCTTAATGCAAGTAAGTGGCTTTGAGCCATAAAATATTGATCCCAAGAAATTCTGTTCATGTAAGTAGCTCTCCTTCTCCTATTTCTAAAACAATTTTATCGTTTTACAAAAATAACGTCAATTAGCTTTAAATTAGTTCGTTTTTCATATTTATTTTATGGACTTACTACTATTTGTTCTTTTATCTTCTCTAATGTTTTCTCACCAATCCCCGTTACATTCAGAAGGTCTTCTACTGTTTTTAAGGGGCCTTGCTCTTCAATATAAGCTTTAATTGCTGCTGCTTTAGAAGGCCCAATCCCAGTTAATGTCTGCAGTTCTTCTATTGACGCCCTATTAATTTGTACTTTCCCATTGATTTCATTACTTTGCGGAGCATTTACTTCGTCACCGACTTTCGGAACATATATAACCATTTCATCATAGATCAGTTCAGCTAAATTCACTTGCAATAAATCAGCATCCTTTGTGAACCCACCCGCCATTTTAACAGCATCTTGGACTCTTGCCCCCTCTTCAAGTTCATATACTCCTTGTTGTATCACCTCTCCCTTAACATCTACCATCATTTTCAAAACTATATTTACCGGCTCTGTTTTTTCCTCTTTGATTTCTTGAAAAAAATCATCTTCCACCACAACAGGATTTGAATGATTTGATTGTTCAACATAAACATAGCTAACTAACAAAAGAAATGACACAACTCCTATCGCAGAACAAATAATAACTTTTTTAGAAAGCTTACTTAGTAACAAATGATCAGCTCCTAACACTCTTTTCCAGAAAATTTTTTTAACCTAAGAGGAATTATTCATAAAAGCATTTTGGAAATCATATGGTAATTGAGAGATAACGTTTGGTAAAGGAGGGGACATTTATGAACATCGGGATTATCGGTACAGGAAACATGGGGAAAATATTAATTGATGCTTTTATTGAATCAATGACTATTCCACCTTCTGGAATAACAATTACAAATCGAACGTTCTCGAAGGCAGAAAAGATAAAAACATCTTATCCAGATATTAATGTTGCAACATCAGCTTCTCACGTTGCACAATCTTCAGATATTATTTTCATATGTGTAAAGCCTTTAGAAATACATCCTCTTTTACAGGAGTTAAACGAAGTCCTTACACAAAATAAATGTATTGTTTCAATAACAAGTCCTATATCTGTTGAACAATTGGAAAGCGTTGTTGATTGCCAAGTTGCAAGAATTATCCCGAGTATTACAAATAGAGCGTTAGCTGGTGTTTCATTATTCACATTTGGTGAGCGCTGCACAGCATCAACTCGTGATTATTTAGAAGGTCTGTTCGAACAGATTTCTACACCTGTTCATATCGACCAAGATATAACGAGAGTGGCATCCGATATTGTAAGCTGCGGGCCTGCATTTTTCAGCTATTTACTTCGAAGGTTTATTAATGCCGCAGTAAGTGAGACAAAGATCAGCGAAGAACAGGCTGTGGTCCTAGCTAGTAGCATGATTATGGGGATGGGCAAACTACTCGAAAAAGAAATTTTCACTTTATCAACTCTACAAGAAAAAGTTTGTGTTAAGGGTGGAGTAACAGGTCAAGGTATCAAGGTGTTAGAAGAAGAATTGGGCGAAGTGTTTGAGCACTTGTATAAAAGCACACATGACAAATATTATGAAGATATTGAGCTCGTTGGGAAACAATTTAACAAATAACATATTCTATAATTTTCATGAAAGTCCTTTATTTCAAAAAAAATATTTTTCCATACAAAAAAGGGGAGATATTATCTCCCTTTTTTCTTTATTGAAAAGAAAATCCGTTCAGACTGTTCCGAAACAGGTTGATCAAAATCACCGTTAATCTCCAGTATTTCAAAACCTAGTTCTTCTAGCCATGTTTTATATTGATAAACATCATATGTTCGTTGATAATGAGTTTCATCAAATCGTTCATATAAAGATGTTCCTTCATCCCTCACAAAAAATGATAGCTCATGTTCTACGCTGTGCTCTGACTCGCCTGGAAAACAGTTCCAAATATAACTAACTTCTTCATCAGTAACTGCGTATGTTTGATCGATGAACAACTCATCCATTTTATAAACCGAATGCACATCAAAGAAAAACAATCCATCTTCCTTTAAGTACGTGTGAATATGCTTGAATGTTTTAATGACATCTTCACTGGATGGTAAATAGTTTAAAGAATCACAAAAAATCACAATCATATCAAATGTCCCTAATCCCTGTAACTCACTCATATCTTGCTGCAAAAAGGTAATATTCTGATTAGCAGCTTGGGCCTTTGCATTCGCAACTGCTAGCATGTCATCAGAAAGATCTATACCTACTACTTCATACCCATGTTCTGCTAAGGGAACGGAAATTTCTCCCGTCCCACAGGCAAGGTCAAGAATCGTTTTCATCTCTCGATTACTGTACTTTTTCATTTGAGTTTGTAAAAATTGAAGCCACAAATGATAGGGAACATCATCCATTAAACGATCATAAACATAGGCAAATCTTCCATAACTCATAGATTTAACTCTGTTAATACATCCTCGGTAGGAGCATCTCCCCATAAGCGCTCTAAGTTATAATAAGTTCTTTCATCTCTATGGAAAACATGTGCAACCACATCTCCCATATCGATTAAAATCCAACGTGCCTCATCAAAGCCTTCTAACCGCTTAATATCTAACCCTAATTCCTCTGCTTTTTCTTTGATCTCACGAGCAATTGCCTGAACCTGTTTTTCATTGCTACCATGACAAATTAAAAAATAATCAGCTACTAATGAGAGCCCCTTCATATTAAGTGCGATGATGTTTTCCGCACGCTTGTCATCTGCTGCCTTTACGGCTGTGGTTAAAATTGTTTTTTCATTCATTCACTAAATTCCTCCTTGGTTTCACTTACTAATGAATTATAGGTAAAAAATGTTTGTGGAAAGATTGGTTGATTTTTTTTAAGTAAAAACATCATTGTATTACGAATCGATTGAATAAGAGCTCCATTTAAATCATGGTTTGCCAGTTCTCGTACCTCGTCCACTCCAGGAAAATGACGCCCTGGTTCAATATAATCAGCTAGATAAATAATTCGTTCTAATTTATTCATATTCACCCGACCTGAAGTGTGATATCTAATCGCATCTAAAATTTCAACATCCTTTATTCCCACTTCTGTTTCGACTAAATAAGCACCTACAGGGGCATGCCACAATTCTGAATTAAAGATTAGAAGCTCTTCTGACATTTTTTGCTCAATAATAATTTGCTTCATCTCATCTTTTGGTCTAAACTTCGCATAATCGTGAAAAATTGCAGCAAGTTCTGCTTTTTTCTCATCACATTTGTATTTTCCCGCTAGATGGACTGCTGTATTCATCACACCAATCGTATGTTGATATCGATGCTCTGTGAGCTGTTGTTTAACAATATCTAAGGCTTCATTCTGCTTCATATAAGTGGTTCTCCTCTATAAAATTTCTCACTTTGTCTGGAAGCAAATACTTGGTGCTCTCTTTTTTAGCCAGTCTCTCTCTAATCATAGATGAAGATACATCAAATTGGGGGATTTCTACCTCAATTACCTTATATGGACTATTAATCGTAAAACCAGGTCTCTTAACACCGACAAAAGAAATAAGATTAACAAGTTCTTCAATTTTGTGCCACTTTGGCAGAAATTCAACCATATCTCCACCAATAATGAAATAGAAGTTTGTATGATCATACTTCTGTTTTAGTTGAAGTATGGTTTCATATGTATAAGATGGTCCTTTTCTTTCTAATTCAATGCTTTGGACAGAAAAATTAGGATGATCCTCAATCGCAAGTGATACCATGCTTGCCCGTTGCTTACTATCTGTTAAGTTACTATATGTTTTGTGAGGGGGGATATGATTTGGCATAAACCAAATCTCATCTAATTTAAGCGCATGAAGCACTTCATTAGCAATTAATAAATGTCCATTATGTGGCGGGTCAAATGTTCCACCAATAATTCCTACATGTTTCAATTTGTATCCCCCTAATCGTTTAAAACTAATTTTCTAGTTACTTTTTGGAAGCTCTAGTTGCTTATTCTCCACTGATTCCTTGTAAAGCACTATGGTATTTCCAATAACCTGAACTAATTCAGCTTTTGCACCCGTAGAAAGTTGTTCGGCGACTGTATCTCGATCATCTTCGCAATTTTGAAGCACACTCACTTTAATTAACTCACGCGCTTCTAACGCATCATTGATTTGCTTAACCATATTTTCATTTACCCCACCTTTACCAACTTGAAAGATTGGGTCCAAATGATGTGCCTTACTTCTTAAAAATCGTTTTTGCTTACCTGTTAACATGTTTATCCTCCTAGCTTCTTTTTAACTACCGTTTCCATCCTTGTTGTATCCGGAAAAATCCCTGTCCATTTTTCAAATGCTAGTGCTCCTTGGTTAACAAACATACCTATACCATTGTCAATGGTTGCTCCTTTTTGCTCTGCATCTTTTAAAAGCTTCGTTTTCAATGGATTGTAGATGATATCGCTCACCACTGTGTTCTCTGATAAATTTTCAAGAGAAATTGGAGATTCCTCAACATGAGGATGCATACCAATTGATGTTGTATTAATGATTAAGTCATATTGTCCTAATGCCTGCTCTACCTCTTTTATAGTGAGTGCTGTTGATGAATTCTTATATTGACAGGAACCTATCAACTCAACGGCCTTTTCCTTTGTACGGTTGACGATATCAACGTTCAGGACACCTATAGAAGCAAGCGTAATATAAATGGCTCTTGCCGCTCCACCAGCACCTATTAACAGGACCCGAGATTGCTCTAAGGATTGATTCATTTTCTGTTTAATAGAATGAATATAGCCTTGTCCATCGGTATTATAACCAACAAGTCTTCCCTCTTCATTCACCACTGTATTTACTGCCCCTATATTAAGGGCCACCGCTTCTACTTCATCTAACAAATCTAGGATCGCAATCTTATGTGGAACTGTTACATTAAAGCCTGATACTCCTATTGCCTTAAAACCTTTGATTGCATCCGATAACTTCTCTGGTTCGATATGAAATGCATGATACCGTGATTGTAGTTGGTAGAAGTCAAATAAATCATTATGCATCTCTGGAGACATCGAATGAGCGATTGGGCAACCAATTACACCGTAAACTTTTTCCATCTACCTCACCCACACTTAAATGTTCTTCTTTATCTCTTGTCTACCCTGAAAAAAAATGCTGAAGGCGCTCGTTCATCGGCGACAGGTATAAGACGAGCCGGCAAGAAGGTTGCTTTTTAACCTTCTTGCCGGATTGACTTATACCTGAGAGCCGATAGCGCCTGAAGCTAGACACTAAGCTAAGTATAATTTTTCATCTCCATGGTGCTAATTTTAATTAGCATAGATGTCTACCCTAATAACTTAGTTAGCGGAGTTCCATGAGCTGCGATCCACTTGCTTTCCGCGGGGTGGTCCGTGAGCCTCCTCGTCGCCAGGGGCGGACTCCTGCGGGGTCTCACGAGACCACTGGATCCCGCAGGAGTCAAGTGGCTCTCCACTCATTCCACACTGAGGAGGAAACATTTTTTCATTCACCATGGTGCGAAATACTTAATTTAGCATAGATGTCTACCCTAATAACTTAGTTAGCGGAGTTCCATGAGCTGCGATCCACCCGCTTTCCGCGGGGCGGTCCGTGAGCCTCCTCGTCGCTTTTGAGCTCCTGCGGGGTCTCACGTGACCGCTAGATCCCGCAGGAGTCAGGTGGCTCTCCGCTCATTCCACACTAGTTTAGCACACTATTTTCAAACTTCATGGTGCATATAACTTATTCGCATTAGGGTTTACCCTTAAATTAATGATGATCTCAAAAGTACGCCCACGCCTTTTGGGACATGTGCAACTACTTTCACATTCGGCTCATTTACAGTTACCCATCCTAGACCCGAAAAAACGATGTCAGTTTTTCCTTCTTTTACCATAAATTCATGTGGCACAAGAGCTGGAAATTCACTTGCGTCATTTGGACGAGGGGGTTGTAAAAGTTCACCTTTTTGATTTTCATATAATTCATCGGCATTATCTAGCTTTGTTCGATGAATCATTAGTTCATTTGAGAGATAACAAACAAAAGACTGTCTTCCACCACTTACAAAATCAAATCGTCCTAAGCCACCAAAGAATAACGTTTGACGCTCGTTAAGTTGGAACACTTTTGGTTTGATTTCTTTTTTAGGAGTGATGATTTTCAAGTCTTTTTTATCCACATAATGTGCCATTTGGTGGTGATTGATAATACCTGGAGTATCAAATAATGACGAATCCTCTCCAAGAGGGATATCAATCATATCCAATGTTGTACCTGGGAAGTGAGATGTTGTAATAATATCTTCTTCTCCACCGAAATCTTTAATCAACCGATTAATAAACGTCGATTTCCCGACATTCGTACTACCTACAACATACACATCCTTACCATCACGATGTTGCTCAATCGCTTCAGCTACCTCGGCTACACCATACCCCTTATTAGCGCTTATAAGAAATATGTCAACGGGGTGAAGTCCCAACTCCTTAGAGGATTGCTTCATCCAGTTTATGAGCTTCTTAGGTTTAACTGATTTCGGTAATAAGTCGACTTTGTTTCCTACTAGTAAAATCTTTTTGTTCCCGACAAAACGATGAAGTCCAGGTAACCAGCTACCGTTAAAATCAAAGATATCGACAATTTTCACAATTAGTCCTTCAGTATCTCCAATTCCATTTAATATCTTTAAAAAATCATCATCTGTCAACGACACGTCTTGCACTTCATTATAATGTTTAAGTTTAAAACAACGTTGGCAAATCACCGTTTCTTTTTCTAAAGAAGATGGTGGTGCATATCCTAAAGAATCCTTATTCTCGGTTTGGATGGTTACACCACAACCAATACAAGCAATACGTTCTTCCACGAATTTATTCCTCCCAGTAAATCATGCCTTTTTTCTTCATCCAAGTTAGTAGTTGACGCTCAATTCTCCGATTTATACGGGTAAAGAATCCGTCTGTTTGCGCAACAGGGACAACTAATATTGTATGAAGACCACTTCGGTTTCCTCCAAGAACATCCGTTAAAAGCTGATCACCAATGACCACTACTTCATTTTTGTTTAGTTTCATATCACGAAGAGCACGGCGGAAAGCCCTAACTAATGGTTTTCTTGCTTCATATATAAATGGGGTATCCAGCGGATCTGAAAACGCCTTAACTCTCACTTCATTATTATTTGAAACAATTGTAATCATAATCCCATGTTTCTTCATCTCTTTAAACCACTCAATTAACTTGTCTGTGGCATGTGGTCGATCCCATTCAACCAAAGTATTGTCGAGATCCGTAATTATCCCTTTGATTCCTTTTTCCACTAAATGTTCAGGGGATATATCAAATACATTTTTTACATGTTCATTTGGTAAGAAGGTTTTTAACACTTTATGTACACCTCTTGTTCTAATTGGTAATCATTAACATCATCTTTACGACACATCTTTCATCATATCGAAAAATCCTAAACTGTCAAAGAAAAATTTGTTAAAGCCCTTGCGAAATTCGACTTTTTTCTACATATGACAAAAAGTTTTCGACAAAACTCCTTCGATTTCAACACATGTGGATAAGTTTATACACACTATACAACCTGATTTCCTTATGTTTTTACCATTTATAAACAATATACCCACAAGTTATCCACTGAATTCTGTGGATAACAGAACGGTTGTTCTGCATTTTTTTTCGTGTTAGAGTAAAACTACCAACATGAGATAACTTATTATTATATGACGCTAAATATAATAGTAGAACGAACAAACCCCTTAAATTTCTAGGAGGTGAATTGCCTAGCTGGCAGTCCATTATGAGAAAGTTGTCTGATGACTTACTAATTGAATCGTATTTTAAAGCTACAGAATTAAAGCTCAGTCCGGAATTTATTTTCTTGATTGAAAAAGAAATTAGACGCAGATCGTTATCACATAAAATAAAAGTATCATCCTAAAGGTTATGCTCAACCAAAATGGTTGGGCTTTTTTCTTTGCACTTCTTATATTACGCCCTTACTTATAATAACCTAGTGTTTGGCCGACTTTTATATGGTGAGGGGTGTTAATCTGATTTGATAGCTCAAAGGAATCTTTTTCAAATAATAATATGACTGTTGACCCAAAGGTAAAGTACGCGACTTCTTCACCCTTCGTTACTTGTTCCTTCTGGTGTGTGAGCTCAATACTATTTACAAACATCGCACCAACCTTAACCATCGCAAGTCTCTTTCCACTATATTCTATCTCACTGATTTTCCGGTAGTTTTTAGAAAGTGTGTCCCTTCCATATCTTAAGCCAAGTCGATTTACAGGATAAGATTTTTTTCCTAGTGTCCATTGTTTAGTGATGGTTCCTGAGACCGGACTATGTATCCGATGATAATGACTTGGGCTTAGATATAATACCATAAACATACCATTTAAATATTTATCTAAAGTTTCTTCTGACCCCAACATCTCAGCAATCGGATAGTTTTTCCCTTTCACAACGATCTCCTTTGAGGGTAAAACTGTACCTATTTCTTCAATAACCGCATCAACTGGACTAACTACACTGTTTTCCTGATCATCAATCGGTCGAGCTTCATCTTTTAATTCACGAATAAACAAATCATGTAAAGTTGGAAAACTATGCATATCCTGCTTTACGTCACCTTGATTTAATTTATACGTCTTAATGTAGAACGGAATAAGTACTTTGCTCATTTTCGAAGTTGTAAAACTCTTCAATAACATTGAAGATAATCGGTGATTCGTAAGTTCGATGAATAGCCTGTAAAACCACTTAATCAATGCATTTCCCCCTAAATTGGTCAACTTCCATGAGTGATATTATATCATTGCATATGAAACCGTACCATTATTATACGGATTCCTGAGGTTTTTTATTTTGGTGAGATGTGTTTTGTTTATTTTCGAACACAAAAAAAGCGCGATTCTACACTTAGAATCGACGCTTAATTGTTTTTTACTAAATAACATTTGTAATAGAATTATTTGGTTAATTCTAAGAATTCTTCAACATCTTTTACAGATAATTTCACAGCTTTTTCCCAGAAATCTCTTTTTGTTAAATCAATACCTAGATGTTTTTGAGCTAAATCTTCAACCTTCATACTAGCTGTATCCTTAAGAAGCGCAATATATTTTTCTTCATAATCAGTTCCCTCTTCAATTGCTTGTGCATAGATACCAAGCGAGAATAAGTAACCAAATGTGTAAGGGAAGTTATAAAACGGAACTTGTGTTAAATAGAAATGCATTTTTGAAGCCCAGAATTGTGGCTCATATTCTGAAAGTGCATCACAATATGCTTCTTTTTGAGCTTGCTCCATCAATTCATTTAAACGCTCTGCACTAACAATTCCGTTTCTACGCTCCTCGTAAAATGCAGTTTCAAAGATAAATCTTGCATGAATGTTCATATAAAACGCAACACTACGTTGGATTTTGTCCTCAAGTAAAGCTAAACGCTCATCTTCTGTTTTCGCATGTTTAACAGATGCATCAGCAACAATCATTTCAGCAAAAGTAGAAGCCGTTTCAGCCACATTCATTGCATAGTTGCGATTAAGCGTATGAACCCCACTCATTGCATGTTGATGGAACGCATGTCCTAGCTCATGTGCTAATGTAGAAACATTTGATGGTGTTCCAGAGTATGTCATAAAGATTCTTGATTGATTGCTTTCAGGGAAGCTTGTGCAGAAACCACCAGGTCTTTTACCAGCACGGTCTTCAGCTTCAATCCAACGATCTTCAAATGATACTCTTGTAAAGTCAGTAAGTTCTTTACCAAATTTGCTAAACTGATCAAGAATAAATTCGCATCCTTCTTGGTAAGAAACTTTACTTTCAGTTTTGGCAATTGGAGCTCCTAAGTCATACCAGCTTAATTTTTCAAGCCCTAGAAGTTGCGCTTTTCGATCTAAGTACTCTACAAACGCACCCTTATGTTCTGTTATAACGTCCCACATGGTCTCTAGAGTTTCTTTTGACATTCTGTTAATATCAAGTGGTTCTTTATGAATATCTTCCCATCCACGAGCTTTATACACATTTAGACGGTATCCACCAAGATGATTCAAACTTGAACTAATATAATCAGCTTGCTCTTCCCAAGCTTTTGTCCACGCTTCAAACATTCTTTTACGAGTATCACGATCAGAACTTGCAAATTTATTTGATGCTTGGCCTGCAGAGAGTTCTTTTACTTCACCATTTTCTTCAAATGGTATTTTGATATTCCCTACAACTGTATTGTAAAGCTGCCCCCACGCATGGTAACCATCAATTCCTAATGAATTAATTAATGTTTCTTGCTCTGGTGATAACTTTTCATTTGCACGAGTTCTTCTTTCTTCTAAAATATATGCTAACTCATCAAAAGGAGCTTCTGAAAGAAGTTGTTTCCATACAGTTTCTTCAACTGATACTAACTTTTGGTCTAATCCAGTTAAAACTGTTTGAAGACCTGCACTTAATTGCATGATTTTCCCATAAAGTGCTGTTGCTTTTTTATCATACATATCTTGCGCTTGCAGGCAGCTTACAAACGCTCCTGACTGGCGTATTTTCTTAGACACAGCTGTAAAAGCATCAATAGCAGCAGATAGTCCTTCTTTCTCTGACGCAGATTGAGGTACACTCATTTCACTTACAAGTGTTTTAAAGCTTTCAAGCTCTTTTTCAATGTTTTCAAGATATGTATGGAATTCCTTAGAGCTGCTTCCACCTTCAAAAAAGACATCAAGATCCCAAGTTAGTTCATATGTAGTTGTTGTCATATAATCCCCTCTTCCTTAAGTTTGTGGATTCACAAATATTTAGTCACCCTAAATATTTACTGAATGTCTATATTATAATGCTATTTTTATAAAATTTCTATAATTAATAACTATCAACTTACAGAATAAACGAGAAAAGGTCTACTGCTTTGGAGTAGACCCTACTGTTAAAAAAGTTCGCACCCATTAGGATGAAAATAGTGTATTGAACCAAGTGTGGATGGGTGAGAGCCACTTTACTCCTGCGGGATCTAGTGGTCTAGAGAGACCCCGCAGGGAGCCCCTTGACGACGAGGCGGCTCATGGGCCACCCCGTGGCAAGCGAGTGGATCGCAGCGCATGGAACTCCACTACCTAAGTTCTTTCAGGTTAAAACCTCTTAAATCGTTACTTTCCATAATAATTATAATAATAGTAGCCCCCACCTAAGACTAATAACAAAATGAGAAGAACGACTACTAAAGAAAAACCAGCACCTCGACGAGGATAACCGTAACCAACAGGTCCATATGCCGGATATCCATAACCTGTATATGGAGCATATCCATAACCATATCCGTAAGCCAAATTGAACTCCTCCTTTTAAATTATATATAAATGATTTTTAATTTATCTTTATATAATAGCCTATTCAAAATAAGACTTTTAGGAAGGGCATTCGTGGAATTTTGGCTAATAATTTTTTAATACACTTGTCCTAATTTTATCGGACAGACACAATCATGCTTGTTGGTACATATAGTTTAATTAATAGGCTCGCGCCTATCTTGCGCTTATGGTTGGATAATGGAAGGGTTGTTAAAATTGCTTTTGTTCATCTTTACAAACAACACTCAGGAATTTCATATAGTCTTTCTCCAGGGTTGATTGCTTGTAACAAATTAGGAGCATCAATCTTTCAAACAAGATCCTAATCATAAGACTTTTATGAAGATCAACAATGTGTGGGGTGATAAAATGACAGGAATCTTAGCAGCATTAGGATACTTTGTAAAAGAATTAATCTTTTTAGTTTCGTACGTCAAAAATAATGCCTTTCCACAACCTTTGTCGTCTTCTGAAGAAAAAAAGTACTTAGAACGAATGGCTAATGGAGATGAGGAAGCTAGAAACCTCTTAATAGAACATAACCTCCGTTTAGTCGCCCATATTGTTAAGAAATTTGATAATACTGGCGAAGACTCAGAAGACCTAATCTCAATAGGCACTATAGGTTTGATTAAGGCAATTGAAAGTTACTCGCAAGGAAAAGGCACAAAGTTAGCTACTTACGCTGCAAGGTGTATAGAAAACGAGATCCTAATGCATTTACGTGCATTAAAAAAGACAAAAAAGGATGTATCCCTTCATGATCCGATTGGTCAAGATAAAGAGGGAAATGAAATTAGCTTAATTGATGTCTTAAAGTCTGAATCTGAAGATGTAATTGAAACGATTCAATTAAACATGGAGTTAGAAAAAATCAAAGAATACATTGATATCTTAGATGGCCGGGAAAGAGAAGTCATCGTAGGCAGATTTGGATTAGACCTAAAAAAGGAAAAGACCCAACGAGAAATTGCCAAAGAACTCGGGATATCTAGAAGTTATGTCTCTAGAATCGAAAAAAGAGCGTTAATGAAAATGTTTCACGAATTTTATCGGGCAGAAAAAGAAAAACGCAAAAGAAAATAATAACCGGTTATCCCTCTCAGTATATTTCGCTGAGAGGGTTTTGTCTTAATACCAACTAGCTGTGTCACCTCAACATCTCTACACCTCAGAATAATTACACGCCAAGGAGACACAACTATTTATAAAGAAAATCACCGTTCACTAATGTTTCAAATTTTTTAAAAAAGGGTAAAGAAAGTTATCCTATTTTTTAATACTCATTTGTAGTAAGATTCTATTGGATAAAAAAATAACATTGTAAGGAGGTTATTCCTTTGGTCCAACCAATAACTGAGGATCAAATACCTCTCCAAATTATCAAACTTTTAAAGGACTCTAAGAAAAAAGAATTTCAAGAGCTTTTAACTGAATTACAGCCTTATGATATTGCTCGTATTTACGAAGGATTACCCGAAAAACATCATACTCGTTTTTTATTATTTCTTTCATCAGAGCAAATTGCTGAATTAATTCAGGAGCTAGAGAATGAGCAACAGTTAAAGGTTCTAACAAAGCTTGGCATTGAAAAATCGGGACAAGTTATGGATTTAATGGATAATGATGATCTTGCATCACTACTTCAAGACTTGTCACCTGATAAAATTGAAGAGCTTTTATCTGGGATGAAAAAAGAAGAATCTAATATTGTCCTTAATTTAATGAATTATGAGCCTGAGACCGCTGGACGTTTAATGACAAATCGATTTGTTTGGATCCCTCAGCATTACACAGTACGTGAAACAGTGAATAAACTAAAAGAATTCGCGGAATTCTCCGAAACCATTAACTACTTATATGTTATTGATAATGGAAAGAAACTAGTAGGTGTTGTTTCATACAGAGACATCATTTTAGCAGAAGAAAATGAAAAAATTAAGGATATCATGTACAACCGCGTTGTTTCTGTTACGGTTGATACTGACCAAGAAGAAGTTGCTCGATTTATTGAAAGATATGACTTTCTTGCAATACCTGTCGTTGAAGATAATGTTCTTGTTGGTATTGTGACAGTCGACGATATCATTGATGTTGTGATAAGAGAAGCTAATGAAGATATTGAAAAGCTATCCGCATCAGGTAAAGCCATTGATTTCGACACAAAAGCTGTGGTTGCTGCTTACCGAAGACTACCTTGGTTGATCTTATTATTATTCATAGGTGTTATCTCTGGAACAATTATTAGTTCGTTTGAGGATACCTTGGCACAAGTTGTCGCTTTAGCTTTTTTTATGCCAATGATAGCGGGTATGACAGGTAATACCGGGACGCAATCTCTAGCAGTTGTTGTACGTGGATTAATTAGCAGGGACATTAACAAACCAGTTGTCTTAAAGCTCATTTTTAGAGAATTTAAAGTAAGCTTATTAATCGGTTTAACTTGTGCCATTCTTATTTTCATCATTGCAGTTGTCTGGCGACAAGATGCAATACTCGGCATTGTAGTCGGAAGCTCTCTGTTTATTACTTTAATCATAGGGACAATGGCAGGAACAGTCATTCCATTGCTACTCTATAAATTAAATATAGATCCAGCAGTTGCTTCAGGGCCACTCATTACCACTTTAAATGACATCTTATCATTACTTATCTACTTCGGAATAGCCACCATGTTTATTTCAAAGCTTATGTAATAAAATCTTATGATCAAAAAGCTCCTCATTGGGGCTTTTTATTTTGATTTTGCACTCTATGATTTAGTTGCTGAAGCGAAAACAAGATGGAAGTGAATCATAGGCTCTCTATGATTTACTTGCCGTTGCGAAAACAAGGTGGAAGTGAATCATAGACTCTCTATGATTTACTTGCCGTAGCGAAAACAAGGAGGAACTGAATCATAGGCTCACTTTGAGGAGTTGCCCCAAGTAGGCTTATCCCTAACAGGGTAGACACCCACGCTAATTTAACTCCCACCATGAAGTATGAAAAATGTCTACCATAGTGTGGAATGAGCGGAGAGCCACTTGACTCCTGCGGGATCGCCCCGCGGAAAGCAAGTGGACCCGCAGTTCATGGAAATCCACACCTAGGTTATTTTCAGGGACCAACCTGTATTGTATATAAAATAATTTTAACTAAAATAGAAGTATGTTACTCTAATTAATAACTTAATACTCTAAGATGGTGAATACTAATGGCATTTTATAAAATTATACTAGTTGGAATCGGTGGTGCAATTGGTAGTATACTTCGTTTTTTAATCCAAACAAATCTAACCCAAGCATACACATTTCCATTTGCTACAATCATTGTCAACATAACAGGGAGCTTAGTTCTCGGACTGTTGACAGGTTTTTTGGTTCACAATCGAGAAAAAGAATGGCTTAAACTTAGCCTTGGGGTCGGTTTTTGCGGTGGTTTTACAACAATGTCCACCTTAGCAGCAGATATTTTTTATCTTACATCTAATTCTATATGGCCAATGGTGGCTTATTTATTCTTTACATTACTAGGTGGAATTGGTCTAGGACTAGCTGGATACGTCTTTGGGAACAAGCTTGGAGAACAATTTATTTTTAAGAAAGAAGTGAATTAAGATGATTTACGTAGGGTTAGGAGGAGCTCTTGGTGCGATTTTTCGCTACTACCTTGGAATACTACTCATGAAGCGAATATCAAATCCACCTTTTCCACTAGCCATGCTAATTGTAAACATTATTGGTTCGTTTGGATTAGGGATTACTTTATCGTTAATAACTCCCACCATTTCACCGAGTATCCAACAGTTTGTTTCAATCGGTTTTTTTGGCGCATTCACCACCTTTTCCACCTTCAGCATGGAAGCAATTGACTTACTTTTAAAAAAGCATTATCGTAGCCTTGCTATATATGTATCTTTATCTTTCATTGGTAGTACAATATTATTTATACTCGGCTTTTACCTGCTTAAATAAAAAGGGAGATGACTGTATCAACGTCATCTCCCTCTTTATATATCATTAACCTTCAACACTTACTTCGGTACCTATAATTAAACCAATTGTAACCACAATCACTAGTCCTAAAACGATTGATAACATTGTTCAAACACCTCCATGACAATGTGTTATTACTTTAACTTTACCATTTATCGATGGTGTAAAAAGAAGGTGGATTTGAACGAACTGTTAAGTTTATTTGACCATTTTGTGAAGTAATGAAAAAAGTGCCTAGCAAATGATCTCCAATGATGTGCTAGGCACTTGGTTTGATATACTTAAGATTTTTTCTTAAAAAACATAGTTAACAACAATACACGAAACGATAGCATCTCAGTATTCCTCCTTATGTCAAAATCAGTTAGGTGGAATCTTTCTCCACAAGCAGCCAATTTGTAAAAATTAATTTTCTTTTAATCATTTTCATTACCACCTTTCTAATTTTTATAAAACACTTACTTATTTACCTTACTTCCAGTAATTACAAATGGTAGTTATAAAACTGACGGTTTTTCATTTCTTCGTACATCTTATTGACGTTTTCATAGTGTTCAATTTCTTCTATAGATTCATGACGTTTTTTAATTGAGATCGTTAAAAAGAATAAATTTAAAGTCATTTCCATTCCTCTCCTTTCACTTTCTTATTTACACAAGTATTAATAAATATTAAACATCTTATATTGACGGTCTTTCATTTCATTTCTTCATACATCTTATTGACATTTTCATAATGCTCTATTTCTTCTATCGATTCATGACGTTTGGTGATTGAAATTGTTAAGAAAAATAAATTCAGTGTCATATAAAACTTCCTTTCTGTGATTTTTGCTAACTAATTATTATCATTATTTTGACTAATAATTATTTATCATTGTATATTGACGTTCTTTCATTTGCTCATACATCCTTTGGACATTTTCCTCATGGACGTACTCTTCCATCGGTACATTTCTTTTCTTAATAGTAATGGTTAAAAAGAATAGGTTTAAGTTCATTATTATTTCACCTCCAAAAAAAGCACACAAAAAACCACAGGAATAGATATAACTCCCTGTGGTATAAAAAGACATAAAAACGCCACAGAGAGACTATTCTTCCTGTGGCGGTGTGTTAGAATTTAAATTACGGATTCTTACTTTAACAGACTCATCACCGGGTCGGTCGAATAGGATGCTGAATATATAATTGTTTGAACAGATGTTACACATGGTTTGATTCCAGTTGATTTGATCATTTACTTCGACCTCCTTTTTTAGATGATAATCTTTCCTACAAAGGTAATTATATCCAACTACAATACCTTTGTAAACCCTAAATATGCATTTAATTGATATTTTTTTCCATCCCTTGTGGACACAAAAAAACTCTTCCTAAAAACAAGGAAGAGTTTTTTAATCTTCAAGCTGATTTAATTCACGTTTATATGAAATGACTGTTTTGAATAGAATAAATGCAGTACTTAGAAACATGACTGTAGTTCCCATTAATGTATACATCTGTAGAGATGTTTTTCCTTCATTTGGAATAAGTACTCCAATATATAAAAACACGCTAACAGCAATTAATATAAAGGCAAACCTTTTAAAATCAGCAATTTTCGCTTGCAAATCTTTTACTTTATCTAATTCCATCTTTTTCATCCACCTTCTAAAAAATTGCCAAACTTCTTTTCTATCATAACACACTCTTTTTAAGGTGAATGGATGTAAATTTCTCCATTAATCAATCAGAGATTGCTATAAAAAAACAAGTGTCCACTGTATACGGACACTTGTTTATTACATTACTGGATTGAATTTTTTATCTCTGCAACCATTTTCAAGACTAAATCTGAAGAATTACGAGCAGCTGTTTTTAAGAATTGATCAAAAGATACATCTGACTCTTTACCCGCAATATCTGATAATGAACGAATAACCACAAATGGAATTCTAAATTGATAACATACCTGAGCAATTGCTGCAGCTTCCATTTCAACTGCATACAAATCGTTAAATTGATTTCTTACAAATTCAACACGTCCAGGATCATTCATAAATGAGTCCCCAGTAGCGATTAATCCTGTTGCTACTTGAACGTCTGATACTCGCTGTGCGGCCTTCTGGGCGACTTCAACAAGTTTAGCATCCGCTTCGAAAGCTGCAGGAAGACCTGGAACTTGTCCATATTCATATCCAAATGCTGTTACATCTACATCATGATGACAAACTTCTGATGAGATGACAACATCGCCAACATTTAATGATTCTAAATAACCACCTGCTGATCCTGTGTTAATAACGTATGCAGGCTTAAACTGCTGTAATAAAATACTGGTTGATAAAGCAGCATTTACTTTTCCGATGCCTGATTTTAATACAACAATCTCCTGTCCATTTAAAGTACCTGTTGAAAACTCACAGCCTGCAATCTCGATTGATTCTCTATTTTCTAATTGTTCTCTTAATATTTCTACTTCTTCTTCCATTGCTCCAATAATTGCTAGTTTCATCCCGATCACCTTTCATTGTTTGATTTTATGATTTCAATTTACGGTTTACTACATCAAGTGGATTATAATTGTTTCTTCATGTTCGAATAGTTCCTCAACAAAAACTATTTTACCATCAATTGTCAATAAACCGCCATATTTGTCGAATCATTTTCAATTATTTCTATATGTTATTTAATACCCTTCTTATGAACTCTTTAAACATTCCAATACATTAAGCTTTTCAACATCAACATGATATCATATACTAAATCTCATAAATTACTAAGTAGGGAAGTGTGATATATG
Source organism: Litchfieldia alkalitelluris (assembly GCF_002019645.1). GTDB lineage: Bacteria > Bacillota > Bacilli > Bacillales > Bacillaceae_L > Litchfieldia > Litchfieldia alkalitelluris. The sequence continues at coordinate 2,419,365 of NZ_KV917374.1, read as the reverse complement.
GAATTCAAACTTGATTTTATCCAAGATAAAATAGAATTCTTTGAGGCATTTGATTTAAAAACACTAGAAAAAAAAGTGAATGAACAGATTGAGCATAATAAAGCAATCATGCTTGGCGTTCATGGTGTTACGCATCAAATGCATATTGATGAGGACGGTCGCAAGTTTTTCAGTGCAGTCGTTCATTTTAAAGCAAAATCTTAAAATTCTTTTCTCTGAGCACATAGAGAATGCAAAAAGTGTAGAGGCTACTAGCTCTACACTTTTGTTATCTAATGTATTAAGGTTACTCACCAGTATAGTATTCGCTATCATTCTTTCTTAATTCGTCAATTTTTATTGGCTTCCAGCCTTCTTTATCAACCCACTCGATATAGACACGGTAAATATGAGAATTATCCTTTGTTGAAACAGTAGCAGCCACTTGATGTTCACCATTGCGTGATAATTGCCATACAGTCAGGTCTTCTTGGTTCTTTCCTGTTGCGTAGCCGATTGCTTGCTCCATTTCATTACGGTCAGCAGAACCTTTTTCATAATTCACAGTATGAGTCCCCTCTTGCTTTGTTCCAATGGGAGTCCAAGCATTATTTACAATCGAGCGAATGATATTTGAATCTGGGTCGCCATCAGTCACAGTTTCATGCTCAGAAGATTCACTTTCAGGTGCAGTTGTTTCCTCTAATTCTTCTTCGCTTGGTTCACTAGTTTCAGCTGTTTCCTCATTATCAGAGTCATCAACAACTGCTGAATTGTCTTCCCCGTCTGAAGCTGGTTGGGTCTGTTCAGACGTCGATGGTTGTTCAGCAGTTCCTGCTTGATTCGCATTAGAAAAAAATAGTCTCCATCCAAAAAAGAGAATTAATGCAAATACAAATATAATTAATAGATTAAGAATGCGATTAACTTTTCTTCTTTTATGAAGTTTTTCTGACCGAGGTCCTACATATAACTTTTCTAAATCATATCCCAAAGAATGTTCCCTCCTGTCTCTTTTTCCCTCCTTATTTTATCATCAGTTGCCCATTTGATGAACCATTTTTTTTATTTACTTAAAAGTTCTAATATATTTACAGGTGATTAACTCTCTTGTACTCCCTCTTGTGACTGATCTAACTTATGTATGCCATTGACCATATCATAATAAATATCGTTAGTAGGTGATAGTCGTGAAACCTGCTCTAAATCCACAACCACTAAGGCATATTTAGGCGTTTCAACTGGAAAGTATCCAGCAAACCATTTGTTAACCAAGTGCTCTTTGTTCACCATTTTCCCTATTTCAGCGGTCCCAGATTTCCCTGCAACCTCATAGGGTAAGGATTGAAACTTTGTACCTGTCCCAGATTTCACAACTTCTCGCAGTAACTCTTGAAGCTGCATAGCTGTATAAGGTGAAATTTGTTGATCATCCTTTATCTTTTGTTCAGGGAACGAAAAAAGGTTAGTACCATTTTTGTACAACACATCTGTAACAGCTCTCACTTGTTTCTTTTCACCACCACGAGCAATAGTAGCCATCATATTAGCAATTGCTAATGGTGTGATTCTGACATCTTTCTGACCCACTGAAATTTGCGCGATTGCCCGGGGTACTGATTTATCCTTTTCATCACCCCATATAGCACCCTCATATTCAGTAGCAAATTGTTTGAAATCCTGAAGCCTAAACACATCTCCATGCCAACCAACAGGATCTATTAAACCAAGCTTTGCCGAATATTCTTCGATTACATCACTATCATCTGTGATTAATTCCTCTGCAAGAGTTGAGAAAGTATAGTTACAGCTTTTCGCAAAGCTTTCTCTAAAATCGAGAACACCTAGCTTGTAAATCGGGTTAGCTTCACCGTATAAATCTAAGTCGCAATTAAAAGTTCTCCCTTTAAGATCAATGTTTTTTTCAATTACCGCAGCTGCAGTCACTGTTTTAAAAACAGAGCCAGGAAAGTGTGGTTGAAGCATGAGATTTTGAGCACTTCCATCTCCAAATGGATTTGATTGGTTAATAGTTGGTGCACTAACCATTGCTAGAATATCAGAAGTCTCGATATCTAATAATACTAATCCTCCTTTTATAAGGCCATGTTGCTGTACTAACTGCTCTGCAAGTTCTTGCATCTCTCTGTCTAAAGTGGTTTTAATTGATACTGGATAATAAGGATTAGCTGGAGCAGTATATTTCACATCTATTCCAAACAGTGGATTTCCATCCCCTGCTACGTGATAAAGTAATTTTGCTTCTCCTTCAGGTATAAGAAACTCATCAAATGCAGCTTGAAGACCAGTTACGCCCAATTTGGTTCTAGACGATAAATAAGGTTTATCTGGGTATCTCTTTTGAAGTAGCTCATGATTTTCTCTCACAATACCAAGTAAATGCTCTGCTATGTTATCATCCACTGCATACTGCCGATAGATGGCAAATACACCAGGGATTTGAAGGTCATTAATTCTAGTCATTTGACCCTCAGTTAACTCCAGTGGCTTTTCTTCTCCGTAAACAAGCGGCTCTTTTGCCTCAATGATACTGGCCATAATCTTACTTGAAGGAACACCTATTATCTGTGATAGCTGTTCGACCGGCCAATCAATATTTTTTAAGAATGGAAAGAGAACAAGACTTGGGTAATATTCATGTGTTAGTGCTTCGGAGTGTCGATCAATAAAACGTCCTCTGCCTTGGTCTATGACAATTTCTTGTGAGCGCTGTGAAACACTTGCCTCGATAAGGTTTATATCTTCAGAAGTAAATGATTCTGTGCTCACCAGTTGAAGTTGAACTAGGCGTCCTACTAAACCAGTTAGGATTAACGTGATTAGTATAAGTATAAATATCATTCGGTTTTTTATTTTTCTCATAAAAAAACACCTCGTTAACCAGTGTCGACGAGGTGTTTTCTTTTTAAAACAAATTGTTTATTTATTTTTTAATAACTATCCTGAAAATACCTAATTTGACTATGATTTAGCCAACTGAGACGATTCTTACTAGCATTTCTCCACCAGGAGTTTGGACTGTTACTTGATCATCAACTGACTTACCAATTAAGCTTTTTGCGATTGGTGAATCGTTTGAGATTTTCCCTTCAAATGGATCTGCTTCAGCACTACCCACGATTGTATATGTTTCTTCTTCACCATCAGGTAATTCAACAAATGTTACCGTTTTCCCTAGGGATACTACATTTGAGTTATCTGCATTTTCTTCGATGATTTTTGCATTACGAATCATATTCTCAAGAGTTGTGATACGTCCTTCAACAAATGCTTGTTCTTCCTTAGCAGAATCATATTCAGAGTTCTCTGATAAGTCTCCAAAGCTTCTTGCGATTTTTATACGTTCAACAACCTCTTTACGTTTAACGGTCTTTAATTGTTCAAGCTCTTGCTCTAATTTTTGTTTTCCAGCTTCTGTCATTGGAAATACTTTCTCGATTGCCATAATCCCTTCACTCCTTCTGTGTATTACAATCACTCGCCCTAGAATTACTGATTGTTTTATCTATGTATTTTATTATTATTACACTTTTTTTGACATGTATGAGAATAGGAAAGAGCAAATCGTATAATTTAGGGAAATTGATACGTTGCCTTTCCATCAAACAAGGGACTTGATCTTACTTTTCCCCATTTTCAGCTGTCAAAAATGTAACTTGTCTATGATATGTTATTACAAAATGGAATTTTGTTCAAGAATTGTTTGAATTTTTGTGACCATTAAATCAATCGCGATGTGATTTTGTCCACCTTCAGGTATGATTAAATCTGCATATCTTTTGGTTGGTTCAATAAATTGATTATGCATTGGTCTTACAACTGTAACATATTGTTCGATCACTGATTCAATTGTACGTCCGCGATCATTAATATCTCTTAACATTCTTCTTAGGATACGCAAGTCGGCATCTGTATCAACAAAGAGCTTAATATCCATTAAATTACGAAGACGCTCATCTTCTAGAACTAAAATACCTTCTAAAATAATTACATCCTTTGGATCAACGTGGATTACTTGATCAGAACGTGTATGATTCTTGTAATCATATACTGGCTTATTCACTGCTTTATAATCCAGTAAATGGTTGATATGCTCTATAAGCAAGTCATTATCAAACGCTAACGGATGGTCATAGTTCGTATTTAAACGATCCTCAAAGGAAATATGACTTTGATCTTTATAATAAAAATCTTGCTCAATCATTAAGATTGATTGACCTTGGAAATGTTCATATATTGCTTTAGTAACACTTGTCTTACCAGAGCCTGAACCACCTGCAATGCCAATAACAATTGGCTTTTTAACCATGTTTTCTCAGTTCCCCTTTCGCATCATGTTATTCGGGAATACTGGCTTGTCAATTTTAAACTTAACAATTTGTAGTGGATGACGCGCTGCATCAAGTTCCTGTCCTTCTTCATCCCAAATTTTATCAATGACCATCTTAAAGTTTTCGATTTCAGGACCAAAGAATTCAACTTCATTTCCTGGCTTGAAAAAGTTTCGTTGTTGCAATGTTACGATTTCTGTTTCTTCGTTATAGTCTAACACGAGTCCAACAAAATCATAAGTGGTCTTCTTGCTATGGTTTCCAAACATTTGCTCTTTAAAACCTGGTACACCCTCAAAGAATGCCGGAGCAGTTTCTCTGTTTGCACATTTATCAAGCTCTTCAAGCCATTCTTGCTTTATTTTAAAGTTCTCTGGATCTGCACAATATGCATCAATTACTTTACGGTATACACTTACAACTGTCGCAACATAGTGAATTGATTTCATACGGCCTTCAATTTTCAAACTATCTACACCTAGTTCAATCATTCTAGGAATCGATTCAATTAATTTTAAATCTTTCGGGCTCATTGCAAACGCAGCATCGCCTTCATTAAATAACGGATTTTCAGCTTGAGCAGCATCCATTTGATATAAATCATAATCCCAACGACATGATTGACAACACCCGCCACGGTTTGAATCACGTGCAGTCATATGGTTACTTAATGTACAACGGCCTGAGTAGGCAATACACATTGCACCGTGAATAAAAGCTTCTATTTCAATGTCAACTTTCTCTTTCATTTCACGAACTTCTTCTGCACTCGTTTCTCGTGCCAATACGACTCTTTCAAGTCCTTCTTCCTTCCAAAACTGCACTGCCTTCCAGTTTGAAAGAGATTGCTGTGTACTTAAATGAACTTCTAATTTTGGAGCAACCTTGCGACAGGTTTCAATTATTAGTGGGTCGGCTACGATAATCCCTGTTACACCAGCGGATTGTAACCCTTCCAAATACTCATCTAAGCCATCCATATTTTCGTTATGAGCAAATATATTTGTTGTTACATAGATTTTCGCTCCATACTTATTAGCGAATTGAACTCCCTCTGCCATTTCTTCTAATGAAAAATTATCAGCACCTGAGCGAAGCCCAAACTCTTTGCCACCAATAAACACTGCATCTGCTCCGTAATGAACTGCAATCTTCAGCTTTTCTAGACTTCCAGCTGGAGCTAATAACTCAGGCTTTTTCACAATCACACGTTTCCCATCAATAATTTGTGAAATTTTATCATGCATCACTGTTGCCATGAACGTTCCTCCTTGTACTAATTAATCAAGTTGCTTTTTTCTCTCCGCGATATCCTAATATAATCGTGTTTAGATGTTTGATGGCAAATTAATAAACTGTTTCCTTGAAAAAGAATCCTGTATCTAATGGACGATTGGGTGGCTGAAGTTCTTCTAACTCCTTTAATAAATCATCCTTAATTACTTCATATTGATCACGATCGTTGACACAGAGGTCAATGGCTTTTCGATAACGTCTTGTAACCTCAACTAAATATTCTGAGGATTTTAAAATACCATCAATTTTAAAGCTATCAATCCCAGCATCGATCATTTCCTCAAGCTCATCAATAATGCAAATATCATTAGGACTCATAATATGTGTTCCATTTTCGTCTTCAAAAATTGGATATTTGTTGTCACGTTCTTTATCATATAAAAACATATTTTTTTCTTGCTTACGGTTTTCAATCTCCATTATTGTTCCTTGATACTCAAAGTAGTTCCCAATTAATGAACGCTTTGACTGGAACATATTTGTCATGCCATGAACTTGGACTTCAATCTCGACCTCGGCATTTTCTTTAATTTCTACAATTGCATCCATATTTAATTCACGAGCTACAACAGCTCTTTTTGCACCTTTTTTGCCCCAATAATTACAGGTAAACCAGTTGGTTGCTGTCATTTCAGTGTTCCAATGTAGCTTTAGGTGTGGTGCTACTTCTTTTGCAACCATTAATACTGCAGGGTCCCCAAAGATTACTCCATCAGCATTCAGGGATTGTAAGTACGGAAGGTATTCATATAAATCATCAATTTTATCATTATGAAATAAAGCATTGACAGCTACATAAACTTTTTTATTTAGACCATGTGCAACTTCAATCGCTTGCTTTACTTCTTCTTTAGAAAAGTCTCCAGCTAAACGCAAACCAAAACGCTGTTCTCCAATTACAAATGCATCTGCTCCTGCCTCTGCAAGCTTTTCAATGTCTTGGACAGCTGTTGGAGTTAATAATAACTCAGGCTTTTTCATATCAAACACCTCTTTTTTTACTAATCGCTATTCCATCACCCACTGGGAGAATGGTTGTTACATAGTTCGGATGACTAGATAGCCATTCATTATACATCTTTATTTTGTCTACTAACTGTCTTTTTCGCTTATCCTCTATTTCCTTCACAACTAAGCCCTTAAAAAGTACATTGTCTGTAATAATCAACCCTTGATCTGCGAGGAAGCCCTCATAGCTTTCAAAGAAACGTTTGTATTGTCCTTTAGCCGCATCGATGAAAATGACATCATATGGCCCTCTTTTGTCTATTTCATCTGTTAATTCAAGTGCATCCCCGAACAAGACGTTTATTTGTTCGGCTTTATTGGCCGTGTTAATATTTTCAATGGCCTGCTCATAGCGACCCTTGTTTCGCTCTACTGTTACAATTTTTGCTTCTGGTAAGGTTAGACCCATTCGAATCGCTGAATAACCAATAGCCGTTCCTATTTCAAGAATCCTCTTTGGGTTTGAGATTCTCAATAATTGAAGAATCGCCTCAGCTGTAATCTTATCCATAATCGGGACATGATTTTCTTCTGCAAATGCTTCTAACTCTTGAATGAACGTAGGTCTAGGCTGAATCAACGACTCTAGGTAGGTAATAAGCTCTTCAGAAACCATTAAATTTCCTCCATCATTTTCATGTATATTAAGGATTGAACAATTGATCAGATCCAAAATTTATCTATTTGTTTTAGTATGCTCTAATAGCAAGGCGGTTTTGCAATATAAAAATAGTTGTCTACCCTGAAAAAAGAAAAGCGGAAGGCGCTCGTTCATCGGCGACAGGCATAAGGCAAGCCGGCTGGAAGGTTGCTCTTTAACCTTCTAGATGGATTGACTTATGACCCCGAGCCGATAGCGCCTGGAGCTAGACACTAAGCTAAGTATAATTTTTCATACTCCATGGTGCTAATTTTAATTAGCATAGATGTCTACCCTGATAATTACTTAGTTAGCGGTTCCATGAGCTGCGATCCACTTGCTTTCCGCGGGGTGGTCCGTGAGCCTCCTCGTCGCCAGGAGCAGGCTCCTGCGGGGTCTCACGAGACCACTGATCCCGCAGGAGTCAAGTGGCTCGCAGCTCTGGAACACTAGGTTAACAACATTTTCATCCTCCAGTGCGAATATTTCATTAGCAGGAAGGTCTACCTAAAACAAAACACAACCATTATAAAGAGCTGCAATTAAGAAAAGAGAATACAATAAAGAAAATTGGCTACTATGCCAATTTTTCAGGAATATGACTATTGTTTTTCAACTCGATATATTTTACCACAATGAAAAGGGGAACGCTAATATAATTTATTATCGTTCCCCTGGGAGTGTATTATTGATTAGTAATATATTGGGCTATCTTGCGGTTATGCTCTTCCAACGTATCAGAATAATGAACATTACCTTCTTTATCAGCCAAGAAATATAAAGATGAAATATCAGCAGGATTTAATGCTGCCTTGATCGAGTCTAAACCTGCATTTGCGATTGGACCAGGTGGTAATCCCTGAATTTGATATGTGTTATAAGGATCATTAACCTCATAATCCTTGAAAAATAAACGTTCCCTGTGCTCACCAAGAGCGTAAATAACCGTTGGGTCTGTTTGAAGTGGCATATCAATGTCCATTCGATTAACAAATACACCAGAGATTTTCTCACGATCGGTCTTTCCAGTTGCTTCTTCCTCAATAAGTGATGCCATTGTTAGTAGTGTATGTGGAGAAAACTCACGGAACGAAATTTCAGTAGCAAGCTCCTCGACAATTTTATTTGTTTGATCTAACATTGGCCTTATAACCTCTTCAATGGATAAATCTTTTGCTTCTTTATAATAAGGATATGTTGCCGGATATAAATATCCTTCTAACGCATACTTAACATCCTCATGTAAAATATCATTTGAAAGTAGTGTTGGATACATCTGCATTAGTTCTGCAATAAATTTTTCATCTGTTAATTTTTCCAATACTTCATCTTCACTATGATTGGTTTTACTAGCAATTATCTTTACAATTTCTACTAATTGCTTTCCTTCTGGAAGTGTAATTGAGAAAACAGCTTCTTCCAATACTCGTCCCGTTTTCAAGCTTGAAATAATTTCTGTAAAAGTCATTGCTGGAGTTAGTTGATAATCTCCCGCTTGGAACCCAGATTCATTTTTAAATTTAGTATAATAGCGGAATACTTTTGCATCTTTAACAATCCCATTTTCCTCTAATATATTTGCAATAGCAGTAGGCGATGAACCGATTGGAATTGTCACATTTACTTCTTTTGTATTTTCAGGATCTACAGGTTGTAGAGCGGATTTGATATATAAATATCCACCACCGACAATTCCTGAAATAACTAATAGTATAACAATAAATAGAATAAGTACTATTTTTCTAACAACTCTAGCTTCACCTTGAAGTTCTAGAAGTTTATCTCTATGATTTTTTTTATGTTTAGGTGATTCAGACATGTTGTAATTTCCTCCTCTCACTCGAAATATTATACTACATTTTTTTATGAATTTCGTCAATTCCTTCCAAAATTCCTAGGATTATTTTTCTTTAAGAGTAGCATTTTGATGCATAGCATGGAGTAATTTAATGAGGGAGAGCTCCATCTCCATGGTGCCACATTTTATTTCATTCAAAAATAACTATGGTTGTGGAGTTCCATGTGCTGCGCCCCCCTTGCTTACTCCTTGGTGTAAATACTCAATCGCATAGGTGTCTACCCCCAAAATAACTTTGGTTGTGGAGTTCCATGCAACTACGATCCACTCGCGGGATACCGCGGGAGTCAAGTGGCTCTCCGCTCATTCCACACTAGGTGAATGCACTATTTTCATACTACATGGTGCAAAAAAAAAGCCTGGCTGAAAGTGTAACAACACTTACAGCCAGGCTTTTTATTAAGCGATTATTGTTCGCCTTCTTCTTCATCAAGAAATGTATTTAGCATTTCTTCAATCATGTCCCACTCTTCATCTGTTTCTACAGGTTGAAGTTCTCCATCTTCTCCGTCTTCATTGCCAGTAAAGCTTGAAGCGTGAATTTCGATGTCTTCTGCATCATCTTCATCAGCACCGACTGGATAATAAAGTACGTATGATTTATTAAATTCTTGTGATTCAAACGTAAATAAAACTTCACAAAGCTGTTCGTTTCCTTCTTCATCTATAACTGTAATTTGCTTTTCACCATGTTCCATTATAGTCACCTCATCAATTTTTACTGTTTAGATAGCCTTGCAATATCATGACTGCCGCCATCTTATCAATTACTTTCTTTCTTTTTGCTCGACTAACATCTGCCTCTAGCAGCACTCTTTCAGCTGCCATGGTTGACAGACGCTCGTCCCATAAAATAGTAGGGACTGAAAATTCTTCTTCTACCAATTTCGCAAAGCTTTGGCTTGCCTCACCTCTTGGGCCAATTGTCCCATTCATGTTCTTAGGTAATCCTATGACAACCGATTCAACCTGATATTGTCTAATAATTTCACCCAGCCGCTGCAAGCCAAATTGTTGTCTTTCTTCGTTAATCTTTATTGTTTCAATTCCTTGCGCAGTCCAACCCATTTCGTCGCTAACAGCTACACCAATGGTTTTAGAACCAACATCTAATCCAAGAACTCGCATTTAGTTTACCCCTCACGGTTAGACTTTAAATACGATTTTACTAACTCCTCGATTAATTCATCGCGTTCTAACTTTCTGATAATATTTCTAGCATCGTTGTGTCTTGGAATATACGCAGGGTCACCCGAGAGCAGGTATCCAACAATTTGATTAATAGGATTATAGCCTTTTTCCTGCAGTGCATCATATACTTTAAACAAAACTTCATTCACATTGGTTTCAATTGGTTCTTCTTGAAAGTTAAACTTCATTGTTTTATCAAATGAACTCATTCGCCCTTGCACCTCGCTCTTTAGACTCTTCTTTAAAATATAGACACTTCTAGACTTTTAATCATTACTTGGGAAGTATCCTTTTTCAAAGAATCACTCTTAATCTCATTCTACACCAAGTTTATCCATTATCAAATGGATTTCACCCATTCTTCAACAAAGTTTAGTGCATCTTGTAATTGATCTGGATTTTTCCCACCAGCTTGGGCCATATCAGGACGGCCTCCACCGCCTCCGCCGCAGCGTGTAGCAACCTCTTTAATAAGTTTACCTGCGTGGTAACCTTTTTCAATTAAATCCTTGGTAACACCCGCTGTAATATTAACTTTACCTTCATTTACAGAACCTAAAACAATTACAGCAGATCCTAATTTTTCTTTTAAATCATCTACCATTGTACGAAGATTATTCATATCAGTAGGATTCACAGTACTGTAAAGCACTGTTACATCACCAATCTTGGTTGCTTTATCTACTAGACTACCCGCTTCAATATTCCCTAGTTTAGCTGATAGTGACTCATTTTCCCGTTGTAACCCTCGCAGCTCTTCTAGTAATGAATCAATTCTCGTTGGAATATCTTTTTGATTCGTTTTTAGTGTAGTTGCTAATTCATGAAGCAATTTAACTTGATCGTTCATTAATTTATAAGCACCTTGTCCTGTTACAGCTTCAATTCTTCTTGTTCCTGCACCTATTCCAGTTTCAGATACAATTTTAAATAATCCAATTGTCGCAGTATTAGGGACATGACATCCACCACATAGCTCTAAACTATAATTGCCTACTTGAACAACACGAACGACTTTACCGTACTTTTCACCGAATAAAGCCATTGCACCCATTGCTTTCGCTTCATCTAGTGATTTGTAATCAATGTCTACTTGTAAGCTTCTCCAAATTTGGTCGTTTACAATCGCCTCAATTTTTTCTAGCTCATCCTGCTTAACCTGTCCAAAATGAGAGAAGTCAAAGCGAAGTCTTCCCGCAGTAACTTGAGATCCTGCTTGGTTAACATGATTGCCCAAAACATCCTTTAGTGCTTGATGCAAAAGATGTGTTGCCGTATGGTTTTTAATAACCTCGCTTCGGTTTTCCTTATTTACGACAGCTGTAAATACTTGACCTGTAGCAAGTGAGCCTTTTTTCACTACCACTTTGTGAAGGTTTTGACCATTAGGTGCTTTTTGAACATCCTTCACAGCAAGTGTGGACTCGTTATTTGAAAGGATTCCTTCATCGGCAATTTGACCACCACTTTCTGCATAGAAAGGAGTTTTATCCAAAATCACTTGAACCTCTTCACCTTCTGCAGCCGATTCAATAATTTCACCATTCTTTACAATCACTAAAATAGTAGAATCTGACTCCAGTTTGTCATAGCCAATAAATTCACTTTCAACCTTAATTTCTCCAAGCACACCACTTTGAACTTGCATTGATCCAACATCTTGTCGAGCAGCACGTGCTCTTGAACGTTGATTGTCCATTTCAACTTCAAAGCCTTCATGGTCAATTTTCATCTGCTCTTCTTCTGCATATTCTTCCGTTAATTCTACTGGGAAGCCGTATGTATCATATAATCGGAAAACATCTGCTCCTGGAACAACATCACTACCTTGTTCCTTTTGTTTTGCAATCACATTCGATAAAATGACTAAGCCTTCATGTAATGTTTCATGAAAACGCTCTTCTTCGTTCTTAATTACCTTTTGAATAAAGTCCTTTTTAGCCGTAACCTCTGGATAAAAGTCAACCATGATATCAGCCACAACTGGAACTAAGTCATACATAAATGGACGGTTAATATCAATTTGCTTTGCATAACGAACAGCTCTTCTTAATAATCTACGTAAAACATAGCCTCTACCTTCATTGGATGGAAGAGCTCCATCCCCAACTGCAAATGCTACAGTACGAATATGGTCTGCAATAACCTTAAAGGAAACATCTAGTTCCTTTTTCTCACCATATTTTACCCCCGAGATTTTCTCCGTTGCCTGAATAATAGGCATAAAAAGATCAGTTTCGAAGTTTGTCGGTGTATCCTGAATAACGGATACCATTCTCTCAAGTCCCATACCAGTATCAATGTTTTTCTTTGGCAGTGGAGTGTATGTATGATCTGGATTATGGTTGAACTCTGAAAATACCAAATTCCACACTTCCAAATAGCGTTCATTTTCTCCACCTGGATATAATTCCGGATCTTCTGGATCATTTCCGTACTTTTCACCACGGTCATAGAAAATTTCTGTATTGGGTCCACTTGGTCCTTCACCAATATCCCAGAAGTTCCCCTCTAGTCGGATAATACGCTCTTCCGGAACACCAACTAGTTCTGTCCACATTTTAAATGCTTCATCATCTTCAGGATGAATCGTTACGGAAAGCTTTTCTGGATCAAACCCAACCCAATCTTTACTAGTTAGAAATTCCCAAGCCCAGACAATTGCCTCTTCTTTAAAATAATCACCAATTGAAAAGTTACCAAGCATTTCAAAAAATGTATGGTGACGAGCCGTTTTCCCCACATTTTCAATATCATTTGTACGGATTGATTTTTGAGCATTACAGATACGTGGATTCTCTGGAATGACTCGTCCATCAAAGTATTTTTTCAATGTAGCTACACCACTATTGATCCATAATAGTGAAGGGTCTTCATGTGGTACTAGTGAAGCACTAGGTTCAACACTATGGCCTTTTTCCTTAAAAAAGTCAAGAAACATTTGTCTAACTTCCGCAGATGTTAGCTTTTTCATCTTATTTTCCTCCTATGTATTATTATCAGACCACTTTTAGGGAAATAAAAAAGAATACTCTTATCCCTAAAAAAACAGGGACGAGAGTATTCTCGCGGTACCACCCTGATTATGAACACACGTTGCTTATGTTCATCACCTCATGAGCATGATAACGGGATTTCCCGGTAGGTTTTTCCTACACTCCGGATTAGCGTTCTGTTACCCTTCAAATAGAATCTCTCACAGCCAAGGAGATCCCTCTCTGAGTATGTCCGTTATTAACGGATATACATGTAAAATGGTCTGTAACATACTGGTTCCTTCATAGTTTTTATATGTTATTTATTTTAAATGAGTACGTTAAATCAACTTCATGCCAATTATAGACAAGCAAAAAAACTTTGTCAATCTTTGCTTACAATTATAGCGTATCATTCTCATGTTGTATTTTTTTGCTTTTCCAGTAGTTAACCAAATGAGCTTTGGCATGCAATAAAATTACTTTCACAACTGCTAAAATAGGAACGGCCACTAAAAGACCAACGACTCCACCAATCTCACCACCTAATAACAGGGCAGCCATAATTAGAATTGGGTGCATATGAAGGCTTTTTCCGACAATCAGTGGAGATAAAAGATTTCCTTCGATGAACTGCAGCCCAAAAATGATTAAAATAACTATAATGATCATTTTATTAGAGATTGTTGCAGCAATGATTACTGCAGGAATAGCACCAATGATAGGACCGAAATATGGAATAATATCTGTTATTCCAATGATGAATCCAAGTAATAAAGGATATTTCATTCCTGCTAACCAAAGTGCAATTGAAGCAATAAGACCCATAATTAAACAAACTAACAGCTGCCCTCTAATATAATTACCAAGGGACTCATCAACATCTTTTAAAAACAGTTGAGATGGTTGTCTCCATTTTCTCGGTGTGATATACCATAATGCCTTTTTCATTTGATCATAATCCTTGAGCATATAAAAGACAATAAACGGGACGATTGCAATAATGATAATTGAATTAAATAAACCTTTGGCCATTGTAACCGCTCTTGAAATCAGTTCATCCATACTTCTTTCTACAGTGGCAAATGCCTCATCAATCTTTGCATGTAATCCTGATGGTAAGTCTGAGGTAGTATATTCGATTTGTTGGAGCCAGGTCCGATATGTTTCCATCAATTCAGGGACACTTTCAACTAAATCTCTTAATTGAACAATGAGGATCGGAATGGCCCGGTAAATGCCATACGAAACCCCTCCAAAAAATAACAGATAGATAATTAATATGGCAATCGGTCTCGGAAGCCCTCGAGCATGTACTTTTTCAACAAACGGATGTAATAAATAAGTGATAAATATAGCGATTATAAAGGGGACAAATATTACTTTTAAAATTGATAAAATTGGTAACCAAATTGGTGAGAGTTTGACTAATATCAGGATTAATAGAGCAACTAATAAAAAGATGGTTATTCGATAAATCCACTTTAATTGGATTTCCTTCAATTTAAATCACCTCTCCATCATTAGTGTGGAGTCTTGGTGGTGCTTTTATGCACTTAAGGGAGAGAGGTGGGAAAACCACCAATAAGAAGTTGTCTAAATGTCTTTGATAGGCGCTCACCGAAAACTGCCAGCGGAAAGCGCCTGGATCGAAGTTCACAATAAAAGGGACTACCCAATGGTAGCCCCTTACATATTAAGACATAGCTTTTACGATTCTTTTACGCATTTTTTTCATTTTACGGCCATTCATTAGGTTATTTCTTTGTGCCATGCTATATGCAGCTGCACCTAACCCAAGAGCAACTAGCGAAGTAAACGTCTTATTCATATCCTTCACCCCTAGCTGTAGAATTACATGCTTATGCTTCTGTCTTCCTCAGCAAAAAGATCATCTAATGAACTCAAAGTTCCGTCCTCTTCAACTTGATGGGTATTAATCTGGCCTTTTGAAACTGACAATTCAATAAAGCAATTCCAACAATAATATTGGTTTACACCAATTTTTCCAATATCCTTTGATTTACAATTTGGGCAATTAAACAAAGGGCACACCTCACATCACGGTTTTACTTGTACGACGATGACTTCTTCTCCGATTGTGAGGGGTGCAGTTGTTTTGACTACTCTTTTTCCCTCGGTAATATCAGCAAAGAATCCATCCGTTAATTCATACCCTATAATAGTGCCCATTTCTTCCCTAAAATATACATCTTCTAATAAACCTAGTTTTTCTCCTTCTGAAGAAAGAACAGGTTTTCGGTATAGCCCGTGATGTGAGTATAAAAAGTGCTTTGATTTATCTTTTTGAATTGGTTGTAATTCTATTTCACTTGCGACCATTACCCCATCATGCCCAAATGATGAAACGGATTCAATCGGAATTAAACGATCTCGCTGAAAAAGACCTTTCCCATCCATTAATAAACCTTCAATGGTTCCATGTTCACTTAAATATATATCAGAAACATATCCAAGTTTTTTTCCTGTTTCTGACTGGTAAACGGGTACACCTTTTAATAATGAGAATGTCCGCAAAGAATATCCCGCCTTTCCGAACATTACTTATCATACGTAATATCCATAAAGTCATACGGTGTAACGTTTTCCATTCCAATATTTGGATCAGTCAAAAAGATGTCTTCTACTTCAACAGTATGCTCTAGCTGCTTTATCTCTTGAAGTTCATCTTTTAGCTTTAAACACAATGTTGTTTGGCGTAGTCCATCCTCTACTCGATTAATTCCCTGAACAAAGGCATCTTGTTCACCGCATAAAATTAGGAAGTTTTTACTCCTTGTAATCGCGGTATAAATGAGATTCTTTCGAAGCATCCGATAATAACTTTTTACAACTGGTAATATGACAATCGGAAATTCGCTTCCTTGAGATTTATGTATAGAGCAGCAGTAGGCGTGAGTAATTTGATTTAAATCCTGTTTTGTATAAGTCACTTCATTTCCTTCATATGAAACCACAAGAAGATCTTGCTTTTCTGTGTTTTCCTTTGCAAAGAAGATCGAAACAACTTCTCCCATATCACCATTAAAGACATTACTTTCAGGTTGGTTCACAAGTTGTAAAATTTTATCGCCCACTCGATATACGATACTACCGAAAGTAAGTTCCCTTTTTTGATCTGAAGCAGGATTAAATAAATCTTGTAGCATAACATTAAGACTATCAATTCCAGCAGGACCTCTGTACATTGGAGCAAGCACTTGAATATCTCGGGCTGAATAACCTTTCTTTTTGGCATTTGCTGCTACTTTTTTTACCACTTCAAGGACTTGCCCTGAACCACAATTAATAAACGAGCGGTCAGCTTTTGGTTGTGTGATATCAGGAGGTAAGGTCCCTTTCTTGATATCATGCGCTAATTCAATAATCGACGAACCTTCAGATTGTCGGTAAATATCAGTTAATCGTACTGTTGGGATGATGTTAGAAGACAGTAAATCTTTTAATACCTGACCCGGCCCGACTGATGGAAGCTGATCTTCATCTCCTACCATAATAACTTGAATCGAATCTGGTAAAGACTTAAATAGCTGATTTGCTAGCCAAATATCAACCATTGATACCTCATCAACAATTAATATTTTCCCCGTAATCGGATTGTCTTCATCATGCTGAAACCCTTCAACACCATTCCATCCTAATAATCGATGGATAGTAACGGCCGGTAGTCCTGTTGCTTCACTCATACGCTTTGCTGCGCGACCTGTAGGAGCAACTAACCTGATTGGATAAGGATTTTCATCATTATAATCTTTTGAATCTAAAGAACAACCATGTAATTCACTGTAAAGCTCGACAATCCCCTTAATAACCGTTGTTTTCCCTGTTCCAGGACCTCCCGTTAATAAGAGCATCGGAGACATTAAGGCTTTTTGTATGGCATCCTTTTGCGAAGGAGCATACTGAACCTTTAATCTCTCCTCAAGTTCACCAAGAGCTAATAAGAATTCAGACTCTGGGAATTGATCAGTGTATTCAGTTTGATCAAGAATTTTATTAATATTTGTTACCAAGCCTTTTTCTGAAAAATAAAGTGATGGAACATACACCCTGCTTTCTTCAGTAACAATACGCCCTTCTTCGGTCAAGGTGATGATTTGCTGTGATATATCGATTTCAGAGATGGTTTCTAACTGATTGCCGTCTAATAATGATTTTACTTTGATAATCAATTGCTCAGCCGTTAAATATACATGGCCTTCTTGAAGCGAATCTTGTTCTAATATGTATAATATACCTGCTCGAATACGATCTGGATGGTTTCCTGAAAGTCCAAGCCCCTGCCCTAATTCATCAGCCCGTCCAAAACCAACTCCTTCTATATCTTCAACAAGTCGATAAGGATTGGCTTGAATTATTGAAAGTGTTTCTTCTTTATACTTTTGATAAATTTTCATTGAAACTTGAGGACCAAATCCGTGCTGCGATAATCCTATCATTACCTGTTCAAGGCCTTGATGCTCCATTAACGTATCATAAATTTCTTTTGCTTTTTCTTCTGGTAGCTTGGGAATCTTTTTTAACGATGAAGGATCTGAAAGAATTCTCGAAATTGCGTTTTCACCCAATACATCTACTATTTTTTCAGCCGTTTTCTTTCCAATTCCCTTAAACATATCTCCGGACAGATACTGAATAATTCCCTGTTTAGACTGTGGCATTTCTTTTCGGAATTTCTCCACTTGAAATTGCATACCAAACTTTGGATGGTCCTTTAGAAATCCGAAAAAGGTATATGTTTCATTTTCATGAATTCGAGGAAAGTAGCCTGTTACAACAGCTTCTTTTTCTTCATAGTTTTCATTTGTTTCTTCTAGTCTAATTCTCACAACAGAGTATAAATTACTTTCATTATGAAAAATCGTCACTAAATGTGAACCTTTCATATATTTCTGCTGTTCATCAAATAAATCTAAGCCTTGTTGCACAGATTCCTCCCCCTTTCATGTAATGCTTATGTTATTGTTCGCTAAGCGCACTCTCAACAATTTGTTTACCGTTATGAGCCAAGGCATGGGTTGGCTGTATTTCTAGTGCTTTGTTAAACATCTCTAGGGCTTTTTCAGCATCCTCTTTATAACCAGCATAAGCAACACCTAAGTTATAAAATGCGTCTGCATGTGACGGGTTTCTTGTTGTAACTTCGATAAACTGCTCAATCGCTTCATCGATAAAAGATTGACCAGCTAAACTCAATCCTAATTGAAAACGAGCTTCTGTATCTTCTTCATTTAATTCCACTGCCCGTTGCAAATAAACAAGAGAAAGCTTGTCCTGTTCCATTTGCTGTAGTGTCATCCCTAACATAAAAAACGTATCACTGTTTTCTAAGCCATGTTTATTTGCTGTTTCAAAATGCTCTTTCGCTTTTTGAAAATCACCAAGATTATAATACACATTTCCCATTCCATAATAAGCCGTTGCAATCGTTGGTGTGATTTCAAGTGCCTTTTGGTAAAATCTAATTGCCTTCTCGGGCTCGTCTACTGCAGAAAGTAAGTTTCCGAAGTTCACATAATATAATGCTTCATTCGGATTTTCTTCGATTGCTGCTGAAAATGCCTTTGCAGCTTCTTCGTATTTGCCTTCTTGCATATATTGTATTCCAGTTTTATTATAATCCATTTTGTACACTCCAATATTTAATCTGTTGATGGTCGTTTAACCACTACTATTTAGACATTATAGCATAATTTTTTTCTGTAATTCTTGTTACGTTATGAAACTTGTTTGGGAAAATTAGTGAATTATAGGAGAGATATTATAAAGGGTCATCACAAGGAATTTACTCTCGGTGATTCTACAGAATGAGGGAGTTTTTTTCTTCGAACCAGTTACTCGAATGTGTCTCGCCGGATTTCCTTGCTTTCCCGCCAGATTCTTTCTGAAAGTCGCCGCTTTCCTTCTAAATCCCGCCCGTTTTTTTCACCCGAACCAGTCACTCGAATGTGTCTCGCCGGATTTCCTCGCTTTCCCGCCGGATTCTTTCTGAAAGTCGCCGCTTTCATTCTAAATCCCGCCCGTTTTTTTCACCCGAACCCGTCGCTCGAATGGTTCTCGCCGGATTTCCTCGCTTTCCCGCCGGATTCTTTCTGAAAGTCGCCGCTTTCATTCTAAATCCCGCCCGTTTCTTTCACCCGAACCAGTCACTTCTCGCCGGATTCTTTCTGAAAATCGCCGCTTTCCTTCTGAGTCCCGCCGGATTTTTTCACCCGAACCAGTCACTCGAATGTCTCTCGCCGGATTTCCTCGCTTTCCCGCCGGATTCTTTCTGAAAATCGCCGCTTTCCTTCTGAGTCCCGCCCGTTTTTTTCACCCCAACAGGGTTTCACTACATTACCTTACATAGTTATAATTTCCTAAAACCAAAAAAGTGAGCAACTCCTAAGGAAAAGAGTTGCTCACTCATAAAAGTATTAGACATACCAAATTTCTTTATTATCCTTAAACACTTGGTCAATCGTGCCGCCACCCAAACATTCGTCTCCATTGTAGAAAACAACGGCTTG
Organism: Litchfieldia alkalitelluris; assembly: GCF_002019645.1. Classification (GTDB taxonomy): domain Bacteria; phylum Bacillota; class Bacilli; order Bacillales; family Bacillaceae_L; genus Litchfieldia; species Litchfieldia alkalitelluris. Next base: position 2,399,536 of record NZ_KV917374.1, on the reverse strand, counting down.
TCCTGGGGTAATTGCACGAATCGGTTCATCAAAAACAATACGTACATTATTGCTATCAATTATTTGAACAGTTACTTGATTGTCTGGTTGACGGTATCTAAACTTTGCTGTACATTTGAATTCTTTTTCCGGCTTAGCATCTGATACCCAAGCTATATTAGTCGCAATGATTGATTCTGAGTATAACAAATCATTATGAAAACCTTGGTCAACATAAAGAATATTCTTCTCTAGATCTTTTCCTACAACAAACCAAGGGTCTCCACTACCACCAATTCCTAGGCCATGACGCTGTCCAATGGTGTAATACATTAGACCATCATGTTTGCCTTTGACTTCACCAGATAATGTTTCCATGTTACCAGGCTGTGCAGGTAAATAGTTACTTAAGAACTCTTTGAAATTACGTTCACCGATAAAACATATACCAGTGCTATCTTTTTTCGTTGCAGTTGCCAAATCAGCTTCTTTAGCTAGTTCACGAACCTTTGATTTTTCGATATTGCCAATCGGGAAAAGAACCTTTGATAACTGGTCTTGACCTAACTGATTTAAAAAGTACGTTTGGTCTTTGTTATCATCAATTCCACGAAGCATTTTATACTCCCCGTCTCGATACTCAACACGTGCGTAATGCCCTGTTGCTAAATAATCTGCACCTAATGTTAGTGCATGCTCAAGGAAAGCTTTGAACTTGATTTCTTTGTTGCACATTACATCAGGGTTCGGCGTTCTTCCTGCTTTATATTCATCTAAAAAGTACGTAAACACCTTGTCCCAATATTGCTTTTCAAAATTAACAGCATAATATGGGATACCAATTTGATTACATACTCTTATCACATCTTCATAATCTTCTGTGGCTGTGCAAAAGCCATTTTCATCTGTGTCGTCCCAGTTTTTCATAAAAATCCCGATCACGTCATAGCCTTGTTCTTTTAAAAGTAGTGCTGCAACAGATGAGTCGACTCCACCTGACATCCCTACGACTACACGTGTATCTTTTGGTGCTTTTTGATTCATGGACAAACACCTCCTAACTTTCTACTGCTGTGTTAATCGTTTAACAATAGTAACTGTTTTCTGTGCGGCCTGGATCACTTGATCTAATGTATTTCCTAATCCAAAGCTATAGCGTATTGAAGAGATAATTCGCTCTGAGTCTTTACCAAACATGGCAACAAGGACATGCGATGGCTCAATCGATCCTGCTGTACAAGCTGATCCACTAGAAACAGCGATTCCACTTAAATCTAAATTAACAAGCATTGATTCTACATTTGTTCCGGGAAAACTTATATTTAAGATGTGTGATAATGTTTCTTCAGTATGACCATTGATGTTATATGAAACACCACTTTCATCTAAAATGGATATAAAGGTTTGACGAAATTCAAGATATTGTTTACGCTTTGCCTCGATTGTCCCATGGGAAATTAAAACCGCTTGACTTAACCCAACAATTCCAGCGACGTTTTCTGTTCCTGCACGCCTTTTACGTTCCTGCTCACCACCATACAAATGTGGTGTTAATTTAATTCCCTGACGAACATAAAGAAAGCCTGTCCCTTTTGGTCCATTAATTTTATGGGCAGAAACAGAAAGCAAATCAATACCTAATTCTTCAACATTTATTGGCACCAATCCATACGCTTGAACGGCATCAGTATGGAAAACAGCTTGATGTGGTTTAACAAGATGACCAATTGCCTCAATTGGCTGAATCGTACCAACCTCATTGTTACCATACATGATTGTGACAAGAATTGTCTCATCTGTCAAAGAATTTGCAACTTGCTGGGCGGTGACTTGCCCATGCTCGTTGACAGGTAAGTAAGTTACCTTAAATCCATGCTTCTCCAAATACTCACAAGTATGTAATACCGCATGATGCTCAATTGTTGTAGTAATAATATGGTTGCCTTTATGTCTATTTGCAAGTGCATATCCTATAATAGCTGTGTTATCTGCTTCAGTTCCACCACTCGTGAATACAATTTCATTCTCTTTTGCACCTATGCTTTTTGAAACTGTTTTTCTGGCTTCATCTAAAATATGTCTGCTTTCACGACCAAATGAATGGATACTTGATGGATTACCAAAAACATCTGCCATATAGGGAATCATTTTTTCGATAACTTCAGGATGCATCGGTGATGTAGCAGCATGATCCATGTATATTCTCTCCATAACGCACCCTCCTTCGTCTTAATATATAGTGCAAGTATAACTTTATTTTTATAAAAACATACCTAAATGCCCATGTTATAAACCTAAATATAAAACATATAAGATTCTTGCTCACCATCAGTATAGCTAGCTAAATCCTCTAATGTTGTATTATCAAGGACATCTTTTACGGCATCACGGATTCTTATCCAAAGCTGTCGTTTAGCTGGTTCTTCATCCTCTAAGACTTCAACAGGACTTATCGGCCCCTCGAGCACACGAATAATATCACCGGCTGTGATATTTGCAGGTTCTTCTGCAAGGATATATCCTCCATATGCTCCACGAATACTTTTAACTAGCCTCGCATTACGTAATGGAGAAATTAATTGCTCTAAGTAATGTTCTGATAAGTCATGTGTTTGTGCAATTGTCTTTAATGAGGTTGGTCCCTCACCATGCTTTTTTGCTAATTCAATCATGATTGTCAAACCGTATCTACCCTTAGTTGAGATTTTCATCCTCACACCCCTGTTTCATTTAATGACTCAATTGTTTTTCTGAAACTGATCTTTGTTTAGTCTTACCAATTTTAAACATCATTTGGTCTGCTAATTTTGTGCATTGTGGTAATGCAAAGCCTACTACATTTCCTATCACTAAACAGTAAAGGATAGTACCAATAAATACGGGTCCACCAAGAATCCAACCGATAATTAAGACGATTATCTCCATACTTGAGCGGATATGTTGTATTTTCCATTTTATTTTCTCAGTAAGGGCAATCATTAAACTGTCTCTAGGTCCTGCTCCAAGTCGAGCAGAAATATAAAGGCCCATTCCATAACCATTTATAACAATTCCAATTATTAACATCAAGATTTTCCCGATTACAAAATCGGGCGTATTAAGAAAAGGAAGCGCCATATACATATCAATAAAAATGCCAACCGTCAGCATATTCACCAACGCACCTGCTTGTGGCAGTTTCTTAGATACAATAGAGCTTATTCCTAAGATTACAAACCCTACTATGATGGACCATGTTCCGATCGTTAACCCTAGTTGTTTATAAAGACCAATATGGAATACATCCCATGGAGATGCACCTAGGTCTGCTTTTATGGTCAATACGATCCCTAATGACATGACAAGTAACCCACTAAAATAAATTCCCCATCTTAGCAACTGCTGACTAACCTGATGATGTCCCTTCAACTTCCCACTCTCCTGAAATACAATGTCTATTTTCTATTTATTTTTATGCTACAACATTTAAAGAGTAAAATCTTGTTTATTTATATAAAACGAACGAAAATCTGACTTTTCTTACCGTTTTAATAGAGTAAGCATTTGCCATTATAGCATAAAATCCAAAACTAATACATTTTAACAACACCTATTTATATGATAAATTGAAATTAAGAAAGACTCTTTTCTGAAAAGATTGTTGCAAATTGACCTATTTTAAAGATAACACTATTCTTTTAGGATATTGGTTTAACGATTAAGAAGAAAAGATGCCACTCTACTTAGTTCATAGTGAATACAATAGACCTTTTAAAAGCAACAAAGTTTACGAAAACAGCCTTAAGGTAAAAATTAACATGACAATTTATTAGGAGTTATTTTATGAATAAAAAACCATTGGCATTTCGGATGCGGCCCAAAAAAATAACGGATATTATTGGACAACAGCATTTAGTTGGTGAAGGTAAAATATTATCGAGGATGGTCAAGGCCAAGCATCTTACATCGATGATTTTGTACGGACCTCCAGGGATAGGTAAAACTTCTATCGCAACTGCAATTGCAGGTAGTACAAAAGTAAGTTTCCGTACATTAAATGCAGTTGTAAATAATAAAAAAGATATGGAAATTGTTGTTGAAGAAGGAAAGATGTCGGGAAAAATCATTCTTATTTTAGATGAAGTACATCGCTTAGATAAAGCAAAACAGGATTTTCTACTACCCCATCTAGAAAGTGGTCTGGTTACATTAATCGGGGCTACAACTAGCAATCCATATCATGCAATAAATCCTGCCATTCGAAGTCGGTGCCAAATATTCGAGCTTAAACCACTCACACCAGATGAAATCATCATAGCATTAAGAAGAGCGATTACTGATAAAGAAAATGGACTAGGAGAAACTCCTATCAACATCAGTGAAGAAGCTTTATCGTTTGTTGCACATGCATGTGGTGGGGATGTACGTTCAGCACTTAGTGCGATTGAACTTGCTGTCCTCTCAACTGATCAAGACGAAGAAGGAAGTATTTCTATTGATGTAGCTGCGGTGGAAGAATGTATCCAGAAAAAAAGCTTTGCACATGACAAAGATGGCGATGGGCACTATGACGTACTTTCCGCTTTTCAAAAATCAATCCGTGGTAGTGATGTGAATGCCGCCCTACACTACCTAGGAAGATTAATTGAAGCCGGTGACTTGGTTAGTATTAGTAGACGATTATTGATCATCGCATACGAAGATGTTGGTCTAGCTAATCCACAAGCCGGAGGGAGAGCCCTAGATGCGATTATGGTGGCAGAACGTGTAGGGTTTCCAGAAGCGCGTATTCCTCTTGCAAATATTGTTGTTGAATTATGTTTGTCACCTAAATCCAACTCTGCATATAAAGCTCTAGATGCGGCCATTGATGATATTAGAAATGGGAAAATGGGAGAGATTCCTGACCACCTAAAAGATGCACATTATTCAGGGGCAGCCAAGCTAGGAAGAGGAATTGAATATCTTTATCCTCATAACTATGAAAATAGTTGGATTAAGCAACAATACTTACCAGATCGAATCAAAGACCGAAAATATTATGTTCCGAAATTAACAAGTAAATTTGAACAAACCCTTGCTTCAGTATATGAGAAATTATCGAAGTTGAGCAAATAACGTAGAGGGACCCATAAAATTATGAGTCCCTCTTCTCCTATTTAAGCTGAGACATCTCTTTTGTTAAAAATAATCCAAGATAACGCATTAAAAATAATAAAATATATCACTAACATCATTATTGAGAAGCTCATTGTCATTCCTTCAATAAAAGGCATCCCATTCAAGTATTGAGATAGATCTGTATTAGCAAACAAAATATATTTAGCCCAATCATATTTCATTGCAACAAACTGAGTGACATTTACCCCAGTAAACATAAGGAAGATTGCTAATCCGATAGACAGAGAACTGCTTCTGAAAATAGTGGAAATCATAAATGCAAAGGTAGACATCATCACCAAGTTAATCGAACTTAGACCATACTGCCCAATTACATAGCCGATCATTGATTTTTCGACGACTACTCCATCATGTACCGTTAAATAAGGATCTAAAAATCCATTAAAGCCAAACAAAATACTACCTACGAGAAAAGAAAATGAAAATAAAATAAACAGACAAAGCAATGCAAACAAATTCGTTGAAAGATATTTAGATAATAATATTTTCGAGCGACTTACAGGGCGAATTAACAAAAGCTTAATGGTTCCCCATGAAAACTCTGATGCTACAGTACTCGCACCAACAATAATCGTAAATAAGGTGATTAATGAAATTACAGGAGCTACTTCGCTTGTGAAACTCCATACTGACTCTGTTTGAGGCGGGATATTATTTTCAAGGCGATATTCATTTACCAGTAATGCTCGTTCTTGCATTTCAATGAATTGTTCAGGCATGCCTTCTTCCATACTCAAATCTTGCTGAATTTGTTTATTTTGTTCTTCGATCGAAACGCGCCAATCAGGCTCATTCATAGCATCTTTTTCTTCCATTTTTAAAATAAGCCCAAAGAGACTAACTGCTATAAGAAGAAGGGCAATCATAATCCACGTTGATACTTTCCGGTAGATTTTCATATTCTCGTTTAAAATTAAATTAACCAATCTGATTCCCTCCCGTAACCTCTAAGAATCGGTCTTCTAAGCTTTTTGATAGTTGCCCAATACCGTAAACGTGTATTCCTTTACTAACTAAAAATGCATTCACCTCAGGTATTTTCTCTAACTCTAGCGAACCAATAATTTTACCATCCAAGATCCGAAAATCATGATCTGGGAATTGATTTGTTAGTTCATTTACAGCCACTTCTACCTCATTAACAGTAAACAAAACATTTAGAGTAAGTGAGTCATTCACAAAATCTGTAACTGTTTCAACCCCTACTAACTCACCATGCTGAATGATTCCAATTCGATCACACATCATTTCCATTTCTGAAAGTAGATGACTAGACACGATAACAGAAAGTCCTTCTTCTCTAGCAAGCTTTCGTAAATAATCGCGAATTTCTCTAATTCCAGCAGGGTCAAGTCCATTTGTAGGTTCATCCAGGATCAATACTGAAGGACGATGCAAAAGCGCTTGAGCAATCCCTAAACGCTGTCTCATACCAAGGGAATACGTCTTTACTTTATCTTTTATCACCTTTTCAAGGCCAACGAGCTCAATAACCTCCTGAACACGCTCTTTAGATAATCCTTTTACCATACGAGAATAATGGATAAGATTTTGATAGCCTGTTAAAAACTTATACATTTCTGGGTTTTCAACAATCCCTCCAATATGCTGAATTGCTTCTTCAAAGTTCTTTGAAATGTTATGCCCTTTTACAAGAATCTCACCAGAGGTAATAGACATCAAGCCTACTAACATTCTAATAGTGGTTGTCTTCCCTGCCCCATTCGGTCCTAAAAAACCAAAAACTTCTCCCGGATACAAATCAAATGAAATTCCTTTAATAATTGTTTTTTTACCGATTTGTTTCTTAACATTTTGTAACTGCAGTACTGGCTGCATCTCATAACCTCCCTTTAATAAAAAGTAAAAGTGTAAATAATTTTTCAAGCTAAAACTATGAAGAGGCAACCTAAAGATAGATTAAACTAGCTAGACTTCCATGTTAATTACATTCGTAACATCGAGTAGCTTTGGGCTTGGTATGAGTGGAGAGCCATGCCACTCCTTCGGGAAACACGGGGGCAAAGTTAGACCCCGCAGGAGCCAAAAGCGACGAGGAGGTCACCGCACCGCCCGCGGAAGGGTATGGATTGCAGCGAATGCAAAGCTCATCACACTTTATTTTTCAGGTAGAAACAAAATTCTAATAGAACTATCAATAATATGTATGTTTATACGTTTCAATAAATCAAAGGGTTCCAATTTTAGCCAAAATTTATTTTTTTCTTACAGATGACTCTATTTGTATTTCTTATAAAACTACTAATATGTATAAAAACTCCTATTCGTGGTCATGATAGAGATAGATACATAACGAGAAAAGAAATTAGGGAGTTGAAAGAATGAAAGTTAGACAAGATGCGTGGTCACATGAAGACGATTTATTATTAGCAGAAACAGTCTTACGCTATATTCGCGAGGGTGGAACACAGCTAAATGCATTTGAAGAGGTTGGAGATCGTTTAAATCGTACATCAGCTGCCTGTGGTTTTAGATGGAATGCAGAGGTACGAAAAAATTATGATCAAGCGATTGCGATTGCAAAAAGACAACGAAAAGAGAGAAAACGAGCAATCGACCGTGCAAGAAGAGAATCTACACCTGTCGTTCCGACTAATACACCCATTTATATGGAGCAGCAACAAACAATAATTGAAGAGCCAGCTGAAATGCAATTTGAACAGATCGAAGAATTCTCTACTGAACTAGTACCAGTGAATCAACCCTCTTCTAACACATCTGTACACAAAGACTCTATTACACTGAATGATTGTATTACATTTCTATCAAATCTTCAAAATGAAGACAGACAATCATATATATTAAAAATGGAAAATGATTCATTAAAAAGAGAAAATGAACAACTTTTAGCCAAAAACAAACAACTTGAAAAAAGAGTTGAAAAACTCTCGCAAGAACAAAATACGATTCAAGAGGACTACCAAGCTTTAGTCCAAATCATGGATCGAGCACGCAGAATGGTTATGTTTGAAGATGGTGAAGACCGTAATACACCAAGTTTCAAAATGGACAAAAACGGTAATTTAGAGCAAATTGCTAAATAGAGAAATTTATTAAGGGCAATCGAGTTAAACATCGATCGTCCTTTTATTTTTTGTTTATAAATCAACGAATGAATCAGAAAACCTTATATTCTAATCAATAGTAATTTCTTCATACCTTGATTATTTAATAAATCTCACTTAAGAAAAACCGGGCATGTTGATTTCACTGTGGTTGAATTTCAGTCGGATAAATTCCGCTTAAATTGGGAAATATCAACATTTCCCTAAATATAACAGGAGTTTTTCCGCTTATATGAACCTAATCTTTAGATTTAGTCATATATTAGAGGAGTTAACCGGAATTTCTCCACTTATTGAATCTTAAGCCCCAACTAGATACATTAGCCGGAATTTCTCCGCCTATGAGTTCCTCTATCTACGCGAAAAATCAACAAAGATGAATATCAAAGTCTTGAATGCTTCCCCATGTTGATTTTCATCAAAAATTATTTTTTTAATATATTAGTGTCTTCATGCACGATCTTATCTTCAAAAAAGCCGTCTCAGCAATTTGAGACGACTTTTATCATTTATCTTTCATCACTTACCCTTGAAATTTTTACATCCTTAAGCAAATCCTTCATCACATGACTTGTCATAATCAACCCTGCTACAGACGGAACAAATGCATTCGAAGAAGGTGGCATTTTAGCTTTTCGAATTTTTGCTTGGTCATTGGCAATTTCTTTACGGATTTCCTCACGAATGACAATCGGACTTTCATCTGAAAACACGACATTAATCCCTTTACGAATTCCCTCTTTACGCAGTCTAGTACGAATGACTTTCGCAATTGGATCTGTATGTGTTTTAGAAATATCTGCAATCTTGAATTTTGTTGGATCCATTTTATTTGCAGCACCCATGCTTGAAATAATGGGGATTTTTCGTTTTAAACATTCCTTCATTAAATGAATTTTATAAGAAATTGTATCCGATGCATCAACCACATAATCAATTCCATAACCGAAGAATTGTTCATACGTTTCTTCTGTATAAAACATCTTTAAGGCGATGACTTCACATTCTGTATTAATATCAGCAATGCGTTCCTTCATAATGTCTACTTTTGGTCGTCCAACTGTTGATAATAACGCAATCACTTGGCGATTTACGTTGGTAATATCAACATCATCCTTGTCCACTAATACGAGTCTTCCAACCCCAGATCGAGCTAATGATTCTGCTGCAAACGATCCGACGCCTCCTATTCCAAGGACTGCAACTGTGCTATTTTTTAATGTTTCTAAACCTTGCTTCCCAATTGCAAGCTCATTTCTTGAAAACTGGTGTAACATTTTATTCACTCCATTACCCAAAATTCCGGTGTTAAACACCTAATTAAACTGTTTATATGTATTGTTATCGGTAGTAGCCATTGGCTTATATTTCCCGATTTTGACTATATCATACTTTTCGGTAAAATCCTAAGGTTCCTCTACATTTTTTAATCGCGAGTTGTTAGGTAGCAAATGTTGCTAAACACACAACAAAAAACAAAACCCTGTGTAAAATTTCTACACAGGGCAAACTATTGTAAGATAACAAAATATAAAGGTCCCAATCGTGCCGTCATGTCTTCGTTTTGAACCCGCTAAACGCAGGTGGGTGCCCTGTTTCAACATTTATACGTCCTCTGATCACGGTGGATAAGGCATGTATGCAGTATGAAAACCCAAGCTCCCGTATAACTTATTGTTCGGTCAAAACAATAGATTATACGACGAACACATCAGGACTTTATTAACTTATTCTATGTCAAAATAATAACATATAAAACTGCTGTTTTCAAGGTTCCTCGAACCACATTTTTCTTCTATTTTTCAACATTTAGTGACAAATGTAGATCTTTTAATTGAGCCCCACTTACCTCACCTGGTGCATCAGTTAATAAATCGCTAGCACTTGCAGTCTTAGGAAATGCGATTGTGTCACGTAGGTTTGTTCTACCTGCAAGTAGCATTACTAGGCGGTCCAGTCCTAGAGCAATCCCACCATGTGGAGGTGTTCCATATTCAAACGCCTCAAGCAGGAATCCAAACTGCTCCTTAGCTTCTTCTTCACTAAATCCAAGAATTTTAAACATTTTTTCTTGCACATCACGTTCAAAAATACGAAGAGACCCTCCACCAAGCTCATATCCATTTAACACGAGGTCATACGCTTGAGCTCTTACACTACCTGGATCAGATTCTAAAAGAGGTAGGTCTTCTCTCGCTGGCATTGTGAATGGATGATGTGCTGCAAAATAGCGGCCCATGTCCTCGTCGTACTCAAGTAATGGCCATTCCGTTACCCATAAGAAGTTAAACTTCGTTTCATCAATTAATTTAAGCTCTTTAGCTAATTTTAATCGAAGAGCGCCTAAAGAATCAGCCACAACTGATTTTTTATCTGCTACAAACAGGAACAAGTCCCCAGCTTCCCCACCTAGTAGCTGCACCAATGATTGTTGTTCAGTTTGTTCGAAGAATTTAGCAATTGGCCCTTTTAATTCGTCACCTTCAACTTTAAGCCACGCCAACCCTTTTGCACCATATACCTTCACAAATTCAGTTAAGGCATCAATATCTTTGCGTGAGTACTTTTCAGCCCCACCTTTTACATTGATTGCTTTAACTTGACCACCACTTTGAACGGCACCACTAAATACTTTGAATCCACTATCCTTTACCATCTCCGAGAGGTCAACTAACTCCATCTCAAAACGAGTATCAGGTTTGTCTGAACCATAACGACTCATTGCATCGTCATAGCTAATTCTTGAAAAAGGTGTTTCTACATCCAAGCCTTTTGCATCCTTCATTACTTTTGCCATCATTTCTTCCATCATTGCAATAATATCCTCTTGACTCATAAATGAAGTCTCGATATCGATTTGTGTGAACTCAGGCTGACGGTCTGCGCGTAAGTCTTCATCTCTAAAGCAACGTGCTACTTGGTAATAACGCTCAAATCCACCCACCATAAGAAGCTGTTTAAATAATTGTGGAGATTGTGGTAATGCATAAAATTCCCCTGGGTGAACACGGCTTGGCACTAAATAATCTCTAGCTCCTTCTGGTGTGCTTTTCGTTAAGATTGGAGTCTCAATATCTAAGAATCCTTCACCATCTAGGTAATTACGAATTGTTTTTGTTACATCATGGCGCATTTTAAATGTTTCATACATCACATTACGTCGTAAATCTAAGTAACGATATTTCAAACGAACATCCTCTGATACCTCTGTTTTATCACTTATGCTAAAAGGAGGTGTTTTTGCAGCATTTAAAATAATAACCTGATTGGCTTTGATTTCAAGCGTACCTGTTGAGATATTCTCATTAATCGTTCCTTCTTCACGAGCGACAACCGTACCTTCAATATCTAATACATATTCATTTCGAATACCTTCAGCAATTGTTAATGCCTCACCTGATACTTCAGGATTAAAAACAACCTGTACAATTCCCGTTCTATCACGTAAATCAATAAAAATAAGTCCACCTAAATCACGGCGCTTTTGCACCCAACCTTTTAGTGTTACTGTTTCTCCAATGGCTGTTTCTGGAACTTCACCACAAAAATACGTTCGTCCGTACATTTTTTATCCACCTTTAACTTAAATTTTCTTTTATATAGCTAATAAAATCAGTAATAATCACTTCTTCTTGTTCACCAGTAGTCATATCTTTCACATTTATCACATTTCGTTCTAGCTCGTCATCACCTAGCACGCCTACAAATCTAGCACTTAAACGATCAGCTGACTTAAACTGCGCCTTTACCTTACGATCAAGATAATCCTTTTCACCACTAACACCGGCTTTACGTAACTGCTGGAGCAGTGACACACACTTATCACCAGCATTCTCACCTAGTGCTACAAGATAACAATCGATTTTTTCCTCAAGAGGTAGCTTAATTCCTTCAGCTGCTAATGCAGCAAGTAGACGCTCAATACTAAGCGCAAAACCGATTCCAGGAGTATCAGGGCCACCAATGTCTTCAACAAGTCCATTGTATCTTCCACCACCACAAAGGGTTGTTATCGCTCCAAAGCCCTCAGCATTACTCATGATTTCAAATGCGGTGTGGTTGTAATAATCAAGCCCTCTTACTAATCCTGGATCAACCTCAAACTCAATTCCAAAGTCACTTAAATAACTTTGAACTTTCTCAAAATAAGTTCTAGATTCATCATTTAAGTAAGACAGGATAGATGGCGCAGTTTTCATTAGCTCATGATCACGGTCTTTTTTACAATCTAGAATTCTCATAGGATTTTTATCTAAACGTGATTTACAATCCCCACAAAACTCCTCAATTTTTGGAGAAAAGTGTTTGATTAGGGCCTCTCGATGTGCCGTACGACTATCTTTATCACCCAAGCTATTAATCACAAGCTTTAACTTTTTCAATCCCAAAGCTTGATACACTTCCATCGCAAGCGCAATAACCTCAGCATCAATTGCTGGATCCTTACTTCCCAATGCTTCCACACCAAATTGAACAAATTGGCGAAAACGACCTGCTTGAGGACGTTCATATCGGAACATCGGACCAATATAATATAGTTTTGTTGGTTGAGCAGGTAAACCAAATAGCTTCTGCTCCACAAATGAACGAACAACCGCTGCTGTTCCTTCTGGCCTTAATGTTAAACTACGGTCTCCACGATCAGTAAATGTATACATCTCCTTTTGCACAATATCCGTTGTATCTCCTACACTACGTAAAAATAAATCGGTATGTTCAAAAATAGGTGTACGTATTTCCTTATAATTAAAGCGTCTACACACATCTCTCGCGGTATTCTCAATGTACTGCCATTTTTCCACTTCACCTGGAAGAATATCTTGAGTTCCTCTCGGTATATTAATTGACATCCAAACTTCCTCCTAATACTTCACTCAAATTCTTATAATCATTTACTATGTAAAAAACAAAAAACTCCCATCCCTACATAGTTACATGTAGGGACGAGAGTTGAATTCCCGTGGTGCCACCCTAGTTGAGATTACAATAATAGAATAATCTCCACTCAATCAGTTAACGCCTGATACGTCCAGCTCCTACTAGAGAATTGATTCTTTTTCAGAGTGAAACCTACGAGGTGTTCTTTCATTAAGTCATCATGTAGAAATGCTTTCAGCCTACGACATTTCCTCTCTAGTCATGTGTCATCTTAACTACTATTCCTCATCATTGGTTCTTTTATAGTTAGATAAATAATTTTCTTTATCATACGTATGAAATTTCAACTTGTCAAGAGCAACCAAACCATATTTTAAAAATATCAAAAAAGGAATTTAAAACATAAAAGGTACTTTCCGTCTATGAACGATGTAATTGCTTCTTTAGCTTCCTAACCTCTCCAACTGATATTCCAAATTCAGAAGCTAATTCAACATATGTGGAGTCCTGCTCTTTATTAACGAAGTTATGTAAATCCACTCCAAATATTCCGTTAGTTGCATCTTGTGCGTGTTGACCTTTTTCACTAAATCTCATGGTAATTGAATCGCTCCTTCACATAATAAATCACTTTCCTATATCTTGCCCTTTTTCCTGAATTTTTTTTCAAAATAACAAGGATTTTTTTCACTTTTAACGAATTAATTAAAAGATGACTATAGCTTCTCTAAAAATAGAATTTATAGTGAATGAAGGAGGATCTACTATTGCTACAACATATTGTCAAAATCGCACTCTGTATCATACTATTGACCATCTCCCCACTCACTGTTACAAATATTGTTTCTGCAGAATCATCAGCAACAATAAATACCAGCGTGTTGAATGTTCGTGAAGGGCCAGGTCTATCTTATAAGGTCATAAAACAAGTAAAATCAGGTGAAAAGTTTCCGATCATCGAAACTAAAAATGATTGGTATAAGGTAAAACTATCAAATAATCTAAATGGATGGGTGGCTGCTTGGTTAGTAAGCACTAGTCAGGTTAAACCACAGCCGACGAGCTCTACAGTCGTTTCAACGGTTGATAGCTTACGAATTCGTACTGGGCCTGGGACAAGCTTTCAGGTAACCGGGTACATGGATAAAGGTCAAGAAGCAACATTCATAGAAAAAAATGAAAATTGGTCAAAAATCCAATTTAAGAACACAAAAGGATGGGTTTCTTCGCAATATTTATCAGCGAAATCAACAACTCCCTCCAGCTCAACACCTAGTGATAACAATAGCGGAACAGTGCGAACAGGGAAAATTACAGCCAATGCTGTTAATGTTCGTAGTCAGCCTAACCTTTCAGGAAAAATACTAGGAAAGGTAAATAACGGTGATAGTGTAACAGTTACGAACGAAAAGGAATCATGGTATGAGATTAAATTTAACAAAACCAAAGCCTGGGTTTACCGCGATTATGTTAAAATCCAATCGACAAATACCAAACCAAACAATAATACGCCTAGTACACCTGAACCAAGCACACAAAGTGGAACAGGTATTGTAACTGCCTCCTCTTTGAATGTGAGGGAAAACAACACATTAAACGGTGCAATCATTGGTAGTCTAAAAAAAGGTGATTCAGTGACCATTCTGTCTGAGTCAAATAAATGGTTCGAAGTGAAACTAACCAATGGTAAAACTGGTTGGGTTGCAGGATGGTTTATAGAAAGGCAGGCAGAGAAGCCTAAAGAAAGTCCTTCAACATCCGAAGAAAATATAGTCAAAATTCTCAACAATGGAACAAATATTCGTTCAGGAGCTTCAACAACCACATCTGTAGTTGCCAGAGCAAATGAGGGAGACACATTTAAGATCTTAGGTACTGAAGGTGATTGGTACAAAATAGATCTTAATAATGGAAAAACGGGCTATATTGCAGGATGGATTGTTCAAGTCATTGGAGATACACCCACAGTTCAAAAACCGGGAGTGAATCAATATTTAAAGGATAAAACAATTGTCCTTGATGCTGGTCACGGCGGAAGAGACAGTGGTGCAATAGGGGTAAAAGGAACCTATGAAAAGGATTTAACATTAAGAACAACAAAGCTTGTTTTTGATAAACTAACTGCTGCAGGAGCAAATGTGATTTTAACTAGAAATAGTGATACATATGTAAGCTTAGCTTCAAGAGTTAGTATCTCACATTATCGAAATGCTGATGCTTTTGTTAGTGTTCATTATGATAGTATCAATGATAGCAGTGTTCGTGGAGTCACTTCATATTACTACAAAAATATCGACGTTCCAGTCGCTTCTGCGATTCAAACAGAGATGATTAAGTATACGGGGTTAAAGGATCGTGGACACCGCAGCGGAAATTTCCAAGTGCTGAGATCTAATCGTCAACCGAGCGCATTGCTTGAATTGGGCTTTATCAGTAATCTAACAGAAGAATTGACGGTCAACTCTAGTAATTATCAGGAAAATGTTTCAAATGGAATTTACTATGGTTTGGCGCAGTATTTTAAATCAAATTAAGTTAAGTTATTAGGACTGCCTGAGGAAATCTCGGCAGTCTTTTTTATGCTAATCAATTTGTTGTTGTCTAACAAGGCAATCGAGATGGCCGGAATTATTGATAGGGGAATGAATCAGCTTAAGCAGTCGGGTTCGAGTGGCTAATAGACGGAATAATTCCGCTTAATTGGTAGTTGCTTTAAAAATAAGCATAAATAGACGGAGAATTTCCGCCTATTCGCTTAAAAAGTTCGAAAATGAGCTATTTTTCTTTGGATAACCGGAAAATGTCCCCTTATTTTCCCCGACACTAACTCTATTCTGCATTTAACCGAAAAATCTCCGTCTATTTTAATTTAGCTGGTTACTTGATCAAGGAAAAAACATCTACCATTCTCAAAAATCCAAGAGAACCTCACTTTGATGGATTGCGGTGAATTTTTGTATCATTATTAAAGAAACTCGCCAATACTTTGGCGAGTTTACTTTTTTTATACTAATAATAACTCAAATACAATCGATTGATATACCCTACTATTTACTCTCAACAATCAACGTAACTGGCCCAACATTGGTAAATTGCACATCCATCATACTTCCAAAGACTCCTGTTTCAACAGTAATCCCCTTTTCTCTCAACTCCTGATTAAACGCTTCATATAATCCGTTTGCAAAGTCAGGTGCTGCCGCTTCCATAAAGTTAGGACGACGACCTTTTCGAACATCTCCATACAATGTGAATTGAGAAATGGATAGAACCTGTCCACCAACATCTAAAAGAGATAAATTCATCTTTCCATGATCATCTTCAAAAACACGAAGGTGAGCAATTTTATCAGCTACATATTTCACATCTTCCATTGTGTCCGTATGAGTTATACCAACTAAAAGCATAAATCCATTTGAAATACGACCAACAATTTCTTTATTCACTTCTACACTAGCATTTCTTGCACGTTGAACAACAACTCTCATAGCTACTCCTTTTAACTCATCACACGTCGAACAGAATAAATATCAGGAATTTGCTTGATTCGCTCGACAACTTTTTGTAGGTGACTTATGTTTTGAATAGAAATGGCCATATTAATTGTCGCCATTTTATTTCGATCTGATTTCCCGGAAACTGCTGAGATATTTGTTTTAGCTTCATTCACAGCTTGCAAGACTTCATTTAATAAGCCACGACGGTCATAGCCACTAATTTCAATCTCCACATTGTACTCACGGCGGTCATTTACACTACTTTCCCACTCAACCGGAATTAGACGTTGCTTAGCATCGTCAGTATGCACATTTGGGCAATCACCGCGATGGACAGATACACCTCTACCTTTTGTAATAAAGCCAACAATATCATCACCTGGAACCGGATTACAGCACTTAGATAAACGAATTAATAAGTTATCAATTCCTTGAACCTGTACTCCTGAATCTCGTTTCTTCCCGATACTCAACTGCTTGATTTCCGTTACTGCATCAGTGACATGCTTATCTTGTTCTTGGTCACGTTTCTTGCGCCATTTTTCAGTTAAACGGTTTGCAACCTGTGCTGCAGTAATGCCATTATAACCGACTGCTGCATACATATCTTCTTCATGAGAAAAATTGAATTTTTCAGCAACACGCTTAATATTATCGGGTGTTAGAACTTCTTTTAAATCAAATTCAAGATTCTTGATTTCTTTTTCAACAAGCTCTTTACCTTTTTCAAGGTTTTCTTCTCGTCGTTGCTTTTTGAAGAACTGACGAATTTTATTTTTTGCTTGAGATGTTTGGGCAAGCTTTAACCAATCCTGACTTGGCCCATACGAGTGCTTAGAGGTTAAAATTTCAATAATGTCCCCTGTTTTCAAGCGATAATCAAGCGTAACCATCTTCCCATTGATTTTCGCACCAATCGTTTTATTGCCTATTTCTGAGTGGATACGATATGCAAAATCAATTGGCACAGACCCTGAAGGTAATTCGATTACATCGCCTTTCGGTGTAAATACAAACACCATGTCAGAAAACAAATCAATTTTCAATGATTCCATGAATTCCTCGGCATTACTTGCATCGTTCTGCCATTCTAGAATTTCTCGGAACCATGTGAGTTTTTCCTCAAAGGTAGAGGACTCGTCCACCGATTTACCTTCCTTGTAAGCCCAGTGAGCAGCGATCCCAATTTCAGCAATTTGGTGCATTTCGTCTGTACGTATTTGAACTTCGAGTGGATCACCTGTTGGACCAATTACGGTCGTATGCAGGGATTGATACATATTGGGTTTAGGCATTGCGATATAGTCTTTGAAACGGCCTGGCATAGGCTTCCAACAGGTATGGATAATTCCGAGCACAGCGTAACAATCTTTAATGCTATCTACAATAACCCGAACTGCAAGCAAATCATAAATTTCATTAAATTGTTTATTTTGTAAGACCATTTTTCGATATATACTATAAATGTGCTTTGGTCTACCATTGATTTCGGCTCTGATCGATACTTCGCCAACACGCTCTTTTACTTCATTAATCACATCAGCTAAATATTGTTCGCGCTCTGCTCTTTTCTTTTTCATTAAATTAACGATACGGTAGTATTGTTGGGGATTAAGGTAGCGAAGAGCAGTATCTTCAAGCTCCCACTTAATTGCGGATATCCCTAATCTATGTGCTAATGGTGCAAAAATCTCTAAGGTTTCGTTTGAGATACGACGTTGTTTTTCTTGGGGTAAATGCTTTAGTGTTCTCATATTATGCAAACGATCTGCTAATTTTATGAGGATTACACGAATGTCTTGCGCCATGGCTACAAACATTTTCCGATGGTTTTCAGCTTGTTGTTCTTCATGGGATTTATATTTAATTTTTCCTAGCTTAGTCACTCCATCCACAAGCATGGCAACCTCTTCACTAAAGGCTTCCTTCATTTGTAAAAGAGTCACATCTGTATCTTCAACCACATCATGCATAAAACCAGCAGCAATAGTAGCCGGATCCATGTCTAGATCTACTAGAATTCCAGCCACTTGGATGGGATGAATAATATAAGGCTCACCTGATTTACGATATTGTTCACGGTGAGCTTCACTTACAAACTTATACGCTTTCTCAATAAATGCTATATCATTATCTGGCATATAACGCTTTGCTTTGTCAATGACCTGCTCAGCTGTTAGTACCTGTTCATTTGCCATGAAATCACCTTTTTGTTTAGAACTTGGATTAAAATCAGTTTTTATTATTTATTATTAGAATTTTTGTGTTCTAAAATAAATATTTATAAAAAATAATTATTGTTTCTATTATCATGAAAATTTGCCAAGATGTAAAGAGGTTAAAGCTGAAAAAATCTTCCTTATTCTACAATTTAGAACATTCGGGACGTCATTCGACAAACAGAGCGCTAAAAAATGGGGTGTCAGAGTAACACTCGCTCCGTTTGCAAACTTCAATTTATTGAGATTAGAACTCTCTTCATAGTAATGTTGTGAAACTTGTTTTGTATGAGTCTACCCTGAAAATAACTTTGGTTGTGGAGTTCCATGAGCTGCGATCCACTTGCTTTCCGCGGGGTGGTCCGTGAGCCTCCTCGTCGCCAGAGGCGGGCTCCTATGGGGTCTCACGAGACCACTGGAGCCCGCAGGAGTCAAGTGGCTCTCCGCTCATTCCACACTAAGTGAACAACCTTTTCATCCTCCATGGTGCGAATATTTAAATTTGCTAGACCAGAGAGCCGATGGCGCCTGGAGCTAGACACTAAGCTAAGTATAGACAACTAAACACTATTTCATCACAACAACCATGGTGCGAATCGTAATAGCATGGACGCCCTGAAAATAAGTCTCACAATTCCACTCGCTACAGTTCACTCGCTTTCCATGGGGCGGTTTCATGAACATCCTCGCCACTCTTAGCTCGATACAAGGTTGTCTGAATCCCTTTCTAGTGCCAAGAGCGCGAGAAAGGGAACGGAAGTGGTTGTCTGATTCCCTTTCTGGTACCAAGAGCGCGAGAAAGGGAACGGAAGTGGTTGTCTGATTCCCTTTCTGGTACCAAGAGCGCGAGAAAGGGAACGGAAGTGGTTGTCTGATTCCCTTTCTGGTACCAAGAGCGCGAGAAAGGGAACGGAAGTGGTTGTCTGAATCCCTTTCTAGTGCCAAGAGCGCGAGAAAGGGAACGGAAGTGGTTGTCTGATTCCCTTTCTAATGCCAAGAGCGCGAGAAAGGGAACGAAAGTGGTTGTCTGATTCCCTTTCTAATGCCAAGAGACCGAGAAATGGAATCAAGAGCGTTGTCTGATTCCCATCCATAGGAATACAAGCAACACTATATAACTAACATGTTAGTTTCCCCCAAAAGTAAAGTGATGTGTAACCGAAAATCTTGTATTTGTCTAGTAGTTCTTAACTTATTCCACACTTTGTCAGTACACTATTTTCATTCTCCATGATGCAAGTATTAACTAAAAATTTATTTATGTCGTATCTTACCATTTACTTAAAGCAGTATCAATGTGGTTAGACATTTTACTAATTAAAAAAAGAGCACTCTCATTGGAGTGCTCATAACTATTTATTTAATATTGCATTAATGTTAAAACTTCGTATCCATCTAATTTATCACGGCCATCTAGGTATGTTAGCTCGATGATAAATGCAATACCAGCAACGATTCCGCCAAGTTCTTCAACTAATTTAATGGTCGCTTCAATTGTACCACCAGTAGCAAGTAAATCATCCGTGATTAATACACGCTGACCTGGTTTGATTGCATCTTTATGAATGGTTAAAACATCTTTACCATACTCTAGACCATACTCTTGTCTAATTACCGCACGAGGTAATTTTCCTTCCTTACGAACAGGTGCAAACCCTACACCGTGCGAATATGCAACCGGACAACCGATGATAAATCCTCTTGCTTCTGGTCCTACTACAAGATCGATTTCTCTTTCTTGTGCATATTTCACAATTTGGTCTGTCGCATATTTATATGCTTCTCCGTCATTCATTAAAGGAGTGATATCTTTAAAAAGAATACCTTCCTTCGGGTAATCAGGTACAATTGTTACAAACTTCTTTAAATCCATTAGTTCATTGCCTCCTCAAATTTAAGCGAACCATTATTTATAGAATCAAACCAGTGCTTTAACTGTTGATATGATGAATACAAAAATTTATTTTCTAATTCAATTTGTTGTTGTTTTAACTGATAAGTTTTCGATTCAGTCAAGTCTCTTTTCTTGCGTTGATTTGATAATGAGATGATTCCCTTGTCTATATTAACAAATTCTAGTTCAAAAAACACCTGTGACATGAAATCTATCGTTTCTTTTGACCATCCTCGATGCTTGGCAAGGTCTGAAGCATAGCGATTTAAATCAAAAACACCCTTTTTAGCTAAAAAGCCAAAATACCATTTAAAATGTTCTCTCGTTGGTATCGTACTAAAAAAGTGATTTTGACTTGTAGAAAAGAATGTATAAATTCTACTCGGCAAAGTTGGCTCTAAAAGGGATGTTAAGATTTTCTCATCGCTAGGAAGATCTAGTAAACAAAGATATGAGCCTTCAAACGAATATTGTTTTGCATCTTCGATATCATTTATTAGTAGTATCTCATCTTTATGATCCTGATACACAGAATTCAACACTAATTCTTCATTAAAGGAAATTAACTTTCGCTTTTCCTTTGAAATATTCGCTATTGAGTCCTTGAATTGTTTATTCCCTCTCATATCAAAGAGCTGCCATTGATCAATTTTTAAATCCTGTAGCATGATTTGTGGTTTTCTGAAGTTATTCCATTCGTTGATTGAGAGTTCACCAATAACTGAAACTTTTGCACTTGGTGAAATTTCATTGTATTTTTCGCCAAAACCGAAACCAATGCTATCTAATGACACCCCGTTATCCTCAAATACCATTTTGATATGGTTTTGATTCGTACCGATTCTACGAATGTTTTGGATATTCGCATGTTTGATTCGAACTTTAGGTTTTGGATTATGCATGCCAAAAGGTGATAATAGCTCGATTTGACTAATTGTATCAATTGATATTTCTTCAATCGAACAATCGAGATCAACATTTGTAACGGGAATAAAATCTTCAGGCGAAAGCTGTTCTTCCGCTAACTTATTTAAGCGCTCACGCAGCTCGTCTACATGTTCTATGAGTAGAGTCATACCTGCTGCCATCGGATGACCACCAAAGTGCGGAAGTATTTCACGACAAGTTGATAGATTTTCATAAAGATTATAACCTTCAATACTTCTGGCAGAGCCCTTTGCGGTTCCTTTTTCGTGATCGATGCTTAACACAATTGTTGGGCGGTAAAACCGGTCCACTAATCTTGAGGCAACAATTCCGACCACTCCTGCATTCCAGCCTTCTTTCGCAATAATAAGGACACCGTTTTTCTCAGGAGGATAATTGTCCTCTACTTCTTTAATCGCTTCATTCGTCATTTCATTTACTAGCTGTTGACGTTCCTTATTGTAACGATCAATTTCAATGGCTAAACTTTTCGCTTCTTCTTCATCATTCGTCATTAATAAATGGACTGCAGGATCTGCGTTATCCAAGCGACCTACCGCATTAATTCTTGGTCCAATTGCAAAACCAATTGTCTCTTCATTCACTTCGCTTTGTTCAGCGCCACATACACGAAGTAATGCCTTGATTCCTACTCTATTAGTAGTCTTTAGTGCTCCGATCCCTTTTTTCGCTAGTAATCGATTCTCCCCAACAAGGGGAACAAGATCTGCAATCGTTCCAATTGCAGCTACTTCTAACAGTGATTCAGGAACCCGTCCAAGTAATGCATGAGCAACCTTAAATGCCACACCGACTCCAGCTAGTTCTTTAAATGGATATGAACAATTAGGCTTTTTTGGATGGATAATTGAAAATGCATCAGGCAAAACTGGCCCTGGTTCATGGTGGTCAGTAATAATTAAATCTAGTTCTAATTCCTTTGCTACATCTGCTTCACGTAGTGCTGAAATCCCTGTATCGACAGTAATTATTAACTTATATCCACTTTCTTTCGCCCATCTAAATGCAGGTTCATTAGGACCATATCCTTCAGTAAAACGATTCGGGATATAGAAATCAACATCCGCACCGCTTTCCTTCAATGCTGTTAGTAAAACCGTTGTACTACTAACTCCATCTGCATCATAATCACCAAAAATAAGAATTTTTTCTGATCTTTCAATTGCTTCTTTTATTCTAGTTATCGTAATATCCATTCCATCTAATAGAAATGGATCATGAAACTCTGACTTTTCTATAAATAAAAAATCTCGCGCATCTTCAACCGTGTTGAACCCTCGGTTTACGAGCAACGATGCTACTAGAGGTGCAATATTTAATTGACTAGCTAATTCAATAACTAGTTCTTCTTTTGCACGATTCACATTCCAACGTGTTTTTGACTCTAACATAAATTCACCCCTCAACCATCCTATTATACAAAAGGTGATGAGGGGTTTCAATTGAATCAATTCATTTCCAGTATAATTATTCTTTCGTTTCTTCCTTTAGTTCCTCTTCTTGCTCTTCATCCATTACCTCTGGAGTAACCTGCTTAGTTTTTAAAGCATTGTTCTCCTTTTCTAGTAGCCTAACTTTCCGACTTAAGCTATAGTAACGAAACACCCCTACAGCCCCCACAATGAATCCTCCCATTAAAACAGAAGAAATAATAACTAAAATCAGTGGCCATTGTGCAGTACCAAATAAATAATTAACCTCAACCGGGTCCACGTTAATTACAGCAAAGATAGCAACGATTAGCGCGAATAAAAACGCTAAAATTAGACTCCATTGTCTTTTCATTTTACCAACTCCTAAACCTTCAATCCTCATCTGGGGAGTAAGGATTGATGTGAATAAATACGTCATGAACATTATCGACTTGTATTAGTTTTTCCTTCACTTGCTTTCCAACCTTATGGCCATCCTCAACAGTCATATAAGGATCAACCGAAATCTTCAAATCAACAATAACGTAATGTCCATGTTCTCTAGCATGTAATGCATCAATTTTTTTGACTTGTGGATGTGTTAAAACAGTTTGTCTTAATTCTTCTGTGTCCTCTTCGTGTAGAACATGATCCAATGTTGTATGTATGGATTCTTTACCGAGTTTGTAGGCCGTTTTTAAAATAAGAACAGAAACAAAAAGTCCGGCTACAGGGTCTCCATAAACAAGCCACGGCGCCCCAATACTGTCTCCAAAGACTGCTCCAACAATCCCAATTAATGCTGCAATTGATGAATACACATCTGAACGATGTTCATACGCATTGACAATAACAGCATCACTGTTAATTCTTTTACCCAGTTTGAACTTATATCTAAACATCCACTCTTTCACCACAATAGAAAGCACTACGGCATAAATAGCAAATGATTTTGGAGCTTCAATCGGAATGAAGAAGGACTCAATCGAAGATTTCCCGATTTCAATCCCTACTAAAAATAAAAGAACTGCAACAATAATTGCCGCAATGGACTCTGCCTTTCCGTGTCCATATGGATGGTCAGCATCGGGTGGTTGTTTTGCTGCGCGAACCCCTATATACACAGCAAAAGAACCCGCTACATCTGAAGCAGAATGTACTGCGTCGGCTACTAGCGCTCTACTACCAGCCATCACACCAACTACATATTTTACAATAGCTAAAATTATATTTCCAACCACACCAACCATGGCTGCAAATTCTGCTTGCTTGAAACGATCTTTTTCCAAGGTATAACCATCCTTCCCGGTAAATTTCCATGAGAATTAGAGTACCTTAGTTATTGTAACCAAAACTAATGTTCATCACCACATTTTAACGTTTAAAGTTCTACTAATGAATTTGATAGTGCCTTTCTAAGAGTTGGGAACATGGGTGAATACAAGTCAAAAAGCTGCCCTAAGGACAGCTTTTAGGCTTTTTTATTTTTAAATTTGCGGCTCTAAATCGTCTTCTACTACTTTCTTCTTCGGTTTACCTAACTGCTTATGCTTCCATATTAACCATAATTGGGAAGCGATAAATAATGAAGAATAGGTTCCAGAAATTAATCCAATTAATAACGCAAACGAGAAATTAGTAATGGATTCTGCACCTAAGAATAACAATGCTAATACAGTGATAACTACTGTCACTACAGTATTGATTGAACGAGTAAATGTTTGACGAAGGGCACGATTCACAATATCTGCAAGATCATCAAATGTTTTGACTTTCTTTTTCTTCTTGTAAAGCTCACGTATTCTGTCAAACGTTACTATCGTATCATTGATGGAATAACCGACAATTGTTAGAACGGCGGCGATAAAGGTAATATCTACTTCAATTCGTAGAATACTAAACACAACAATGATAAAGAATGCATCATGTAGTAAAGCAACAATTGCTGCTAATGCCATATTTATTTCAAATCGAATGGTTACATAAATAATAATACCTATGGAAGCAATCATCACTGCAATAAATGCATTACGAGCCAGTTCTTTTCCTACTGTTGGTGAAACTGTACTTATACTTGGTTCTGCTCCATACACTTCAACAAAGTGATCTTTGACCTGCGCGATTTCTTCTTTAGATAATACCCCGAGGAAGCGCGCAACACCAATCTCATTGTTGTTACCTGATAAAATGACATCTCTCGGTTCAAGATCTAACTTACTTAACTCAGTGGAGATTTCATTACTAGTTAAAGGTCGATCGGCAAGAATCTCAATTCTTGTACCACTATCAAAATCAATACCCAGATTTAGCTTCAATGTTAATAAAAGACCAACTCCGACAACGGCAAAGATGGCTGAAGCCAAGAAAAATTTCTTACGGTGTTTTACAAAATCTACTTTATCAAATATCGTTGGAACATCTGTGTCATCATCCACATCAGCAATATTCGCAACCTCTGATTTTTTCACTCCGAAGAATCCTACGCGCTTATCTAACAAACGGCTATTGACCCATAGTCCTAATAAAAGGCGAGTTCCAAAAACCGCTGTGATAAAGCTCGCTAGAATACTTATAATTAGCATCGTAGCGAACCCTTTAACAGAGCTTGTACCAAAAGTGAACAAAACAGTTGCAGCTAAAAGTGTTGTGATGTTTGCATCAAAAATCGTCGATAGCGAGCGACGTGTTCCCGCTCTAAAAGCTGATAAAGGTGTTTTACCTAGCTTTAATTCTTCTTTGATTCGTTCGTACGTTATAATATTGGCATCGACGGCCATACCCACACCTAGAATTAAAGCAGCAATACCTGGTAGAGTCAGTACACCATTCATCCAATCAAAGACTAATAAAATTAAATAGATGTATACACTTAAGGTAATAATTGCAATTACTCCAGGGAATCGATAGAAAATAACCATAAATAGGAAAACAATAAGAATACCGATGATTCCTGCAAAAATGGTTTTATCAAGAGCTTGTTCCCCAAATTTAGCTCCCACAGAAGTTGAATACATTTCCTCTAACTCAACTGGTAATGACCCTGCGTTTAAAAGTGCTGCAAGCTCCTGAGCTTCTTTAATTGTAAATGTCCCTTGTATTTGAACATCTGATTCATTAAGTATTTTGCTTACAGCTGGTGCTGATAGAAATTTAGGGTTAGGCTTCGTTACTTCTTCTTTAAAAGAATCAACGCCTTCTTCAAAGTCTAACCATACTACTAGAAGATTTTCACCTGCGCCCATGTTCAACACTTGCTCAGTTACTTGTCTAAATTCGTCAGCGCTTTTTAATTTAATCCCAACAGCTGGGCGATTTTCCTGGTCAAAGCCTTGAGCAGCTCCACCTTCAACAAGGTCCGTTCCGTCTAATAAGACCTGATCATTTACATCACGGAATGTTAATTTCGCTTCAGTTGATAGAATTTCTCTCGCCTTATTTTGATCTGAGACTCCTGCTAATTGAACGCGGATTCGATCTTCACCTTCAATTTGTATATTTGGCTCACTTACACCAAGCACATTAACACGTTTTTCTAATGCATTAACAGTACTAACTAGTGCTTTTCTATCAATAACATCTCCTTTGTTAGCAGGCTTTACCTCATAGAGAATTTCAAAGCCACCTTGTAAATCTAGTCCAAGCTTAATGTTGTTTAAGATGTTGTTTGTCGTCAATCCTATTGTACCAGCTAGTAGTAACACAATCAGGAAAAACGCAACAATGCGTCCTCTTTTAACCATTACTATGTAGTGCCTCCTTTAAATCCTAGGAAAACGTTTCATTTCCCAACTTTCGTCAATAATCTCATTATGAAACAATGCCTATACCCTGTCAAACAGAGAATGAAACAAACTTTTTTTAGGGTCCACCTTTTTTTGACAAAATGTAGACAATAAGGTTTCTGTTTTTTACATTTACAATAGCTTACTTAACTCTTTTAATCCTTGATCTTTAAAGAAATCAGGAGATTTAAATGCTTCTACTGTAGCATAGTTCATATATTCTCCCACTTTAACTGATAAGATATCTTCTACAACCTGATATAGACGCTTTTCATCACGATCTCGCTTCCACTTTTTCTTGCATAAAAAATTCCATAATTCATCTTCTTTTACAGAATCATACCCATATAATTTAAACTCTTCTATTTTACTTTTTAATGCAGGCTTTACAGTTTCACGAAATTGTTCATACCTATTTTCCACTTTGTTTTGCCCCCTGATTTTAGGCTACGTTAAACTCCACTGTTGATCTGCTAAAATCATTTTTTCCGTAGCACCTATTTGCTAAGCATAACGGTATAAGATTTTAGGTCATTTAAGTCAGAGTTAATCAAACATTAAACATTTAACATTGCCAAATTTTAAAAAATTGAAATCGATAATATCCCTAAGCTAACAATAACAGCTGCAATGACTACTCCTGTTGATATAGCTATGAAAGCATATCTAAAGGGAATCGCAAAAATTGAGGCAGCTACACATGCAGACCAGGCACCTGTTGTGGGTAATGGTAAAGCTGTAAATAGAATGAGCCCTATTGCCCCGTATTTTTCGACCTTTCCACTCTTACTCATTGTTCGATGATAGAGCCAGTCATACATCTTTTTATACCAGCTAAATCTCATTAGTATTGAGCTAATAGGCTTAAATAACAACAACAACGGAACAATGGGAAGGATATTCCCTACAATACTTAGCAAAGCGGAGGTTAATAAGCTTAAATCATAGTATATGTACGCTAATGGTAGTCCCCCTCTAAGCTCTAAAATCGGTATGGCTGATACTACAATGGTCACAAGCTCAGGTGGTAAAAAGTCCAAATTTCTTACTAAATAGTCTCGAATTGCTTCTTTCATTATATCACCTCAAGAATTATTTGATTGTTTTAAAGGTATTCAATAACCTTTCAAATAATACTTGTCATGCTTGGCCACCTAACTTGCATATAGTTAATTGTAAATGATAACACCTTTTTTGAGAAGGTAGGGAATTGAATGTCGAAACAATCGTTTTTAAAAGGTACATTGATACTGATTATAGCCGGACTTATCACTCGGGTACTAGGCTTTATTAATCGTATCGTCGTTGCGAGGTTAATTGGTGAAGAAGGTGTTGGACTTTACATGATGGCAGTACCTACTTTTGTACTAACCATCACCTTAACCCAAATGGGATTACCTGTAGCCATTTCTAAGCTCGTGGCCGAGGCAGAAATTAAGGGTGACAGGGCAAAAATAAAGAAAATCCTAGTTGTTTCCTTATCTATCACTGGAACACTCAGTTTAATCTTCACTCCTGGGATGATCTTTTTAGCTCCAATTTTATCAGAAACGGTATTTACTGATGAAAGAGTATATTACCCACTAATTGCGATTTCACCGATTGTACCAATCATTGCAATATCCTCTGTTTTAAGGGGCTATTTTCAAGGACGTCAAAACATGCGGCCAGCTGCAATCTCTCAAGTGATTGAGCAGGTTGTGAGAATTACACTAGTAGCAATTTGTACGAATGCACTTCTTCCGTATGGAATTGAATATGCAGCAGCAGGTGCTATGATTTCAGCAGTTATCGGAGAACTAGTATCCTTGTTTTATATGGTTTGGATGTTTAAAACAAAGAAAAGAGTTAAAGTTAGAACAGACTTTTTCAAGGCGGTCAAAGCTGGAAAAGATACCTTTAATGATTTATTACGTATTGCCATCCCAACTACAGGCAGTCGCCTAGTAGGGTCAGTAGCATGGTTTTTCGAACCGATTGTCGTTGCTCAAAGTCTTGCGATTGCAGGAGTGGTTACACATATTGCAACAAGGCAATATGGAGAACTTACCGGGTTTGCGATGCCATTGCTGTTTTTACCATCTTTTATTACGGCTGCTTTATCAACCTCTCTTGTACCTGCTATTAGTGAAGCCGCCGCTCAAAAGAAATCTCTCTTAATTGAGCATCGATTAAAACAAGCTCTCAGGTTATCACTTGTATCTGGTGGAATAGCAGTTGTTGTTTTATATGTTTTTGCAGATCCAGTCATGGAATTAATGTACGGAACTAATAATGCAGCCATTTTCGTGAAAGTGATGGCACCATTTTTCATTTTTCACTATTTCCAAGGCCCACTTCAGGCGACATTGCAAGCACTTGACCTTGCCCGTGCTGCCATGATTAATAGCATTATCGGTGCCGCCGTTAAAACAGCATTGATATTCATTTTGGCTTCACAACCATCACTTGGCATTATGGGTGCCGCATTAGCTATCATGATAGGAATGGTCCTTGTCACCCTATTACATTTCTCTACCATTGTTAAAGTGATTTCATATAGCTTCTATGTAAAAGATTATATTAAAAGCTTTCTAACGATGGTATGTGCTGGTTTTGCAGGTCATTATTCATTTGAATATATGAGTGAAATGTCTCTCGCTTATAAAACCATTCTTGCTTTAATCATCACGTCTATTGTTTATGGTATTTTACTAATCGTCTTCAATTTAATTAAAAAGGAAGAGATGGAAAGAATTCCAGTCATCGGGAAACCTCTAGCAATCTTTCTTCCACAAAATAAAAACAAGTAGCCATTATCAAAGGTTACTTGTTTTTATTTTTCGTCTTTTAAATCTATAAAAAAAGTCCCATTACCATAACTACAATAAGATATCTTTTTTAAATCCTTATACCCTAGCTCTCGAAGCTGCTGCCGAAGCCACAGATTTGTTTTTCCTAAAGCAATTACATGCTCTTCTTGAACAACCCCATCAAGTATTAAGGGAAACTCAGTGGTTTTATTATTCTTCTCTAGGACAGATAACTTACCAGATGGCTCTAATATGGCAAATTCGACATCTGCCACTCTTTTTACATTTTTGTCTCGCAGCTGAATCAGTAAATCCTCAAAATTATATCTTTGCTTCCGCATTGCTTCCTCATCAATTTTCCCTTGATTGATAATGACGGTTGGCTTTCCATCAACAAAATCTCTCACCTTTTGGCTCTTTAACGAAAGATAAGCGAGTGTAATTTGAATGCTCATCAAGATTGCCATCGGCAGCAACGTATTTAACATCGATTCATTGGGATTTTCAATGGATTTCACTGCCATTTCTGCAATCATAATAAAAACGACAAGATCTAGGATACTTAGCTCCCCGATTTCGCGTTTTCCCATTAGACGAAAGATAATGACAATGGCTATGTACAAAATCAACGTACGCAGAGCAATAACGATATATTCCTCCATTTATGGACTCCTTCATACTATAAATTTCCTCTTTAGTATAAACAAGTACATGTAAAAAATAATGGCCAGAACTTTCCTTTTTTTCATAGAAAAAAAACCTCTATAGAGAGGCAATTTTTCCGATCTAAATTTGTACCGTTTTTTAACTACTACATAAATGGTAGCAAATATCGAAAATAAACATAAACCGTACACACGATAAGTGATACAAGGACGACAGGTAAACCAACTTTTAGAAATTCAATAAAGTTTACATGTTCCTTTTCCTTAGCAGCTAATCCTGCTACAACAAGGTTCGACGAGGATCCAAGTAGGGTACCATTTCCACCAAGACACGCTCCTAAGGCCAATGACCACCATAAAGGATCTAGATTAGTCATTCCATATTCCTTGAATTCATTTATAACTGGTATCATTGCAGCAACAAATGGAATATTATCAACAAATCCAGATAAAATGCCAGTCATCCATAAAATAAGCATCGCTGTTTTTGGTAAATCCCCTTCTGTATAATAAATCATTCCTCTTGATAGCTCGTCAATTACCCCCACTTCTTCTAACCCACCCACGAGTAAAAAGAGTCCGATAAAAAAGAATAAAGTGCCCCAATCTACTTGTTTAAACACATCATCAGTTCTGTGTTCTTGATGAGTTAATAGAAGAAGTAGCAACGCACCCGCCATAGCTACACTTGTTAACTCTACATGAATAAATGGATGAAAAATAAATCCGAAAATTGTAAGAATTAAAACCCCAACAGACTTAAACAACACAGAATCAAAGGTAACATATTCTAGTGCATCAATTTGTTTGAGCTTTAATTGATTGTGTTTTGATACTTTTAGCCTCTTGCCATACAATAACGCAAGTCCAATGAAAGTAATGAAAAAAATAAGTGTTACCACTGGTGAAAGGTGTATTAAAAATGCATTAAAGGTTAAATGCTCCACAGCTTGACCAATCATTATATTGGGTGGGTCACCAATTAATGTTGCAGCTCCTCCAATATTCGAAGAAATAATAATGACAACAAGATATGGTACCGCAGGAACCTGTAATATCTTTACCAACGTTAAAACAATTGGTACTAATAATAAAACGGTTGTCACATTTGCTAAAAATGCAGAACCTATTGCCGTCACAAGAGCAATCGCAAATAATAATGGAACCCCTCTTCCATTAACCAGCTTTGCTAACATGATAGCAACAAATTCAAATACCCCTGTTTTACTAGTGATGGTTACAATAATCATCATTGATAATAATAACGCAATTGTACTCCAATCTATGTATTTTAAAAAGGCAGTCTCAACTGTAAAAATACCGACAATCAGCATTAATACGCCACCTGTACAAGCAATCAGGGCCCGATCTAATTTTTCAGACATAATGATTATATAACTTAGGACAAATATCACTAGTGCTAACGTTGTAACCATCCCTCAATCCCCTTCCATGTCCCATATCCTCTAAGTAGAAATCTTCTTTATTAATCATATGATGGTAGTCCTAAAAAATATTTGTATTCTATTTTTTTTTGGACATGAATATGCTCGTACTAGGACAGTTTCCGAAGTTTTTTAGGATTATCATTTGGGGAGGAGATAACATGAAGAAAATTGGATTGGCAACAGCTTATGGAATCACAGCCATTTTTGCAGTGATTGTACTCACTAGCTTACTTTTCTCACTAATATTAAGGTTCTCATCTGTGCAAGAAGCATCTCTACAGTGGATTATTGTAGGTGTTTCATTCTTAGCATTGTTTATCGGGGGCTTTATTTCAGGTGGAAAAGGAAAAGAAAAAGGCTGGTTAATGGGTGGGACAACAGGACTTCTTTACAGCTTAGTTGTGTTCATATTCCAGTACTTAGGACATGATGCAACGTTTACAACAGAGCAAAGTGTTTATCATGCAGGATTTTTAGCGACAGCTATGATTGGTGGAATTTTTGGAGTAAATATGACGACGCCTTCTAGAACTGCTGATTGATATGCTTGTTAAGGAAGAGGTGCACGAGTTTTTATTGCATCTCTTTTTTTGTTTTAGTGGTGAATTTGCTCGAGTAATCGTATCACTGCAAGGCTATTGATTGACTTCGTCGCTGGTTTTGCGGGAGTAACTACGTCAAAGCAGGCCTATGATTCACTTCGTCTCTCCTTTTGCTGGAGTAACTTCATCATTGCAGGCCTTTGATTCACTTCACCTCCTATATTATCCCAAGTAAGCACATCAGAAATCCTTAGGATCATTTCGGCACATATTTCTATATAGTTTTAATCCATCCCCTAAACGCCAAAATAAAAAAAGCCACCTCTTCATGTTATAAAAACACAAAAAGATAGCTTTTTTCTCGCTATGAATTAGTCATTTCTTACGTCACGAATAGCTTGACGGTCGTATGTAAGACGTGATCCATCTCCAGCTTTAAGGATAACCTTATCTTCGTCAATTCCATCAACGATTGCATGTAAGCCGCCGATTGTTACAATCTTGTCACCCTTTTTAAGGTCTGATTGCATTTGTGCTACAGCTTTTTGTTTCTTTTGCTGTGGACGAATTAATAAGAAGTAGAAAATCGCAAACATTAAGATTAATGGTCCAACTGTACCTAAAATTTCCATTTATTGTCACCCCTTTCAAAAATATGTTCTTCCCTTTTCCCTATTACAAAAGAATAGTCAAATTGGATGATAACGGAATTTACGCAAAACTAATTTGACTAACGTTAGCTCCACTACCAATAGAAGTTAGAAGTTTTTAGCATTAGGTTTATTAAAACCATATTGCTCAAAAAACTCATCACGGAAGTCACCAAGACGGTCCTCCATAATAGCTTGTCTAACTTGCTCCATTAATTTTAACAGAAAATGAAGATTATGATAAGTAGTAAGTCTAATTCCGAATGTTTCTTCACATTTAATTAAATGTCTAATATATGCTCTGCTATAATTTTGACACACATGACAGCTACAATTTGGATCAATCGGTCCGTAGTCTTCAGCGTATTTTGCATTTTTAACAACAAGTCTTCCTTCGCTTGTCATTAATGTTCCGTTTCTTGCAATTCGTGTTGGTAATACACAATCAAACATATCAATTCCGCGAATAGCTCCATCAATTAATGAATCCGGAGAACCGACTCCCATTAAATATCTTGGTTTGTTTGAAGGTAAAAGTGGTGTTGTGAACTCTAAGACGCGGTTCATAACATCCTTTGGCTCACCGACCGATAATCCGCCTACAGCATAGCCTGGGAAGTCCATAGAAATAAGATCACGAGCACTTTGTTTACGAAGTTCTTCATATTCTCCACCTTGGACAATCCCAAATAAACCTTGATCCTGTGGTCTTGCATGGGCTTTTAAGCATCGTTCAGCCCAACGGCTTGTACGCTCAACAGACGCCTTCATATAATCATATTCTGCTGGGTATGGTGGGCACTCATCAAAGGCCATCATAATATCTGAGCCTAGTGCATTTTGTATTTCCATCGCCTTCTCAGGTGATAAGAACAGCTTGTCTCCATTTAAGTGATTACGGAAATGAACACCTTCTTCTTCAATTTTACGAAACTCACTTAAAGAGAATACTTGGAAACCGCCTGAATCTGTTAAAATCGCGCGGTCCCAGTTCATAAATTTATGTAATCCGCCTGCGCCTTTGATAATTTCATGACCTGGTCTTAGCCATAGGTGATATGTATTGCTTAAAATAATTCCTGCACCAAGTTCTTTTAAGTCTTCTGGTGACATGGTTTTTACGGTTGCAAGTGTGCCTACTGGCATAAATGCAGGTGTATCAAATGAACCATGTGGTGTGTGGACCTTTCCTAATCTTGCTCCGGTTTGCTTACATGTTTTTATAAGCTCGTATGTAACTGCTGCTGTCAATGTAATAATACTCCCTTCGAACTCACTTCATTCATAAAATATTTAAAAAAACTCAGGTAGTGTAGTTCCATTCGCTCCGATCCATGCCCTTTCCGCGGGCGGCGTGGGGAGCCTCCTCGTCGCAAAGCTCCTGTGGGGTCTCCCCTATACCGTATATCCCGCAGGAGTGGCATGGCTCTACGCTCATTCCACACTAAGTGTGTATACCTCTTTAGAAACTATTCAGTCTTAAATAATAAGCATTGCATCTCCAAAGCTGAAGAAACGGTATCTTTCCTTTACTGCTGTTTGGTATGCATGGAGGACATTTTCACGTCCCGCTAGTGCACTTACAAGCATAATGAGTGTTGATTTTGGTAAATGGAAGTTGGTGATTAGACCATCAATGGCTTTGTATTCATATCCAGGGAAAATAAAGATATCTGTCCACCCACTACTTTCTACAAATTCCCCATGATTAGCTGTTGCAATGGTTTCAAGTGTTCTAGTCGATGTTGTACCGACAGAGACGATTTTACCACCATTCTTTTTTACGTCATTTAACAGTCGTGCCGTTCCAGCAGTCATTTGGTAAAATTCAGCATGCATTTCATGCTCGTCGATATTATCTACACTCATTGGCCTGAAGGTTCCAAGACCCACATGCAATGTAATAAATGCAACATGAACTCCCTTAGCTCTAATATCATCTAAGAGTTGTTCGGTAAAGTGCAAACCTGCTGTTGGTGCAGCGGCTGAACCCCGTTCTTTTGCAAAAACAGTTTGATAACGATCACGATCATCAAGCTGTTCTTTTATATAAGGTGGAAGTGGCATTTCACCTAGTTGGTCTAACACCTCATAAAAAATACCATCATATTGAAAGTCTAATACTCTCCCGCCATGGTCACTTTCACCTGTACAAACAGCCTTAAGCAATCCATCACCAAAGTTAATGACTGTTCCTGGTTTTACACGTTTAGCAGGCTTAATAAGGGTCTCCCAATGGTCTCCCTCAATTTGTTTAAGTAACAAAACCTCTATTTTTGCACCTGTATCATCTTTGGTTCCATATAATCTTGCAGGCAACACTCTTGTATCATTTAAAACCAAACAATCACCTTCATTCAAGTAATCTAATACTGAACGAAAGTGTGTATGTTTAATTTCACCTGTTTCCTTATGAAGAACCATTAAGCGTGATGCTTCACGATCCTCTAATGGAGTTTGGGCAATTAATTCTTCTGGTAAATCAAAATCAAATAAATCAACCTTCATCTAATCTTCACCTATTCTTTAAAATAATCTTTTATGTGATGATAGCATCACGACTTTTATTATCGAAAACGTCCAATCACATAAAAAATTAATGATAAAATAACGCTGACGACAATGGAAGTAACAATTGGAAAATAAAATGTTGTATTTCCCTTTTTAAAAACGATATCACCAGGTAGTTTTCCAATGAACTGCCAAATCATACCGATAATTACAAAAACAATACCAATTATGATGAACATTTTCCCCATACTCTCACTCCTCTGGAACAGCCATCTGAAAATGCCTGTAAACAATCTCTGTGACAATTCTCCCACGAGGCGTCCTTTGCAAGAAACCAATTTGAAGCAAATATGGTTCGTACACATCTTCAATGGTATGTGACTCTTCACCAATCGTAGCTGCAATAGTATCAAGTCCCACTGGTCCACCTCGGAATTTCTCAATAATCCCTTTAAGTAATTTATGGTCAATATGGTCTAAACCTAAACGGTCTACCTGTAGTAATTCTAATGAAGAATCGGCAATCTCCGTGGTAATAATCCCTTCACCACTAACCTGAGCAAAATCACGGACACGTCTTAGTAATCGATTAGCAATCCTTGGTGTTCCCCGAGAACGCCGTGCAACCTCTTCTGCTGCATGTGGATGAATCTCAACCTGAAGAATTTCAGCAGTTCTTTCTACAATATCAGCTAATTGCTTTTCATCATAATATTCAAGGCGACTATGAACACCAAAGCGGTCACGTAAGGGCGCTGATAAAGATCCTACACGTGTGGTTGCGCCTACAAGAGTAAAAGGCGGTAAATCAATACGGACTGAGCGTGCACCTGCACCTTTTCCAATCACAATATCTAAGCAAAAATCCTCCATAGCAGGATAAAGAACCTCTTCAACAGATCGTTGAAGACGATGGATTTCATCTATAAACAATACATCCCCTGGTTCAAGAGCTGTCAATATCGCTGCAAGATCTCCTGGTCTTTCAATTGCTGGCCCGGAGGTTGTACGGATATTTACACCCATTTCATTTGCAATAATGGTTGCAAGCGTCGTTTTACCGAGACCTGGCGGGCCGTATAATAACACATGATCAAGCGTTTCTTCCCTCATTCTGGCCGCTTTAATGAAGATCGCTAAATTTTCTTTCACCTTGGTTTGGCCAATATATTGATTAAGTGTCTGGGGCCTTAAACTTTGTTCAAGGGATGAATCCTCAAAATCTGGTTCACCTGAAACAAGACGTTCCTCCATCATACTCCCCCTTATTTAAGAAGCTTTTGTAGAGCTTTTTTAATATATTGATCGGTTGTCATCACTTCACTCATTAACTGTGGTACAACCTTATTTATTTCACGTTCCGCAAAGCCAAGTACTTTTAGGGCCTCGATCGCCTCTTCTAATGCTGATGATGTATTGCTTGGTTTGATTTCAGCTTCATAGTCATCAGAAAATAAATCAATGTCTGTTGGTGAAATCATATCCTGTAGTTTTCCTTTAAGATCTAAAATCATTTGTCGAGCTGTTTTTTTCCCGACGCCTGGGAACTTAACAAGGAATTTTTCATCTTCATTTTCTATCGCTGAAACAACCTGTTGTGGTTGTCCTGATGCTAAAATAGCTAAGCCACCCTTCGGACCAATTCCTGATACGTTTAAGAGTTTAACAAACAAAGCTCTTTCTTCCCTCGTTTTAAAACCATATAACGCTAAAATATCTTCGCGCACATGTTGGTATGTATAAATGGTGACTATTTCTTTCTCATTTTTTCGAAATACAAATGGGTTTGGTGTATACATTAAATAGCCAATTTGATTATTTTCAACCACAATGTATTCTGGACTTACATAATCTATTTTTCCTCTAATAAATTCAATCACTTACTTAGACCTCTCCTCTTCATAGCTGTACACCATTTTATCATATTCGCGAAAAAAAGACATATAAACAGGAAAAAGACTAGGAGCTAAAAAAACTCACTAGTCTATCTACGTAATCTTTCATGGGGAAGCTGTAAAGGTTTTGAATATTTCAATCACATTGATATATTCAGATTTCGATCCAACCTTTATCCCTTTTTTCAACATATTATGTTGTCTACTTTCAAGCTTTTCAATGTCTATTTGGAAAAATGATTGTATCACCTTATTGGACTTTGAAGGTCGGCCATCAAAAATGGTTAAGACTCCATCTTCACTTATTCCAAAGTAGCCATTTGATTTTAATAATGGCGAGATATCATCAACATGTTGCTGGAATACCACTTGTTCTTCGTCTGAGTGTATCATTTGCCAATCAGCATATTCCGCCCAAAAGTCTTCCATAGCCCAAATCGTTTCTTCAACAATCTCTTCACTAACTTCTCCATCTAAATAAACACGCTCTAATATCACTGTCATTGTTAAAGGCCCAGTCACCTCAAAATCACTATCATCCACAGGATTTTGATTTGTCGTAGCATTCCCTTCAGTTGAAGCCGTTTGAAAGCCTGTCATACAAAGAAATGTAGCGATAACTCCTAATATGTAAAGAATACGTTTCATAATAACCACCTCTTACGAAAGTTACTTAATTGATTGGGATATTGCTTTGGACTTAGATTACAACAGTGCTAAGCTCCTCATACAAATAGTGTGACCAAATATAGTAAAGTTATCCAACTTTTTTTCATCGTAAGAAAAACCGAGCAAAGCCCGATCCTTTTGTTTAGTGAAAATCCGATAAATTGTATTCTATGCCCTTTACTCCTTTATCATACAAAGAGTTCATTTCTCCACCACACTTCTTCCACGAAAACATTGTATACTATTGATCCCACTGTGGTTGAATTTAAAGGGAAAAATTCCACTTATACTGGGAAATATCAACATTTCCCTAAAAATAACGGGAGAATTTCCACTTATATGAACCTAACCTTTAGATTTAGTCATACATTAGTGAATTTTACGGGAATTTCTCCCCTTATATTGCCTCTTAAGCCCCAACTAAATGTAATAGCGGGACTTTTTCCTCTTATGAGTCCTATCCCCTCCCCTAAATATCAATTTTCCAAAAAAAGCCAGCCCAGAAAGGACTGACCCAACCATTAATTAACGATTATTTGTTGTTTGAAAAAGGACGACGAATGGTTTGTCCAATGTTTTCAAATAAATCGCCTAAATCTTCATTAATCGTATCTGGAGTTGTGTGTCCTGTACGCATATCATTATTAATGTCACGTACACGAGTAAATGTAGCTTCATCAGTGATCACACGAACATCTTTGTTTTTTGTCAAAGATTTAATTGAATCTTCAACTTCATTTGTGACATTTTTGTCATTGTTATCATTTGTATCAATAGCTACGACAACATCATCACCCATAACAACAGCATGAGCATCATCAACGTTTTTGACACGCTCAGCACGCTCAACAATACGGTCTGCTAAATCACCATTGTAATTTGTGTAATAGGCAGAGTTTCTTGCTTGGTCTGTATTGTCATCAACATGTCCATGATAATTTAAATCCGCACGATCATGTTTGTTATGTTCCATTGTTTTGTTTCCACGAGCAGCATAGGGATTACCAGGTACTGCATATGGTGAAGTTGCATAGTTTCCATCAAGATTATCACGGTCTGTTCCTAATGTACCAAAGTTACCATTATCACGAAGACCACTAAAGAAGTTATTACTTCTATGAGTCGTATTGTTGGTACCGTAATGATTGTTATCTCTTACCGCACCAAAATTAAAGAAACGATTATCGTTTGCTCTATTAACACCTGCATGTTGGTCACGGTTGTTACCTAATGTACCAAAATTGTTTGTTCGGTTATTATTTGTTCCGAAGATACCTGTGTTATTATCATTATCAAGTACTCCGTTCCCATTGCGGTAATTATGGTTGTTACGACCTAATAAACCATTGTTATTCTCATTACGGTTACTGAAGATCCCAGTGTTATTTCGTCTATGATTTACATCCCCAGTGTTATTTGTACCCCAATTACGTTCATTAAGAGTACGGTTTGTTCTAGCACCACGATTATTATCACGATCTCCTGCACGGTCTAACATTTCTGTTATAGGACCGTCGTTATCTGTAAGTGTACGAGCGTTACCATTTCGTTCTGTATTTTCATTGGAGTAATAACCAATCGGTCGAGTTGCATTGGTATTGTAGTTAGTGTCCATTGCATCATTATTGCCAGCACACCCAACAAGACCACCCATCATTATTGCAGTTGCAGATAATGTAAATAGTGTTTTCTTCAACGCAATTACCCCCTTTTTCTTCACATCAAAAATGTATCAAGTAATTTAATACTTTTTGACGCTCATATATAGATTGCCTAAAAGGGGAATTATTATAGCTGTTAGTATTTGAGAACCTAATAAATTGTTGGGAGATTTAATTTTAAACACTAAAACTGATTACTGATTATAATGGTTAGTTTAATACAAAAGAAGGTGTTGGTAGATGATGGGTATTAGAAAAAGAAGAAAATTCAAAACCACTAAAAAGAGCATGTTTGCTTTGGGATATCTTTTAGGCGTCGCATTTGCCTACTTAGATCCTACTAGGAAGCCTCCAAGGGTCGAACAAGTATATCAGCTTAATAAAGAAGAGACAGAAAAGTATCGAAAAAAAGTTGATTTGGAACTGAAAGATTGAACGATAATTCTTTATTATATTAAAGTGGGATGTAAAAAAAGAGAGCCTCACTGATATTCAGCAAGGCTCCTAAAAATTTAGTTAATCATCAGATTCTTCATCATCGAAATCAGGTAATTCAAACATCGGATTGTATGGCATTGATCTTGTTGGGTCATAAGGATTCATTCCCATGCCATATGTTGGTGTACCAGGTGCGAACCCTGGTGCCACACCGTACCCCGGCGCTGGAGCAGGGTATCCTGGTGCTGTCGGATATCCTCCTGGGGCTGGCACTCCATAGCCTGGACTTGGTGCGCCTCCATACCCTGGGCCTCCTGGATAACCTTGTGGTGGCATTGGTGTAGGACCACCACATCCACAATCTTTCCCATGAGGAGGGAATGGTTGCTGCTGATAAGCCGTTGGCGGCATCTGTGGTTGAGGATATCCTTGGTATCCCATTGGTGGCATCTGTGGTTGTGGATATCCTTGATATCCTGCAGGTGCTACAGTTCCAGGTCCATTATAAGCTCCAGGTGTGTCATCAGCATCTACGTCATCCTCAAAATCTTCCTCATACATTCCTGGTAAAACAGGATATTCATTTCTCATTGGTCCAACTGGTCCCTGAAAACCGTAACCAGGAGGTGTTGCATAACCGCCATATGGTGCAGGATTAAACGGTGCTGCTCCAGGTGTTCCCATGTACGGAGTTCCTACTGGAGCTACTCCCGGTGTCCCCATATATGGTGCTCCTGTTGGCGCAAAATCTGGTGCTCCCATGTATGGTGTTCCCGCTGGAGCTACTCCTGGTGCTCCTGGATATGGAGTTCCAGTTGCTCCCGGTGCTCCTGGATATGGAGTTCCAGCTGCTGCTCCCGGTGCTCCTGGATATGGAGTTCCAGCTGCTGCTCCCGGTGCTCCTGCATATGGAGTTCCAGCTGCTGCTCCCGGTGCTCCTGGATATGGAGTTCCAGCTGCTGCTCCTGGTGCTCCTGGATATGGAGTTCCAGCTGCTGCTCCTGGTACTCCTGTGTTCCATGGTGGAGCAGGTGGTAAATCTAGATCATCATCTTCATCAAAATCTGTAGGCACATTCGGTTGGAATCCCTGTGTTGGTGCCACCTGTGGATAACCTCCTGGTACTGGACCTACTGGCGCGCCACCAGGCATTGGTGGTACTCCTGGAAAGTCAAATCCTGCTCCTGGCATCACCGGTGTCATTGGCTCACAATAAGGTGTGTCCGTTACTCCAGCGACTTGTGGTGGTGGTGTATAACCTGCTGGTACATTAGGTAAGTTTGGCATTTCAGGCATTTTAGGCATTTTTGGTGGAAGCTCCTCTTTGACTGATTCAACTTCATCCCATTCTGGCTTCATCATTCCTGGAAACACATTCGTCTTACTGATCGGCATATTGACATTCATTTGATTATTTAGATCTACGTCCACATCAATAGATGTTGGCATTTTAGGTACGTATGGTGCCTTTGGTGTTGGCTTTACAGCTTCTTTCTTAGGAAGTGCTTCTTCAACACCTAGAACCGGCGAAGGTGCTGGCGATATATCCTTGTAAGGATGCTCTGCCTTTACTTGTTCTTTCTTTACTTGTTCTTTCTGCACTTGCTGTTCTTTCGGCACTTGTGCTTCTTTCTGAACCGGACTAGTATTTGCAACTTGCTCTTTCTTCACATGAACATTCCCACTTGGGATTTTTATTTTCATCCCAGGCATAATCATATCAGGATTGCTCAGTTGGGAATTTAATTTCTTAAGTTCTTCAAAATCTACGCCATATTTTTGAGATATTTTCCAAAGAGTCTCCCCTTTTTGCACAATATGGATTTTCACGTGATTTTCCCCTCCTGTACATAAGTCTATACATTGTATGTGACGATAGGCAGATTGCCACTATTCTTCACAAAAACTTATGCGCAAATGAAACGGATTATGATAAACTTTGTTTTTTTAACATAAATATATCTTAGATTAAAACTCGTTAAAAGTTTGTATTTATAAGTCTTTCCGCGACTTTTAGTTGTTTAACAGCGGCTTTGGACTTTTATCATCACTTTTTCGATTTTATCCACGACATTTTCAGTTTTATCCACGACTATTTCAGTTTTATCCACGACTTCACAATTTTATCTCCTCCACACCTATCGTGTCTTACCCGGTCATTGACTTAAGTATTTTATCCAAATACTAAAAAACCCAAATCACGACCTGTGACTTGGGTTCATTTATAGCATCTTAACGCTGAAGCATTCTTTCTAATGCTAAAACAGCATCTCTTGCGATTTCTTCTTCTACTGAAATTTGGTTTACAACCTTACCTTGTTCTAAGCTTTCTAATGTCCATAACAAATGCGGTAAATCAATTCGATTCATTGTTAAACAGGGGCACATGTTTTGGTTAAGTGAAATGATTTCTTTATCAGGATGTTGATCAATGATTCGTTTAACTAAGTTCATTTCTGTACCAATTGCCCATTTACTGCCCGCTGGTGCGTTGTTAATCGTATCTATAATGTACTTTGTTGACCCATTATCATCTGAAAGAGCTACAACCTCTCGTGAGCATTCTGGATGAACAATAATCTTCATATCTGGTTTTGTTTCTCTTACTTCTTTGATATTAGCGACTGTGAAGTTTTCATGAACCGAACAGTGTCCTTTCCATAAAATCACCTTTACATCATTTAAATCGCCTTCATATTCAAATTTATTTGAAATGGGGTTCCAAACAGCCATTTGGTCTAATGGAATGCCAATGTCATATGCCGTATTTCTACCTAGATGTTGGTCAGGCAAGAAAAGAATTCGTTCTTTTTGTGTAAATGCCCATTTCACCATTTCCTGTGCATTAGATGAAGTAACCGTTGCTCCACCATTTTTACCAACAAAGGCTTTGATAGCAGCAGTTGAATTTACATACGTTAATGGAAGAATCGTATCACCAAACGTTTCCATTAATACTTCCCAGCACTGTTCTGTTTGATCCATATTTGCCATATCGGCCATCGAACAGCCTGCACGCATATCAGGCAAAATCACCACTTGTTCATCGCTTGTAAGGATGTCAGCTGTTTCAGCCATAAAATGAACACCACAAAACACAATGTATTTAGCATCCTTATTTTGTGCAGACACTTGAGCTAATTGAAGAGAATCTCCTGTTGAATCTGAAAATTGAACAACCTCGTCTTTTTGATAGTGATGACCAGGAATAAATAAAGAGGTACCCATTCTTTCTTTTATTTCTTTCACTCTATTTTCCATTTCTTCTACTGATAACTGCTTATATTCTTCAGGCATCTGTTGATCTTGATCTTTTTTTAGAAGCTCTAAAATATTCATTATAATTCCCCCTTATCACTAACGTTAAAACTAATATCAAGTGCCTTCACCGAATGTGTTAAAGCTCCAAGCGAGATAAAATCAACACCTGTATGTTGGTAGGAAGCTAAATCATCTAGTGTAATGCCGCCTGATGCTTCCGTTCTAATTGTAGGAGGTACAAGCTTCACAAATTCACTCACTTCTTCAGGTGTACGATTATCAAACATAATTACATCAGCATTTGCCGCAATTGCTTCAAGAACTTGTTCCTTGCTTTCCGTTTCAACTTCAATTTTGACCATATGCCCTACTTTTGCCCGAACCGCATTC
Source organism: Litchfieldia alkalitelluris (assembly GCF_002019645.1). Classification (GTDB taxonomy): domain Bacteria; phylum Bacillota; class Bacilli; order Bacillales; family Bacillaceae_L; genus Litchfieldia; species Litchfieldia alkalitelluris. The sequence goes on along the minus strand of NZ_KV917374.1, from coordinate 2,355,759 downwards.
ACAGCGTTCGTAATTGAGCCAGCAAAGGCAATATGATTATCCTTAATCATGACTGCATCATACAGTCCAAATCGATGGTTATACCCACCACCACAGGTTACTGCATATTTTTCAAGCATTCTTAAACCAGGTGTGGTTTTCCTTGTATCACACACTTTTGTATGATCACTGTTTAACGCTTTTACCGCCTTATCTGTTAGAGTCGCAATTCCGCTCATTCGCTGTAATAAATTTAAAATCACACGTTCACCTGTTAGTAGTTGACCCATTGGTCCTTTTACGGTCGCGATGATTTCTCCTTTCTCAAGGTAATCACCATCTTCCTTTAATAGTTGAACTTCAATTGTCTGGTCGAGCAATAAATATCCTGTTTTAATTAATTCAACTCCAGCAACAATTCCCGCTTCCTTTGCAATCATTTTCCCTTCGCCAATTCTTGATTTTGGAAAAATAGATTGACTTGTAAGATCACCTTCACCGATATCTTCTATAAAAAAAGCTTGTAATAATTGTTGTAATTTAATTTGGTTCAAGTTATTTCACTCCTAACAGTGGTTCAACTAAAGAAATTAGTTCTTTATCCTTTTGTCTGACCACCTGTTTATTTTGCCAGTGTGTTTTACTTAATGGATAGTCGGTTCGATAATGTCCTCCTCTACTCTCCGTTCGAAGTAGGGCAGATGTCGCAATTAACCATCCATTGGATAACATATTAATCGTTTTGATTTGTTCCTTTGTTCCCTCTTTCAGAGATGTTGAGAGCCACCCTAAATGGAGATATTTCTCAAACCAATTTTTTACATATAAAAGACCTTTTCGATCACGTTCAATTCCAACAAAAGAGGTCATCATTTCCTGTATTTCGAATCTTGTAGGTAATTCAATATCGATTTTTTGATGAGCATATTCCGTTTTGGTTGAGCTTTGTATAGAAGTGACGCTTTTTTTACTAAGAATATAGTTTGCTAGATTTTCACCGAAGACAATTCCTTCTAATAAAGAATTACTCGCAAGACGGTTTGCTCCATGAACCCCCGTACACGCAACCTCTCCAACCGCATATAAGCCAGGTATACTCGTTTCGGAATGGAGGTTCGTTTTTACCCCGCCCATAATAAAATGGGCTCCTGGCGCAACAGGAATTAATCCAGCTGTAATATCAATACCTGCATCCTCACATAAAGCCGTAATTGTCGGGAAACGTTGCTTGAAATTTGAAATCATTGAGATATTTAAAAATACATCATTTCCTAAACTTCTTTCATGATGAATCGCCCTAGCAACAATATCTCTAGGTGCCAAATCTTTTTGCACATGAACATTTTCCATAATTTTTACACCATGGTTGTTCACAAGGAAAGCCCCTTCACCTCTAACTGCTTCCGATACTAGACCCTTAGATCCACCTTGTGTATATAACATCGTCGGATGAAATTGCATAAACTCAAGATCAGCAAGCTCCGCGCCTGCACGATAGGCCATACTAAAGCCGTCTCCAACAACAGTTTCGTTATTAGAAGACACCTTATATAAACTTCCACAACCACCTGTTGCTAAAATTACATGATTAGCATAATACTTCTTCACATGATCGTTATTATTAATTGTTTTTAGTCCGATGCACTTTCCATCATGGATGATTAAATCTATAGCCATTTCATTTTCGATAATATTCACTTGTTCCTGAAGCTGTTTAAACATAAACTGAACAAGTTCTTTTCCGGTTGCATCTCCACCAGCATGTAAAATTCGCCGACGATTATGTGCGCCTTCTTGACCTAAATGGAATTCTCCTTGTTCATTTCGATCAAACAGCATACCTTCATGAATCAGCTTTTTAACTGAGCATGTTCCATCTTTCACAAGCTTTTTCACTGCTTTTTGATCATTATGGTAACACCCAGCTACAACCGTGTCTCTGTAATGTTCCCTCCATACGTCATCTTTATCAATAACAGCAGCGATACCGCCTTGGGCAAGCATTGAATTACTATCTTCCACTTTAGACTTTGTGATAATCATCACATTTTTTTGTTTAGCAAGTTGCTTTGCAGCACTTAATGCAGCAATTCCGCTTCCAATAATTATAATATCAGCAAAAGGCATGATTCTACGCCTCCTATACTTTTAACTGTCTTGTCACCTATATTTACACATATCAACTTAAATGACAAGACTTTTTTCTTGCAAATAATCTGTTAAAATTTCTAATAGAGCTTAATGCCTTATTTTTAAATGGAGGAACAATCTATGATCTATTTAGATTACGCTGCAACGACGCCTATGAGTGAAGAAGCCATTCAGGTATACACTGAAGTAGCTAAAAATTGGTTCGGAAATACAAGCAGCTTACATGATATTGGGACAAACGCAAAAAGCTTACTTGAAAATTGTCGTAATGAACTAGCAGTATTGATCAATGCAAAAAAAGAAGGCATTTATTTTACAAGTGGTGGAACAGAGTCTAATATACTAGCTCTCGAATCACTAATTAAGGGGAATTCTGCAAAAGGAAATCATATTATTACAACTTCCACTGAACACTCTTCCTTACAACATTATTTTCAAAAGCTTGAAAGCGAAGGTTACGAGGTTACCTATCTTCCTGTAGATCAATTTGGAAGAGTGAATATAGAAGTTCTTGAAAATGCAATTCAACCAACGACGATCTTAGCATCTATACAGCATGCTAATTCTGAGATTGGAGTTGTTCAAGATATTATAGGGATTGGAGTTCTCTTAAAAAAATATAATATTTTATTACATTGTGATTGTGTCCAAACCTTTGGCAAGCTCCCTATTGATGTGGTAAAAATGAAGATAGATAGTTTGTCGATTTCTAGTCATAAAATTTATGGTCCAAAAGGAGTCGGTGCGGTTTATCTATCACCTAGTGTTAAATGGGTACCTTCTTTACCAAATACAACCCATGAAAATGGCTTTCGCCCAGGCACGATTAACCTTCCAGGAATTGCAGCCTTTGTCACTGCAGCACAACATCAATGTAATAGCTTGACAGTAAACCAAGACAAATTTCAATCATTACGAGCACAGCTAACCCAGGGATTACTACCTTTCATGAAAAAAATTGAAATCATTGAAAGCCCAAATCGACAATTACCTCATATCGTTGGCTTACGTACTTTAGGAATAGAAGGTCAGTATATGATGCTTGAATGTAATCGTCATGGGATTGCGATTTCCACAGGTAGCGCCTGTTCAGTCGGTCAACAAGCTCCTTCAAAAACAATGACAGCGATCGGTAAAACAGCTGAAGAAGCGAAACAATTTATACGTATATCCTTTGGCAGCTCAACTTCAGCAAAAGAGATTGATCACGTTATTTCCGTTTTTCATAAAATACTGGACAAAAAATAGAGAGAAGGTGACGTTATATGAAAGATAAAAAAATCTTAGGAGAAGAACGTCGTGAATTCATTTTAGAGCTATTAAAGAATGAAAGAGATCCTATTACAGGCGGAGATTTAGCTGCAAAAGCAAATGTAAGCCGTCAAATTATTGTTCAGGATATTTCTCTTCTTAAAGCAAGGAATGAACCAATTATTGCAACTAGTCAGGGATATATTTATCTTAAGCATCAAGGAAAAGAAGAAATCCACCAAAGGGTAATTGCTAGCTTCCATAAACCAAATCAGACAGTGGACGAGCTTTATCTGATTGTTGATAATGGGGTAACGATAAAGGATGTTATTATCGAGCATCCTGTGTACGGAGATTTGACTGCATCCATTATGGTTAGCAATCGAAAGGAAGTTGACCAGTTTATCGCAAAAATCGTTGAGACGAAGGCTGCCTATTTATCTTCGTTGACGGATGGAACTCATTTGCATACGTTAGAGGCAGATTCGATTGCAAAGCTTGATGCGGCTTGTGCGGCGCTTGCTAGGGCTGGGTATTTGATTGAGTCGTAGAATGTAAAAAAAAGTTATTTCCTATTCAAGGAGATAACTTTTTTTTTATAATTTCTTAGTGTGAAGGAATTCCATTCGCTACAGTTCACTCGCTTTCCCCAGGGTTAGAGCGTTCCAATCGCTGCAATCCACTCGCGGGATGCCACGGGGCGGTCCATGAGCCTCCTCGTCGCTTTTGGCTCCTTCGGGGTCTCATGTGACCGCTATATCCCGCAGGAGTCAAGTGGCTCTTTGCTCATTACACACTTAGTAATTACTTCATACAATTATTCATTCGTATGGTGCCTAGTTGTCATTAATATACTGGCCCATAATGAACTAATTTCAGAAGATGTGAGTTTAAATTCCTCTTTATCCAGCAAATCACCTCCCTTTAGTAATTTCTAATTAACTTGTTATTATCTTGAAGTACATTTTTTCCCATAAAAAAAAGACCTTCTACGGTCCTCTTTAGGTTTTAAAAATAAGGATAACTACCTAATACTTTAACTGAACAACCTAACGCTTCCAATTCAGCAATTGCACTGGGAATTAAAACCTCATCCATTTGTTGTTCGATATCGATGATGAAAAAATAATTACCTAATCCTGTTTTCATTGGTCTGGATTCAATTTTTGACAAATTAAGCTTACGCCATGCAAATGCTGAGAGTACTTGGTGTAGTGCTCCGGCTTGGTCGGATGGCAATGTAATCATCAAGGTAGTTTTATAGCCCTTATTCTCTAATCCGTCTACGATTAGTTGATGGTCTGCTTTATGAAGAACAACAAATCGCGTGTGATTATTGTCAAAATCATGAATATCGCGCTTCACAATTATTAATCCATATTCTTTTGCAGCAAGTTCATTCGCAATTGCTGCAACTGGTCGTTCACTATTCTGACTTACATATTCCGCAGCTGCCGCTGTTGATGTTACATACTCAATTTTGGCTTCTGGACATGTTTGATGCAAAAACTTATGACATTGTGCGATGGCATGTGGATGAGAATAAACTTTTTCTAGACTCGTCCAATCGTCTGCGTGGTTTGGGTGTACCATCAAATGTTGCTGAATCGGGACAGTCACTTCTCCAACAATTTGGAGTGGCTGTTCATGGATTAAGTAATCTAACGTTAAATTTACAGATCCTTCGATTGTATTTTCAAGCGGTACTACAGCTGCATCAACTTGATCTTCTTCTGCTGCATCAATACACGAAGGAATCGTATCATATGACTTACGAGTGCTGTTTGGAAAAAAGGTTTTAACTGCTTGCTCAGAAAATGTTGCTTTCGGTCCTAAATAACCAATTAATTTTAAATCCTTCAAAACTGATTCTCCCCCTATGCGCCTGTACCAAGGATGTCTACCTTATCTACAAATTCTAGACGTTTTAGTTTGGAAATCAGTTCGGTAATTTCCACAGACATACCCGAAGTATTTAGTGATAATGTAACATTAGCTTTTCCTCTTAGTGGTATCGTTTGGTGGATGGTGAGGACATTACAACCTACTTCAGCCACCACGGCTAACAACTGTGATAGTGTTCCTGAACGATCTTCTAAGTGAAAAAACAAACTAATGATTTGTTCCTTTACCATTGTATGAAAAGGAAAAACCGTATCACGGTATTTATAGAAGGCGCTTCGGCTTAAATCTACTTGCTGTGTGGCGATAGCGATTGATTCTGCTTTGCCACGTTCAATTAATTCTTTTGCCTCTAGTGTTTTTCGAATGGCTTCTGGTAAGACGTCTTCACGTACAAGATAAAATTTTTCATCTAGTTTTTTGGTCATGTTTCTCCCCACCCCTCAAGGTATATCTCTTTTTGTCTATATGACATACCCATCCAAACTCTTATCTTTAATATATTGTCTACTCTGAAAATAACTAGTTGAGCGAGTTCCATTCGCTGCGATCCACCTGCTTTCCGCGGGGCGATCCGGGAGCCTCCTCGTCGCCTATGGCTCCTGTGGGGTCTCCCGAAACCGCTATATCCCGCAGGAGTCAGGTGACTCTCCGCTCATTCCAACTATGTTAATACTTTTCATCCTTCATGGTGCGAATATTTTTTTACTCAACAAATTCAAATTCAAATTCCATTAATCTAACTGTGTCGCCATGTTTTGCTCCGCGTTCGCGTAGTGCGTCGTCAATTCCCATGCCGCGCATTTGTCTTGAGAATCTACGGATTGATTCTTCACGTTCTAAGTTGGTCATTTTGAATAGCTTTTCAATTTTATCTCCGGAGATTACCCACGCTCCATCTGGGTCTCTAGAAAGTTCAAAGTCATTTTCCGCTTTTTCATGACGATAAACAACACGCTTGTCTGATACTTCTTCTTCGATTTCCATAGGGAATTCTGGTGTTGTTTCAATTAAATCAGCAACTGTAAATAATAAGTCTCTAACCCCTTGACGTGTTACTGCTGAGATTGGGAAAATTCTTACATCATCATTATTAAGCTTCTCTTTAAATGCTTCAAGATTTTCCTCGGCATCAGGCATGTCCATTTTGTTAGCAACAACAATTTGTGGTCTTTCAGTTAACCGAAGATTATACTCTTTTAATTCTTCATTAATTGTTAGGTAATCTTCATATGGATCGCGTCCTTCTAATGCAGACATATCGATCACATGGACGATAACACGTGTGCGCTCAATATGACGAAGGAATTGGTGTCCTAAACCTACTCCTTGATGTGCCCCTTCAATCAGTCCAGGCAAATCAGCCATAACAAAGCTACGACCATCTTCAGTTTCCACTACTCCAAGGTTTGGAACGATGGTTGTAAAGTGATATTCACCGATTTTTGGTTTTGCAGATGAAACCACTGATAAAAGCGTTGATTTTCCAACACTCGGGAAGCCAACTAAACCAACATCAGCTAAAACCTTTAGCTCTAATTGAATATCGCGCTCTTGTCCTGGTTCACCATTTTCGGCAATTTCAGGAGCAGGGTTAGCTGGTGTAGCAAAACGAGAATTTCCTCGACCACCACGACCACCTTTAGCAATGATTGCTCTCTGACCATGTTGAGTCAAATCAGCAATAACCTCACCCGTATTCACATCTGATACCACGGTTCCAGGTGGAACTTTAACAATCATCGGCTCAGCATTTTTCCCATGCTGATTTTTAGACATTCCATGTTCTCCACGTTTTGCCTTAAAATGACGTTGATAACGGAAGTCCATTAATGTACGTAGTCCTTCTTCTACTTCAAAGATGACGTCAGCACCTTTACCACCGTCTCCACCTGCTGGACCACCCATTGGCACATATTTCTCACGACGATAGGCTACAATTCCGTTACCACCGTCTCCACCTTTTACAAACACTTTGACTTGATCGACAAACATTTGATTCCCTCCGGTCTTATAAGCCTAAAACTTGGCTTTTGTTCAAAGATTACTTAACTAAACGAACACTTACTGTTAATTCATGGGTATGTACACTACAATCAATGAGCTCAATGTTCTTTAGTGTTTTCTTTTTGAGTGATTGGGTAATCACTTCTGTATTCTCTATTATTCCACTAAAATCAAAAAGAAAACGAGTTTCTTCCTCGAACAATTCAACCGAAACAAATAAATGATTTTCACCGTTTGCGTCAACGTGTTTCTCAAGCAATGAGAAAAACTGTTCACACCACTCAGTTAGGGACTGATCATACTCTGATAAGTTTATCAATTCTCCTAAGACTTCAAACTCAATTGTAAATTTATGCTGTTCCCAATTATATGTCATCAAAAAAGCAGCTAATGAAGGAAGCTGCAAATTCGTCAGTTTCGTTTCATTTTGTGTTTCTATTACAATTTCCTCTATAATTTCCTTCACACGATCTAATCTTTCAAGAGCAATATTGCCCTTGATTAACTGAATTTTATTTAACCAATCGTGCCTGGAGTGTTTTAAAATCTCAACAGTATTCCAATCCTTTTTCATCACGTAACTCCTATATAAGAAAGTTTCACCGATTTTCTTATTGTCCTTTTATAGGTTTATTTTCATTCTGATATGTATGTAGTATGTTTATATACTTACTTAGAATTTCTAAGTTTTCCCCATGAAAATTATAACAGACCTTTTGCTAAAATACGACAACAAAAAGAAAACTCTAACCTTAGCGGCTAGAGTTTTCTAGGAAGTATTAAGCTTCTTGAGCAACTGGTACGATGCTTACTTGCTTACGGTCACGACCTAAACGCTCAAATTTAACAACACCGTCAACTTTTGCGAATAGAGTATCGTCTCCACCACGGCCTACGTTCTCACCTGGATAAATTTTTGTACCGCGTTGACGGTAAAGAATTGATCCACCTGAAACGAATTGACCATCAGCACGTTTTGCACCAAGACGTTTCGAGATTGAATCACGACCGTTTTTAGTACTACCTACCCCTTTTTTAGAAGCGAAGAACTGAAGATCTAATCTTAACATTAGTTTGCACCTCCTGTTATTTAGTAATTTTTATATGCTGTCCATAATCTTTTTCAATTGTTTCTAACGATATTAACATACCTTCAAGAAGCAATTGTACTTTCTCTTCAATCTCTTGTGCTAATCCGTTAGGAATCACACAGCGGAGAAAGCCACCATTACCACCTTGCTCAATCTCAGGAACAACATTTGTTAGCGCGACTATTGCATTAACCGTTCCAATGGAAACAGCTGACGCACCTGCACAAACAATATCTTGACCTCGCTTCGCAAAGTTAGCATGTCCACTCATCGTAAATGAATCGATAGAACCATGCTCTGAACGTGTAATCGTTACTTTAATCATCCGTTAACCCTTAAGCGTTGATCTTTTCGATAACAACTTTAGTGTATGGTTGACGGTGACCTTGCTTTTTACGGTAGTTCTTTTTAGCTTTATATTTGAAAACAACGATCTTCTTAGCGCGACCTTGTTTTTCAACTTTAGCTGTTACAGAAGCACCTTCAACAGTTGGGCTACCAACTTTCACGTTTTCGCCACCAACGAATAATACTTTGTCAAAAGTAACTGTTTCACCAGCTTCTCCGTTCAATTTCTCAACGTAGATTGCTTGGCCTTCTTCAACCTTGATTTGCTTACCACCAGTTTCAATAATTGCGTACATAATTGCACCTCCTATAATTTGGACTAAGACTCGCCATCGGCAGGTGCTTTAGCATTTTACTACTAAAATCTTAATACCTGGTCTGTGCGGTTGTAGCAAGGGTGCTACAAACAATAACATAAGAATATTATCATAATCGTGAGTCTAGTGTCAATAAAAATTTAAAAATAGATACCTATTCTACTCGATTCTGCACTTCCTGGACTGAACCGAGATGACGAATATGATAACCACGCTCTCCATTATATCGTTCTGTGATAAAAATAGAAAGAGATAATTTTTCTTCTAAGGGTTTTCGCTTCTTTTTATCAATGAATTCTCGTAATTCAGGAGTAACTTCAATCCATGCAGCTTCATAATCACTGCCATGATACTCCAGTAATTGCCTTTCCATTTGATAGTACATACTTTCAATACTAAGGCTTTTTCCTGTTCCGTTACATAAATAACACGGTGACTGCAGAATCTCTGACAAACTTTGGTTTGTTTTTTGTCTCGTAATTTCAAGGATACCTAAAGCGGTAAATCCAAGAACTCTCACTAACAGGCGATCTTTTTTAGCTACTTCTTTAAATGAATCAATTACCTTTTGTTGGTCTTTTACATTTTTCATATCGATGAAATCAACTAAAACTATTCCACCAATATTTCTGAGCCGAAGTTGACGAGCAATTTCCTTTGCTGCTTCAATATTTGTTAAAAGAGCAGTATCTCGTTGGCTAGTTTCCGCCTTGAATTTACCAGAATTTACATCAATGACCGTACAAGCTTCTGTTTTTTCAATAATAATATAAGAACCATTTTTACAAGTAACTTTTTTATGTAATGCTTTTTCAAGCTCAAGATCGATTCCATATGACGTAAAAATATTTTCTTTCCTTTGATATCGCTGTATTTTATCAGGATATTCTCGTTTAAGTTCTTGAAAGATTTCAAAATCATCAACAATGAGTTCGGTAATTTTTTCCATATTTTCATCCTGAAGAAGCCTCCGAACCATCGATAAGGCTTCAAACACAATTCCAGGCTTATTTCTTTCTCTCTGTCTAGTAACGATTTCTTCAGCTGTAGCTCTAAGTTGTGTTAACTCCTGAAGCACAATCTCATCGTGTTGATTTTCACAGGATGTTCGAAAAATAACTCCTTCTTCCTCATTACAAACTTGCTCACCAAATCGTCTCCACTTTTCTCGTTCCTCTTCAGTACGCATTTTTTTACTAACAGAAAGCTGTTTGCCTTTTGGCATATAAACAAGGTGACTTCCGGAAAGTTCAACCATTTCAGTTAGTCTTGGCCCTTTGCCTCCGACCCCTTCTTTCACAACTTGAACTAAGATCTCTTGACCTTGAGAAGCAAAGGAAGAAACACTTTTGTCTTTCTTTTGCTCTTTAGTTAAAGGTGAAAGATGATACGATACTAATTGATCTCGATGGAGATAGCCGTTTTTTCCTGTGCCGATGTCCACAAATACCGCTTGCATTCCAGGTATAACATCCGTTATTCTTCCAACATAAATGTCCCCAATATGTTCTCTGGTCCCAGGCTGAGCAATTTTAATTTCTACAACTTGTTCTTCTTCGATAATAGCAAGTCTCTTTTCAGTAGACGTGCAATTCACTATCATTTTTCTCACTATGTAAAGCCTCACTTTGACGTAACTTGATGCTATCAATTTACCGATTTTCTCAGGCTACGTCAATATGAATAAAATACTTCTCCAACCGTTTCAGTGGTCTTTTTTTCTGAAAAATATGCATATAATAGTTCATTTTCATCAATCGGAAGTTGCTTTTTTCCATTCTTATAAATAACGATCGGATGCTTATACCCTCTTTGAAATAACCATAAAATATCTTGAATTTTATCCTTCTCATCTACCTCTAAGGGCTTCAGCATTAAAATGTTGTTCCGTTTTCCGTAATATCTTTCTAGCAAAAATCGCATTAACACATAATGTCGATTTTTCCATTCGTCAAACACTGAATAAATGAGAAAAACAACAATGATCCATAAATTTAATTGCATTGGATTGATGATGATTAACCCAATTAAAAATAAAGCAATCGCTGTACAGGAAGATAAAAGCATCATTTTATGAGATTGAAAGAATGGCAGCTTCCATGAAAATAAAGCAAATAACAGTTTTCCACCATCTAATGGCCAAATTGGGAGCAGATTAAAACAAAAAATCATCATATTTTGGAAGACAAAAAGATCAAATGTTGATTGGGAAATGAATGAGATCGAATAGAGCAGATAGGCAACCGCAACCATCCAAATGTGTTGAATAGGTCCAGCAATTGTCACCAGAATTTCCTCTTTTAACGGGCGATTTCCATGCTCCTCCATCTCAGCCATGCCCCCAAAGGGAAGGAGAAGAATACGTTTTATTCTCCATGAAAAAAAATGGGCACAAAGCGCGTGACCCATTTCATGGACAAATACAATGACGAACAGTAGAAGAAGTTCTCTAAAATGGGCAGTAACAATTGCAAGTCCTATTAGTCCCCATAATAATGGATGAATATGAATTTTTGAAAATAGCTTAATCAAGGCTATCAAACTGTATCACCTGAATCGGATCGATAAATGTATTACCTTGCTTGATGGCAAAATAAAACATTCCTTTCTCATTTTCCGTATCTGTAACCTTACCTACCTCATCCCCTACCTTGACATACGTATAAAGTGGGACTGCAATCGATTCTAAGTTGCCATACCAGGTTTGACTACCATCTGCATGCTGGATCATGACTGTTTTCCCAGTGTCTTCCCTTGTGCCAGCAAACATAACAGTTCCACTATCCATCACTTTTACAGAAGAATTACTTCCAGTTTCAACCATGATGCCTTGACCATTTTTCTCAAAGCTCTCAAGTACTCTACCTGTTGCTGGTACTGCATATTGAGGGACATTTGCGACCTCAGACTCCGTCTCTTTTTCCTTTTCGGTCGGGAACAATGCTAATGGATTTCCGAATTGTTCCTCATACCATTCTGATACGGCTGTAAATTGAAAATCATTTTGCATCGTTTCTGATACAAAGGTCCGTGCCGGGTCAAACTGAGCTGATCCATTTTTAAATAAGATAGCAACAACTAATACAAGACAAACCGAAACAAGAATTTTGAACATGAAGACTTCTTTTCGGAAAAGTGGATGTCCGCCCTCTCCTGGACCTCCATCATAAGATGAAAAGGAATCATGACCATATTTCTCTTCCTCATTCATTAGAAAAGGAGTTGGTCCTCTTCTGTTTGGTGAGGGAGAACTTGGAAGTCGTTCTCGTTTTCTTTTGGCTATTCGTTTTCTAATTTCATTCGCGCGATGACTCATAATACACCATTCCCTTAAACGAAGTTTGTACAAGTTTATGACTTGTCCTTAAGGGATATGACTATTTGTCGTAGATTAATTGGTTATTTATTAGATAGGTTTAATAAAAAAACTCCGCAAAGAGTTCCATTCACTTGGGACACAAACTGAGTAAACTTTCCATTCACTGCGATCCACGCCCTTTCCGCGTGCCATGTGGTGAGCCTCGCAGAAAGCAAGTGGATTGCAGCGAATGGAACTCCGCTAACTTTGTATTCTTAGGGTAGACATCTATGCTAATGAAATATTCGCACCATGGAGGATGAAAAATTATACTTAGCTTAGTGTCTAGCTCCAGGCGCTATCGGCTCGGGGTCATAAGTCAATCCGGCAAGAAGGTTAAAAAGCACAACCTTCTGGCCGGCTCGTCTTATGCCTGTCGCCGATGAACGAGCGCCTTCAGCATTTCTATTTTCAGGGTAGACATCCATGCGAATGAGAATTTACACCATGGCGTATGAAAATAGTGGATTCACCTAGTGTGGAATGAGCGGAGAGCCACTTGACTCCTGCGGGATCCAGTGGTCTCGTGAGACCCCACAGGAGCTCAGAAGCGACGAGGAGGCTCACGGGCCACCCCGCGGAAAGCAAGTGGATCGCAGCTCATGGAACTCTACATCATTAGGTATTTTCAGGGTAGACATCTACGCTAATTTAATTCGCACCATGGGGGATGAAAAAACTTTATACTTAGCGTAGTGTCTAGCTCCAGGCGCTATCGGCTCTCAGGTCTAAGTCAATCCTGCTAGAAGGTTAAAGAGCAACCTTCTAGCCGGCTTGTCTTATGCCTGTCGCCGATGAACGAGCGCCTTCTGCATTTCTTTTTTCAGGGTAGACATCCATGCTAAATAAGTATTTCGCACCATGGAGTATGAAAAAATGTTTCCTCCTCAGTGTGGAATGAGCGGAGAGCCACTTGACTCCTGCGGGATCCAGTGGTCTCGTGAGACCCCGCAGAAGCCCGCCCCTGGCGACGAGGAGGCTCACGGACCACCCCGCGGAAAGCAAGTGGATCGCAGCTCATGGAACTCCGCTAACTTTGTATTCTTAGGGTAGACATCTATGCTAATGAAATATTCGCACCATGGAGGATGAAAAATTATACTTAGCTTAGTGTCTAGCTCCAGGCTATCGGCTCTCAGGTCTAAGTCAATCCATCTAGAAGGTTAAAGAGCAACCTTCCAGCCGGCTTGCCTTATGCCTGTCGCCGATGAACGAGTGCCTTCCGCTTTTCTTTTTTCAGGGTAGACATCATAAACAAAAAAGAACCTTCTATGTATTAGAAAGCTCTTACGCCGTTTTTTGTTTTAGTGTTGTGACAATAATTGCAACTCCGATTAGTACGATCATGATGTGTGGTGTGGCGAAGATCCAGTGGGCGATGAATTGTGTTGGGGGTGTACCGTCTGAGATGTTACTGCCATGGAACATGAACCAAAGAAATATTGCCGGGAGTTGTATTAGTAATAAGAAACCGAGGAGAATGATTTTAAACAAATTAGTAATTTCTCCTTTATTAATACCAAAGAAGATCATACAACCACCTAAGATTGTAGCAATGAATCCCCAGTTTGCGATTTCTGCTTCTGTAGGTCCATAGACACCTATCAAATAGATTGCTCCTGTTATGACTGAGATAATGCCTAAAGTGATTTCAAGATTTATTTTGTTTTTCAAGAGAGCGCCTCCTATCAGTCAACATTTGGTAATTTCTGATAGATTAAGTGTATCACAAGGGTCGTCTATTGGAATAGATGAAAAATGGGAAAAAGGCTCTTTTTCTGAAAGGAAAGGACGCCACTCTAATATGTTTATAGTGAGTTTAAAAGACTTTTGAATTTAAACGGAAAAATTCCGCTTATCATGGGAAATATCAACATTTCCCTAAAAATTACCGGAGTTTTTCCGCTTATATGACCATAATCTTTAGATTTAGTCATATATTAGAGATGTTAACCGGAATTTCTCCGCTTATATCTGCTTCTTAAGCCCCTATTAGATACATTAGCCGGAATTTTTCCACTTATGATGAGTTCCAATTCCCACGGGAAAGTTTACAAAGATGAATCACAAAGCTCCTGCCTATCAAAAAAAGAGCTAGCTCTCAAACTTCCTGAGGAACTAACTCTTTTAATCTTGTAGTCTCGTTTTTTAACGAACTCCAAAGAACTTTTTAAGTTTTGTAAACACGCCTTTGTCATCAGCGTCTAGTGATTGAAGTGGAATACTTTCACCTAGGATTCTTCTCGCAATGTTACGATAAGCGATTCCAGATTTACTATTTCCGTCTAGTGCAATTGGTTCGCCATTGTTAGAAGCTTTTATAACGCTATCATCATCAGCAACAATACCAATTAAATCAATCGAAAGATGTGTGACGATTTCATCAACATCAAGCATATCACCATTTTTCACCATATGATTACGGATACGGTTGATGATAAGTCTTGGTGGCTCAATTTTCTCTTTTTCTAGCAATCCAATTATTCGGTCTGCATCTCGAACTGCTGATATTTCTGGTGTCGTAACGACAAGCGCACGATCTGCCCCAGCAACAGCGTTTTGGTAGCCTTGTTCAATCCCAGCAGGGCAATCGATAATGATATAGTCAAAATCTTGTTTTAGCTCATCGATGAGCTTTTTCATTTGATCTGGTTTTACTGCTGTTTTATCACTCGTTTGAGCGGCAGGAAGTAAAAATAAATGGTCGTCAAAGCGCTTGTCCTTCACAAGTGCTTGATGAAGCTTACAGCGACCTTGAACAACATCAACCAAATCATAGATAATTCGATTTTCTAATCCCATTACCACGTCTAAATTTCGAAGACCAATGTCAGTGTCTACTAAACAAACACGTTTACCTTGTAGGGCAAGAGCCGTGCCGATATTGGCTGAAGTCGTCGTTTTACCGACGCCTCCTTTTCCTGATGTTATTACAATTGCCTCTCCCACAGCTAGATTCCCCCTTCTAACCTTGTTAAATTAGGTCTCAAATGAATTAACTGTTGTAATCGATCAATTACAATCATTTCATTTTCATCAACATATGCACATTCCATATCATTTTGTTCATCATCTTTACGAGTGTCAGGTGCTCTATTCATTATATCACTGATTCGTAATTGTGATGGCTTCATCAATGAAGCTGCAATTACTGCCTCTTTATTTCCATCAAAACCAGCTTTTGCGATCCCACGTAGTGAACCTAATACAAAGATATTGCCTGTAGCAATAACCGTCCCACCTGGATTTACATCACCTATTAATAAGAGGTCACCCTCGACCTCTAGAACTTGTCCAGAACGTACAATTTTGGTCACCGACACAATCTCGTTTTTTTTCTTAAGCTCAAGCGCCTCACTTTT
Source organism: Litchfieldia alkalitelluris (assembly GCF_002019645.1). GTDB lineage: Bacteria > Bacillota > Bacilli > Bacillales > Bacillaceae_L > Litchfieldia > Litchfieldia alkalitelluris. The sequence continues at coordinate 2,339,993 of NZ_KV917374.1, read as the reverse complement.
CGTGATGACATTACTATCGATCGAATCAACGATTAAGTTTTTCTTACTCCTAATAATTGTTCTGAGCTCTTCTTCTTGCACTTTTGTTAAAAAGCGATTCCCAACTTTTAACCGTACAGCAAGTAACGGACTATCTTCGGTTTGTTTTTGATTTAATGCTAATTTTTCTGTTAATTCATACACAAGCTCTCGAAATGAACATTGATCATCGAGATGTAATGTTAAACCATCTTTTGTGCCCTTTATTGTAACAAATTGTTGTTTTTGTCCCTTCAAGATGTTCACCTCAATGCTTTATATTTCAACAAAGAACTAAGTATTTCCTCTAATCCAACAAAAGTTTTTTCATTCGACACAATTATTCGTCGACATTAAGCTTTTCTACTAATTTGAATAATGGATATGAAACTAATGCGATAAACACACCATTTAAAAGAAGCGTGGAAATCAGTCTTTCATATAAAAAGGTTTCAACGGATATCGATGTAAATCCAATTAATATATTTACTAGATAAACAAAACACTCTATTAAAAGAACTCCAATCACACTTAGTATCGAAATAATAACAATGTGATTTTGTAGAATTCTAGCTAATTTCGAAATAAGATAGGCAATCAAGGGATAACTAAACATATATATTCCTAAAATACCTGTATAGACAATATCGGTTAATAATCCAAAAATACCACCTAAAACCATGCCCTCTGTACGATTGCCTGTGATTGATATAAAGACAATTGTCACAACTAAAAACCGTGGTACTAATAAAAAGTCTCCATTTATGAAAGATGAAGGTAATACATCAACAAAAATACTTTCACTGATGAATAAAAGTAATAGGATGATAGGGAGGATAAACCTCTTCATCAACTTCCATCACCTTCTTCGTCAACAGCTTCCATTTTTCGTTCGACGATAATGACATTTTGAATTTCATAGAAATCAGCAGCAGGCTTAACATAAGCTGTCTTCGTTAATCCATAATTATCGGCAACCACTTCTGTTATTTCACCCACCAGTAAATTACGTGGAAAAACTCCACCTAAACCTGATGTAAGCACTTGTTGACCCTCTTCAATTTCAATTTCGTATGGTATCTCTTTTAATAAAAGCGACTCTTTTTCCTCGTCATATCCTTCAATCACAAAGAATTCATTCTTTACACTTTGAACATATGCTGAGATCCGATTTTTTCGGTCTGGAGAACTTAAAAGCTGAATCGTTGAATGGTATGCTGACACATTTTTAACTTTGCCAATCAAACCCTTAGCTGTGATTACAGCCATATTGGCTTCAACACCATGCTGACTGCCTTTGTTTACCGTGATTAAATCATACCAAAGTGATGGTTCACGATTAATAACGGTTGCTTGAATGCTTTCAAACTGATCAAGGCTTTCTGTTTTGTCTAAAATTTCACGTAATTCTTCATTCTCTTTTCTAAGAGCTTGTGCTTCTGTTTCAAGCACAACATAAGCATCAAGTTTTTCTTTGAGAAGTTTATTTTCCTCATACGTATGTTTAATTTCATTTATATTGTTAAAAAAGCCAGCTAAGGATTGGGAAGGCCTATGAAAAATCGATTGAACCCAGCCGACCGAATCCTTAACAAACTGCTCTGGCCATGTTAATTTATCTCGCTCTTGTAATGAAAAACCAATCAATGCCACTAAGAAGATGATACTAACAAGTAACAATATAAGTCGTTTATTTAGAAAAAATTGTGGCATGACCTACACCTCTTATTTCTAATTACTATTTAACGATAGTCATTTGACTTATTTTTAAATAAATCAATATGATCTAATGCTTTCCCTGTTCCAATTGCTACACAATCAAGAGGATCTTCAGCAATTAATACAGGCATACTTGTTTCTTCACTAATGACTTTGTCTAGATTGCGGAGTAATGCTCCACCACCTGTTAGCACAATACCACGGTCCATGATATCAGCAGCAAGCTCTGGTGGCGTCTTTTCAAGTGTGTTTTTCACTGAATCAACAATCGCATAAACGGTATCATGTAAAGCTCCAGAAATTTCTTGAGCTGTGATTTCAATCGTTTTAGGAAGACCTGTTAAAAGGTCACGACCTCTAATTTCCATATTATCTACACCCTCTGGTGAACCGGCTGAACCAATTTCGATTTTAATTGCTTCAGACGTACGGTCTCCAATCATAAGATTGTAGGTTTTACGAATATATTGAATGATTGCATCATCCATTTCATCACCAGCCACACGGATCGATTGACTTGTAACAATTCCTCCAAGTGAAATAATCGCTACTTCAGTCGTTCCTCCACCAATATCAACAACCATACTACCAGTTGGTTCCCAAACAGGTAGATTTGCACCAATTGCCGCAGCGAATGGTTCTTCAATGGTATAAGCATCTCGTGCCCCAGCTTGTCTAGTCGCATCAATAACTGCACGCTTTTCAACGGCTGTAATTCCTGATGGTACACATACCATGACATATGGCTTACGAGCAAAATATCCTTTTTTGACAGCTTGTCTTATGTAATATTTCATCATCGTTGCGGTTGTTTCATAGTCAGCAATTACTCCATCCTTCATTGGACGAAGCGCAACAACATTTCCTGGTGTACGACCGATCATGTTTTTTGCATCATTTCCAACTGCGACAATATTTCTTGTATCTGTTTGCAGAGCAACTACAGATGGCTCTCTTACAACAATTCCTCTTCCTTTTACAAAAACTAATGTGTTGGCTGTTCCTAAATCTATACCAAGGTCTCTTGTACCAATTCCAAACATATTAAGTATCTTCCTTTCTGATACGAAAATCCTAAAGCTTTTCCATTTCTCAAAAACCCATAACCATTATTATATCTCAACCATTTGAAAAAAAATAGGGGTTATAGATACCCTTTTTCTTTTAAGCTAACATATTTATTTTCGCCGATGATAAGATGATCTAAAAGCTCTATCCCAATTATTTTACCACACTCGACTAATCGTTTCGTTACATCAATGTCCTCACGGCTTGGAGTGGGGTCGCCAGAGGGATGATTATGCAGTGCAATAATAGATGCAGCCGAACGTTTAAAGGCTTCACGGAAGACCTCTCGGGGATGTACAATCGATGCATTTAAGCTTCCAATAAAAATCGTTTGCTTATGTAGCACCTGATTTTTTGTATTAAGATAAAGACAAACAAAGTGCTCCTGAGTTAAAAAGCGCATTTCCTCCATTAAATAATTTGCTCCATCTTCTGGCGATCGAATCGTATAACGGTCTTCATACTGTAAGCGACCAATTCTACGACCAAGCTCCAAGGAGGCCATTATTTGAACAGCTTTAGCCGTTCCAATTCCCTTAATGCTTGTAATTTCTTCAACGGTCGCGTCCTTTAACATCCTTAGTCCTTCAAATTGATTCAACAATCGATTTGAAAGCTGAAGAACACTTTCCTCTTTTGTCCCTGTTCTTAAAATAATCGCTAAAAGCTCGTGGTTCGATAAGCTTCCAGGACCTTCAGATAACATTCTTTCCCGTGGTCTTTCATCAATTGGAAAATCTCGAATCATTAATGTTGAACTCACCTATTATTTCCTCCTTTATTTAAAAAGAAATGAAATAATAACGGTTGATGAATTTCTTGGGAGAATGCAAGGGTAATTAGTGAGTTAAAAACAAATTACAAATTGTAACCTAGTCTCTTTAATTCCCGGATTGTTCGTGACACAGGTAACCCAACAACAGCAAAATAATCACCATTGATATTTTTCACAAGTCCTGAACCAAGCTCTTGAATTCCATAAGAGCCTGCTTTATCTTTTGGCTCACCACTCTTAATATACGTGTGGATTTCTGCTTCTGTTAGATCCCAGAAGGTCACTTCTGTTTTTTCATAAAATGTAAAGGTTTCTGATTGATATGAAATTGCTACTCCTGTGTAGACATGATGTGTATTACCTGAAAGCATCGTTAGCATGCGAAAGGAATCTTCTTCATTTTTAGGCTTTCCTAAAATCTCATCCTGAAAAACGACAACCGTGTCCGACCCTATCACGTAGGCGTCACGATGTTCCTTTGCGATGTCCTCTGCTTTTTGGCTTGCTAATGACATTACGACCTCTGCAGGTGTCATGGTTTCATCAACAACTTCTTCAATTTCACTTACAATCACATCGAAGGTTAACTGAAGATTACTAAGAAGTTCTTTTCTTCGTGGAGAACCTGAGGCTAAGATGAGGCGTTGCTGCATGTAAATCACCCTTTAACTTTAGTTTTGATCAAAATGGAAGATACTACATTATCGTATCAAATTCAGCTTCACTAGACAATTTTCGAAAATTTGATTTTCAACGTAGATAATTCTATTGTAAAACATATTGTGGGAATTATCCTTCTGTATTTATTAAAATGATTAATAATAAACTTTTCCTATTGAGACCTTGAATTTAAGAGTTCCATTCGCTGCGATCCACTTGCTTTCCGCGGGGTGGTCCCCGGGAGCCTCCTCGTCGCCACTGGGGCTCCTGCGGGGTCTCCCGAGACCACTAGATCCCGCAGGAGTCAAGTGGCTCTTCGCTCATTCCAAACTAAGTAATTAAAATTCCTTTTCATTTAAAAATATAAAAAAAGGAACTAGTAATTAGTTCCTTAAGAAAGTGAATTTTTCCATGATTGGTAGTTTAAAAAAGCGTTTAATAGTTCTTGTTGAGATTTTAAAAGTGATTCTTCGTTTTTGGAGTCTTTATATGTTTTTAGTTGGTTATAGGCCTCGATAATAGAAGACGAAAATGATTGTAGTCCTTCACTTAGTTTTGATGTGTCTTGCTTCTCTAGGTCAGTAAATGTAGCCGTGACTTTTGACCATTCATCGTCAGAGATGCTACTTGATGCAAACGAATTAGATGAAATAGATAATAATTGCGAAAAAAGTGTCTGACTTCCTTTAATATAAATTGCATCTTGTTCAGTTACATTTGAAAAACTACCACCTGAGATTTCTATGTCTTTGTGAAAAGATTCCTTTCCAGCTTTATCTTCAAAAATTTTATCAAGTTCATCAACACTAGCCTTAGAAGAACCTATCCCAACAAAAACATAATAAAAACCGTCCATTTCAACAGATGCAGACGGAATGCCAAGAGCTCTCATGTCCTTAGCTAATCCACTGGCTGAATCCTTATTTCCATACTTACCTTCTTGAACAACCGCCGCTTGGATTGGAGCTAGATCTAAACTACCTGTTTTAGTTTCTGTCCCCTTGCCTTGATCATCTTCTCCAGCAGGTGTCGCTACTATTGGTGTTGAAGGAGTTTCTGGGTTGCTCGAAGCACTTTCAGTATCAGAAATAAAGTTCAAGATCATTGTACCTAAACCTAACCCTACAACCACTGCTAGTAAAATGGAAACTAGTAATGTTTTAAGATAGGAATTATTATTTCCATGCAATCTTTTTCCTTTTGGAAGTGAGGACTTGGATTTAAAATAAGGATTTGGTTTTTTAGACTTATTTCTAACATCCTCTATTTGAACCACATTGCTAGAGTTGGAAGACTCTGAATCCTCATCGGGAAGAACCCAAGAAAATTCGTCATTATCTTCTTCTTCTTTGGCAGCTGCCATTTCCTTCTTATAAATAAAAGGTTGAAGAACATCATCATTCGAATGACTAGAATCCTTCTTCTGTTTATAATCTTCAGTAGAGTTTTCCTCCATACTGCGTTCTTGCCCATTAATTTTAATTGAAATCCGATTGTTACCCTTGTCCATTTTTTCACCACCCCTAATATACTAGAACGACTAGACACTTTCTATTATGCTAGCATAGTACTAATGAAAAATAACAAGACATTTGTCGTCTTGATGGGAAAGGTTTTCGTCAAATTTCTCACAAGCAAATTTAGTAGGCATAAAAAAACACGAGACTTTTTGCTTTAGTCTCGTGTCTAACTGGTTATTCCTCGTCTTCATCTTCTTCAGAAGTATTAACAAACAAAGGATTTTTCTTGTCACTTGGTGTTGGATAGTTCACCTTAGGTGCTTCAATAGCAAGCTCAGGAAATGCTGACATATAGAAGGTTGATAGAGTTACAGTATATGATAAAGGCTCATCAAGGTCTTCTTGTGCTACAGAAACAACTTCTGATTTTCCTGTAAAGTTTAGCGAGTCAATTTTAGCGATTCTAGTTTGGTCTTCGATTAAGGAAAGAAACTTTTCTAACTCATAATATCCAGGTGATTCGATGGATATCGTAACTGTAACTTGTTTTAATCCTTCTACAACTGATGGGTCAAAAACAACTGGCTCTTCTTCACTCTCTGTTTGCTCAGTAGTTTCCTGAGATGAAGAATCTGTTGGTTCTGTTGTAACAGGTTGCGATGCTGGTATTTCAGCAGGTAATGAAAAATCACTTTCTGCAAAACTCATACTTGTAATTTCACTTTTTGATACATTTTCAGCTTGTTGAATATCTAAGATTAGTTGCTCTACAAGAGGAATTACTGGTACTTTTTTCTGAATTTCAGTAGAGCTAACAACAGGTGTTTCATTATTATTTTGCTTTTGTTTTAATACATCGATTAGTTTTTGCTGTGTGGAAATACTAGACTCTAAGCTACCAATTTCAGCTTTAACAGGATCAACTAGTAACATAATTGCTAGGTAACTACCACCAACTAAAACTAACGCACTAAATAATACGATGATAATATGTTTTTTCGTAAAACGGAGAGTCATTTATTCGCCCTCCTTTTGAAGTAGCTTTAATTGCTCATTATTTAACTGAAGTTGAAATTGAGCTAAATATCTTGGCATAACAACTTCTTCATCAGCCTCAGGTGTTGGAGGAACATAAGTAGTCATTAATGTTTTCTCACCTGTAATAGGATCAACAATTTCTTCTTCCGTGATCGTACCAACATCTTCTACTGAAAGTTCATTTGCCATAATACTATTGACTGTTGAGTTAACAAGGTAATTTGATTCATTTAAAGAAGCTAAATAATGGGCGACCTCGGTACTTGAATCAAATTGAACAATATAACTTACATTTCCATCCTGTGTATAGGTAAAAGATTGAATAAAGCCACGCTCAGGTAAAAGCCCCGATAAGTGCTTCAACAATGGTACTGTTTCAACAAAATAATCTTCAGCCCATTTGACTGTTCGTTCAAGCTTTATGACATTATTCGTCTCTTGCCCTTGTGAGATACTTTGCTCAATCGTTACTCTTTCTGTTTCTAGAGCTGTAAGTTGTGATGCTAAACGTAGTTTTTCAGATGTAGCTTCATTGTGTTTTGACAATACAACTGTTGCACTAATAATTGCAAGTATAAAAATAAATAGGATTATTAGAAAAATAGCTCGATTTCTAATTTGCTTTTTAGGTAATAAATTAATTTCAACTAACATTATTGCACCTCTTTTAGTGCTAAACCTAACGGCAAATAATAATTAGGTGGAAGCTTTTCAATTGACTCTAATGTAGATACAGAAATTTCATATCGATCAATTACACGAGAGTACATATCATTGATATATGGATGATCTCCACTAAACAAAATCTTCGTAACAGCTTGCTTGCCTTTCATCAACGAAAATTGATAGAAATTTAACACATGATCTATTTCACGATAAATTTCTTCAATAACAGAATCTAACGACTTTTCTCCGTTGACCCATTTAATCTCCGCTTTGGAGCCTGAACGATTATTTTGGATATCCCAGTCATCAATCGATGTTTCCAATTGAATATGACGCATAAAAATTGGAATGTGTTGATGAAAAATACTCAAATTCACCGTTGATAAGTCAAATTGAATAAGTAGGATATGATCCTCGATATTTGTTTTATCTTTAAAATCAAATAATCGATACATGCATAACGGAGAAATATCTGCTGCAATAGGTTTTAACGACACCTCTTGTAACAGAGTAGAATACGATAGTGCGATATCTTCGGGTGCAGCGAATAGCAAGATTTCTTTTTTATCTTCTATCTCAGATAACTTTTTGATATCAAGTACCGGCTCTTCAAATGGTAAATGGATCGTTGAGCCAAGCTCTGAGTATAAATAACCGACAATCTCATCATCTTTAATATCAATAGGGACAGTAATTCTTCTAATAACAACAAATGAATCTGGAATAGTAAATCGCACTTGTTTTTTAGAGATACCCCATTCTGACACACATTCTTCTAAAATTAAACGTAATGTATCTCTCTCAATAATTTTACCTTCTTCAACAATGCCTGGAGGTAAATACCGTTCACGATATTTTTGAACAACAAGCGGTACAGACTGTTTAACTCCGGTATAACGGATTACGTGGTCTTTGATTATGATGTTTGCAATTTGATTTGATGGAAATAGTTCAAAAGCCATAGCGATAACCCCTTATAATAGAATCATAGAATAACAAAATTAAGATACCAGTTGATAATGTCTTCGCCAAAATAATAGGCTAATAAAGTTCCTAGAACAATTGCCGGGCCAAAGGGCATAGGCTTGCCACGTTGGACCTTGCCGATAAGCATTCCAAATACTCCTATTAAGGTACCAATGATCGTTGCTAGAAAGAAAGAAAGTAGAGTTAATTTCCAACCTAATACAAGGCCTAAAACTGCATAAAGTTTGATATCGCCTCCACCCATTCCTCCTCTGCTTACTAGAGCAATGACAAAGAGTAAAGAGAAGCCCACCGCACTCCCTAGTAACATATCCCACCACGGAGTTAGTGGAATAAATATTCTCTCGATTAGGACTAATGGAGCAAAGAAAAGAAGAACTCTATCTGGAATAATCATATATTTCAGATCTGATACAAAGATGATCATTAGCAATGAAACCAATGTCCATGAAACAATCAATTCCTTTGACCATCCCACCAATACTGGCGAAATCGTAAAAAGAATTGCTGTCACCATTTCGACAGTTGCATATAAAGGTGATATTTTAACTCCGCAGTTTTTACATTTACCAATTTGTAGTAAATATGAAAAAACCGGAATTAACTCTTTTGGTTTCAGTTGGATTTTACAATTTGGACAAGTTGAATGAGGATACACAATTGATTTTTTTAAAGCAACACGAATGCCAACCACATTAAAAAACGATCCAAGCACCATTCCTAGTATAAAAATGAAAGTTATTACAAAGATATATTCTATATATATTATATTTAACAAGTAAATCATTCTTTCCCTAATAACAAATGTAGCCCTTTAGAAGCTACATTTGTTATATTAGTTTTATTTTACTATCGGACCAGTCTTATCAAAAAACTCTTTTGATGATTTAGATAATTCAGCATCTCCTACATAAGCTTCTGTTTCATATACATTCCCACTAATAGTATTTGTTTTAAAAGTTATCTTATATTCCGTACCAGCTGGATTAACCTGAACAGTAAAAGTATCTAATGTTTTTACTGGTTCAAGAAAAGGTGTTAATAAAGTTTCCGTAATCTGAGGAACACCACTAGTTGCATCAGGAGCTGGGACACCCTCACTAGCTACATATATCTTTGCAGAATCTAATACTTGCATTGCATCAGCTCTTACAGCATCCAATCTAGTTTTCTCAATTACATTACCTATTGCTGGTACTGCAATCGCAGCAATAATCCCCAAAATAACAATAACTGCTAACAATTCAATCAAAGTCAAACCTTTTTGATTCTTTAGTACTTTTTTCATCATTCTCCCATTCTCTCCCTTTTTATAATAGAATTATTAGTACTTAAATACTAGTTTAGTATAACTGATATTTTTCTTACTTTCATCATTTTTTTCACATATTTTACAATTATTTTACTTAAAATGTAAAAGCTAATGCTTAAATGTCGTTTGTAAGTATGGTAAAATAGTTGTGTTTTATTGGATGTGGTTAAACATATCAAACATAGGCACCATAATTGCTAGAACAATAGTCCCGACGATTCCAGCTAAAAAAACAATCATCAGTGGTTCAATCAACGATTTTAATGAGTCTGTAGTGTTTTCAACATCATCTTCATAAAAATCTGCCACTTTTCCTAGCATTTCATCTAACGATCCCGTACTTTCTCCAATTGCAATCATCTGTGTAATTAGTGGAGGAAATACCCAATGTTTCTTCATTGGTTCTGTCATGGAGCGACCTTGTTCTAAAGCAGTGCGTGAATCTTTAATCACAGCGCCAACAACTTCATTGTCAACCACATTCTCGACAATTACCAAAGCTTGTAATATGGGGACAGAGCTAGTCATAAGTGAGCTAAGCGTTCTTGTCATTCTTGCTAACGCCGATTTCTGCAGTAACTTCCCAAATATCGGCATTCTTAGAATAAATAAATCTAAATAATACCGTGTTGATTTTTGTTGCCTAATCAATACAATCGCTAAAATAAACGCAATAACGATTAATAAAAGTACCCACCAAAATTCCTGTGTAAATACACTTGCACTTAATACAAATTGAGTAATCGCAGGTAATTCAGCCCCAAAGTCAGCAAACATGCCAACAAATGTTGGTACTACTCCAATTAATAAGAAAATAACTACGCCTATCGCAACAACTCCAATAACTGCTGGATATGCCAAGGCAGACTTAACCTTAGACCTCGTTTTATGTTGCTTTTCATAATGAACCGCAAGCCGTTCTAGGGTTTCATCAAGACTTCCACCAAGTTCGCCTACTCGGACCATGTTAATAAACAAGTTTGAAAAGATTTTCTTATGTTTACTAACTGATGATGACAGTGAATTCCCCTCCCGGATATCCTCTTCTACTTGTCCAAGTACCTTACTAAGAGCCTTACTATTTGTCTGTGAAGCTAATATATTAATAGAATCAACAACAGTCACACCGGCTTTAATTAATGTTGCAAATTGCCTTAAGAAGATAACAAAATCTTGTAGTTTTACCGGATTCCCAATTGAAAGATCCTTTGTCAAAAAAGTTTCCGGTACTTCTTCAATATTTAATACACGTATGCCCTCTTCACGAAGCTTAATCACAGCTTCCTTTTTCGATTTACTAGTAACGACCCCAGACTTTTTTCCTGTTTTATCTCGGCCTTGATATTTATAGCGCGCCATTATTCAATCTTCTCCTGTAAGAAGGGTTGTGCAACTTCTTTTGAAATGGCACCAGCATGTACTAATTCTAAAATGTTGCTTTCAAGTGTGTGCATTCCTGCAGAGCGACTTGTTTGCATCACATTATAAAGTTGATGAATCTTCTCACTACGAATCAAGTTTGAAACAGCTGAAGTATTTATTAAGATTTCAGTTGCCGCACGTCGTCCTCTTTTATCAACGGTCGGGAAAAGTCGTTGTGAAATAACTGATACAAGTACAGATGCGAGCTGAACACGAATTTGCGGTTGCTGTTCTGATGGAAACACGTCGATAATTCGGTCAATAGTTGTAGGCGCACTTGAAGTATGAAGTGTCCCAAGGACAAGGTGTCCCGTTTCTGCAGCTGTAATCGCTGTGTGAATTGTTTCAAGGTCACGCATTTCCCCTACTAAGATAATATCAGGATCTTGACGTAATGCTGCTCTTAACCCATTCGCAAAGTTTAGTGTATCAAACCCAATTTCCCGTTGATCAATGATACTAGCACCATGCTTATGCAAGTACTCGATTGGATCCTCGAGCGTAATAATATGTTTACTTCGTGTTTGGTTAACATAGTTAATCATGGCTGCAAGCGAAGATGATTTACCACTACCTGTTGGACCGGTAACAAGAACAAGACCCTGAGGTTTTTCCATGACTTTTTTCATAATTTCAGGAAGGTCAAGTTGTTCTACTGTTGGTATTTCAGTTGGAATCACACGAAATGCTAACGCCACATTTGCACGTTGACGGTAAGCATTCACACGGAATCGGGAAACGCCTGGTATACCATGTGAAAAGTCTAGCTCCCCTTTTTCAAGAAAAACTTCCCACATCTTAACTGGGATAATTGATTTAGCCATCGCTTCAATGTCTTTTGGTAGTAGCATTTCTTTCCCATATCGCTTTAAATCCCCTTGAATACGAAATATCGGTGGGACACCTGCCGTTAAATGGATATCTGAAGCTTTTAATTCATGTGCTGACCGTAATATAAAGTTTAATTTTTCTTCCATCCCATTCACCCTAATCAGCAATGGCTACACGAAGTACTTCCTCGGTTGTCGTGATCCCTTGCTTTACCTTTATTAGTCCGTCATCAATTAAAAAGATTGTTCGATTTTTTATTGCAATTTCTCTAAGCTTGGTCAATGAATGCCCGTCCATAATTACACGACGCATTTCATCATTCATTTCAAGTAACTCATGAATAGCAACACGACCTTTATAACCTGTCATGTTACAGTTACCACAGCCTTTTCCACGTCTTACTTTATCGATTTTAATACCACGTCTCGCAAAAATTTCTAACTCACGGTTAGTTGGTACTTGATCCTCAGCACAGTCTTTACACACTCTTCGGACAAGACGTTGTGCCACAACTCCTGATAATGAAGAAGCGACTAGGAATGGCTCTACGCCCATATCCATTAAACGAGAAATGGTACCAAGTGAATCATTTGTATGAATGGTACTTAGTACAAGATGACCTGTTAGAGACGCTCTAACTGCAATATTTGCTGTTTCTTGGTCACGAATTTCCCCAATCATCACGACGTTAGGATCCTGACGTAAGATCGCACGAAGTCCGCTTGCAAAAGTCATCCCGACATTACTGTTTACTTGGATTTGATTAATCCCGTCAAGTCGATATTCAACAGGATCTTCAATTGTAATAATGTTAACTTCTTCTGAATTTAATCGATTAAGAGCAGCATATAATGTCGAGGATTTACCAGACCCTGTTGGTCCAGTAATCAACACAATACCTGTTGGACTCTCAATTAATTTTACAAATCTCTCTAAGTTCACTTTATTAAAGCCTAACTGTGGTAAATCATTCAAGGCACCACTTAAATCAAGTACACGCATAACAATTTTTTCGCCATAAACAGTTGGTAATGTTGATACGCGTAAATCGATTGCCTGAAAATCTAGATTCACCTTAATACGTCCGTCTTGTGGAACACGACTTTCAGTGATATTTAAGTTCGCAATAATTTTTATCCTTGCCGTTAAGACACTTTGCATATTTTTCGGTAAAGAGCGTTCAGTCCTTAATACTCCATCTACCCTGTATCTTAAAACCACTTTTGTTTCCTGTGGATCAATATGTATATCACTAGCCTTTTGGGCTACCGCATTTTGTAGGATTTGATTTACAAGTTTCACAACTGGTGAATCATCGTTAGCTGCCGAACCTCGCTCTTCCTGAACATCAATCGATGATTCTTCAATAAAATCTTTAACCCCTTCATCAAGATCATAAATTTTATTAATTGTACGGACGATGTCATCTTTTGATGCAATCGCCGTTTCAATTTGAAATCCGGTTGCTAGCCTTAAATCCTCTGTTGTATAAAAATCCATAGGATCCGCCATGGCCACAAATAATTTTTCTCCATCCCTTTTTAATGGGACCAATAAATTTCGTTGTGCGACTTCTTTTGGAATTAATGTTGTTAAGCTTGTATCGATTGGATATCGAAACAAACTAACATGAGGGATTCCTAATTGAAACTCAAGAACTTCGATTAGTTGTTGTTCTGTGATATATCCACGTTGTAAAAGAACATCTCCTAGTTTTTGAGACTGAGACTTTTCAGCAAGGGCTTGTTGTAATTGTTCCTCTGATATTAATTCACCTTCAACTAGTAGATCTCCTAGTCTTTTACGAGTATTTCGCATATTCTCCCCCTACTTTATGAATCTATTATTTCAAATCTATGTCATCATCGAAAAAGCCGTCTTCTTCATCTGAGTCTTCTGGATCTGGTGTCTCATTATCATCTGGTGTAGTGACTAAACCACTACCAATAAGGCTTAACGCAACAACCTTATGTACTGGACGATAATAATCATCAGAGATTGATGTTTCTTCTGTCTTTTTTCCTTTTGTTGTAATTCGAGTGACATTCAATAAGGTACCGTTTTCGCCTTCAACCTTTACTACCTTAGAACCAAAGCTTAATTTCGAATCATATTGCTTAATCGTTTTTGGTTTTACTTCTTCTACTTCTCCAAGTTCAACTCGGTATTTATGAGGAAGTTCCGGTCCAACCAACTCTGTTTTTAAGCCTTTATCGGTTAACTTAAAAGTAACTTTATATTCAAATGGATTTGTATTATAGAGCATTAAATCTTTACTATCATTTTCAACTCGCGCTTCATATCCTAGCTTTGCATAAGTTGGCAAATGCTCACTAAGGTGTCGCTCAACAATATCAATATTTGTTGGTAAAATCACTTCATAAATAGCTGTTCCAACAATACTTAACGTTTCGTCGCTAGCTTCAAAACCATTCTCTTCTATAATATTTAAAACTGAAAAAGATCCATGTGGTTCTAGAGATACTTCTTTAATATCCTTTACCCACTTAGTAAGCTCAGCTGATGCTGTTTCTAAAGGAATTTCGGCCTCAGAAACGACGATTTGCTCACCTACAACTAAAAAGCTTAATAAATCGAGTTCGATTTGTCCTGTAGTAAGCATTGCTGCATCACTCAAAAGCTTTTGAATTAATTGATTCTCTTGAAATGAATTCATTTTTTTATTTGAGCTTGTTTCAATTGCTTGATTTAATGAACTTTCCTTATACGTAACGATTAAAGGATTATCCATGCCATGTTTGGCCGCTTCAATACTCTCTTTTACATAAAATTGAAGACTATCATTCTTTAAAACTGAACCGGTATCATGCCCAAAGCTAATAGTAATATCACCTACAGCCAGCCATGAATTAACCTCAGATTCAACAAGTTTAAAAGCTTCGGCATTACTTAAACCTTCCACATTAACAGATCCAATCTTCGTTCCAGTCTCAAATTTATCTCCTGATGCAACGGCACTATATGTCATCGTACCTATTTGGGAAAATACAAAGATAAATGCTACGCATGAAACTAAAATCAAAACGAGTTTTACTTTTAATTGATTATTCACAACTTATGTACCCCTTTCATCACTTCCACACGTATCATTTTTTACTAGATTCTACTGAAAGCTCATCAAATACTAATTCACTCAAAGTATCAAGATCATCATCTTGTTCATATTTATATGGTTTTAGTTCAATCACTTCTTCAACGTTCGTCGATTGCTGGATCACTTCTTGATCATTGGTTCCAATTGAATTTAACCAATCATCAATTTCATCTGTATCTACTTTTTCTACTGTAACAGCCACTTCATTCAATGCAATTTCTTGCTCAGAAGGAACTTTCTGTTCTTCAAGGAATCTCTCCTCTTCATATATATCTTCAGTACTTGTTACACCCTTTGTTACGACAGAATCTTCTTGGTCTTGTACAATAATTAAATTATTTTTAGGTTTATTGGAAACAACTTCATCAACCATTCCTACTGGAGCAGTTGAATCTGATAGTCTTTTTTCAAGTAGTAATACAAGGATAATTGATAATAATAAAAGCACTAATCCTACTTTTAATACTCCTAGAAATGGAACTGCCAATACACCAAGCATCGAGAGTGCAAAAGCACATACTAACATGGATATTTTAGTTGAAGACTTTATACCTAGTGGTAGTTTTATAATTATTGGTAATAAAATTAAGAATGCAAGAAAAGAAAAAAGATATCCCACGAAGCTTCCACCCCTATAATTAGTAGTATAGTCCCACTAAAAACGGGACTAATTTACATTTTATATGAAAAAGGGAAAATATTAAAGGAGGAAATTGATGTTATTTGTAAAAAAATGAAAAATGAACAATCTACTATCCACATATTATTAATCTTATCGTATAATGAAAGAAATAGGAAAAAAGAGGTGGGAAAATGCACCTAAAACGGGAAAATGGATTTACACTAATAGAATTATTGGCATCCATTGTCATAATCACCATTATACTAACAGTTTTTATGAAGTTTTTTGCACAAGCAGCCATTTTCGCAACGAAAAATGAAGAAATGCTATCAGGTTCAAATGATGCGAGAGAGGTTCTGTCATTATTACAAGAAAATAATAGAGTAATTGATATTTTATCTCATTATAATGTGTATCAATCTAATACCATCAACCCTACAAATAATACGATTACTCAAGAAACACAGCTAAATCTATTATTAAATCCAAGAAATGAACCTGGGATTATTATTCCGAACACTGAATTAGTCTTTTCAGATGAATCCTCAGATCTTATTAAAGTAAAAGTAAATGTTCTGAATAGTGATGACAGTCAATTACTGTCATATACATATGGATACATTGAAAAAGATACTTCAGAAACATTTAAGTTAAGCACTCTTCCTTATCGATCCAATCCAGCCCAAGATTTGTTTCTGAATATGAATACTGCAACTTTAGAGAGTGAAGTTTTCTTAGACCCAGCTTCGTACATCTATACACTTCATATGAAAAATTCGAACAAGAACCCTTTTAGTACATTTGAAAATGGAGATTCAACATTTTTAAAATTAAAACCTACTATTGACGAATTTACAATTAAAGGCACTATTGAATTTAAGGGACCTGACGATGGTGGTTTTGAAATTTTAGTAGACGGATCATTATCAAATCCCACTTCTACTAAGTCCAGTACAAATTATAAGGAAGAAAACGGATTTGTAATATCTTTTCTTCCAACACAAAATAATAAATTGTTTCTTAACTTGAGAAAAAATGGAAAAGATGATGATTCGTTGTTTAATAATATCTCTGTAGACCTAATTTCTCAGTCAACTAACACTAATAACATAGACTTCGAACAACCATTAGACATAGAAATTCAAGCAAACTTTGTTTCTGATTTAAGTAATCCGATTACTTCAAAAAGAGAATATCAGATTACCTTAATCCAAAATGATATTATTAAAACTGCACTTTTTAAGAACTCATCTTTAAACCTAGCAAACATTAATGAATACGACCAATATAATAAGTGTATTGGCCTCCGTTTATGGAGTGGGTCCTCGACCACTGAATACAGTGAACTTAAAATCTATCGTTAAGAAGGGCTATTATGAAAAAATATATACTAAATAATAGAGGCTTAACTTTAATAGAACTTTTAGCTTCCTTAGTGATCTTCTCTTTAATTATGGGGTTAATTTCCGGATTAATCATAAACAGTGCAAATCATTTTGAGGTTACTAAAAAGAAAGTAAGCCTGAGTCAAGAGGCGAACCTTATACTTGCACAATTAACCCGTATTCATCAAACCAAAAGTACTTATATCATAGATTATAATTACTCGACAAATGAAATTAAGATTGATGGGAATAAGGTAGAGAATTCTAACATTGTCGTTAAGTTAAGTAGACTTGGCCAAAGTGATTACAAAGAAGTAGCGAATAATGTCAACTTAAAAGTAAGTTCAAGAAAACCTTTATATATTGAGTTTTCACTAAGCAACTATGAGCATTCGGAACCTTATAAAGTGAAAACGGTCATTAATAGATATTAGAAAGGGAGAAAAAGAATGAAATATTTAAATGAGAAGGGTTCCTCTCTAGTTGTTGTACTTGCTTCAATTACCTTAATTACAATCTTTGCTACTGTGATTACTGCACAAGCGTTTAATAGTTCAAAACAAGTTAACCAAACGGAGGTATCTCAAAAGGCAACAGATGCTGCTGAAATGGGAGTAACAGAATTTTATCAACAATTAAAAGCCTTTTATACTAAGCCTGAGAACTTAAGTTTAATTTCTACAGATCCTTGTATTACACAAATTACTCAAAAAGTGAACGGAATTGTTACAGCACCTGTACCAAACGGATACACTAATAGGCAAATTGATGCTGAAACTTCTTATAGTATTGATAATATTAGTTGTCAGTTCAATCCTATGATTAAAAAGCATGAATTTAAATTCACTTCTATTGGTTATGCAAAAGAATCATCTACAGCCTATAGTGAACGAAGATTAAATGCTAGATTCCCAATACATACGAACAATATGTTTCCACCCATGCCTGGTTATTTTAAAACATGCGGGCCATCTGATGTAGGTACATGCAGCCCATCATCGGACACTCAATATGGGAATGCATATTTCCCTGACGGTCTAAACATAACCAATAAGTCAACGATAACAGCTAGTAATATATATACAGATAAAGATTTACAAATCTCAGGTTATAACAACGTAACAGAACTCATTATCCAAAATGACTTATTTATTAAAGGTGGAACAATTCTAGGTGCACAATCAGACATAACAGTCTCAGGCAACTTTTACCTAAATGGTACACTTGACACTACAAACATTTCAGATTTAATAATTCATGGGGATGCTTATTTCTATGAAGATATCCTTACAAAGCCAAACTCCTTTGTTTGTATTGATGGCACACTTACAATTACCCCAAATAGCAAGAGTGAATATATTACTTTGTTAAAAAACGAAACTAGACTAGAAGGTAAACCAAAAACATGTGCGCAACTTCTCGAGGAAACTAAATCCGGGAATGGTGGCGGTGGTGGTAATGGAGTACCTGGTATCTTTGCTTCCAATGTTGTTATTTATGACCCTAATTCAAATTTACTAATTAATGACAATGAATTCGATGTAACCTATGATTGATCCTATCGTGTCATCCAGAAAAAGGGGAAATAGAAAAAGGAGGACCCTCTAAACTGAAGAGTCCTCCTTTTTCTATTTCACATACATCGCAACCTTATTTCTCCCCGCCTGCTTCGCCCCAGTATACATCGCACGATCCGCATGTCTTAGTATATCCATCGGACCTTCCGCATCTTCAGGTGCAGTTGCAAATCCAATACTTGCTGTGATTCGTATTTTTAATTTCGCTCCGCCATTTAAATCATCTCTAATTGTAAATGGTCGGTTTGCAATCATTTGGCGAATGGTTTCGGCAATTTTGTGTGTGGTTTCTTTGTCTGTATCTGGTAAAAGAACGACGAATTCTTCTCCTCCATATCTAGAAACGGTTCCGATATCACCGATTAAGTTGATGAGTCGCATGGAAAGCTGCTTTAAAATTTCATTTCCACTTTGATGTCCATATGTGTCATTGACTGTTTTGAAGTGATCAATATCAAGTAGAATTAATGAAAGTGGCTTTACTTCACCTTTTTGATGAACTTTTATAAACTCTTTATCTAGTAATTCCTCTAGATAACGGAAATTATATAGTCCAGTTAAGGCACAGCGTTCACTTTTATTTTTAGCTTCGGCATGATGTCTTGCATTCTCAGTTGCTACACCAAGGTAGGATGCTAGAATTTCAACAATACTTAGCTGATATTTTTCAAATGCTCTCCGTCGATTTGAAGCAAAGACGAGGACTGCTACAACCCTCTTATGTCTGATAACAGGAACACTTAAAATGCTTTCCACAGATTCAGGAAGGTAATACTCATTTAAATGTGCCCATTCCTTCCTTGTTTGGTATAAAACAGATTTCTTCTTGGCCCAAACATTGCCACTTATCGCCTCATTGATAAAAATAGGATGAAACGGCTTTGTTTCAGGTTTATCTCCTGTTCCATGCTGTCTGATTAGATTAAGCTTTTCCTCTCCAACTGTATCTAAGATATAAGCGGAATCAACAGATAAGATATCACTTGTTCTCTCAATAAACAAGTCAATCACTTCATTATATTGAAGCTTACCCGCTAGTTCATGACCTAGTTCACTCGTTTTTTGTAGGTAATCATTAATACGCTGACTTGAATAATATGATCGTAGAATAATAGACAAACTAACTAGTGGAATTCCTACATAAAAAAGAGAAACTGCTCCTATTTCCACATAAAGGATATACAGTAATAGTCCGATTGGGAAGTGAAAAAGTTTAGAAAATCCTTCCCACAATAAATCTTTACTTAGATAAGGAGCCTTCAAACTATATACTGACTTTTTAATATAAAAAAGTATCGTATGATTCGCGAAAAATTTAGATAATTCATAGCCTAAAATGGCGATTAAGACTTGTCCAGAGGACATATCAAGTTCACCATGTGTGCCACCGAGTAGGTAATAAACCAATCCACCAACAAGCGATACGGTTAAAAACATCAGTGAATTAATAGGAAAACGATAACAGTCTTTTTTGCCAACTTTCATATTTAGTAATAGTACCAACATAGCCAGTTGCGAAAAAAGTATTTCAATAAATAATCCGAAGTATAAGAAAATGACTAAGGATACCCCTTCAAGGAATAAAATCGGGGTACCATTCACGACAATAGGGAGGATAGAAAGGATAACTGTGATAAGTAAGAAGCCTGCAAGATCTATTTCATAACCAAGAATCTTATGATTCGTATAATCGTATACGACCCACATGGCAATCGGAAAAACAACAATCCACGTAGACCATACAATATATTTGACCTTTTCACTTACATTCAATTTCCTCTCCCCCTCTCTGTTAATTTATCTTTTTAGTAGCTAACCATATTTTATCAAATTTTTCGAAAACTGTCACTTTTTTTATAGGTCTAACGTCCTAAAAATATATAAAATTTGTCAATTTTCATCGTAGGACATATGGTCGAATTTCTGATAGAAAGTAAAGTGAACCTGTTATAAGAAGTACATCATCTTCTTTAAGCGTTGATCTTACAGTATCAATTGCGTCTTTCCATGACTCCATATAATTCTTTTCAGGGTGGTCACACATTTCATACAATTCCCTTGCTGAAGTGACCCTAGGAAAATCAAAGCTAGTAAACGTGATTGTTTCTGCGATGCTTGCTAGTGGTTCTAGCATTTTTTCTAATTTCTTATCTTTTAAAGCTGAGAAAATGATGTGAATGGATCGATTCTCCAAGTGACGATCCACTGTATTGATCAAACTCTCAATTCCTTCTGGATTATGAGCACCATCGATAATAACGGTTGGGTTAGAGGATACTTGTTCAAATCTCCCAATCCAAATAGACTGTTTTAAGCCGGTCTTAATTGCACTAGTGGGAACTTTCACATGACCCTCTAGATGTAAATGCTGAATAACCATAGTTGCTAAAGCAGCATTTTTCACTTGGTGAACACCTCTCATCGTAATCTCTAAGTCCTCGATGATTTCATTCGGAGTTCTTACCGTGAATTGTTCACCTTCAGTAATGGAATGATGATCTTTAATAAAATAATCATGGTTCATAACATGGTAGCGTGATTCTAGCTCTTTTGACCGTTTCACAATTACCTCTAGAGCTTCCTTCTGTTCAACACTCGTAATTACTGGAACACCTTGCTTAATGATTCCCGCTTTTTCAAAGGCAATTTCACTTAAAGAGTTACCTAATAAATCCATGTGGTCAAAGCCAATATTTGTGATAACAGAAACCAACGGTACAAAGATATTAGTAGAATCTAACCTACCTCCAAGTCCTGTTTCAAAAACAACGATATCAATATCCGTACTTGTCCCAAAGTAATAAAATGCCATCGCTGTGATGACTTCAAACTCTGAAGGTGAACCAAGTTCTGTTTGTTCAAGTTCTTCGGATAAAGGCTTTACTATATTAACAAGGTTAACGATGTCCTCATTACTAATTGGCTTCCCATTTACACTAATTCGTTCATTAAACATCTCAAAATAAGGTGACGTAAACGTACCGACCGTATATCCGGCTTCTTGCAAGATATTTCTCAAATAACAAACCGTCGATCCTTTCCCATTTGTCCCCGCAACATGAATACCTTTAATTTTTTGTTCAGGATGGTTCAAACGCTCCATCATCCATTCCATCCGCTTTAACCCAGGCTTAATCCCAAGTCTTAATCTCGAATGAATCCAATGCAACGCCTCTTCATATGTATGTATCATACTTCATTGTCTCCTTATAAAAATCATCATAGATGCTAGTCTAAACCCTATTACATTATGACATACTTACACAATATTTTTCATTAATTAAATTTTGGGCTGTAAAATGGGAATGTTCTTTTTTACAAAAAATCCCATTGCTAAATTGACTATAAACCTTAAGAAATCCATGCTAATTAAATATTCGCACCATGAAGTATTAAATGTCTTCCATAGTGTGGAATGAGCGAAGAGCTGACTTCTGCGGGATCTAGCGGTCTCGTGAGACCCCGCAGGAGCTCAAAAAGCGACGAGGAGGCTCACGGGCCGCCCCGCGGAAAGCAGGTGGATCGCAGCGTTTGGAACTCCGCTAACTAAGTAAACTTGCACCAAACCATAAAAAGCCGCGAACCAATAGATTCGCAGCCCTCATTTTATTTCATCGTTTCGGCTTCCCACTTACAACTATCTTAATTTGATTACTTTTCTCAGTCTTACCAGCAAAGTTTTCAGCCGTCGAACTAATGAAATAGCTACCATTTTTCAACTCTAGCTCAATTTCAAACGTTCCATCTGCCTTCGTTTTACCTGAAGCAAGAAGACTGTCAGTTTTACCTTTTGTATCATAAAGCTCTATGGTTGTTAATGGCTCTGACTTCCCTGTAATAATCACCGGTTCATCCTGAAAATTCGTTTCATCCGGTGTTTCTAACACTGGTATTGCAGGAATTTCCTGAATACCATCCATTGCATAACGCAAGCTTTGCGTGAAGAGTTGTTTTCCTTCTTCAGTCCAGCCATAGTCAGGGCCAATGATATTAGTCACCGCATATGATGAAAGAAGTAAGTGCATATGCTCAATACTACGGAATTCATAAGCGATTGAGCTGCCTTTTAACTCTTCATCAACGAGTAAATCACCTATGACATGGCCAGGATAGTTCATAAATGTGCCATATGGACTTTTTTCAGAGTGAATTTTTATCAATTCTGGTAATCCTTCAAAAATTGGATGTTTCTCATGTACTTTAATATAAACAGCACCTTCGTTATAGCCATCCATCCCATGCTGTGGATAACCAATAGCCTGCTCTAAAAGTTGAATTGATCCATCCTCAAGACCCCACGTTCCTAAGAAGACAACACTCACCTTTTGTTCATCAGTTACAGAAATCAGCTTCTGTAGCTGTTCAGGTGTCCCCTTATTTGTGTTAACCACAACTAACTTGTAGTTTGCAATATCTTGAACTACATCCCAATCCCTTGCTTCAGCATATAACTGTTGTTCTGTTAAGAACGCTTCAAGCTTCTGATTGTAATCACCGAGAACGGCTACCTGTATCGCATCTAGTGAAACATTGACAGATACATCCTCAATTCCAACTGTAATCACCTGACTATAAACGATATACCCATCTTTTTTAATGACTAATTCATACTCTCCTTCAAGTAAGTCCTTGAACTGATAGAATCCTTTTTCATCAGATGTTTCTTCGTAATCTAGGTTATCGCCAACTGGTGTAAGAGTGACTGTAGCCTCAGAAACGGGTTCTTCTGTGAGCTTGTCTGTTACAATACCTGAGACGGAAACTCCTTCAACCTTTTTTAGTGTAAAATCAAGTGTGACTGATTCACCAAGTGTCGTTATATCTGCTGTTTTAACAGAAGAGATAAAACCTCTAGCAGCCACCTCAACCTCATAGCTACCCGTGCCAATTCCAATTCGATATTCTCCTGCTGCATTTGTCACCGTTTCTACATTCGCTGAAATCACAGCTACTTTTGCATTTGCAATAGGTTGTCCTTCTTCATCTGTGACAGTTCCCTTAATCTCTCCTAAGCTAGCAGAGATTGCCCAGTCAATCGCATTTGTATAAAGTGTTTTTGCATTTTCAGTCCAGCGACTCTCTGGATACCCATATGAGCTAACCTGCAAGCCCGATAAAAGTACATGTACACTATTTGCACTTGTAAATTGATAGCCAATTCCGTCACCTAGTACTCCTTGGTCTTCATGTGAAAGCTGACCAATGGTTGTCCCGCTATAATTCTCGTATACTGCATATTGCTGATTACTTGTACCGTTGCTTAAGATTTTAATTTCGTCACCAGTCAACCCAGCAAAGATTGGATGATCATGTACGACTTTTACATCAATTGATCTTGGTACATAACCAGAACGAACGCTTGCAGGATCTCCATAGACATCACGAAGGTCAAGAATCGAACCGTTATTATACTGAGATCCAAAGATAATACTTACTTCTTTTTGTTTTGCTGCTTCGATGAACTCACGAATATCATCGTTTGTTGAACTATAATGAATATCATTTAAGATGATTAAGGCAAATTCATCTAAACGGTCTTGAATTAATCCTAAGTTTGTATTTTCCAGATATTCAGCATCATAGCCTCGTTCTGATAAAAATGGCAGAAGTCTGTCACCATTTAATGAAGTTGCCACAATACCAATCTTCTCAGAAGGTGCTAGTGAGAAGGATAGCTGATACTCGCCACCATCTTCAATGACTATACCATTCTTTACTTGTGCAGCATAGCCACTCGCTGATACCCTAATATCATATTCACCCATCGGCACTCCAATTTTGAAGCTTCCACTTTCATCGGTTGTTGCCATAATTGGGGTTCCGATAATAGAAATCTGCGCACCTGCAATTGGATCTCCGGTCTGTCCATCATTCACCGTCCCCGTTACAGTTCCAAGTTGATCTGATTCAATTACAAATTCTAGGTCGTACCTCTCACCGTTTTTCACTTCAACCGTAAATTCTTTCGTGAAGTGACCGAATGCTTTCACTTCAAGTGTATACGTACCTTCTGGTAAGCCTAGATAAAAGAGACCTTTTTCATCAGTTTTGACTACCTTTCCGGTTTCCTTAACAGTTACAGTGGATTGAACTTCTAAATCATGGTTATTTTTGATAGATCCATAGAGTTCTGAGACCAATGCTTCTTCTTGATCTAATGCCCAAGTAACTGCATTATTAAAGATTTGTTCACGTGTTGGATCAAAATATCGTGTATCCCCTGGATGGAATACATGACTAAATGTCATATTGGCAAGTAATATTTCCACAGATTCTGATGTACGACCTTTAAATGCAACCGTATCACCTATTTTTCCATCTGCCTCATGATGAACCTCAGCTATTGTCGTCCCATCATATCCATCAAATGTATAATAATAATCAAAATACGTCGGCATATCATGGAGAGTCTCTAATTCTACTCCTTCAAGAATTGGATGCTCTTTGATTCCTTTTAACTTCATTCCTGCTTTTGAACCAGCGATTTCCTCTGCTGGATTATTTTCATATTGGTATAGATATCGGATCGATCCTCTACCACCAAACTGACCAGTCCAAATCACCGATGTTTTTGTCGTGTCTAGTTCTTCCTGGAAGGCTTCAAACTCTGCCTTTGTTGGTATTCTACTATTATCATAATCTGAATTAGCGATGATTAAGTCTACTTCACTGATTTTATCAAGATCCGTATAGTGTAAATCCATCACTTTGTAGCCTTTTTCTAGAAGATATTCTTTCATTGTCATTCTTCCAGATGAAGTAACATCAACGATGACACCAATCGTAGGTGACGGCTTCATTTTAACAGATAGATTGGTTGTTTCTCCTGCTTTAACTTCAACCACCTGTTCATTAACCACGTAGCCATCCTTTTTCATTACCACGGTGTACGTGTCAGGTAGCAACTTCCCAAGTGTGAATTTACCTTGAGTGTCTGATACTGCTTGGCGCGGAGTCCCAATTACACTTATCTCGACATCACTAAAAGGATTTCCATCGACCTTATCTTCAATCATTCCTGAAATCGATCCAACGGTTTCATTTACGTTCATTTGAATTTGAATTGGCTCTGAGTCAGGACCTACAGTTACAGGTATTACTTGGTTTTCGTAGCCAAATGCCGAAACCTCAATTTCATAGCTGCCATCTTCCATCGCAATTGAAAATTCACCATTTTCAACATTTGTTTTTGTTGCAAAAGGTTCTCCTTTGACTGTGACATCAGCTAGAAGTGAATTGCCTTCTTCATCAGTTATCGTTCCTGAAACTGTTGAAAACTTCGCTTTTGCTGCCCATAAAACTGCATCAATGAACATTTGTTTTCCAGCGTCCGTATAGTGTGAAGCATTATGATAGAATGAAAATCCATGTCCACTCATTAACAACTCAACACTGTTTGCCGTCCGAGGCTTATACGCGACACCTAGACCTTTTGAAGAAGTATCTCCTTCATGTTGAATCGTGGCGAGTGGATACCCACTATAATCGTTAAAATATCCAACACGACTTCCTGATGGAAGCAATAATTCAATTAGTTCATCCTTTTTAGCACCTGCAAGAATTGGATGATTCTTGAGTACCTTATATTGCGCTGCAACAGTTGTTTTATAAATCGTGCCTCGTGATTGTGGATCTTCACGATAATTTACGAGCAAATTAACTCCTGTACTAGAGAAATAGGAATCTCCAAAAATTAAACTTGTTCCCGCTTCATCAGCGTTTTTGAGTAGCTCTTCAAATTGTGCTTTAGAGAACGAGTATGTGGAAACATCATTGACAAAAACCACATCAAACTCTGAGATTCTCTTAACAACATTACTTGTGCTTAGGCTTGTAACTCCTACGCCAATTTCAGAGAAGATTGACGCAAAATTGGTTGAGCTAGAATAGTAATCTCCTAAAACAGCTATAGCTGGAACTGTGGTTAAAGCAATTTCCAATTGATCAGATTGATTAGCTACGACCACCGTCTGTTCGTGAAGAATATAGCCTTCTTTTTCAATTTTCACTTGATAGCTAACATTTTCTAATCCTGTTATTTCAAAACGTCCATTTTCACCAGTAACCACTTCTGAAGCAACTTCACTATTCTTTAAAACTGTGATCTTAGCTTCAGTAATCGGTTGTTTTGACGTATCATCAACAATGATTCCAGCTAAACTGCCTCCTGAAGAAGATTGTAAAACGACAGTTAAAGTAACTGGTTCATCTTTGCTAATTGTTACAGGAATACGTTGTGTCTCAAACCCAGAGGCGCGAATTTCGACTTCAAATTTTCCTTCATCATGATACATTTCAAACGCTGATTCCTTTATGTTTGCTATCACACCAGTTTCAACCATTTGAACTTCGGCTTCAATTGGATTTCCAGCACTATCTGTGATTGTACCTGTAACTTTACCAAATGAACTATTTTGTAGGAAGTCAATTCCGTTTAATAAAATTTTCTGTTGATCTGAGAGCCAGCCTTGTAATGGAGAAATCCAAGGTGCTGCACCATGACTCGCTAATAACAAATGAGCACTATTTTCTGATACAGCTTTATAAGCTACCCCTGTACCAACAAATCCTTGTGTTGTGCTTCCAATCGAGCCAAGATGACGTCCTGAGAAATCATTGAACCAAGCAAAATCACCTGTTCGACTGTATAAGTTCACTCGATCTCCTTTTTGATATCCTTCAAAGATTGGATGTTCTTGATCAATCTGCATTCTAACGATGCCAGAGCCATAATGATGGGCAATCTCTTTAGGATCATTCAGAAAATTAGTCAACTGTCTGATTGAACCATAGCTTGAGCCCCACGCATCAGCAAAAATCAAACTAACATCATGTTGCTTTGCTTTTTCAACTAATTCTTTAAATTGTGTTTCATCTGGCTGCCAGCCACCAGAGCCATATGCCCCGTTTAAGTACACAACCTGATAGCGATGAATATCATCGACAATATCCCAATCGCGCTCTTCTGCTGTATGGCCATTTACATTTAATAATGAAGTCACTTCACTATTCCAATCATTTAAAACAGCAATATCTACAGGCTGAAGTTCAATTTTAATCGGATTATCTTGATTTTTACTTATGGTAATGTTTTTCTTCACTTCAATATATCCATTTAAAGTCATCGTAAGCTCGTACGTTCCTTCAAACACTTCAGCAACTTCAAACATACCTTGCTCATTAGTCACACCCTCGATTGGTGTTCCACTAAGATATAGCTTCACATCCCCTAAACCAGACTGTGTTCGTTGATCAATTGCCTCAATTTTTAACGACCCAACTCCAGCCGGTACTAATGAATAATTTTTTGTTTCCGTATACCCGGACACAAAGGTGATTGGTTCTAGTACTTGTTGTTTGCCGTATTGTGCAATTTTAACTGTGAAAGATCCTGGTTTGTGCTTTAATTCAAATGCTCCTTCAGCATTGTTTTTTACTACTTCACCTGTTTCCAGAACTGAGACCGTTCCATCAATTGGATTTCCCGCATCATCTTTTATTGTTCCTTTTAAAATTCCTGGAGATAAATAGCTTTGGATTCCTGAACGGTAAGGAACAACAACATTTCCAGCAACAATTGGTAAACCGGATGTACTATAATCTGGTAACGAAAATTCCTTCATCACCTGCCCCGAATACACATCCAACGCATAAAGTACCCCACTAGTTCCAGCATAAAATAACACACCATTAGCTGAGACTGAACCATTGTGTGGGGTTGTACCAACAGACTTGTTAGTCCATACCTCTGCGCCAGTTTCACGGTCTAATGCTCTTAAAATTGGTTGAACAGCAGAACTCACAATCACCAGCTCTTCATATACAATTGGTGAACCCGCTTGAGTATCCCCAATCCCTGCAAAGCTCCATTTTTCTTCACCTGTGTTTGCATCATATACATGGAGAGTACCTGTTTGACTGCCAAAATTCGTACTGTTCACATAAATAAATCCATCTTTGTAAACAGGTCTTGATGCAAATCCTTCGTTACTAACTGTTGCATTCCATATTTCAGTACCATCTTCTAAGCTTAATGCCCGAATGGTACTATTTTCATAGGTTCCAATGTATAAATAATCAGTTCCAAGTGTTCCCCCAAAGAATGAAGATGCCCCAACATCCTTTGACCAAAGAATCTCACCAGTATCTGCATCTAACGCATATACCTTGGCCGCTTCGGTAACCCCTGATCCAACATATAACACTCCATCACGATAAAGAGGAGATTCATATACTGTTGTTTGTTCAATTAACTTACTCCAAAGAACAGTGCCAGTTTTTACATCTAAAGCATAGATCGTTCCATCTGCGCCACCTGATAAATAGATTTTCCCATCAACAACAGTAGGAGATGAACGGTTCATCGAACCAAAACGGATACTCCACTTTTCCTCGCCGGTTTGTGAGTCTAACACAACAATCCATCCATATTCAGTTGTTAACACAATGCTATCTTCTGTGACAGCCGGAGTAGAGAACAATATGTCTCCTTTTGTCTCGGTTGAATAATTCCAGCTTAACGTTAGTTTGTCCACATCAATCGCATTAGGAGAAACAGCATTACGTTGGTAGTTATTGTTCGCTGTGGTCCATTCTGAATTTGTGTTAGATTTACTCAATTCAACTTCAATCGTTTGTTGAAGGTTTGCATTAATTGTTACCTTTAATGCTTGTCCTTTTATCCCTTCACCAGAAACAACGAGTTCATACTCACCTGCAGGAACATCTTCGATTTTATATTCACCGCTGAGATTACTTCGAACTGCTGAAAGAGGCGTACCCTTTAATCGTACATATGCAAAAGGTACAACAGCTTGTGATGCTTGATCTACCACTGATCCTGAGATTGTAAAGGTAGGAGATTTTTTCAACTCCCACGTAACTTCTGTGAGTTCATTTTTCGTAACCTTAACTTCGCCTTGAAATGTCTCAAACCCAAACGCGTTCACAGTAACTTTGTGAGTTCCTTCTCTAAGCTTGAAAGAAAACTCCCCGTCCTCGGAGACATTTACTAGCTTATTTTCTGAAGGAATTTCAACAGTTGATAATACAGGTTCTCCGCTCTCAGATAATATCTTCACTTTTAATTCACCTGCATACGCAGCTTCTGTGACCGCTTGATAAATATTTACGATTCCTGAGCCGTACATATCATTTGGCAAGATACCCATATGTGGCTCAACTCTAGCCGTTCCTTTTAAAAGGTCTTTTACTTCTTCAATTGTTAGGTCTGGCTGAACGCCTAGTAAAAGAGCAATTGCTCCCGCTACATGTGGTGTTGCCATCGATGTTCCACTGATTGTACGATATTTACCTTCACCCAACTGTGTTGGCCATGCCGAATAAATATGGTGACCTGGTGCGGCTACATCTGGCTTAATATGACGAACTTGATTGCCGTTTTCATCCGTCCAAAATACTGGACCACGACTTGAAAAATAAGCAATTTGGTCATAGCTATCTGTTGCCCCAATGGCAAATGAATCTAAGAAACTACCAGGCGATCCAATTGTTTGTGTCCCTGGTCCATCATTTCCCGCTGCAAACAGAGGGAATATTCCGGCAGCCACCCATGCCTGAACATCTTCATAAAATTCAAGATTATAAGAATTTGCATTGCCCCATGAGTTATTAACAACATCCGGAGCTTTCGTTGGATCCCCACCAGGTGCCATAAACCATTGGAAGGCTGAATGAATGGCTGATAGAGTTGTAGAGCCACCATCTGTGAAGATTTTTGCAGCGATCCACTCTGCTTCAGGCGCTACCCCAATCGGTTCACCTGCACCTCCTCCAACAGCAGTCCCGGCCACATGTGTACCATGACCATTCCCATCTGTTGGCGTTTTATAATTTTGACCTGAGAAATCAGCCCATGAATATTGATGATTTCCGTCTTTGCCACGATAATTATTTTTTAATGCTTCGTGGTTTCCATCTACCCCTGTATCCATGATTCCCACAACAATGCCTTCGCCTTTTTCACCGTATTCTCCCCAAACCTTTGGAGCGTATATTTTCTCCAAACCCCATTCAGGAAGACGTGGTTTTGATTCTTCCACAATTGGCTCTGGCAACTGAAGAATAGCATCTAATGTAATTTTCTCAATATCGTCTCTTCCCTTTAATTCTTCTAATGCGTCTTGATCGACTGAAGCGACGATGCTATTTGTAATCCACAATGATTGCTTTACTTTTGCTTTTCCCTTTTTTTCAAGGTTTGATAATGCTTGATTCACTCCTTTTTGAGAGTTTTTGGCTTTGTCCTCGAGTCTTTGTTTCACTAATGTAAGTCGCTCTACCCGTTTCGCCTTGCCTTTTCCCTCAGTATAAAGAGCTTCCATATCTACTTGATCTTTCAGTTTCACAATAACATCGACAGTATCCTGTTTCTTTAATTGCTTGTATACATCTGACTCAACCTTCTCAGTTGAGATTTCTTCCTTAGAGGAGTCCAACGTAGGTTCCCATCCTAGTCCAGATAATAGTGATGTTAACCCATCTTCCTCAGTTTCAACTTCTTCGCTACTTTTTGGCAAAAATTCCGTTTCACGTTGTTTCTCAATCTCGACATCTTCAATTTGGAGATCTTTCACCTCTGTTTTACTAGCTGCAAATCCTAGGTGTGGTAAAAGAGTCGATAACATAATGGTGATACTAAAAATAATTGCGAGACTTTTTCTTTGCTTTTTCCACTTCATCTTTATCAATCATTGCACCTCCACATTTTGATCATCCCTGACCATAATAGTAAATTAAACAATAATTGGTAATTACCTCTTAGTTTTTAAAAAATTTCAAGTTTTCAGACAAAAATAATTAAATGGTACTATTATCCAATTTACTTCGTAGCCCTAAAGACATATGAAGGGTTAGGTACAAAGGTACAAAAAAACTGCCTAGTTTCCTAGACAGTCTTTAACAACAATATGTTAGCCTTTTAACTCAGTAATACGTTTCTGAACCGCATCACGCTTTTCAATATAATCCGCTTGCTTTGCTTTTTCTTCTTCAATTACTTTTGCTGGTGCTTTTTTAACGAAGCCTTCATTGCCAAGCTTCTTATCAACGCGCTCTACTTCTTTGTTTAATTTATCTAATTCTTTTTCCAGACGCTTAACTTCTTCATCAATGTTAATTAGTCCATGAAGTGGCAGAATTAACTCTGCTCCAGTTACAACCGCAGACATTGCTTTGTCATCACTTGGTACTTCTGTTGCGATTGTTAATTCACTTGGATTACAGAAACGCTCTAAATATGAACGATTAGATTCTAACTGATTAAGGATTGTTTCGTCTTTAGCCTTAATTTTCAGCTCGATTTGCTTGCTCATTGGTGTATTTACTTCAGCACGGATGTTACGAACCGTACGGATGATCTCAACAAGTAGCTTCATATCACTTGCAGCTCGCGCGTCAGAAAGCTCTGGGCGCACAGTTGGCCAGCTTGCTACCGTAATTGATTCACCATCGTGAGGTAGGCTTTGCCAAATTTTTTCTGTTACGAATGGCATGAATGGATGAAGGAGTCTCATTGTGTTATCTAAGACATAAGCAAGAATTGAACGAGTTGTTTTCTTTGCTTCTTCATTCTCACCGTATAACGGTAACTTCGCCATTTCAATATACCAATCACAGAAATCATCCCAGATGAAGTTGTATAGTAATCGTCCAACTTCACCGAACTCATAACGCTCAGCAAGCTTTGTGACATTTTCAATCGTTTCATTTAATCTTGTTAAAATCCACTTGTCGGCTACTGATTTTTCACCAGTTAAGTCAATATCCTCATATTTGAAGCCTTCCATGTTCATTAATGCAAAACGAGAAGCATTCCAAATTTTATTAATGAAGTTCCAAGTCGACTCAACCTTTTCCATGCTAAAGCGTAAATCCTGACCTGGTGAGCTTCCTGTTGATAGGAAATAACGTAATGCATCTGCACCATATTGGTCGATCACATCCATTGGGTCCACACCATTACCAAGTGACTTACTCATTTTACGTCCTTGTGCATCACGAACAAGTCCGTGGATCAGAACATCCTTGAATGGACGCTTTCCAGTAAACTCTAGTCCTTGGAAAATCATTCGAGATACCCAGAAGAAAATGATATCATAACCTGTTACAAGTACACTTGTAGGGTAGAAGCGTTTGTAATCTTCATTTTCAACATCTGGCCAACCCATTGTAGAAAATGGCCATAAAGCTGACGAGAACCATGTATCTAATACATCGTTATCTTGTGTCCAGTTTTCCTCATCTGCAGGTGGCTCATGGTCTACATATACCTCACCTGTTTCTTTATGATACCAAGCAGGAATTCTATGACCCCACCATAACTGACGAGAAATACACCAATCACGGATATTTTCCATCCAATGCAGGTAAGTTTTTTCGAAACGATCTGGTACAAAGTTAACTTTATCTTCTTTATTTTGAAGCGCTACTGCTTCATCAGCTAGTGGCTGCATTTTAACAAACCATTGTGTTGAAAGATATGGTTCAACAACTGCCCCACTTCTTTCACTGTGACCAACAGAGTGTGTGTGTTCTTCAATTTTAAATAAGACATCTTGCTCTTGAAGGTCTTTCACAATTTGCTTACGGCATTCAAAGCGGTCAAGACCTTGATATTTGTCAGCATTGCTGTTCATTGTTCCGTCTTCATTCATCACTAAGATACGCTCTAGATTGTGACGGTTTCCAATTTCAAAGTCATTTGGGTCGTGCGCAGGTGTGATCTTAACTGCACCTGAACCAAATTCCATGTCTACGTAATCATCACCAACAATCGGTATTTCCCGGCCAATAATCGGTAAAATGACCGTTTTTCCGATAAGGTGCTTATAACGCTCATCTTCTGGGTGTACAGCAACTGCTGTATCACCAAGCATTGTTTCCGGACGAGTGGTCGCCACTTCGATATGTCCTGAACCATCAGCTAGTGGGTATTTCATGTGGTAAAATGCGCCTTGAACATCTTGGTAGATAACTTCGATGTCTGATAAAGCTGTTTTTGTAGCTGGATCCCAGTTAATGATATACTCACCACGGTAGATTAGGCCTTTTTTATAAAGCGAAACGAACACTTCACGAACAGCCTTTGATAATCCTTCATCTAATGTAAATCTCTCACGTGAGTAATCAAGACCAAGTCCAAGCTTTGACCATTGCTCACGGATGAAGCTTGCATATTCTTCTTTCCATTTCCATGATTCCTCAAGGAATTTTTCGCGACCAAGATCATAGCGTGATTTTCCTTCTTCACGAAGCTTTGCTTCCACTTTCGCTTGTGTTGCAATACCAGCATGGTCCATTCCTGGTAACCAAAGAACATCATAGCCTTGCATACGCTTCATACGTGTCATAATATCTTGAAGTGTCGTATCCCATGCATGACCTAGGTGAAGTCTTCCTGTTACGTTTGGTGGTGGAATTACGATTGTGTAAGGCTCTTTTTTACTGTCACGAGTAGCTTCGAAAAATTTCCCTTTTAACCAATAGTCATAACGACCCTCTTCAACTGTTTTCGGATCATATTTTGTTGGTAAGTTTAATTCTGTTTCTGACATTGATTTTCCTCCTGATCTATGTGAACTAAGGGATAACATACAAAAACTCCTTTTTATCCCTATAATAAAGGACGAAAAGGAGTTATTTCCGCGGTACCACCTTAATTCATAGACGTTATGTAATAAAAGTCTATGCGCTTAACACAGGTAACGGCTGTGACCGGCTTTTTACTAATAAGATGAGCTCATCTGTTCATAAAAGCAACTCAAGGGCGACCTTCCACCAGTAAAAATTCCTAAGAAATCTCACAGCTACTGATTTCTCTCTCTGAAGGTATTTACAGTGTACTCTTCCCTATCAATGTAATTAAAGGTATCTTCATTTTTTTTATATCTTCTATAGTACCTAATAAATGTTTTAGACGTCAACATCTTCTCCAAGTTTTTATTAACTTATTCTTATCCACTAAGGCTCTTTTCTGAAAAATTGTTGCTTATCGAACTAGTTCTTAAATTTAAACAAGGCATTAAATGAGAAAATGGGGTTAGATTTGTGGAAGAAAAGATGCCACACCACTTGGTTCATAGTGATTTCTAAGACTCTTATTATGCAACAAAGTTTACAAAAATAGCCTCTAGTAAAAATGTTTAGGCATTTTCTCTATATTTTTCGCACAAAACTGAAGATTGATACATATTTTAATTATATGAAAGAATCTAAAGGTTGGGACAACATGAAAGGAGAATTGTTTGATGAGAAGAATTAATCCTTATACTTATCCACCTTGGTTAAGACAAACACGTGCAGTTTGCGTACAATTCGTATTGCCTATAACTATTGTACAAGGAATTCGAACCCTATTTCTCCCTACAACGTTTGATGTGATTTTCCTGCTGTTACTTATTGTTTTAACATGTGCGTTGAAATTAGATTGGTTTTAATAAAAGCGTCCACATAAAGAAAAAACGAGTGAACCCTTTGATGAAAGGATTCACTCGTTTTTTGATTGTTCATTCTCTTCCTCTTGCTGCTTTTCAAACTCTGCAGCCATTTGCTGCTCTTTCTTTTCATGCTCCTGTTTCATCACTAATGAAGCAACATACTCAATATTTTTGTTTAACCAATATGATTTTAGAAAGTTCGTCACCGCTTTTTGCTCATTACCTTCTTTTTTGCGTTCTTTGTATTTAACAACTTCCCGGTACATTGGTTCGGGATAAGTCAAGTAGCTTAAGAAAAGTTGGATTTCTTCATCTCGTAAATGATAATGCTGATTATAATGGTTATACCATTCAATGCAATCATCACAATTGATTGGGTATGTACGTAGCGTCCGATAATAGAACGAAATGAGATCATTAACTGGCGTGGCCTGCTTCGCTTTTTCAAAGCTTGAGAAGTAACCACTTCCCGCTTTATCATATAAAAGATGATTTGAAGTAACCTTTCCATGTGTCAAAGCAGTTCTAAACTTTTTTACCTCCACTACTTTTTCATACCATTCATCCAACCTCGCCATCGCAAAATGACAGGCTTGCATCATCTCATTATAGTGTGTCACAAATTGTAGTTCAAAAGGTGACATATATAATTTTTTTTCACATTCCTCTACATAGTCTTCAAGATATTTATTCCTTTTCTCCCATGTATCTTTTAAACTTTGATAATGGTGCTTAACATCATCTTCACTAAATTTTGCCTCTTTGCTTGTCACAGTATGAAGACGAGCGAGCAATTTGAACAGTTGATGATGTTTACTTTCACGCTCAGTATGACTGTCATTTGATAACCACGGCATTAAATAAAAGAATTTATTTTCATGATTTACAACATACTTTTTATCTACTGTTTGAAAAATGGGCACGATTTTGGTAAAACCATCTTTATATAAGTTATCGATATGCCTTATAAAATGGAGATTTTGCGAGTTTGAAATTTCCTTTAAAGCATAAGTGCCATGTTGTGTATAAATTTTTGTTACTCGACTATTAATCTCTTCAAGATAATCGACGGACAAATTATATTTTTGCAAAATCGGCCCATACTCAATTTTACCGATTGTGGTCATAAGGGCCATTCACTCTCTTTCTTTTAAAAATTTTAAAAGATAACAATAGAAATAGGTGAGGAGTATAACCTCACTCACCGTTTTAGCTTATCTTGAGACGGGAATATATAATAATTGCCCTTCACTAACATGATTTGGATCGCTTAATTGGTTCACTCGAACTAAGGCTTGAATTGAAACCTCATAGCGTTCAGAAATGGCTTCAAGTGAATCATTATACTGTGCAATACAAATTTTCATTTTCGTAAAGTCTTCCTCATCATCACGTGCAAAAATCTTTGTTAAGTAAAGGGCGTTTTCACTCTTTACAGCAGCCTCTTCACCTTCTTCAGATCTTTCTTCAACTGCAGAAGTTGAATTCTTACTGCTAGCTCCAAATCGGTATTTCTCCTCGGGTCTACCTTTGAAACCAACCTGCAATTTAGGTTGTGGGGCAACTTCGACCTCAACCTCTGTAGTGACTTCCACTTGTGCAACAGCTTCTTTTTCTTCTTCTTCTTCCGCTTCAGGTTCTTGAACCACTTCAATTGGAGTTACTACATCAGAAGCTTCTTCTTCGACCTCTTCTTCGTTTTCATAGTAAACTTCCTTTCTAGCTTCAACCTCAAACGGAGTATATAAGTCTTCCTCAGGCTTTTCTAGGTCATGATTAGGAACCGCATATAAGTCCATATTAACCATTTCTACTTCATCACTAGACTCATCTTCTTCAACAAGTGATCTTGCTGACACCTCTTCTTTTTCCGGAGACTCCTGACTACCAAAAGTAACTTCAGGTGCAGGTACAGCATCTTCCTCAGAACTAGTTCGTGCTGCAAATGCTAACTCTTGCTCTTCTTCCTGAGTAATCACTTCAGGAGTAACCTTAGCAGTAGGCTCCACTAAAGGCTCTGATACTTCCTCTGTTGGAACTGCGGGTGGCGGATAGTTAAGCTCAATTGGTTCAGCTTCTTCTCTCGCATCCTCTACAGATGGAACACTTTGCTGGCTACCATAAATGCCACTAATCGATAAATCAGCAACTAACTGAAGGCAACCACGCTTTGGAAGCTCATAATCAAATGATTCAATGGCAACATATACATCATCTAGATTTTGAATTCGATTTTTAGGGATTGTGATATCCACTGGAAAATCGTGACTAAGCTCGCTTACACCGTCTTCACGTGTTGTAACCTCATTTACCACCCTTACAGATGTGAAATCACGCTCATCTTGGTCTGAAGTATTTTCATCTATGCGATACTCACCTGTTAGCTGTAGTGCACCACGAATAGAAACATATTGTTCATGTTCTTGAATTACAATATTAGGATCTAATGAAATAGAAACTAATTCAGAGACTTCCTGTCCTTTTTGAAACCAAACAGACTCTTCTACTGAAAATCGTAAAAACGATTGATTCTCTGACGTCAAATCGACTCCTCCTTTCAATACCTACACAAACTTTTATCTATGACAATACAGATTTATGTAGCAAAAGAGGTAAATATGATTATTTGTTGTGATTTATTTGAGATTAGCTTTTATTTTTGGAGGGTTTTACTGAGATTGGGACAGAGAGGTTTTGCTGAAGAATTAGTAATGTTCACAATTCAGGAAATGGGTATTAATTTACACCTAGATTGATGGTTCTAATTGGATAATCCGCAACTTTTAGGTTCTTAACAATTTTATGCACCACGCCTAGTTCAAATCATCAATTAGTCTATAAAATAGAACCGATTGGGATCTGCACTTATCAAGTTTATTGGCGAATTTTCGGTTGGTATTAGCCACTTTGGCACTTTTATTAGCCGATTTTGTTCTTTTATTGTCCACTTTTTGATTTTTATCAATTTTTCCACCAGCCCAGTTCAAAACATCAATTACCTCACAAAAAAGAACCTTTCCAGATCCTGCTCTTATCGAGTTTATTGGCGAATTCACCGTTGGTATTAGCCACTTTGGCACTTTTATTAGCCGGTTTTGTTTTTTTATTGTCCAATTTAGAGATTTTATCAGTTTTTTCACTATTCCAGTTCAGAACATCAGTTACCCCACAAAAAAGAACCTTTCCAAATCCTGCTCTTATCAAGTTTATTGGCGAACTTTCGGTTGGTATTTGCCACTTTAGGACTTTTATTAGCCACTTTTGTTTTTTTATTGTCCACTTTTCGGTTATTATCAATTTTTCCATCATTTCAGTTCAAAACATCAATTACCCCACAAAAAAGAACCTCTCCAGATCCTGCTCTTATCGAGGTTATTGGCGAATTTACCGTTGGTATTAGCCACTTTGGCACTTTTATTAGCCGATTTTGTTCTTTTATTGTCCACTTTTCGGCGCTTATCAATTTTTCCACCTAGCCCAGCTTAAAAAGCAAAAAAGAATGCATTTCGCATTCTTTTTTGTTGGCATATGCTCCATATTTAAATTAATCTTTTACCAGCAAAACTATTCTTTTACCCATGCAATCTCGAAAATGCAACCTCCGCCGCGGCAATGGTTTTCTCAATGTCTTCCGCAGTATGAGCAGTTGATAAGAACAATCCTTCAAATTGTGATGGTGGAAGGAAGATTCCTTGGTCTGCCATTTCACGATAGAATGTAGCGAAAAAGTCTAGATTTGATGTTTTCGCTTGGTCATAATTCTTTACCTCTTCTCCTGTAAAGAAGAAGCCAACCATCGAGCCGGCGCGATTGATTGTATGTGGAATATCATACTTAGTCGCTCCCTCACGTAAGCCTTCAATGAGACGATCTGCTTTTTTACCGAACTCAACATAGCTCTCCGGAGTTAATTGAATTAATGTTTCATAACCCGCTGTCATAGCAAGTGGATTACCTGATAAAGTTCCTGCTTGGTAGATGGGTCCACTTGGGGCAATACGTTCCATGATTTCAGCTTTCCCACCATAAGCACCTACTGGAAGTCCTCCACCAATTACTTTTCCTAAGCAAGTCAAATCAGGAGTCACACCATAATACCCTTGAGCACAGTTGTAATCCACACGGAACCCTGTCATTACTTCATCAAAAA
This sequence comes from Litchfieldia alkalitelluris, assembly GCF_002019645.1. Classification (GTDB taxonomy): domain Bacteria; phylum Bacillota; class Bacilli; order Bacillales; family Bacillaceae_L; genus Litchfieldia; species Litchfieldia alkalitelluris. The sequence goes on along the minus strand of NZ_KV917374.1, from coordinate 2,300,731 downwards.
TCAGTAATGTTCCATATTGTGATGTAATCTCACGAAGTCCTTCTAAGAATCCAGCTTGTGGTGGTACCACTCCCATATTTCCTGCGACAGGCTCAACAATAATTGCTGCTAAATCATCACCATATTGTTCAAATGCATATCTAACACTATCAAGATCATTATAAGGAACTGTAATTGTATTTTGAGCGACACTTTCAGGAACACCAGGGCTGTCTGGCAAACCTAATGTTGCCACACCTGAACCTGCTTTAATTAATAACGAATCACCATGTCCGTGATAGCAACCTTCAAATTTCATGATTTTGTTACGCCCCGTATATCCACGTGCGAGGCGTAATGCGCTCATCGTTGCTTCTGTACCAGAGCTAACCATTCTCACGACCTCAATCGACGGAACACGTTCAATCACAAGCTCAGCAAGCTTTGTTTCAATTAGTGTTGGTGCTCCGAAGCTTGTACCCGATTCAGTTACCTTTTTAATCGCTTCTACAACACGATCATCTGCATGGCCATGAATCAGTGGCCCCCATGAAAGAACATAATCGATGTATTCATTGCCGTCGATATCATAAATTTTAGACCCTTTTCCTCTTTCCATAAAAATAGGATCCATCTTCACTGATTTAAATGCACGAACTGGACTATTTACGCCTCCAGGCATGATTTTTTTTGCTTCTGCGAATGCTTCTGTTGATTTTTGATAGCTTCTCATATGGCACAATTCCTTCCCAAAATAGTTTAGTATGTATTCATGAAAAAAAGAGATAATTGCAAAATAGGTGTTAACTCTTATAAGCTACCCCATTCTAACCGCAAATTACCCCTTTCAACTTTTTTAAAATTAATGTTACTTTTCTTCTGCTAACCAACGTGCAATATCTTTTGAAAAATAAGTAATAATTAAGTCAACACCGGCACGTTTCATACCAGTTAGACTTTCCATCACGATGTCTTTTTCATTAATCCAACCATTGGCAGCTGCCGCTTTTACCATTGAATATTCTCCACTTACATTATAAGCAACAACAGGGACATTATAGTTGTTTTTCACATCTCTGATGATGTCTAAATAAGCTAATGCTGGCTTCACGATGATAAAGTCAGCACCTTCAGCAAGATCGCTTTCTGCTTCACGGAGTGCCTCAAGACGATTGGCAGGATCCATTTGATATGCTTTACGATCACCGAATTGAGGTGTGCTATGTGCTGCATCACGGAACGGGCCATAAAATGCAGATGAATATTTTACTCCATAAGACATGATTGGAACATGGCTGAATCCAGCTTCATCTAACCCAACACGAATGGCTGCAACAAAGCCATCCATCATATTAGAAGGGGCAATAATATCTGCTCCTGCTTTCGCTTGGCTTACGGCTGTTCTTGCTAGTAAATCTAATGTTGGATCATTAAGGATTTGTCCTTCCTCAACAATTCCACAATGTCCATGTGAAGTGTATTGGCAAAGACATGTATCAGCAATAACTACTAGCTCAGGGTGCTGTTTTTTTACTGCGCGAGTTGCTTTTTGAACAATTCCATTATCATGGTATGCTTCTGTTCCTAGCTCGTCCTTATGATCTGGCACTCCAAAAAGAATTACGGATTTAATTCCTAGATTCACTACCTCATTGATTTCATCATTTAAAAGATCCAATGATAGATGATATACTCCAGGCATTGATGCTACTTCATTTCGTACATTTTCACCTTCAACCACAAAAATAGGATAGATAAGATCGTTTACACTCAAATGCGTTTCACGAACCATAGAGCGTAAATTTGCTGAATGACGAAGACGTCGGTGACGATTAAACTGTAAATCTTGCATATGTATTTTCCTCCTCTTAGGTTTGATAAAGTAGGACTAACTCTTGTAACATCGTATCTGTGGTATATGTCGTAGGACAAACCTGTACTAATATACCTGCCTCTTGTAGCGCTGACTTTGTGATTGGCCCGATAGCAGCTATCACTTTATCGTCAATCCATTCTCGCCAGGGCTGACCTTCTAGAAGCTTAATAAAATTGGTCACGGTTGACGGACTAGTAAAAGTGAGCACATCCACTTGATTTTCTTTAAGTAAATAGATTAATTTTTCTTTTTCAGACGTATTCATGGAATTCTCATAAATGACTAAGTCATCTACCACTCCACCAAGCTCCTTCAATTCATTCGGGATGTGTGACCTTGATAGATTTCCTCTAGCCAAGAGAAACCGTTCGCCTTCTTTTAAAAGTGGCTTGAACGCCTGTGTGAGACTTTCAGCTACAAAATCAGATGGAATTAAATCAGCTTGAAAACCCTTTTGGCTTAATGCTTCATTCGTTTTCGATCCAATTACCGCAATTTTTGGTAAAACACTTTGGTGTCCTAATGCTTCAAAGAAAAACTCAACTCCATTTTCACTTGTGAAAATAAGCCAATCATATGTATCGAGCCTTTTTATCGTTTCTTTTATTTTTTCAAGCTTACTTGGATATTGAAAAGAAATGAGAGGAACTTCAACCGGCGTTCCTCCTAATTCTTTAATTTTCAAAGAAAACTCTTTCGCTTGGTCCTTACCTCTAGTAACTAGTATTTTCTTTCCTAAAAGAGGTAGATTATGATTCATTACTGATCAAGCTCCTGTTTTACACGATCAATTAAGTCCTTCGCACCTTGCTCAGATAGCTTAGTAGCTGCTTCATGACCTACTTTCATCGCATCTGTTCCACGGACTAGCTCCTTATAAATCGTTTTTCCATCAGGAGAGCCTACTAAAACAGTTAGTGTAACATTATCATTTTCTAGTTCAGCGTAGCCAGCAATCGGTACTTGACAACCGCCTTCCATTTTATGAAGAAATGCACGTTCTGCTGTTACTGTTTTTGAGGTTGTATCATCATTTAATAGTGCTAGTGCATCTAGTAAATCTTGATCATCTTTACGACATTCAATTGACAAAGCACCCTGTCCAACAGCTGGTAAACACACGTCTGCTTCTAAATAGTCGGTCACAACGTCCTTAGACCAGCCCATACGAGCCAAACCGGCTGCTGCTAATACAATGGCATCATAGTCTTCATTTTCAAGCTTAGCAAGCCTTGTATCGATATTTCCACGAATCCACTTAATCTCAAGATCAGGACGAATCGCTAAAAGCTGTGCACTTCTTCTTAAGCTACTTGTACCAACTACAGAGCCACTCTTCAGCTCGCTAAACGGAACATGGTCCTTTGAAATAATTACATCACGATGATCTTCACGCTTTGGGATACATCCAATCGTAAGACCTTCTGGAAGTACTGCTGGCATATCCTTCATACTATGGACAGCCATATCAATTTCTTTATTTAACATCGCTTGTTCAATTTCCTTTACGAACAATCCTTTTCCACCAACTTTGGAAAGGGTAACATCAAGGATTTGATCTCCTTTTGTTACGATTTCCTTGACTTCAAACTCAAAAGGTGCACCCAAATTCTTAAGCTGTTGAATCACCCAGTTAGTTTGTGTAAGTGCAAGCTTACTTCTTCTTGAGCCAACGATAATTTTTCGCATAATATCCTCCTGCTATGAATTCCAAAAATGAAAGCGCGATAAGCTTCCAAATAGAAAAAAGTTTATAAGTAAAATTAAAAAAGAGCCTATATTCCATAATGCTATTGATTTGCCTTGAAGTCCAATGACAACTTTTTTATATAAATAATAGCTATACACAAGTAAGACAGTAAATGATCCTAGTACCTTAGCATCATACCAATGAAACGTACTAAGTGAAATGTACGCCCAAAGAATCCCTAAGACAAGTGATAGTAACAGCATCGGTACTCCAATTACATTTAATACATATGACATGTGATCAAGCTTAGACAAATCTCCAAGTCGTAATAGACGTTTGCCCCACTTTTTCTTTTTTAATAGATTAAATTGAATGATATATAGTATTGAAAAAACAAATGATAGTGAAAAAGCGCCATAAGATAAGATTGCCATCGTAATATGAATCATCAGAAGTTCAGAGACGAGTTGGCCTGCCTCTACCGAGGACCCACCATGTTGCTCAGGTGCAAAGGTGTGTATCGACATAATCGAGAAGCCAATCACATTTGTGAAAAACACTGTAAAATCTACACGTAATAATTTATTAATAACCAACGAAAGTGTAATTAAAACCCAGGCAAAAAAGTATAATCCCTCTAATAAACTAAGAACTGGGAATCTGCCTGTTTCAAATATTCTAAATGCCAGAAACGAGGTTTGTAAAAGCCATACAAATGCAAGTAACCAGAAGGCCGCGGTATTTGCCTTCCGGTTGTTATGAAGAAAATCTATAAAATATAAAAGTACACTTAATGCATATAAAATAACTGTTAATTCATGCAGCCTTGTAAGATTTATCTCCATTTAGACTATTCTCCTATGACTGAAGAGAAGGCTCATTTATTCTGTTAAGCCCACGTTCAACAACATCTTTTCGTTGCGTTTGTGTTTCTCGTTCAGTTTCTACCGCCTCTTCAATATCAAATATCTTCATGAAGAGATCTAGTGTTTCATCTGCATTTTGATCTGCCGCAAGTTCTTTCACACGTAAAATCGGATCACGTAATAACTGATTAATAATACTCTTTGTGTGTTTGTTTAATAGCTTTTTCTCACGATCTGTTAAGTTAGGCATTTTGCGCTCAATGCTTTCCATCGTTTCGGCTTGAACAGCTAACGCCTTTTTGCGTAGAGCAGAAATCACAGGCACGACACCCAGTGTTCCAAGCCATTGCTTAAACTCAACGATTTCAGCTTCAATCATGATTTCAATACTTTCAGCGGCCTTCTTGCGCTCTTGCATATTTGCTTCTACAATGCCTTCTAAATCATCAATATCATATAAGAACACAGTATCTAATTCAGCAAGTGCTGGATCTAAATCACGAGGAACGGCAATGTCTACCATAAACAATGGGCGACCTTTTCTCATGCGTTCCACATGTGTCATCATTTCCTTCGTAATTACATACCCTTTTGCACCAGTTGAGCTAATCATAATATCAGCTTCCATTAATGCACATTGAAGCTCTTGAAGTGGTTTGGCAGCACCATCAAACTTTTTCGCTAAATCTTGGGCTTTTTCAAATGTACGGTTCATCACAGTCACTTGCTTTACGCCATTTCCGTAAAGGTTTTGTGCTGCAAGTTCACCCATTTTACCTGCACCAAGAATAAGAACATGCTTATTAGCAAGACTACCAAAAATCTTTTTAGCAAGCTCAACCGCAGCATAACTAACAGATACCGCATTTGCACCAATATCCGTTTCAGCATGTGCACGCTTAGCTAAAGTGATTGATTGTTTGAACAGCTGATTAAAAACTGTCCCAATCGTATTTTCCTCTTGAGCTAACAAGAAGCTAGAACGAACCTGACCAAGAATCTGTGTTTCTCCAACTACCATCGAGTTCAAACCACACGTTACATTAAATAAATGCTCAATTGCACCATCGTTTTCATATATGTTAAGGAATGGAGTAAACTCTTCCTTCTCAATATTAAACCACTCTGATAGAAATGCTTTTATAAAGTGACGTCCTGTATGCAACTGATCAACAACCGCATAAATCTCTGTACGATTACATGTTGATATGATGATATTCTCTAAAATACTTTTCTTATTTTTGAGCTGTTTCATCGCATCTGCTAGATCAGTCGTATTAAAAGATAATCTCTCTCGTATTTCTACAGGGGCAGTTTTATAATTTAATCCGACAACTATGACATGCATTCGATGACACCCCCAAAATTTTTTTATTAGTTAAACAACAGCTATATAGTATAAACCCTAAAAAGGGATTTAATCATAAGAAATCCTATTGGTATTATAACATGTCTCCGTTTTATCAATCAAAATAATTGTGAACAGAATGTGAATCCGTATAATAAGATTAAAATATCGATTAAAATATATCAAAAATAGCCCGTCTCCTGTTAAACTTACAAAGAGTACAATACCAAAAAACGTGAGGTTATTCAAGTATTCTTTACTATTAGCTATTTTCGTTATCCTTGGACTTTCTAAATTTGAGTTAAACAACTCTTTTAGGAGAAGATCAGTAGTCTTTCTAATGAGAATTTCCTCAGTTGGCTATAGTAAAAGATAGCAATACTTTATAGGTAGACCCATCATGTGAATGAGTATTTGCAGCGTAATGGATAAAAAGTTTTCATACTCATTGTGAAATGAGCGGAGAGCCACTCGACTCCTGCGGGATATGCAGTTGACGTGAGACCCTGCAGGAGCAGCCCTTGCGACGAGGAGGCTCATGCCCGCCCCGCGGAAAGCGAGTGGATCGCAGCGAATGCAACTCTTCCACCCTAAGTTATTTTTAAGATATAGCTTTACTATTTTAATTGGAGGTATAGTAAGTTGAAGAAACATAGTATTTTTCCTGGAATGATTTTAATTGGGTTTGGTACATATTTTTTATTGCAGCATTTAAACATAGCCTTGTTCCCTGGCATATTTTCTTGGGGCACAATGGCAATGATTATCGGGATTACCTTACTTGTACAAGCTTATAGTTTGAATGATGATAGTCATATTTTACCTGGAGTTATATTAACAGGGTTTGGCTTTCATTTTCACGAATTAAATAGCCTTCCTATTTGGCCGGAGCACCGCGGCATGCTAGTGCTGATTGTTGCAGTTGGCTTCATTTTAAGATCACTTAAAACAAAAGCTGATCATGGGCAAGGCTTCTTATTACTTGCAATTGCACTTTTAATTTTAAATTATACTTCTTTTATCAGTTATGTAAGTAGTTTAGGTAGTTTTGTTGGTGCTGTGATTAAGTATTGGCCGATTATCTTAATAGGTGTTGGATTTTATCTATTATTTGTTAAGAAGAAGTAAAATATTCCATGTTTGAAATAACCATTTAGGATTTAGTATAGTTCCCTTTTATACTCTTGTGCTTATAAGAAGTGGTAATTAAAATGGAATTTCCACACTCAATGTGGAATGAGCGGAGAGCCACTCGACTCCTGCGGGATGCACGGGGCAAAGTGAGCCCCCGCAGGAGCCTGCGACGAGGAGGCTCACCGTCCCGCCCGCGGTATCCCGCGAGTGGTTCGGAGCGAGTGCAACTCTTCCACCTAAGTAATACTGGGGTTATCCTTCATTATCCCGCAAAAAATAAAGCTACCAAGAGTCTCCCCTTGATAGCTTTCACTACACTTACATAAAACTCTGCATTGCTGCCCAAGCCTTATCTTTCCCCAAGCCTGTTTCTGACGAAAATAATACAATTTGATCATTAGGATCTAATTCAAGTGTTTCTTTTACCACTTTCAGATGTTTATCCCATTTCCCTTTAGGAATTTTGTCAGCTTTGGTTGCGATAATGATGACTGGAATATTGTAATGTTTTACAAAGTCATACATCATAATATCATCATTTGTTGGAGGATGACGCAGGTCAACAATTTGAACAACTGCTCTGAGCTGTTCTCGTCTTGTTAGATATGTTTCAATCATCTTCCCCCATGCTGCGCGTTCCGTTTTTGAAACCTTTGCATAGCCATAACCAGGTACGTCCACAAAGAAGATTGCTTCATTGATTAAAAAGAAATTCAATGTTTGGGTTTTTCCTGGTTTTGATGATGTGCGGGCTAAAGCTTTGCGAGCAATCATTTTATTAATAAAAGAGGATTTACCAACATTTGATCTCCCAGCTAACGCGAATTCTGGGAAATCAGTGTCAGGGTACTGCTCTGGTTTTACCGCACTTATGACTATTTCAGCTGTATTTACTTTCATTCTGTCCCACCTACTAATGCATGTTCTAGTACTTCATCCAGGTGAGATACGGTAACAAATTGAAGATCATTACGAACACTTTCTGGAATGTCATCTATATCTTTCTCGTTCTCTTTTGGACATATAATCTTCTTAAGACCTGCACGATGTGCACTTAAAGACTTTTCTTTTAACCCACCAATCGGAAGAACTCTTCCTCTTAGTGTGATCTCGCCTGTCATTCCCACTTCCTTACGTACTGCCCGACCAGTTAATGCTGATATTAATGCTGTCGCAATCGTAATACCGGCAGATGGACCATCCTTCGGAACAGCGCCTTCTGGAACATGGATATGGATATCATTTTTCTCATGGAATTCAGGATCGATCTTAAGCTCTACTGCTTTTGAACGAACATAGCTGAATGCTGCTTGAGCAGATTCCTTCATCACATCTCCAAGCTTTCCTGTTAAAACTAATTTCCCTTTACCAGGTGCTAAAGCCACTTCAATGGATAACGTATCGCCACCGAATGCAGTATATGCAAGACCTGTTGAAACTCCGACTTGGTCTTCAAGCTCAGCTTGGCCATAGCGGAATTTTGATTTTCCTAAGAACTCTTCTAAGTTTTTCTCAGTAACCACAATCCGCTTTCTATCTTCAGATACAATGATTTTTGCAGCTTTTCGACAGATTGTTGCCAATTGTCGCTCAAGACCACGAACACCTGCCTCACGAGTGTAATGACGTATTAAACCTTGAATCGCTTCGTCACGCATTTGGAGCTTTCCTTTTTGTAAGCCATGCTCTTCAATTTGTTTTTGAAGAAGATGGTCTTTGGCAATATGGATTTTCTCAAGCTCCGTATACCCAGCGATGGTGATAATCTCCATACGATCTAACAATGGTCCAGGAATGGTTCCCAGATTGTTTGCCGTAGCAATAAACATAACCTTTGAAAGATTATAAGGCTCTTCAATGAAATGATCGCTAAACGTACTATTTTGTTCAGGATCCAATACCTCTAGCATTGCTGCAGAAGGATCTCCTCTGAAATCACTAGACATTTTATCAATTTCATCCAGCAGAAAAACAGGATTGATTGTATTAGCTTTCTTCATTCCCTGAATGATACGGCCAGGCATTGCTCCAACATAGGTTCTTCGGTGCCCTCTAATTTCCGATTCATCCCTAACTCCACCAAGTGAAATACGGACAAAATTTCTACCTAATGATTTAGCAATGGATTTTGCTAACGAGGTTTTACCAACTCCAGGAGGTCCCGCTAAGCAAAGGATGGGTCCTTTTAGTGACTGTGTTAATTGTTGAACCGCCAAGTATTCAAGGACACGTTCTTTTACTTTTTCTAAACCATAGTGATCCTTTTCAAGCACATCTTCCGCATGATGAATATCTAGCTGATCTACAGTTGCTTTTGTCCAAGGTAAAGCAAGTAACCATTCAATGTAATTACGTATAACCGCACTTTCAGCAGACGTTTGTGGAATTTTTTCGTATCGCTCCAATTCCTTTAAAGCAATTTTCCCCACATTTTCTGGCATCCCAGCAGCTTCAATTTTCTCTTTTAATGTGGTGACTTCGCCTGTCTTACCCTCTTTATCACCTAGCTCTTTTTGAATCGCCTTCATTTGCTCACGAAGGTAGTATTCTTTCTGAGTTCTTTCCATCGAGCGTTTTACACGTTGACCAATTTTTTTCTCAAGAGTTAACACTTCTTTTTCGTTATTGATAATCTCAATAATTTTATTCACACGTTCTTTCACATCTAGTGTTTCTAGTATTTCTTGCTTTTCCTTTAATTTTAAAGGTAGATGTGACGCTATAATATCAGCCATTCTTCCTGGCTCTTCAATATCAGTTACGCTTGAATAGGTTTCGGTTGAAATTTTCTTTGAGATCTTTATGTATTGCTCAAAATATTCAAGCATTGTTCTCATTAAAGCTTCACTTTCAACATCCTTATCAGTTTCATCCTCAAAGGTTTTTACCTTAACCGTTAAGTATGTATCTTCATTGTATAATTCAGCGATTTCTGCTCTCACTAAGCCTTCAACTAACACTCTAATTGTGCCATTCGGTAGTTTAAGCATCTGTTTGACCTTTGTTACTGTCCCAACCTTATAGATATCCTCTAACATCGGGTCATCGACAGATACATCTGTTTGGGTAGTTAGAAAAATAATATGGTCTTCCACCATTGCTTTTTCCAACGCTTGAACCGATTTATCTCGTCCCACATCTAAATGTAATACCATCGTTGGATATACCAATAACCCTCGAAGTGGTAAAAGAGGAACAATGATCTCATTGTCAATTTTCATGCAAACACCTCAAAATTCCATTAATATAATTACTCTTATACGTTATATCTTACTCTATATTATAATTTTTATGGGCTATATCCCGATAAAATTTACTACCAAAAGCGAACATACTCCATAGCTTCGTAAAAATAGCCTATTAATATAATTCCATATCCAATTTTAATATAGGGTAATTAGTAACAAACATCCAGAAAAGAGTCATTACTTAAGGCTGTTTTCGTATACTTTGTTGCTTTTAAAGGTCTAGTAAATCACTATGAACTGAGTAGAGTGGCATCTTTTCTTCCTAAAGATAACCATAACATCTAGTGAAATAGTATAACCTGTCCGAAAATAGGTTCATTAGCAACAAGCTTTCCAAAAAGAGCCTTTTTAAAAAAATGACTTTGTATCATTCTATCTTATTTACTATAACGTGTCTATTAAGAGGAACCTAAGGGCCAGGCTTCTCATTAATTCTCATAATTCTTATGCATATAAAAAATAAAAGGGAAGGGTACGCCCTTCCCTCCTCAATAGTTAGACAGACTCTTTTGCAGATAAGTCAGCAGACGCTGGTATAGACTCATCCGTAATATGTTCCACATTGTTAACTGGCGCTAATGCAATATCAAATACTTGTTCAAGATGTGTGACAGGAATAATCTCAATGCCCTCAATCTCTCGCAAGATGTTTTGCATATTTTCTTTTGGAATGATTACCCGTTGTACACCTGCTTGCTTAGCAGCCTTCACTTTTGCGACAACTCCACCGATTGGTTTTACTTGACCATGAATACTGATTTCACCAGTCATGGCAATCATATTACTTACAGGTAGTTTATTTATAGCTGAGTAGATCCCTGTTGCCATCGCAATACCAGCAGAAGGTCCATCTACAGGAATTCCTCCAGGGAAGTTGACATGAATATCAAAGTCTCCAGCAGGAACACCCATTGAGCGAAGGACTGTGATCACATTTTCTATTGATCCTTTAGCCATACTTTTTCTACGCACTGACTTGCTTCGGTCTCCAATACTTTCTTCTTCAACAATTCCTGTAATATTAATTGACCCTTTTTCTATTGCAGGAATAACCGTTACTTCAATTTCAAGTAAGGAACCAGTATTAGGTCCATACACCGCTAAGCCATTCACAAGACCAATTTTGGGTTGTTCATTAATTTTCTTATCATTTCTAGGAGATAGTTGACTTGAATGGATTACCCATTCAATGTCATCATCCTTAATTAAAGTTCGATCCTCTGATATTGCAAGGCCGGCTGCAATTTGAACCATGTTGACTACTTCTCGACCATTTCGACAATACTCTGCTAACATCATGACTCCTTTTTCTGTAGCAGTCATTCCTACTTTATCAAGAGCATTTCGAACAACTTTTGCTAGCTCATCTTTATCTAGCTCTCTAAAAAACACTTCCAAGCATCTTGATCGAATAGCTGGTGGTAATTCATTTGGAGTTCTAGTGGTCGCTCCAATTAAGCGAAAGTCTGCCGGTAATCCATTTTTAAAGATATCATGAATATGGGTTGGAATTTGTGCATTTTCTTCACTATAATAAGCACTTTCCAAAAATACTTTGCGATCCTCTAACACTTTTAGCATCTTGTTCATCTGAATCGGATGAAGCTCACCAATTTCATCAATAAATAATACTCCACCATGAGCATGTGTTACTGCTCCTTGTTTAGGCTGTGGAATACCTGCTTGTCCCATAGCTCCAGCACCCTGATAAATAGGGTCATGAACTGATCCAATAAGCGGATCAGCAATTCCTCTTTCATCAAATCTTGCTGTTGTTGCATCTAATTCTACAAATACTGCTGAATTTTTAAATGGGGATTTTGCATTTCTTTTTGCTTCTTCTAGTACTAATCTAGCAGCGGCTGTTTTTCCTACACCAGGCGGTCCATAAATAATCACATGCTGTGGATTTGGTCCACATAGGGCAGCCTTTAATGATTTTATTCCATCCTCTTGGCCCACGATGTCATTAAAACTTGTCGGTCTAACTTTTTCTGCTAGAGGTTCTGTTAAAGAGATTGCTCTCATTTTGCGCAACTGTTCCATTTCTTTTCGCGATTCTTTATCAATTGAGACCTTCTGTGTCCGTTGATTTTTAAGTAAATTCCAAAAATAAAGCCCAATGATAATCCCAAAAAACAGCTGTACAAACAAAGCGATTCCTGTCCAACTCATAAAATACCTCCTGCACTCTAGTTGTAATCAATAGTTCCCTGTAAAAATTTATGGATAAAAGGAAACCTTATTCTCTCTCTTTTTTTCTCTTGCTATGTATCTTCCTATCGGCGAATATGATGATAGATGCGTCTTATAGCTAGTATCTCCTGCCGAGAGATGTAATAAACAGAAAAAAAGGAGAATCTTGAATTAACATGAATTGAAGGCATATTTACTCGGTATTAGGAGAATTCAGAGGCTCCACCTTATTAGCGACAAGTTAGGGGAAGTAGACTTGGATGAATGATTAATCTAGGTAGACATCCAGGCTAATTTAATTCGCACTTGACGAATGAAAATTGCTACACCACAGTGTGGAATGTGCGGAGAGCCACTTGACTCCTGCGGGATTTAGTGGTCTCGGAAGACCCCGCAGGAGCCCCCAAGGCGACGAGGAGGCTCCCGGACCACCCCGCGGAAAGCAAGCACATGGAACTCCACAACCTAAGTTATTTTCAGGGTAGTACTTTAAGCAATCCGTTAGACACAAAAGATCATTCAACTATTTATATAAAAAACCCGAAAGGTTTAATAGTTCACCTTTCGGGTTTTGCACATTCATATTAAGCTGATGTTTTTTCTTCGTCATCACCTTGAACAACTGTACCGTCTTCAAGAACAAGCTTAGGTGATCTTGACTCTGAAACAGTTTCCGGTGTAATGATACATTTTTTAATATCATCTCTTGATGGTAGATCAAACATCACATCAAGCATGATTGATTCGATAATTGAGCGTAAACCACGCGCTCCAGTTTTTCGTTCAATTGCTTTTTTCGCAATTTCTAATAGTGCTCCATCTTCAAAGTCTAATTCAACTTCGTCTAATTCAAGCATCTTTTGATATTGCTTAACAAGGGCATTTTTAGGTTTTGTTAAGATCTCAACTAATGCTTCTTCATCAAGTGGCTCAAGGCTTGCAATGACTGGTAAACGACCAATAAACTCTGGAATTAAGCCAAATTTTAATAGATCTTCCGGTAACGCCTTTGAAAGTAACTCTTTTTGAGTAAGATCCTCTTGCTTAGTATCAGAACCGAAACCAATGACTTTTTTACCTAAGCGACGCTTAACGATTTGTTCAATTCCGTCAAACGCTCCACCAACGACAAATAAAATATTCGTTGTATCAATTTGAATGAACTCTTGATGTGGGTGCTTTCTGCCACCTTGTGGTGGAACACTAGCCACTGTTCCTTCAAGAATTTTTAGTAATGCTTGCTGTACACCTTCGCCTGATACATCTCTTGTAATTGATGGGTTTTCCGATTTACGAGCAACCTTGTCAATTTCATCAATGTAAATGATTCCTTTTTCTGCTTTTTCAACATCATAATCTGCAGCTTGAATTAATTTAAGCAAGATATTCTCAACATCTTCACCAACATATCCAGCTTCAGTTAAAGAAGTTGCGTCTGCAATTGCAAATGGCACATTTAATATTCTAGCTAAGGTTTGAGCAAGTAATGTTTTACCACTTCCAGTAGGGCCGATCATTACAATATTACTTTTTGATAGTTCTACATCATCTATTTTACTGTTTGAATTTATACGCTTGTAATGGTTGTAAACAGCAACTGATAATGATTTCTTAGCAGAATCTTGACCAATTACATACTCATCCAGTATTTCTCTAATTTCCTTTGGCTTAGGAACGTCTTTAAATTCTACTTCTTCCTCTGTTCCCAGTTCTTCTTCAACGATTTCAGTACAAAGCTCAATACACTCGTCGCATATATAAACACCAGGCCCTGCTACTAATTTACGGACTTGATCTTGTGTTTTACCACAAAAAGAACATTTCAATTGTCCTTTTTCATCGTTAAATTTAAACATTATGTCACCCCTTATCATTCTTCTCTTTCTAAATCTAATCTCTTGCTTTAGCACTATTTGCTAAAAAAGAGTGGCTCTCCCTACAAATTAATAATCAGCTAGTTATGTACTGCATTGTACCACAGATTCCCAAAAGACAGGTAATATAAACCCTTAGGCGAATTATGTAAATCAAATAAGTCTTGTCAAACAATTATGTAGTTTTTTAATTGAACGAAAAAAGCATGCCCTACTTCTATCATTCCCATTAATTAAAGATTAAAACAAGATTGATGCTGATTAATATATGTATATCGGTAGACAAGGCTGATTATTAATTAAATTTTAGGTACAAAACAAGGCACGATGAAAATCGCGCCTTATTCTATATACTTCTATTATGCAATACTTTTGCTGTTTTCTACAAGAAAATCGATTGCTTTTCTGATTTTCAAGTCTTCTTTAAGACCTTCTGCTCCACCGATCATTGTTTTAATCTGTTCAACTGGAGTTTGGTACATTTCAGCCATTTTCTCAAGCTCAGCATTAACCTCTTCATCAGAAGCAACTAAGTTTTCAGCATTTGCGATTGCTTCTAAAGTTAAGTTCACACGGACACGCTTAGCTGCATCTTCAGCCATTTGGCCGCGTAATGCAGACTCATCTTGACCTGAGAATTGGAAGTATAAGTCAAGGTTCATACCTTGCATTTGTAAACGTTGTTCGAACTCTTTTAGCATACGATCTAATTCTGTATCAACCATTGCTTGTGGTACATCAATTTCAGCATTTTCAGATGCTTTTTCAATTAATGTATCTTTCAATTGGTTTTCTGAATCATTTTTCTTCGTCTCTTCTAAACGAGCTCTAGTTTTAGCTTTTAATTCTTCTAATGTTTCAACTTCTTCATCCACATCTTTAGCGAACTCATCATCTAATTGTGGAAGCTCTTTTGCTTTGATTTCATGAATTTTCACTTTGAATGTAGCTGGCTTACCTGCTAAGTTTTCAGCATGGTATTCTTCAGGGAATGAAACTTCTACATCCTTTTCATCTCCATTGCTTAATCCAATAAGTTGCTCTTCAAATCCAGGAATGAAAGAACCTGAACCTACTTCTAATGAATAGTTATCAGCTTGACCACCTTCGAATGCTTCGCCATCAACGAATCCTTCGAAATCAAGTACAACTGTATCACCATTTTCAACAGTTCCTTCTTCTTTAACAACTAGTTCAGCATTTTTCTCTTGAAGTTGCTTTAGTTCTGCATCAATATCTTCGTCAGTTACTGTTGCATCTAAAACTTCAACTTCTAGACCTTTGTAATCACCTAATTTCACTTCAGGCTTTACAGTAACCTTTGCAGTGAAAATTAAGCTTTTGCCTTTTTCGATTTGTTCAACATCTACTTCAGGACGATCAACTGGCTCAATTCCAGTTTCTTGAATTGCACTAGCATATGCTTCAGGTAATAAAATATCCAAAGCATCTTGATAAAGTGCTTCTACACCAAAACGTTTTTCGAACATTCCACGAGGAACCTTACCTTTACGGAATCCTGGAATATTAACTTGTGTTACAACTTTTTTAAATGCAGCGTCAAGACCTTCGTTGACTTTTTCCGCATCTACTTCTATTGTTAGAACACCTTGATTGCCTTCTAACTTTTCCCATTTTGCAGACATGTATGTTTCCCTCCAACATCAAATATGTGAAAAAAAATTTTCACTTTTAGTTTTAAGATAACGAAATGCTATGTATTTGTAAAATCCAATATTCTTATAGACTGGTATTTGTCAATTATTAACAAGTCATTATCTGTTTATACTGTCATGTTTCATGCTTATGTAGTATTTATTTTAATCTAACAAGCATTTTACAACCACTACATTATAACACACAATTTTAAGCTTTCAACAGCTAGAATGTGTAAAAAATCAAGAATTCACGGGATTATGTATTGATACTAGTGGATTGGAAGAAACTACTAGTCATATAAATAAGAGATTTCCTCTATCTTTTGTATTCGATCAATCGCTTGTTTCAATTGAAAGACATTCACGCCGTACATATCCTCTAATTCACTATTTTCTATTTCAATCCCGTGTAGTTCATAGCCGTATAAATGGAGAGCTGCAGCCCAAATAATCGGTTTTTGGTCTTTCGGTACAAATGGAAATAAGATGAATAAAACCCTCATCCAAAGTTCCTTTGCCACTTCATATAATGTTGGATTTTCATTCCCTAATCCATTTTCAAGGTGACCCAAAACTTCTATTGAAAATTCATCTGTAAGCAAATCCTCAATCTGTGCTGGAACAATTTGAATTGTCTCTCCCAATTTTTCAACAGTAATTTCTTCTTGAACGTTTTGTTCCATCATGATTTGTAATAGTAACGTCTTAATCATAGGATCTTTAGCAGGGTCTGTTAAAAATGGTTTTAAGAGCTCTACATATTTATGTATACTATACTCCTTAATCGAATGCACAAATGCAGCTTGGTTGTTTCGATCTGCCTGATGAATGAGAACATCTTGAATTCGTTCAGAGAGTGTATAATTTTCTTCAAACTGTTCATCTTCATCATCCATTTGATATTCTTGGTCAGAAGCGGTAATCATTTTCCGACTAAGTTCTAACAGTTGATAAAAACTCTCAGCAAATTGTGATGGAATTTGGTCCTCTTCTAGTACTGCTTCAATTGTATCTTTAACATCCTTATATTGCCCAAGCTGAATTAAAATCGTTAAGTATACCTGTAACACATTAAAATAGTCACCGATATCCTGTTGAAGCATTAATTTACATCTTGACTTGGCTTCTTCAAGCTCCCCTAATTCTAACAAACAAAGTACGATCCCTAAATCTATTTCATCATGCTCTCCTGCAAGATCCTGAGCTTGCAGTAATAATGACAAGGCTTCTTTATAGTTCTTACTCTTCAGAGAATGTAAACCTTTTTCAATCAGCCTTTCCTTCAGTTTCGGAAACTGAAGTACTTTATTTTTATCGTTATTTTCCATTGAGTTAGTTCAACTCCATACTTCTGTCTTCATTTCAGTTTAGCAATCTACGTGTGATAATACAATAGCGTGGATTAGAAGATGGGTCAGTGTGGTGACTTCCTACTATTATCCTACTATTACAATATGAATTAGGTCGACTCTGATGCGTTTGTGACTTAGTATTCGGTCAAGTAGCTGCTTTGATTCCCTTGCGCTTTATTTTAGCCTAATAAGGGAATCTAACACTACCTTTCGTTCCCTTTGCACTTCATTTTTGCCTAGTAAGGGAATCTGTGACTACCTTTCGTTCCCTTCTCGCTTCATTTTTACCTAGTAAGGGAATCTGTGACTACCTTTCGTTCCCTTTGCACCTCATTTTTGCCTAGTAAGGGAATCTGTGACTACCTTTCGTTCCCTTTGCACCTCATTTTTGCCTAGTAAGGGAATCTGTGACTGATTAAGTCCGTATAATTGTGTAAAAAGAAAAAGGGTTCATTTTATTCACTCTTGGCTACAATGTTTTCAACGACGATAAACATTAGAAAAGAGGAATAATAATGACCCAATTACAGTTTACCCTAGATTTGGAAAATTTAAAAGAATCCGTTATAAATTCTGATATTGAAGCAGTTATCAAATCTGCGATTGTTTTGGTATTAAATAATGTCATGGAAAAAGAGAGAGATGACTATTTAAACGTAGCTGCCTATGAGCGGTCCGCTGATCGACGTGATTATCGCAATGGTTATTATGAACGTGAGTTACTCTTGAATGTTGGTAAAGTCACGCTTAAGGTACCAAGAACTCGTAATGGTGAATTTTCAACCTCAGTATTTGAGAAATACGCCCGTTGTGATCAAGCTCTAGTAATCTCTATGTTGGAGATGGTTATTAATGGTGTATCAACTCGCAAGGTCACTCAAATTGTAGAACAACTTTGTGGCGAAACTGTCTCAAAGTCATTTGTTTCGTCACTTACTCAAAAACTTGATCCAATTGTTAATGATTGGGCTAAACGACCTTTAAACACTAGATATTTCCCTTATCTTTTTGTTGATGCAATGTATATAAAAGTTCGGGAACATCATAAAATCGTCTCCAAAGCAGTTTATATTGCTACAGCGATTACGGATAAAAACAAGCGTGAAGTTTTAGGTTTAAGTGTGGATCATGTTGAAGATTTTGAGAGTTGGAGTCGCTTTATTCAACAGCTGAAATCGCGTGGGCTTCAATCCCCAAAACTTGTTATTTCAGATGCACATAAAGGGTTACAGAAGGCAATACAACGTGAATTTATAGGTACTAGCTGGCAAAGGTGTTATGTACATTTTAAACGAAATATTATTAACAAGCTGCCAAAGAAAGACTCTGCTGATATTCGTAAGATGATAAAACGAGTGTTTGAAGCAATTACGATCGAGGATATTCGTACTTTTAAAAATGAACTAATGAGTCAATATGGAGATATCCCAAAGTATGAGAAGGCTCTTCAAATTTTTGAAGAAGGTTTCGAAGATACCATTCAGTATATGAATCATCCCGAAGGTATGCGATGTTATCTGAGAAGTACCAATTCTCTTGAACGTTTAAATCAAGAAGTACGAAGAAGAGAAAGAGTCATTAGGATATTTCCGAATACACAGTCTGCTTTTCGTTTAGTAGGTGCAGTCTTAATGGAATATCAAGAGAATGCATACTCCCGGAAGAAGTCCCTATAGTATTTTTACCGAAACTTCCAATTATGGTATTATGGCATATCCAGGAGAGGCTATCAAAGTGAAAGGCCTTTGACAGCCTCTCCTGGATATGCAAAAGAAAAATCATGGAAGCTTTCGCAAAAAAAAATGTAAGGGGAGACCTAACCCCAAACCTTGAAAACAGTTGAAAACATTGTATTAGTATTTTACACAATATTATGGACTTGACTTCTGTGACTACCTTTCGTTCCCTTCTCGCTTCATTTTTACCTAGTAAGGGAATCTGTCACTACCTTTCGTTCCCTTCTAGCTTCATTTTTACCTAGTAAGGGAATCAGCCAACCTCATATGTTAGAGCCAGCAAGTATGCTAAAGCCCCTTTCCACAACTTCTCCCAAAATATCCAGAATCTCCAACCAATCTTCTCTATCTAACAACAATTAAAAACCCGTGATCTCCAAAATCACGGGCTCTGTTTATACCTGAACAGTCTTCTTTTCATACTGATCAATTTTTTCTTCATAAGCTAATGTAAGATCAATTTCATCCCAACCGTTAACAAGCATTTCTTTCCAGTGATGATCAATTTCAAAAGATCTAACAAATTCTTTATTATCGGAAATAGTTTGTTCTTTCAGATTAATTGTGCACTCATAATCAGCTGCTTTAGATTGCTCTAATAAATATTCAACATCTGCTTTATCAAGATATAGTGGCAACATGCCATTTTTCAAACAGTTATTATAGAAAATATCAGCGAAGTTTGGTGCAATAATGACTTTAAAGCCAAAGTCACCTAATGCCCATGGAGCATGCTCCCTTGATGATCCACAACCAAAGTTTTCATTGGCAACTAAAATAGAAGCACCTTGATTTTCAGGTAAGTTCAACTCGAAATCAGGATTAAGAGTTTCGTCATCACGGTAACGCCAATCATAAAACAAAAATCGCCCAAACCCTGTTCTTTCAATTCTTTTTAAAAATTGTTTAGGGATGATTTGGTCAGTATCGACATTTACTCGATCCAAACCCGCAACCTTTCCAGTGTGAATAACAAATTGTTCCATAGTTTTCCCTCCTTACTAGACAGAAGCTTCTTCTAATTTACGAACATCTACAAATCTTCCATATAAAGCTGCTGCAGCTGCCATTGCCGGACTCACAAGGTGTGTTCTGGCCCCTTTACCTTGTCTTCCTTCGAAGTTACGGTTAGATGTCGAAGCACAACGTTCGCCTGGTGGCACTACATCTGGATTCATACTTAAGCACATACTGCAACCTGCATCACGCCATTCAAATCCTGCTTCTATAAAAATATCCGATAAGCCTTCTTCTTCTGCTTGCTTTTTAACCTGCTGTGAGCCTGGTACAACCATGGCACGAACGTTTGTTGATACCTTTTTACCTTTCACGATCTCAGCAGCTTCTCTTAAGTCACTGATACGTGAATTTGTACAGGACCCAATGAACACATGTTGCACTGCAACTTCACTGATTGGAGTTCCTGGGGTTAAGCCCATATATTCATAGGCGCGTACAGCCGCTTTTTTATCAACTTCTGCTTGAAAATCTTCAGGCGTTGGGATTGAATCATCAATTGTAATACTCATTGAAGGATTTGTCCCCCATGTGACTGTTGGTAAAATCTCTTCTGCACTCAGATGTACAACTTTGTCATAAGTTGCATTCTCATCAGTCGCTAATGCCGCCCATTTTTCTACTGCATCCTCAAAGCTACTACCTTGTGGACTGTATTTTCTTCCTTTTAGATAAGAGAAAGTTGTTTCGTCTGGACTAATTAAGCCGGCTTTTGCACCTGCTTCAATTGACATATTACAAACTGTCATTCTCTCTTCCATTGACATGTTTCGAATAACATTACCAGTGAATTCGATAATATAGCCCGTTCCGAAATTGATTCCATATTTACGGATGACTGATAAAATTACATCCTTAGCTGATACGCCTTTTGCTAGTTTGCCAGAAATATCAACCTGAAGGGTTTTTGGACGTTGCTGCCACAGTGTTTGGGTAGCTAGCACATGCTCAACCTCACTTGTACCAATTCCGAAGGCAAGGGCACCAAACGCGCCGTGTGTTGATGTATGGCTATCGCCGCAAACAATTGTTTTCCCTGGAGATGTTAATCCTAATTCTGGTCCAATGACATGGACAATTCCTTGTTCAGGACTGTTTAAGTCTGCAAGTGTAATTCCAAAGTTCTGACAGTTCTTTTCTAGTGTAGTCATTTGTTTGGAGGCAATTTCATCTTGGATTACAAAACGATTTAATGTTGGCACATTATGATCCATTGTTGCATAGGTTAAATCTGGTCTTCTCACTTTACGTCCTTTTAAACGAAGTCCTTCAAACGCTTGCGGTGAAGTTACTTCATGGACAAGATGTAAGTCAATATATAAGAGGTCCGGTTTGCCCTCTTCTCTATTAATGATATGATTTTCCCATATTTTCTCTATAATTGTTTTTCCCACTTCAATTCCCCCTTCCTTCCGATGATTTCCACCCTGAAAATAACTTAGTTAACAGAGTTCCATGAGCTGCGATCCACCTGCTTTCCGCGGGGCGGCCCTTGAGCCTCCTCGTCGCCTTGAGGGCTCCTGCGGGGTCTCACGAGACCGCTAGATCCCGCAGGAGTCTCTCCGCTCATTCCACACTGAAGAGTAAACATTTTCATTCACCCTAGTGCAAAATTGGAGTCCCAAAAAGAATCGTCGGTATAATTTGGTAATTCTTAGTTTCTATGAATTAAAGTATCTTGTTTTTGGATAGTAGAAGCTTAAGCATAGGCTGACATAATACTAGAAATCGCACCATCTTCTACAAGTGCTGATTTAATGTGGTCAATGATTTCATTTGTTTGGACTGGTTTTCTTCCAGACCTTTGAATGTCTGCAGTACGATGTCCCGCTGAGATGACTTGATCTACCGCATTTTCAATCGCCTTTGCTTCAGCTTCCAGACCAAAGGAAAGTCTTAGCATCATCGCAGCTGATAAGATCATTGCGATTGGATTTGCAATATTTTTACCAGCAATATCTGGTGCAGATCCATGAATTGGTTCATATAGTGAAGGTCCTTCGCTCGATAAGCTAGCAGACTGTAGCATTCCCATTGACCCAGTTAGCATTGATGCTTCATCACTAAGAATGTCACCAAACATATTCTCTGTTACAATCACATCAAACTGTCTCGGGTTTCGGATAAGCTGCATGGCAGCATTATCGACTAACAT
Source organism: Litchfieldia alkalitelluris (assembly GCF_002019645.1). Lineage (GTDB taxonomy): Bacteria > Bacillota > Bacilli > Bacillales > Bacillaceae_L > Litchfieldia > Litchfieldia alkalitelluris. The sequence goes on along the minus strand of NZ_KV917374.1, from coordinate 2,278,602 downwards.
ATGCTCTAATTCGACCTCTGGGTATTTTTTAGAAACTTCTTCAGCTACTTCACGCCACATTCGACTTGATTCCAATACGTTTGCTTTGTCTACAGAAGTTACTTTCTTTTTACGAGTTTGTGCCATTTCAAAAGCTTTCTCAATGATTCGCTCAACCTCTGAACGTTTATATACAAGTGTATCTACTGCAGTTTCTTCACCATTTTCGATTGAACGTCCAGTCGGCTTTCCGAAATATAGACCTCCTGTTAACTCTCGTACGATAACAAAATCTACATTTTCGATGATTTCTTGTTTCAATGGCGAGATATCAGTTAATGCATTGTAGGTTGTAACTGGTCGAATGTTTGCAAACAGGTTTAACGCTTTGCGGATTTGTAATAGGCCTTTTTCTGGACGTAAATATGCTGGATTTTGGTCCCATTTCGGTCCTCCAACAGCGCCCAATAAAACCGCATCGCTCTGTTTGCATAGTTCAATTGTTTCGTTTGGCAATGGTGTGCCTTCAAGATCAATCGCTTCACCGCCAATTAATCCATGCTGAAAATGAAATTCATGTCCGAATTGTTGACCAACTGCCTTTAGGATTTCAATTGCACCCTTACTTACTTCTTTCCCAACACCATCACCACTAAGCACAGCAATGTTTTTTTTCATTTTTTACGCCCTCCTTTTTGTATTTTGAAAAATATAACAATTTAACTTGTTAAGAATGTCCTTCGTGTTGATTTACTAGTTTTAATAGTAAACACGAAGGACCATGAGCAAGCTCCAATTTATATACTAACTTTTTCATGATTACCATTCTTTATACTAACGACTCGATTTACCGCATTTAGGTACGCTTTAGCAGACGCCTCAAGCACGTCTTGTGCGGTACCGCGGCCACTAGAAACGATCCCATCAAGCTGAATCTTCACATACACTTGAGCAAGTGCATCGCGTCCCGCACCAACAGATTGAATTCTATAATCCTCTAAGACGATTGGAGAAGCTATACAACGTTCCAATGTATTGTATAATGCTTCAACACTTCCCGCTCCCGTAGCAGCCTCTTGGATCTCATCTCCATCACGAGTAGTTAACGTGATGGTAGCAGTAGGGATTTGATTTGTTCCATATTGAACTTGAAGTGCAGTAAGAGTATAGTAATCTTCATCATTAGAAAGCTGTTGTTCTACTAATAAAGCTGTAAGATCTTCATCTGTAATTTCTTTCTTTTTATCAGCCAGTTCTTTAAATAATGTAAATAAACGATTTACCACTTCATCGTCTAACTGATATCCCATCTCGACTAAGTGTGTTCTAAATGCATGTCGACCTGAGTGCTTACCAAGTACCATTGAGTTGGACTTAACCCCAACAAGCTCTGGAGAAATGATTTCATACGTTGTTTTTTCCTTCAGAACTCCATCCTGATGGATGCCTGATTCATGAGCAAATGCATTTTTACCAACAACAGCTTTATTCGGTGGGATCACCATACCTGTAAGTTTACTCACTAAATCACTTGTTCTTTTTATTTCATCAAGCTTTAAGCGTGTATTTGCATTGTAATAGTCTTGGCGAATATGAAGTGCAACCGCTACTTCCTCAATTGAAGCATTACCGGCACGTTCACCAATTCCGTTAATGGTCCCTTCAATTTGAGTAACGCCATTTTCAATCGCTGCTAATGAGTTTGAAACAGCCATTCCTAAATCATCATGGCAATGTGCTGAAAGAATTGCTTTATGAATATTTGGAACATGTTCTTGAATATAAGCAAACATTGCTCCATATTCTTTTGGATTGATATAACCTACTGTATCCGGTAGGTTGATAACGGTCGCACCAGCATCAATGACTTTCGTAATAATTTTTACTAAGAAATCAAAATCGGAACGACACGCATCTTCTGCAGACCATTGAATCGTTGGAAAAAACTTTGCGCCATATTTTACAGAAGCGACTGCCGTCTCAATGACTTCTTCTGGTGTTTGTTTTAGCTTATATTTCATATGAATCGGTGATGTGGCGATAAAGGTGTGAAGGCGAGGACTTACCCCACCCTTCACAGCCTCCCACACTGCATCAATGTCACTTTGCTTGGCTCTCGCTAGACCTACAACAGATGCATTTTGAATGATATTGGACACTTGCTTTACTGATTCAAAATCACCTTTTGAAGCAGCTGGAAAACCGGCTTCAATAATATCTACGTTTAGACGTTCTAACTGTCTCGCAATTTCAAGCTTCTCATGAAGATTTAAATTGACACCTGCTGACTGTTCTCCATCTCGTAACGTCGTATCAAAGATATTAATTTTTCGCACTAGCACCCACCACTTCTTTCTTTTGCTTCGATTTAACGAATGGCATCATTGCACGAAGCTTTCTTCCAACCTCTTCAATTTGGTGTGCATTTTCACGGTTATTGATTGCAGTGAATTCTGGACGGTTTGCTTGGTTTTCTAAAATCCAACCTTTAGCGAATTTACCATCTTGAATATCTTTTAATACTTCTTTCATTTCAGCTTTCACACGATCATCAACGATTCTTGGTCCTGTTACAAAGTCACCCCATTGTGCTGTATCCGAGATTGAATAGCGCATTTCAGCCATTCCACCTTCATACATAAGGTCAACGATTAATTTCAACTCATGTAAACACTCGAAGTATGCAACCTCTGGTTGATATCCTGCTTCTACTAATGTTTCAAATCCTGCTTTTACTAGAGCAGTTAATCCTCCGCAAAGTACCGCTTGCTCTCCGAATAGATCTGTTTCAGTTTCTTCTTTGAACGTAGTTTCTAAGATCCCTGCACGACCAGAACCAATTGCTTTTCCATAAGCTAAAGCTACTTCTTTTGCATTCCCGGAAACATCTTGATAGATTGCAAATAATGCAGGTACACCAGCGCCTTCAACAAATGTACGACGTACTAAGTGTCCAGGTCCTTTTGGTGCTACTAAGAAAACATCTACGAAATCTGGTGGAACGATCTGATTGAAGTGAATATTGAATCCATGTGCAAAAACTAATGAGTTACCTGGTTTTAATCCTGGCTCGATTTCTTCTTTATACACTTTCGGTTGATATTCATCTGGTAAAAGAACCATTACTACATCTGCTTGCTCAACTGCTTCTTTTACTGAATAAACTGCTAAACCATCATTTTTCGCTTGATCCCAAGATTTACCTGGTCTTAAACCAACGATTACATCTACTCCACTTTCACGCATATTTAATGTATGTGCATGCCCTTGTGAACCATAGCCGATAACTGCTACCTTTTTATTTGATAAAGCGAAATCATTTGCATCTCCGTTATAATATACTTTTGTTGTCATAATTTTTACTCTCTCCCCTAATTGTTTTTATGTTTTTATTTTATATATTTTAAAAGCTTCCTAATGAAAGAATGCTCTTTAAACAATTGAATATGGTTTCATGTTTGAAGAATGTTTTTGAGTTCCTCGAGTGAATGCCGTCGTTCCTGTTCTAGCAATCTCTTTTATTCCGTAAGATCTCAACAAATCAATTAATGCCTCTACCTTTTCAGATTCTCCAGTAACTTGAACAACTACGCTATCCTTACTAACATCGATAATGGTTGCGCGAAAAGGTTCAATTAAGCTATATATTTCATTTCTATTAGAAGGTGTGGATACTACCTTTATTAATGCTAACTCTCTAGCAACAATTGCTTGATCTGTAATATCCATCACTTTTAAAACATCAATTTGTTTATTTAGTTGCTTGGTGATTTGCTCAACTACAGCATCTTCTTCTGTATGAATAACAAACGTCATTCTAGATATTCCTTCAACCTCTGTATGACCTACGGTGATACTTTCGATATTGTAATGACGTTTTGTAAACAATCCTGTGATTCGGTTTAATACACCAGCACGATTATTCACGGTTAATGTAATGATTCGTTTCATAGTTTTACACCTACCATTTCATGAAGCCCTTTGCCTGGAGCGACCATTGGATATACATTTTCATCAGGCACAACTCTGAAATCCATTAATACCGGGCCATCAAACTCAATTGCTTCTTTTAACACTTGCTTTGCTTCTTCCTCAGTTGTCGCTTTCATCCCTTTGATTCCATAGGCGTCGGCTAGTTTAACGAAATCTGGTTGATTTGACAGAATCGAATGAGAGTAGCGGCCTTGATAGAATATCTCTTGCCACTGCCTTACCATTCCGAGCGACTGATTGTTCACAATCATAATCTTGATTGGTAGATTTAATTCATGAATAACCGATAATTCTTGTGAGGTCATTTGGAATCCACCATCACCGACTATTGATACAACTGTTGCGCTACGATCTGCAAGCTGAGCACCTATACTTGCTGGTAGCCCGAAGCCCATTGTTCCAAGTCCACCTGATGTTACCCAGTGGTTCGGCTTTTTGAATTTATAGTATTGCGCAGTCCACATTTGATGTTGACCAACATCAGTTGTGACAATCGCTTCACCATCGGTGTACTCATAAACTAGTTCAATTAATTTCTGAGGTTTTAAAGCCTCTGTTGAGCCATGATAGCAAAGCGGGAACTCCTCTTTTCTAGAGGCTAATTGATCTAACCATTCTTGATTGTCTCCACGTTTTCCATCCTGATGGATTAATTGACTAAGAACTTCCTTTGCATCACCAACAACTGGTATTTTCGTTGTAACAACCTTACCAATTTCGGCTGGATCAATGTCAATATGTGCGATTGTTGCGTTTGGAGCAAAATGTGCAAGGTTCCCAGTTACTCGGTCATCAAATCGTGCTCCGATACTGATTAATAAATCACTTTCATAAATCGCCATGTTGGCTGTATATGTTCCATGCATTCCAGCCATTCCTAAAAATAAAGGATGATCTGCCGGGAAGCCACCTAAACCAAGTAAAGTATGAATAACTGGAAGCTGTTGTTGCTCAGCATATTCCTTTAACTCCTCAGCAGCTTTGCCGTGTAATACACCTGCACCAGCTAAGATGACTGGCTTTTTCGCTTGACTTACAGCTTCAACAAGCTTTCGAATTTGCAGATGATTAGGCATCACGGTTGGCTGATAGCCTGGAAGATTAATTTCCTTACTATAATCAAATTCGCCCTCGATGATCGCCATATCTTTAGGAATATCTATTAAAACTGGCCCAGGACGCCCTGTTGTGGCAATGTAAAATGCTTCTTTTATAATATTAGGGATTTCACTAACATCTCTCACTTGGTAGCTATGTTTTGTTATTGGCATTGTTATTCCCATAACATCAGCTTCTTGAAAAGCATCGGTACCAATGACTGAAGATGCGACCTGACCTGTAAATACGACAAGTGGAAGGGAATCAATCATTGCATCGGTTAAACCAGTTACAATATTTGTTGCCCCAGGTCCAGAAGTTGCAATAACTACTCCAGGTTTCCCTGAAATTCTTGCATATCCTTCCGCAGCGTGAATTCCTCCTTGTTCGTGTCGAGTTAAAACATGAAAGATTCCTGCATCATAAATCTTGTCATAAATTGGTAGGACAGCTCCTCCTGGATAGCCAAAGATGACTTCAACGTTTTCTCTCTTTAGTGATTCTAGGAGCATTTCGGCTCCGCTCATTTTTGTAGTTGAAGCTTCATTCTTTCCTTCCACTTTTGCTTTCAATACCATTTCCCCTAACTTCCCTTCCATTGTTTATTTTTTCCAGTTAAAACACTTTCGTTAGAGCTTTACCTAAGTTATATCTTTGTAGGTATTTAGCGTGTTTTTCAAATTTTCAACAAAAAAATAGTCTTCTCACCCATAAGACTTAAGGACTCCTTAAGTCAAAGGGGTGAAAAGACCTTGTAGCCACTTTTCACGGTACCACCCTTGTTCATAGCTATATCACTATAGCTACCTTTTAAACAACCATTGTTGTTCGTTTTGATAACGGGTGAGATTACCGTAACACCCGGTCAGTTCTACTTGAGATGTTCAAACTGACACTCAGAGGTGAGTTCATCAATCGGAGGTAACACCGGCTTCCAGCAACCCGGCTCTCTGTTGTTACCAAAATCGAAAGACTACTTATCCTCTTCTACGTTTTTGATTATTTTATACTGCATTGGCATTGTTTTGAAGTTCGTAAACTTTGACACCATCTTGAACTACTTTTTCCCTAAAGACGTTAAGCAGTGCATTTGTATGTTCACCAGGTACACCTTCTCCAATGACTCTTCCATCTACCTTTACAACCGCAATTACCTCTGCAGCAGTTCCAGTTAAGAATACTTCATCAGCAGTATACACATCATGTCTTGTGAATGGCTCTTCTAATACTTCATATCCTAGCTCTCTCGCAATCTCCATAATCGCATTTCTGGTGATCCCTTCAAGCGCTCCAACATAAGCAGGTGGTGTGAGAAGCTTTCCACCTTTTAATATAAATACATTATCAGCTGAACCTTCAGCTACATAACCTTGATCATTTAGCATTAATGCTTCACTCACATTGGCTAATCGTGCTTCAATTCGAACTAATACGTTATTCAAATAATTCAGTGATTTCACTTGAGGACTTAGTACATCTGGACGGTTTCTTCTTGATGCAACTGTCACGATTTCAAGTCCTGTCTCGTATAAATGTTTCGGGAAGATAGCAAGTGGTTCTACAATAATGACCACATTTGCTTTTTTGCAATTATAAGGATCTAATCCTAAGTCACCAACACCTCTAGAGATAACTACTCGAATGTATGCATCTCGATAATTGTTTTTGGCAACTGTTTCACAAATAATTTCCGTTAACTCCTCCTTAGAATAAGGAATTGTTAAAAGGATTGATTTTGCTGAGTTATACAATCGGACCATATGATCTTCCATTCGGAAGACATTCCCATCATATACTCGTATGCCTTCAAATACCCCATCGCCATATAAAAAACCGTGGTCATAGACAGATATTTTGGCATCTTCTTTTTTTACAAATTGGTCACCTAAGTAGATCCACTGATCACTCACTATAGACACTCCTTTTTCCCCTTCGCCTTAATGACGCTTTAAACTATTGAATTATAAAGGTGTGCAAAAGAAAATCCTTAACCTATAGCAACATCCAGCTGATGTTACTCAAAAAGCGGTGGATCTTATTGGTACTTTTCATTCTATTGGATTACCAATTTTTCTTTGCTTTATCTTATTTGAGCCTTATATTACGCTCATTTTCACTAAGAGTCAACACCATTTTTTAAATTATTAGATAATTTAGACTAGTGGTACATTTTGTATCCGCTTACAACGTTGTGTTGTTAGGATTTCTTACTATTAAAATTTTTTTAACAATTTTTTAATGTTTTTTAGAATCTTATTTTAGCTTAGATTTTTCAAGGGAATTTTTTAAAAAAGAGGGATAGAATTCAATTGGGACAAGGAAGCAGTAGATAGAATTTGATTACAAAAAAACCCTTTTTCTCCAGTCGAGAAAAAGGGATAAATTATGTAGTATGGCGTCCCAGGAGAGATTCGAACTCCCGACCGTACGCTTAGAAGGCGTATGCTCTATCCGGCTGAGCTACTGGGACATTTTTGTATTACGTCATTAACGACTTTTTTATTATATCGACATAGGATCTTAATGTCAACAGTTTATAAAAAAAAAAGTAAAAAACATTTAAAAGGAAGTGTGGGTTCACTCCCTTTTAAGATTATAACGTATATTCCGTCGTTAATAAATCAACTTTTTCACCATTTAAATCATAAAAAGTTACTGTGATGTTATTATCATCAATTTCTAATATAGCATAAGTACGTTCTTTCCTCATTCGTGGCAGTCGAATACTTCCTGGATTGATAAATAAAATATGATCAATAACCTCCGTACCGGCAACATGTGAATGACCAAAACAAACAATGTTTGCTGATAATTCCTCGGCGCGGTATTTAAGATTTAGTAAAGTCATTTTACAATTATAGAGATGGCCATGTGTTACAAACAGTTTCTTATCGTCTAAATTTTCAACGACCTCTTTAGGAAAATGTTGATCAAAATCACAATTTCCTCTTACTTTTGTAAAACCCTCTAACTCTTCTGATTGATAATTTAGTTCTGAATCTCCACAATGAATCATTGTATCCACTGTTCCTTTGTGGCGTTCTTTAATCATAATTAATTCATTTGTAAGTCCATGACTATCACTTACGATTAGTGCTTTCATCCTTCAATACCTCTTTATTTAAAAATTTCTTTAATCTTGTCTTCAAGCTTTTTTAATGCATTAGCGCGATGGCTAATTTTGTTTTTTTCTTCACTGGTAAGCTGCGCCATTGTTTTATTAAGCTCAGGAATATAAAAAATCGGATCATAGCCAAAACCATGTTCACCCTTCTGTTCAAAAGCAATCATTCCTTCGCAAGTACCTTCAACAATATGAGTTTCTCCTTCTGGAATGGTCAAAGCTAGGGCACAGTGGAAACGTGCATTTCTTTTATCTTCAGGCACACCTTCAAGCTGCTTCAGAACTTTTTTTATATTGTCAGCATCACTTTTATGCTCACCTGCATAACGAGCTGAATAGACACCTGGATCACCATTGAGCGCATCAATTGATAAGCCTGAGTCATCAGCAATGACAATACAGTCCAATTCCTTTGAGATCTGTTCCGCTTTTAAAGCGGCATTTTCAATAAAAGTTTTTCCTGTTTCATCAACATCCGCTAGTTCAGGAAAATCTAATAGCGACTTTACCGTAAAACCCTTTGAGGAAAAAAGTTCTTTAAAGTCTCTAACTTTTCCTTTATTTTTCGTTGCAATAATTAAATCTTTCATGATTTTCACCTTTTTTCTGAACCAATTAGGTTTGACAACTCACCTAATGCTTCCACCTGCTTAGAAATAAGCTCTCGCACACCTTTTTCCCCAAGTTTAAGTAGTTGGTCTAACTGAGTTCGTGAGAAGGTTGCTTCTTCACCTGTCCCTTGGAGCTCTACGAACTCACCTGAACCAGTCATAATGATATTCATATCTACTCTTGCGCTAGAATCTTCTATGTAATTTAAATCTAATAGTTCGCCATGCTCTTCGTCAATCCCAACTGAGGTTGCTGCTAAAAAATTTGTAATTGGGAAGGTTGATACCTTTTTATCATTATAAAGCTTTCCACAAGCTAGTACGAGCGCTACAAAGGCTCCTGTAATTGAAGCTGTCCTTGTCCCACCATCTGCTTGAATGACATCACAATCAATCCATATCGTCCGTTCACCCAACTGTTCAAGGTCAACGATTGATCTTAAAGCTCGTCCAATGAGACGCTGAATTTCCATCGTACGGCCTGTAACCTTCCCTTTACTTGATTCACGTATTGTCCTTTGTTCTGTGGCTCTTGGTAACATCGAGTATTCTGCATTTATCCATCCTTTTCCTTTTCCTCGTAGAAATGGGGGAATGCGTTCTTCGATACTTGCATTACATATTACTTTTGTATCACCTACAGTAACAAGTACGGAGCCTTCTGGGTGTTTTAAATAGTTTAGCTCGAAATGGGTGGGTCTAAGTTCGTCTGTTTGACGGCCGTCTACACGCATGATTTAACCTCCTATATGATAATTAATTTAATGGCTTGTTTACTATTTAGCTTTCCAGTACCAAGGGTAGGATATAGTCTCATTTTCCGTGGTTGCAAATCGTAGTTAGCATGAATGTCTACCCTGAAAATACCTAATGATGTAGAGTTCCATGAGCTGCGATCCACTTGCTTTCCGCGGGGTGGTCCGTGAGCCTCCTCGTCGCCAGGGGCGGGCTTCTGCGGGGTCTCACGAGACCACTGGATCCCGCAGGAGTCAAGTGGCTCTCCGCTCATTCCACACTGAGGAGGAAACATTTTTTCATACTCCATGGTGCGAAATACTTATTTAGCATGGATGTCTACCCTGAAAAAAGAAATGCGGAAGGCGCTCGTTCATCGGCGACAGGCATAAGACGAGCCGGCTAGAAGGTTGCTTTTTAACATTCTTGCCGGATTGACTTATGACCCGAGCCGATAGCGCCTGAAGCTAGACACTAAGCTAAGTATTATTTTTCATACCCATGGTGCTAATTTTAATTAGCATAGATGTCTACCCTGAAACTAATGCCCAAAGCCCTACAAAGGGAATGAAAAGCGTTGTTTCATTCCCTTTCTCATGCACAAAGCTCAACAAAGGGAATGAAAAGTGTTGTTTCATTCCCTTTCTCATGCCCAAAGCCCTACAAAGGGAATAAAAAGCGTTGTTTCATTCCTTTTCTCATGCCAAAAGCTATCCAAAGGGAATGAAAAGCATTGTTTCATTCCTTTTCTCATGCCAAAAGCTATCCAAAGGGAATGAAAAGCGTTGTTTGATTCCCTTTCTCATGCACAAAGCCTATGAAAGGGAATGAAAGATATTCGAGACCGAAAGATCAGTAGTTGTCTAGTTGCTCTACCTCCACACTGAGTGAACAAAACATTTGCATTCTCCATGGTACGAATTAAATTAGCATGAAAGTCTTACCTGAAAATAACTTTGGTTGTGGAGTTCCATGAGCTGCGACCCACTGCTTTCCGCGGGGTGGTCCGTGAGCCTCCTCGTCGCCAGGGGCTCAGCTCCTGCGGGGTCTCACGAGACCACTGAATCCCGCAGGAGTCAAGTGGCTCTCCGCTCATTCCACACTGAGGAGGAAACATTTTTTCATACACCATGGTGCGAAATACTTAATTAGCATGAATGTCTACCCTGAAAAAAGAAATGCGGAAGGCGCTCGTTCATCGGCGACAGGCATAAGGCAAGCCGGCTGGAAGGTTGCTCTTTAACCTTCTAGATGGATTAACTTATGACCCCGAGCCGATAGCGGCTGGAGCTAGACACTAAGCTAAGTATAATTTTTCATACACCATGGTGCGAAATACTTAATTAGCATGAATGTCTACCCTGAAAATAAATGCAATTAATTCACCTACCACGATCTATTCTCCACAAACATTTTAACATAAAGAAAAGAGGTGGGCTGTTTATAGCCTACCTCTCATTCCTAACAATTAGTTATCAAATAAAATATTTATTAAAAACTACCAGTATTGACACTTTCAGGGCGTGTAACAGGTTCTGATACGGAAGTACCTTCTTCATTTACAATGCCTTCTTCGCCTTCAACTGTGATTGATACACTTTCAACACCTGGTTGTTCTGTTAGTGAAAGGACAAGTGTGTTTAATACATGGCTTGAAATCATCTTTTGGTCAAGGCTACCAAAGATTGCTTCATTGAAGTCTAATGTTACTTTACCATCTGCATAAGAAGAGTCTAGTAATTCAACTTCACCATGAATATCCGTTAAAAGATTTGAAGAAAGTCCTGGTCCATTGATTAATTCTGTTACAGCTGCAACTACTTGATCTGATTCTGATTTTTCAATTCTCTTCGTTACTGGGACATAGTATTCGTTCCCGTCATTTTCAGCAATAAAGTACACTGTAATTGGTTTTGTATTAGTGATATCAACAACTTCAGAGTTATCTAAGTTGATGCCATCAGCTCTGCTTAGAGTTTCTGTAATAGGTGTGCCGTTAACAGGCATTTCTTCTAGCTTATATCCATTTACACGTATTTCAACATCTTCAATGTTCTCAAATTGTGTTGCCGTCCATGTGATTGATTGTAAAATCTTCATTTCATCTTCAGCACTGTACTCGGTGAATTCCTTTGAAAAATCCGCAATAAGTGTAGTACCTTCCATCTTTACAGATACTTGCGTATCTTGTGGAATTGCAGCTCTAAATCCATTAGGAAGAATTTCACTAACTGGACCGCCTTCTACTAAATATTCTAATACTTGTTTTGCTACACCATCAGTTTTTGGAAGATTAACAGATTGTGAAACAACATATCCATTTTCATCAATTAAGTACAGCTCACGGGAGATTGTTTCTGTTACTGCTTCATTCTCCGTTTCAGCACCTGTATCTGTTCCTTCTTGATCTACTGTTTCAACTTCGTCTGTATATGTTTCACTTTGTGGAGGATCAATTTCCTCCATCCCTTGATCTCCACCAAATAATCCACAACCAGATAGTAAAACAGATGACGCTAGAACTGTTGCAGCAACTGTGTATTTTGTTTTAACTCGCATACTTTTTCCCTCCTCGGATAGTTTGTACTAATATGTATACGAGCTTATTTCATTTTTAGACCACTTAAACTTTTAATTTTAATAAAAAGGCTCTTTTCCGAAAAATTTTTCTTTTCGATCATTGTTAATGATCAAATATCGGCTATTATACATAAAAGGGTCTGAAACTTAGAAGAAAAGATGCCACTCCACCTTTTTCATAGTGTTTTTTGACAGTCTAAAACCAATAAAGTTTAAGAAAATATCCAATAAAAAAGCCACTATTATTCTCAAGTAAAAGAATAATAGTGGCTTTTTGTTTATATTCGCAGGGTAGACTTCCATGCTAATTAAATATTCGTACCATGGAGAATGAAAATGTTTGCTCACCATGTGTGGAATGAGCGAAGAGCCACTCGACTCCTGCGGGATATGCGGTCAGCGTGAGACCCCACAGGAGCCTGCGACGAGGAGGCTCACGAACCGCCCCGCGGAAAGCCAGTGGATCGAAGTGAATGGAACTCGCTAACCTAAGTTATTTGTAGGGTAGATTGTTATAACGATACAGACCTAATGTTAATAATCGGTTGTTCAAACCAACTACTAGCAATTTTTTGGAAGATTTCTTTTTCCCCTGTTGTTAGAAATAAATGCTCCCTTGTTCCATCGGTCGAATTTAACAATCCACTATAGGAAAGAATCGTACTAACCTCTCTCGCTGTTTCATCACCAGAACAAATAAGGTTGATCTTTGGACCTAGATAATCCTGAATCGTTTGTCGCAACAATGGATAATGGGTACATCCCAATATTAATGTATCTAGCTTTTTATCTTTTAACCCAACAAGTGATTCGGCCACCACAGCAGCTGATCTTTCACCTTCGTATTGGCCACTTTCAACAAGCGGTACAAATGCAGGACATGCTAGGCTTTCAACTTTAATATTCCGATTGATCGCTTTTAATGCATCTTCATAAGCACCACTTTGAATGGTTCCTATTGTTCCAATAACACCAACATGGCGATTTTTTGTTACCTTTAAGGCAGTTCTTGCACCTGGATTAATAACACCTATTACAGGTATGCTTAGTTCCTTTTGGATTTCTTCTAGTACAAATGCTGTTGCTGTATTACAGGCAATAACCAGCATTTTAATATCATAAGACAATAAATAGTTCGTCAATTCCCATGTGAATTGACGAACCTCATCTTTTGGTCTAGGACCATATGGACATCTTAATGTATCACCTAAGTATATAATTTCTTCGTTCGGCAACTGCCTCATAATTTCTTTTGCAACAGTTAAACCGCCAACACCTGAGTCAATTACCCCGATTGGTCTATCCAAGCAGCTTTCCCCTCAATCTTCTTTCATTTCTCGATGTAGTTTGGATAAATACTTTTCAAACACTTGTGTATCTTCAGCACTAAAATCAGAAAGCACATCGGACAGGTAATTCTGCCTCTTCTTAATTACCTCTTCAATAATACGTTCGCCTTCTTCGAGTAGATGAATTCTTACTACTCGGCGATCGTTTGGATCTTTTACTCTCATCACGAGATTACTTTTCTCCATTCGATCCACTAAATCAGTCGTTGTACTACAAGCTAAAAACATTTTATTTGATAACTCACCAATAGTCATATCGCCATCTTCTAGTAACCATTGAAGTGCAATAAATTGTGGTGTAGTAATAGTATAATTACTTAATATCTCGCGACCCTTTTGTTTGATTATGGCTGCAATATAGCGTAATGATTTCTCGATATCTGCAACAACTTGTTGATCATTAACTACTGTTTCTTCTTTTGTAGACATAGCAATCACTCCTAGTAATAATAAATCATCATAAATGACGTTAAAACCTATTAACATATTTTTTATGATGCTTGAAACACCAAGCGGATCTACAACTTAAATAAGTGTGTACTTAAGCTGCACAAACCTCCCCGTGTGAAAAAACACGATAATAAAATAATTTCGGCTAACGCCAGTTTTCAAACAGGAGTAATAGCGGTTGACGTTTCAAAATAAGATATTAGTTTTTAGTATCATCTGTTTCTTATATTCTCTACTTTTTTCTACAAAAATGCAAGTTTTGTTTTCTCTATAGAATCTTATGATCATCTTGAAAGTAAACATAACTCTGAAGATACAAACAAAAAATTACTAGATTAAGAGTGCCTCTACCCTTTTTGACAATAGATTTTAAATAATATCTCTTCTGTTTTAATCTATGAATAAGCAACCGGCAATCCTTATAATAAGGTTGCCGGCTTTTAGCTTAAAGTTCAAGTTCTCCCATACGAAGGAGCTCTACAACTGCCTGAGAACGCCCCTTAACTCCCAGCTTCTGCATAGCATTCGATATGTGATTTCGAACTGTTTTTTCGCTTATGAATAAATCACTTGCGATTTCTTTTGTTGTCTTGTCTTGGACTAGTAATTCAAACACTTCTCTTTCTCTTTTTGTTAGTAATGGTTTTGGTTGAAATTCTTTCTCCTTCAAGTATTGTAACCCTCCTTGCTAAGGTCCGAGCTGAACTACTGGATGGGTATTATATATAGTCAACTTATAGTATGTAGCAACGGCTACTACTGTGACTGAAAACAAACGCTTTCTCGAATTTTTTCTGTGTCGCTTTACCTCCAAGTACAGTACAAATCCCTCGGTCACATAAGATTTATTTATCCCTGTGTTTTTATCATATTTAATATTACTTAAAGTGTTACGGTTTATAGGAGAAAATTTAAAAAGGGGAGCAAATAGCCCCCCTTTCCCATTACTAACGTATTTTTATAATTGTTCGATCAAGGGGTGCGATCCTAGATTCCCCTAGCACTTGATCCAAACTGTTTTCATAGCAGCTTTTCGTTTGATTAGACCACCTATAATACGAAGCTATATAGCTAGTAACTTGTTTTTTGAATGTTAGGACCCAATTGATATCAAAATAAAGTGACCCCGTTCGTCTAACAAAAAAGTCCAGTGGATTCAAAGTCATTTCATGTTCGAGTGAATACAATAGCATAGCTTGAACATATAGAGGTAAATCCGTTTTTGGTGCGTTGCTATCGTCTTCTTTCATATAGTCAATTATTCTATCGATATTAGATCCATATAAGCGCACCAATTTATCTGCGGTCATTTTATCAAGATCATACTTTAGTAGTTGTCTTGTTTTTTTAGCAAGAAATTGTTTATAATCCTTTGATCCTCCCACATCCCCACCAGAAATTGGAAGGTTTTTTGTTTTACATGTGCCAAGTGGCATATCTTGTTCCTTATCTAAAGACTCAATCATTGTATCAACAACCTGCTCAGCCATTTTTCGAAAGCCAGTTAACTTGCCTCCAGCAATTGTGATTAACCCTGATTTTGACTGCCAAATCTCATCTTTCCTAGAAATTTCAGAAGGGTTTTTGCCATCTTCATGAATAAGTGGGCGTAGTCCTGCCCAGCTCGATTCTATATCCACTAATGTAAGCTTTACCTTCGGGAACATATCATGAATAGTTGTTATCAAATAATCACAATCTTCCTTTGTAACTGTAGGAGAAGCTAAGTCGTCTTGATAAAATGTATCGGTTGTTCCAACATACGTTTTTCCCTCTCTTGGAATTGCAAATACCATTCGTCCATCTTTTGTATCATAATAAATCGCTTGTTTTAATGGGAATTTTTTCTGATCAATAACAATATGAACACCTTTCGTTAATTTCAAGGTCTTGTTTTCTTTAGAACCATCGATTTCTCTAATTTGGTCTACCCAGGGCCCTGTAGCATTAATTACTCTTTTGGCAAGCACTTTATATTCTTTTCCAGTTACAAGGTCCTTCACAACCACCCCGCTAACCTTCTCATCTTCATAAAGTAATGACTCAACCTTGGTGTAATTCACTGCCTGAGCACCTTGCTCAACTGCCTTTTTAACTACTTCAATTGTTAACCTAGCGTCATCTGTTCGGTATTCAACATAATAGCCCCCACCCAATAAGCCTTCTTTTTTTAAAAGTGGTGCTTTATTTAACGTTTCTTTACGATTAAGCATTTTTCTACGTTCATATCGTTTCACCCCTGCTAAAAAATCATAAAGTCTGAGTCCAATCGAGGTGGAAAATTTCCCAAAGGTTCCTCCCTTATAAATGGGTAATAGCATCCATTCTGGGGTGGTTACATGCGGACCGTTTTCATATACAATCGCTCGTTCTTTCCCTACATCCGCAACCAGTTTTATTTCAAACTGTTTGAGATAGCGAAGACCCCCATGAATCAGTTTTGTAGACCGACTTGATGTTCCTGCCGCAAAGTCTTGCATTTCAAATAACGCTGTCTTAAGACCACGTGTTGTAGCATCTAGAGCAATGCCAGCACCAGTTATTCCCCCACCAATAATAATGACATCATATCTTTCATGTTCAGAAGCTTGTAAGACCGATTCTCTTTGCTTTCCTGAGAAGCTATTCACATAATCATCTCCCTTAAGCCTAGTAAGCTGAATAAAAACAATCACGCCAAATGAAAGAGACCACAAAACATTAATTAAATGCGATGTGGTCCTGTCTTCCTAACCTTTTATTTAGGATGTTATCCATAAGCTTTGTTCCTTTTACATAGTCTGTTATTCACTATTTAAAAGCCATTGCCGCATGAACAGCCTTTTTCCAGCCATCATACAGATTTTCTCTCGTTGAATCATTCATTGTTGGTGTAAAGGTTTGATCAATATTACGCTGTAAAGAAATCTCGTCTTTGTCCTTCCAAAAGCCAACAGCTAGACCAGCTAAATATGCAGCTCCAAGTGCTGTTGTTTCATCTACTGATGGGCGTTCAACAGGCACATTTAAGATATCACTTTGGAAGCCCATTAAAAAGTTATTTTTTACAGCTCCCCCATCGACCCTTAATGCTTTTAAAGTTATCCCAGAGTCAGCTTCCATCGCTGTAAGAACATCCTTTGTTTGATAGGCCAATGATTCTAATGTTGCACGAACAAAATGTTCTTTTTCTGTTCCACGCGTTAAACCAAATACCGCACCTCTTACATCACTATCCCAATATGGTGTTCCAAGTCCAACAAAGGCAGGAACAACATATACACCCTCCGTTGATTCCACACTTGCTGCATATATCTCACTATCACTCGCATTCCTAAATAATCGCAACCCGTCTCTCAGCCACTGAATGGCTGAACCAGCTACAAAGATACTACCTTCAAGGGCATATTCAACCTTTCCATCTAATCCCCAAGCAATCGTTGTTAATAAACCATGTTTTGATTCTACAGCTTTTTCCCCTGTATTCATTAACATGAAACAACCTGTTCCATAGGTATTTTTTGCCATTCCTGGCTCAAAGCAAGTTTGCCCAAACATTGCAGCTTGTTGATCTCCAGCTACACCTGCAATCGGCACACCATGACCAAAAAAATGATGCTCTGCAGTCGTCGCATAGATGCTTGATGAAGGCTTAACTTCTGGCAACATTGATCTAGGAACTGTTAAAAATTTTAGAAGATCATCGTCCCAGTCTAAGTCATGTATATTAAAAAGGAGAGTCCTTGAAGCATTTGAGTAATCCGTTACATGAGCTTTACCACCTGAAAGTTTCCAAATTAGCCATGTATCAATCGTTCCAAACAATAAATCCCCATTTTCTGCTTTTTCTCTTGCACCTTCTACATGGTCTAATATCCATTTTATTTTCGTACCAGAGAAATATGCATCGATTAAAAGACCGGTTTTTGCACGAAAAATATCATTTAACCCCTGACCTTTTAAGTCATCACATATGTCTTTAGTTTGTCTTGATTGCCAAACAATAGCATGATAAACAGGCTGCCCTGTTTGTTTATCCCAAACAACGGCCGTTTCACGCTGATTTGTAATCCCGATTGCAGCTATTTCCTTGGGTTTGACATCAGCCTCATGAAGAACCGCGGCAATCACAGCCAATATAGACCCCCAAATTTCATTGGCATTATGCTCGACCCAACCAGGTTTCGGGAAAATCTGCGTAAATTCTTTTTGAGCCGAGTGGACAATCTGACCTTGTTTATTAAATAAAATTGCTCTAGAGCTAGTAGTCCCTTGATCTAGAGACAAAATATATGTATCCATATGGTACCTCCTTAAAAACACTGTTTAGGTTTCAATACTAATTTGTAAGCGTATTTATATTAAATATACGTTATTAAGGATCATTTAACCTCTTTTTTGATTTTTTTAGGCGAAATAAAAAAAGCCTGAATCCACATTAACATGAATTCAGACTATGAATTATTAAGCTTGATCACTTCCGAAGAAGTTTCTAAATGATTGAATCGTAGTGTCACGGTTTAATGCAGCAATAGATGTTGTTAATGGGATGCCCTTTGGACAGGATTGGACACAGTTTTGTGAGTTACCACAATTCGTAAGTCCACCTTCATCCATAATTGCATCTAAACGTTCCGCTTTATTCATTGCCCCTGTTGGATGAGCATTAAATAAGCGAACTTGTGATAATGGTGCAGGTCCGATGAAATCAGACTTGCTGTTAACATTTGGACATGCTTCTAGACAAACACCACATGTCATACATTTTGAAAGTTCATATGCCCATTGACGTTTTGTCTCAGGCATACGTGGTCCAGGACCCAAATCGTATGTTCCATCAATTGGAATCCATGCTTTAACTTTCTTTAATGAATCAAACATCCTTCTTCTGTCGACTTGAAGGTCACGTACAACAGGAAAAGTTTTCATCGGCTCAAGAGTAATTGGTTGTTCAAGCTGATCAATTAGTGCTGTACAGGATTGACGAGGCTTACCATTAATCACCATCGAACAGGCACCGCATACTTCTTCTAGACAGTTACTATCCCAAGATACAGGGGCAACCTTATTCCCATGAATATCAACTGGATTTCTGCGGAACTCCATTAAAGCAGATATAACATTCATATTTGCACGGTATGGCACCTCAAATTCTAATACATAAGGGGCCGACTCTGGACTGTCTTGACGAGTAATTTTAAATTTAACTACTTTTTGTTCAGCCATTGTTTAATTTTCCCCTTTCTTCTTAGAGTAGTCACGTTTACGTGGCTGGATCAGTGATGTGTCAACCTCTTCATAATGGAATGCTGGCGCTGTTGTCTCACCAGTGAACTTAGCCATCGTAGTTTTTAGGAAATCTTCATCATTACGCTCAGGGAATTCTGGTTTGTAGTGAGCACCACGACTTTCATTACGGTTCAATGCACCGATTGTCACAACGCGTGAAAGGTGAAGCATATTCTTTAATTGTCTTGTAAATACAGCACCTTGGTTACTCCATTTAGCCGTATCATTGATATTGATATTACCAAAGCGTTCTAGTAATTCTTCAATCTTCTGATCTGTTTGCTTAAGCTTGTCATTGTGACGAACAACTGTTACATTGTCAGTCATGATTTCTCCAAGCTCTTTATGAAGAACATATGCATTCTCTGTGCCATCTAATGACATCATTGAATTCCATTTATCTTGTTCTTCTTGCACATGACGGTCAAATACAGAAGAAGAAATTGAATCTGTACTCTTAGCAAGGCCATTAATATATTTAACAGCGTTAGGTCCTGCAACCATTCCACCGTAAATTGCTGAAAGTAATGAGTTCGCACCAAGTCTGTTTGCACCATGTTGTGAATAGTCACACTCACCAGCTGCAAAAAGTCCTGGTATATTTGTCATTTGGTCATAATCAACCCATAATCCACCCATTGAATAGTGAACTGCTGGGAAAATTTTCATCGGAACTTTACGTGGATCATCACCCATGAACTTTTCGTAAATTTCAATGATTCCACCAAGTTTAATATCAAGCTCCTTAGGATCTTTATGTGAAAGATCTAAGAAAACCATGTTTTCTCCATTGATTCCAAGCTTCTGCTCAACACACACATCAAAAATCTCACGTGTTGCGATGTCACGTGGAACTAGATTTCCGTAAGCTGGATATTTTTCTTCTAAGAAATACCATGGCTTACCATCTTTATATGTCCAAACACGCCCACCCTCACCACGAGCTGATTCACTCATTAAGCGTAGCTTATCATCTCCTGGAATCGCTGTTGGATGGATTTGAATAAATTCTCCATTTGCATAATATGCACCTTGTTGGTAAACAATTGATGCAGCAGAACCTGTATTAATAACAGAGTTCGTGGATTTACCAAAGATGATTCCAGGACCACCAGTGGCCATGATTACTGCATCTGCAGGAAATGTTTTAATTTCCATTGTTGATAGATCTTGTCCTGTAATCCCACGACAAACACCTTCATCATCAACAACAGCGCCAAGGAACTCCCATCCCTCGTATTTCGTTACAAGCCCTGCAACCTCATGGCGACGAACTTGCTCATCCAAAGCGTATAGTAATTGCTGACCTGTTGTTGCACCAGCAAATGCTGTACGGTGATGCTGCGTACCACCAAAACGTCTAAAATCAAGTAAACCTTCTGGTGTACGATTGAACATAACACCCATACGGTCTAATAAGTGAATGATTCCAGGCGCTGCATCACACATAGCCTTAACTGGTGGCTGATTTGCAAGGAAATCTCCACCATATACTGTATCATCAAAGTGCTCCCACGGAGAGTCACCTTCACCCTTTGTATTTACTGCACCGTTGATTCCACCCTGTGCACAAACCGAGTGAGATCGTTTTACTGGTACTAGTGAAAATAAATCGACTTGAACACCCGCTTCTGCAGCTTTAATCGTTGCCATTAAGCCGGCTAGTCCACCACCGACAACAATAATTCTTCCTTTACTCATGGTAAGTCACTCCCCTATAAAGTGAAACTCTAAAAAGTGGTCTCCCACTCTCACAACTTATACTATTTCATATTAAACATATCATTCTACTAGAAATTAACCGACGAAAGCGAAAATTGATCGTACACCAATAATTGTTAAAACTACGAAAATACCAAGTGTTACAAATGTTGAAATCTGTTGAGAACGTGGAGAAACAGTAATTCCCCAACTTACAGCAAACGACCACAATCCATTAGCAAAGTGGAACGTTGTAGAAATAACACCCACCAAATAGAACACTAACATGAATGGTGATGCTAGAATATTTGCCATCATATCATAGTTTACCTCAGCACCAAATGCTGCTGCAATTCTTGTTTCCCATACATGCCACACAACGAAAATCAGCGTAATTACACCTGTTGCGCGTTGTAAATAGAACATCCAGTTACGGAAATATCCGTATCTACCCACATTATTTCTCGCTGTGAAAGCAATATATAGTCCATAAATTGCATGAAACAAAATCGGAATAAAAATAATAAATGCTTCTAATACGTAGCGAAATGGAAGACTTTCCATAAAATGAGCAGCACTATTAAACGCCTCTGGACTTTTAGTTGCAAAATGATTTACAACTAAATGCTGAATTAAGAAGATCCCAACCGGAATTACTCCTAATAACGAATGAAGTCTGCGATAAAAAAACTCACGATTTCCTGCCATCTTTTACCCCCCTAGATAATTAACACAGTACCAATTTTCCCCAATGATAGTTTCATAGGCTTGACTGACAAAAATGAAAACCTTTGCAAATCATTTTGGTAGTCTAATGAAATACCACACTATAATATATATATACTTCTATAGACTATATTATCATAATTTACCGGAATTCTTTATCAGTATAACTTAACAAGTTCATTTTACTCTCATACGGTTTGACCGTCAAGAAAACGCGTACACAAATTGTTCAATAAAATTTAAAATTTTTAAAAATCCCAGTTTCTTCCCCACTTTAATAAATCGCTTTAACCCCTAAAGTCTCTATTCTGAATGATGCTTCTAATCATCCTAGTTTAAAGCAAAACAAACTATTTGCAAAATTTCGGTTTCAGTTCTAGGAAGAAAAGTTCCCATATTTACCATAGTTCACAGTGAATTTAAAGACCTTGCAAAAGGAACAAAGTTTTCAAAGGTAACTTAAAAAATAAAGTGAAATTCATGTGTTACTAACCTTTAGTTGATATATAATATAAAAGGAAAGAGGGGAATGAGAGTTGAAACAAGTATTATCAAATCAATCTAATTTAGAGCACTCCAATCTAAGTGTACCTGCATTTGGATATGAACTAATACGAGAAGAGGTACTATCGGATTTATTGGGTAAAAATGCATCACAGCTCCTTTATTGGGCTGGTAAAAACCTTGCAAGAAAATATCCCCTTGATTCTATAGATGATATCATATCTTTCTTTAAACGCGCTGGCTGGGGGGAACTAACCATCCATACACTGAAAAAAAATGAGTACGAATTCCATTTAACAAATCAGATGGTCACTTCGCGAATGAAGAAAAATGAAGAGCACTCATTTCAGCTTGAAGCAGGATTTCTTGCTCAACAAATACAGCAGCATAAAAATCAATTAACCGAAGCATATGAACAACATAAAAAAAGAGTAAATCAAGTCATTTTTACGGTTAAATGGGATAAAGAATAAAATAACTCTATACTTACTTCTTAGGATGACTACTTTAGTTTAACCTGTCTCTAATTCTTTATAAGACAGATGTTAATTTATAGTCATCCTTCTTCTTTTTTACAATACCTTCAAAGAAATTATGCTTTTACCTCTTGCTTTTCTTCCACTGATAATTCAAAGGCATCATGTAATGCCTCAACAGCTTTTACCATACTCGCTTGTTCAACAACTGTTGATACTTTTATTTCAGATGTACTAACCATCTTCACTTGAATTTCATTATTAGCAAGGACTTGGAACATTTCAGCAGCAACTCCAGGATTAGAGATCATCCCAGACCCGACGATTGAAACTTTAGCTAATCCATCCTCATGTTCAATGTTTTCAAAATTTAGAGCTTCTCGATTTTCTTCCAGTACACGAACTGTCTCATCTAAGTCTGCTGTTTTTACTGAGAATGAGATATTTGTTGTATCTACGTTTGTTGTACTTTGAATTATAATATCTACATTAAGTCCATTACCCGCTAATGTAGTGAAAATTGTTGAAAGTGTGTGAAGTCCATTAGGAAGCCCACAAACTGTGACTCTTGTTACTTGATCCTCAAACGCAATTCCTCTAACTACTAAATTCTTTTCCATTGATACTTCCTCCTCAATAATCGTTCCATGTTCAGCTTCCATACTTGAACGTACCTCTAAAGGCATTGAATAATTTTTAGCAAACTCTACTGCTCTTGGGTGAAGAACTCCTGCTCCAAGATTCGCTAACTCAAGCATTTCGTCATATGAAACAGAGTGTAGCTTTCTAGCTGATTTTAAGTAGCGTGGATCTGTTGTAAAAACTCCAGTTACGTCTGTATAAATATCACATTTGTCCGCCTTTAATGCTGCCGCTAAAGCCACCGCTGTTGTGTCTGACCCACCACGACCTAAAGTAGTTATTTCTCCGTCAACTGTAGCACCTTGGAATCCTGCAACAACGACAATTTTCCCTTCTTCAAGACGTTGTTTTACTTTAGTTGTGTCAATGTTTGTGATTCGAGCATTGCTATGTACAGCTTCCGTTTGGATACCTGCTTGCCAGCCAGTATAAGAAACTGCTTCATACCCTTTTTGCCCAATTGCAAGTGAAAGAAGTGAAATCGTCACTTGCTCCCCAGTCGTAAGTAACATATCCATCTCTCTTTTGCTAGGGTTGCTTGTAATCTCACCAGCTAATCGAACTAATTCATCTGTTGTCTTTCCCATCGCTGAAACAACTACAACAACTTGATTACCCGCTTCAACCTCTGCAATAACCCTATTCGCCACATTAAGAATTCGTTCAACTGAGCCAACCGATGTTCCACCAAATTTTTGTACAATAATTCCCACTAAACTCCACCCTTTACCATGCTTATTTGTGCATATCTAGAAAAACTATATTCCTCACTGAAAAAGACCAATAAAAAAAGCAATGAGAATTATCTCATTGCTGTGATTTACGAAAATGTTAAAAAGTCCGATTCACACCGTGAGATAGCTCTCCAAGATATAATATCTTGACAATTCTGCATCTCTTAAACACAGAACCAGCAAAGAAAGCAGTGAGTCCTTCTTTACTTCGGCGATCTCCCCTTTGGGCAATAATCATTGGAGCTCATTCTCCTCTTATTGCTTACTTTTGAAGCCCGCACCTCTATCTTCACTTCAAAAAATATGAAGTGTATTAAACTGTATCAAATTATACCCTGTTCACTCAAAATGCGCAAGACTAAATTTTAGTTATAAATAAGATATTAAGAAAGTTCTATTCTTTTAGCTTCTCAAAAATGAGTTCTGCCGTATGTCGAGGGATTTTTGCGGCTTGAATTTCATCAACTGTAGCTTCTTTTAGCTTTTTTACTGAACCAAAGTATTTTAGTAGTGCTTTCTTTCTCTTCTCGCCTACACCAGGTATCTCATCCAAAACAGACTGAAATGCGGATTTACTTCGAATCTGACGATGGAAGGTAATCGCAAATCGATGCACCTCATCTTGAATTCGTTGAAGTAAATAAAATTCTTGACTATTTCGTTCCAGCTTCGTAATTTCAGGTGGGTCACCAATCAGAAGCTCTGATGTTCGGTGCTTCTCATCCTTCGCTAATCCAGCTACAGGTAAATCCAATCCTAATTCATCTTCGAGTACCTCTTTAACTGCTGCTAAATGGCCTTTCCCTCCATCAATGATAATTAAATCAGGGAGAGGAAGTTGTTCTTTTAGTGCTCGACTGTAACGACGTCTGACAACTTCTCTCATTGAGTCATAATCATCAGGTCCCTTTACTGTCTTAATTTTATATTTACGGTAATCATTTTTACTAGGTTTTCCATCAACAAAAACAATCATCGCCGATACTGGATCAGTACCTTGAATATTCGAATTGTCAAATGCTTCTATTCTATGTGGTGTCGGTATTCCTAGAGTTTGTCCTAAATTTTCTGTTGCTTTAATGGTTCGCTCTTCATCACGCTCAATTAATGAAAACTTCTCCTTAAGAGCAATTTTTGCATTCTTACTTGCAAGCTCCATTAAATCTTTCTTCTTCCCACGGCTAGGCTGTGCAACAGTTACTTCTAAAAGCTGTTCAGCTAATTCTTTGTCTACTGTAGCTGGGACTAATACTTCTTTTGGTTTAAAGTGATTTGTTACGGTGTAAAACTGACCTAAAAATGTTAAGAAATCCTCTTCCGGTTCATTATAGATAGGAAAAAGTGATACATCCCGTTCGATTAATTTCCCTTGACGAATAAAAAAGACTTGAACACACATCCAGCCCTTGTCGTATGAATATCCAAATACATCACGATCAATAAAGTCGGTCATGGTCATCTTTTGTTTTTCCATCGTTGTTTCGATATGTGCAATTTGATCTCGATATTCTTTTGCCCGTTCGAAATCTAGTTCCTCAGAAGCCTTCATCATCTTCTCGGTTAACTCAATCTTAATGCCCTTATAGCCCCCATTTAGAAATTTGATGATATTATCTACAATTTCTTTATTTGTGTCATCACTAACAGGCTGTATACACGGGGCAAGACATTGTCCGATATGATAGTATAAACAAACCTTATCTGGTAAGGTAGAACATTTTCTTAAAGGATAAATTCTATCCAATAATCGTTTTGTTTCATTTGCTGCTTGCACATTTGGGTATGGACCAAAGTATTTTCCTTTATCTTTTTTCACATTGCGAGTGATGATTAGACGAGGCTGCTTTTCAGCAGTAACCTTTATAAAAGGATAACTTTTATCGTCCTTTAACATGATATTATATTTTGGGTCATATTTTTTGATTAAATTCAGTTCGAGGATTAATGCTTCTATATTTGAAGAGGTAACAATATATTCAAAGTCTACAATTTCATTAACAAGTCGTAACGTTTTACCATCATGTGAACCAGTAAAATATGATTTCACACGGTTTTTTAGGATCTTTGCTTTTCCAACATAGATGATTGTCCCTTGACGGTCTTTCATTAAATAACAACCAGGTTGAGCTGGTAATAAAGATAACTTCTCCCTTAGGTGATCATGCATAGTATATTCTCCTAACATCATCAAGTACTATCCCTAGATTGTAACATGTTTAGTAAAAAATGGCCTCTGTTAAATAGTGTATCAGGTACCATTTAAATGTTAAGTTTATTTTCTTATCTAAATATTTAGGACTAGGGGAATCTAGTGAACTTACGGAGAATGAGAAAAGGAGTAATTATGATGAAGTTTGTGATCACAAACTACAAAAAACAAGTAGTGTGAATCAATTTGATCACACTACTTGAGAACATGTATTAAACGTGTTTAGTTAATAATTCAGCAAGTGCATCTTTAGGTTGGAAACCAACAACCTTGTCAACCACTTCACCATCTTTTAAAACAAGTAATGTTGGGATACTCATTACGCCGAATTTCCCAGCAGTTTCTTGGTTTTCATCAACGTCGATCTTAACGATTTTCACTTTGTCGCCCATTTCTGAATCTAATTCTTCAAGAACTGGTGCAATCATTTTACAAGGTCCGCACCATGGTGCCCAGAAGTCTGCAAGAACTACACCTTCACTTGTTTCTGTATTAAAAGTTTGATCTGTAACATTTGAAATAGCCATTATTTATTCCTCCTAGAATTTACTCTTGAAATTTATAACCAAAGTATATCACCATTCATTTTTAGGTGCTAATTATTTGCTCAAAGGTAATGTTTCCCCATTCTTAGTAGTCATATGTAATAAATTTAAGTGTTGTTACTTTTTATGATGTGGTGCTTTTAAGGTTTGATATGTTAAGCAAAGATCACATTACACGTAGATTTTCTGATTTATGTCCTTTTCTAAAAAAATTGATTGCCAAACAAATGAAAGCGAGCCCCTAAGCCCGCTTTTACTCAAATCTTATGAATGAACCTTAAGCTTTTTAAACTCTTCTGTTAATAATGGAACAACTTCGAATAAATCTCCAACAATACCATAATCAGCAACCTTAAAGATGTTAGCCTCTGGATCCTTATTGATAGCAACAATTACTTTTGAGTTAGACATACCCGCTAAATGCTGGATCGCGCCTGAAATTCCGCAAGCAATATAAAGGTCTGGTGTCACCACTTTACCGGTTTGCCCAATTTGCAGTGAGTAATCGCAATAGTCAGCATCACATGCACCACGAGATGCTCCCACTGCTCCGCCTAAAACAGTTGCAAGCTCTTTTAATGGTTCAAAGCCATCTTCACTTTTAACACCACGACCTCCTGCGATGACTACCTTTGCTTCTGATAAATCAACACCTTCAGATGCTTTCCGAACAACCTCTTTCACAATTGTACGTAAATCCTTAATGTCAACAGACACTGAACTTACTTCACCAGCACGAGCTGTATCGGCTTCAAGTGGTTCTATATTATTAGGACGAATCGTTGCAAAGATTAAACCATCTGTTACAATTTTCTTTTCAAATGCTTTACCAGAATAAATTGGACGAGTAAAGACCACATTCCCACCAGCTGACTCAATGTTTGTTACATCAGATATTAAACCTGATTGTAGTTTTGCAGCAAGCTTTGGTGCCAGATCTTTTCCTAGTGCTGTATGACCGAGGATTACACCTTCTGGATTTTCTTCATTAAGTACTGCTAAAAATCCTTGTGAATAGCCATCAGGAGTATACGCTTTCAATTGAGTGCTCTCAACGACTCTAACACGGTCTGCTCCGTAATGAAATAGTTGCTCAGCAAGTGAACTTACTTCTTCGCCAAGTAAAACTGCGACTACCTCTCCACCTTCAGCAACTGTTTTTGCTGCTGCAATCACTTCAAATGATATGTTACGTAATGAATGATCACGAACCTCTGCAAGTACAACGACCTTTCTAGACATATCCCTTACCTCCCTGATAAAAAATTTACTTTTTTATATCACTTTTGCTTCACGGTGTAATAATGATACAAGTTCCACCACTTGATCAGGAATGTCACCCTCTAATACCCTACCTGCTTCCTTCTTAGGAGGAAGATAAATTTCTATTGTTTTTGTCTTTGCTTCTACATCTTCTTCATCTAAGTCAAGATCATCAATTTCTACTTCATCTAATGGTTTTTTCTTCGCCTTCATAATACCAGGCAATGATGGATATCTTGGATCATTTAAGCCTTGCTGACATGTAACAAGAAGTGGTAGAGACGTTTCGATTGTTTCTGAATCTCCCTCAACATCACGAACTACCGTTGCCGTTTGACCTGAAATTTCTAGCTTTGTAATGGTTGTTACATATGGAATATCTAAACTTTCAGCAACGCGTGGACCTACTTGACCTGATCCCCCATCAATTGCAACATTTCCAGCAAAAATTAAATCAGCTTCTTTGTCTTTTAAAAATTCCGCAAGAATCGTAGCAGTTGTGAACTGGTCTCCATCTTCTACATCATCTTCAACATTAATTAACACAGCTTTGTCAGCACCCATAGCTAAAGCCGTTCTTAGTTCTTTTTCAGATTCCTCTGTACCTACTGTTACTACAGTTACCTCTCCACCATGTGCATCTCTTACTTGAATGGCTTCCTCGACCGCGTATTCATCATATGGATTGATAATAAACTCCGCACCATCTTCATTAATTTTCCCGCCTGATATTGTGATTTTTTCCTCAGTATCAAAAGTTCTTTTTAATAAGACAAAGATATTCATCATTTTCCCTCCCATAATAGACTAAAATCTTTCAAGAATATAAGTATGTTATTTTCCTTTAAAATGCGGCTTCCTTTTCTGAAGAAATGCTTGAATTCCTTCCACCGAATCTTCCGTCGAAAACACCTTTGCAAATAATTCTGCTTCACGATCTACTACATCTTGAAAGCTTTCTCTTTTTGAAAGATTTAGTAGTTCAATTGTTGCAGCTAATGTAATAGGACTCTTTAAAGCTATTTTTCTAGCAATTTTAAGAGTTTCGTTTAATAGATTTTCTTCTTTAAACGCATGATTTGCTAGACCCAGACTTACCGCTTCTAAACCAGTGATTGAATCACTTGTCCAGAACATTTCGGCAGCTCTTGCGAATCCTATATACCTTGGTAGTCTTGCAGTACCTGCAAACCCTGGAATGATTCCTAGTTGTAGTTCTGGTAAGCCAAGTTTAGCATCCTCACTAACAATACGAATATGACAGCCCATTGCTAGCTCTAAACCACCGCCTAATGCCGCCCCATGTATGCTCGCAATAATTGGCTTTGGGAACTGCTCCATTCGCTCGAAGACTTCCTGGCCGGCTTTAGCCAAACCAGCATAGTCACTCTCATCTCTAAGGGAAGTAAACTCCTTGATGTCTGCTCCTGCTGAAAAAAATCGTCCTTCACCATGAAGAACAAGTACTCTAACATTCTCATTATTCTCTACATCATCGAGGATGAAAGAAAGCCCTTTCATAACTTCAGATGATAACGCATTAGCTGGAGGGCGATTAATACTTATGACTGCAATGTGATCTTCAACATTAACTTTTAAGTACTCCATCCTTATTTACTACCTCCTAGAGGAATTTAATAATTTATATGTTAAGAGTAAGACTCAGGCCTGTAATTATACAGGCTGAGTCACTCCACAACCACGAACTAATAATTGATGTACTTTCGGTGTTAAACTTACAAGATCGTATTTTTGTTCATTCATGACCCATGTAGTTACGGTTTCATCGATGGTTCCAAAAATCATTTGTCTTGCTAAGCGAACATCTATGTCTTTCGAAAACTCGCCGGATTCAATCCCAGTTTTAATAATTTCATCCACGACAATTAAGTAGCCTTTTAACACTTCATTAATGCGTTGACGAAGTTCTTTGTTCGATTGACGTAGCTCGAGCTGTGTGACCACTGCAAGATGGTGATCTGCGGCAAGTTGAAAGAAATGTTTTTCAATCAGTGTTTGCAGTTTATCCGCAGCAGTTGACTTCGCATGAATCTCGTCTTGTATTGTTTCTACAAAAGATCCTAACTTTTCTTGAAACAATGACACTAAGATATCCTCTTTATTTTTAAAATAAAGGTAAATGGTTCCATCGGCCACCCCAGCTTGCTTCGCTATTTTTGAGACTTGTGATTGATGGTAGCCATTTTCGGCTATGACGATTACAGCTGCATCAATGATTTGCATGTACTTTGGTTTTGTGCGATTCATAATGTTCAGTTCTTCCTTTCACTAAAATGAATGAATAGTCATTCATATTTTAATAATAATGAATTATCTTTCTGTTGTCAAGAAAGAAAGTGAAAGTTCAAATTGGTTAGCACACGCTTTTCAATTTTTTCCATGTGCTAACCAATGTCATTTAATTTGTTTAGATTATACATGTTTCGTGTACATGCTCTCTTTCTTATCATAATCTTAATTCTCTGTTTCTTTCAACTTATTTATGCTTGTTTTTTATTTTTTTCTTTTTCTTCATCAACTAAAGCTCTTCTTAAAATTTTTCCGACTGCTGTTTTTGGAAGCTCTTTACGGAATTCATAAATTTTAGGGGCTTTATAGGCTGCCAAATATTGACGAGCAAATTGATCTAGCTCTTCTTCTGTACAACTCATTCCTTCCTTAAACACTACATAAGCTTTAACTGTTTCTCCTCTATATGCGTCCGGAATTCCAGCTACAACCACTTCCTGTATTTTCTCATGCTCATATAGTACTTCCTCAATTTCACGCGGATAAATATTGTATCCCCCAGCTATAATCATATCTTTTTTACGGTCAACAACGAAGAAATAACCATCTTCATTCATATACCCTACATCACCTGTGAAAAGCCACCCATCCCTTAACACTGCCTCAGTTTCCTCTTGACGGTTCCAGTACCCCTTCATGATTTGAGGACCTCTCACTACGATTTCCCCAATCTCTCCAGTTTCAACAGGTTCATTTGTTTCTAGAGAGAGAATAACAGCCTCAGTATCGGGCCACGGTAATCCGATGCTGCCGTTTATCCGTTTTTCCCATAAGCTGTTAGAATGAGTAACAGGAGAAGCTTCAGTTAACCCATATCCTTCAACCAACTTTCCACCTGTAACCTTTTCAAATTGCTCTTGAACCTCAAGTGGTAGTGGAGCAGATCCACTAATACAACCATCAATGGAAGATAAATCATACTTTTTAATATCTGGATGATTTAATAAGCCAATGTAAATCGTTGGTGCTCCTGGAAAAAGTGTAGGTTTTTGAGTTTGAATGGTTTTAAGTGTATCTTCTACTTCGAACTTTGGAAGTAAAATCATTTTAAAGCCTTGCATGATTGATAGATTCATAACTGTCGTCATCCCGTATACATGGAAAAACGGTAAAATACCTAGAACAGATTCCTCTCCTCTTTTACAACGATACATCCAATGTACACTCATTTGAGTATTTGACACAAGATTGTAATGAGTTAACATCACTCCCTTTGGAAATCCTGTTGTGCCACCAGTGTATTGTAACAACGCCAAATCTTTTTCCGGATTTAGGTCTGTCTCAATTTCATCTGCTCTACCCTTTTGAATAATCGTTGAAAACAGATGATTAGAACCATTATGCTCTACTTTTACAACCATTCCATTCTGTTTCTTTTGGATAAATGGATAAATTAAGTTTTTTGGAAATGGAAGGTAATCCTTAATTCCTGTTACAACCACATGTTTAAGACTTGTTGACGCTTTCACTTTTGTTACTCTCGGAAATAATAAATCAAGTGTAATGATTACTTTTGCACCACTATCATTTAGTTGGTATTCAAGCTCCCTTTCTGTATAAAGTGGATTTGTTTGAACAACAATACCGCCTATCATCAACACGCCATAGTAACTAATAACTGCTTGTGGGCAATTAGGAAGCATAATTGAAACACGGTCCCCTTTTTTCACACCCAAATCTCGTAAATAATTCCCTACCTTGCAAGACTGAACATATAACTCGTGAAACGTTAGCTCTTTTCCTAAGAAGTGTATCGCTTTATTTCTAGGGAATTCCATCGCTGCAGCTTTTAAAAAATCCGAAAGAGGTCTTTTGTCATAGTTAATCGAGTGGGGAACTTCATCAGGGTAATTCTTTAACCACGGTTTTGCAGTTTCCATTTAATGCCCTCCTTTTAAACTTTATTAACTTACTGTACCTTTCGCACTAAGGCAAAATAAAACCACAACCCAAGTAAACGCTTTCATCACCTCACCTTATTATATAATAATGAAAATTTTGTGACAATTATTAATTATATTTTGATTTTTTTGTAGTCAAACTCACTTTTTATTTAGATACCGCCGGATTTTTGCTCCGGCTCACTATGGTTTTCGACCTCTGGCCCGATTTTCTTCATGTCTCGCCAATTCTGCTTCAAACCCGCCGGATTTTCTTCGTGTCTCGCCGGATTCTGCTTCATACCCGCCCGATTCTTCACTTTTTCCGCCGGATTTTTGCTCCGGCTCACTATGGTTTTCGACCTCTGGCCCGATTTTCTTCATGTCTCGCCGGATTCTGCTTCAAACCCGCCGGATTCTTCACTTTTTCCGCCGGATTTTTGTTCCGGCTCACTATGGTTTTCGACCTCTGGCCCGATTTTCCTTCTGTCTCGCCGGATTCTGCTTCAAACCCGCCGGATTTTTGCTCACGCTCACTATGGTTTTCGACCTCTGCCTGGATTTTCTTCGTCCTTCCTACCTGAATTTTCGCACAGGCCGGTCTTTTTCCAATTTAAGTTTTAGAAGCTGCACAAAAAAAAGAGATTTCCCAGTGATGTACGCACACCACACTGTGAAATCTCTTTTCATTTTTTTAAAACAATAAAAAAATAATTCCAATAAGGATAAACAATCCACAAAAACCAATAAGTACCTTTGCTAAGGTTTCCATTATCCTATTCCACCACCAATTACATACGAAAGGCCAATGGATATAACCATAGAAATGAATCCAACAGCACGGTTATCTTTAGCGATTTCATCATCAATTTTAAACTTTGGTGTTAGAAACTCAAAAATAAAATAGCCAAGTAATAGTAACAAAAAACCAAACATCCCCCAACCAATCATAGTTAAAAGAGTATCATGGTTACTAATTGAATACCTAAAAATATTGGCTAAGCCAAAGATCTTTCCTCCTGTTGCCATGGCTACAGCCATATTCCCTCGTTTAATTTCATCCCAGTTATTATATTTAGTAACAAGCTCAAAAATGGCTAAAAACACGATGATACATAAGACAACAACACTAAAATAAGCTGCTGTTTGGATAAACTCATTTTCCCAAAAGCCGATCATATTATCCCCCATTTTATCTCAGTTCTACTACTGTAACTCCAGTGCCACCTTCTCCAGCTTCACCATAACGAGCTGATTTAACAGATCGGTGGTTTTTCAGGTATTCTTGAACACCTTGTCGAAGTGCACCCGTTCCTTTGCCATGAATAATTGACACACGCGGATATCCAGCAAGAACTGCATCATCTATATATTTATCAACCCGTGATATAGCATCCTCAAATCGTTCACCACGAAGGTCGAGCTCTAGATTTACATGATAATCTCTACCTTTAATTGTTGCTAGTGGTTTCGTTTCAACAACCTTTGGTGCACTGATAAATTCAAAATCCTTTTCCTTTACCTTCATTTTCATAATGCCCATTTGAACTTGCCACTCATTGTTTCCTACTTTTTCTATAAGGTGACCTTTTTGATTAAAGCTAATTACTTTTACTTCATCACCAGCTTGGAAACTACGTTTTTCTTGTTTTTGTTGATTTGTTGTTTTTTGTGACTTTTCTAACGTAGGAACAGCCTTTTCGAGACGCTTTCTCGCATCAATTAGTTCATGTTCCTTTACTTGGGCACGTTGATTTAATTGCATTTTTCTCAGGTCACGGATAATATCCTCCGCTTCACTTGAAGCCTTCTCAATCGTTTCAGCAGCTTTCTTTTCAGCTTTCTCGTACAACTTATCTCTTTGTTGATTGAATTCTAGGATTTGAGCTTGCAATTCTCGATGCAGTTCTTCTGCAACTTTCCGAATGTTTTCAGCCTCTAGGACTTCTTCTTCAGCATCTTTACGAGACTTTTCTAACGATGCAATCATTTTTTCGACCGTATTATCTTCTGTGCTTACATGACTTCTGGCTGATTTAATCACACGATCTAATAAACCAAGTCGTTTTGAGATTTCAAAAGCATTACTTCGCCCAGGAACACCGATTAAGAGTTTATAGGTTGGACTTAATGTCTCTACATCAAATTCCACACTCGCATTGATAACACCTTCTCGGTTATATCCATATGCCTTTAATTCAGGGTAATGGGTTGTTGCAATCACAATTGCCCCGCGGTTATAAACCTCATCCAAAATCGACATTGCTAATGCAGCACCTTCACCTGGGTCAGTACCGGCACCCAATTCATCAAATAACACTAGGCTTTCATGATCAACGTGATTAATAATATCTACGATGTTTACCATATGTGATGAGAACGTACTCAAGCTTTGTTCAATTGACTGCTCATCACCAATGTCAGCATAAACATGCTTAAATACAGCCATTTCAGAACCGTCTAATGCTGGTATCTGTAGGCCTGATTGAGCCATAAGAGTAAATAAGCCAATCGTTTTTAAAGTAACTGTTTTACCACCTGTGTTAGGACCTGTAATAACAATTGATTTATATTCTTTTCCGATTTCGATATTATTGGGTACAACTTCACTTGGATCAATTAGTGGGTGACGTGCTTTTTCTATTTTGATATAGCCATTATTATTCATTTTGGGTTTTGATGCTTTGATTTTGTGAGCATATCCTGCCTTTGCAAACATAAAATCTAGCTCTGCCATGATTGATACGTTGTCTAATAGTTCTTGCCCGTATCCTGCAACAAACACAGAAAGCTCATGAAGGATTCGTTCGATTTCCATCTTTTCCTTTACTCTAGCTTCAGACAATTGATTATTTAAGTCAACGACAACTTGTGGTTCTATGAATAGAGTTGCACCTGAGGACGATTGGTCATGGACAATTCCTCCATAAGTACCACGGTATTCTTGCTTAACTGGTAGTACATATCGATCATTTCTTATTGTGATGATGGCATCTGATAATGTTTTTTGAGCAGATGAAGAACGAATCATATTTTCAAGTTTTTCACGTATTCTTGATTCACTTGTTCTAAGACTTTGCCTGATAGAGCGTAGCTTTTCACTTGCTCCATCTAAGACCTCGCCATTATCATCAATGCAATGTTTAATTTTTTGTTCAACTTCAAACATTGGAGTAATTTGACTAGCAAATTCATCTAAAATAGGGATCTCGATACCATCCTCAACCATCGTTTCGATAAATTTTTTCATTTGTCTTCCCGCATAAATAGTTGAAGCAATTTCGATTAATTCATTGGTACCTAAAATACTTCCAATCATTGATCGCTTGACACTTGCTCTTATATCAGTTAATCCTCCTAGAGGAACATTGCCTTTTAATCGGAGAACCTTCGCAGCTTCGTCTGTTTGCTCTTGTAACTGCACAACCTGTTCAAGTTCTGTTTCGGGAATAAGTTTTTCTACCCTATCTTTTCCAAGAGAAGATGCCACATGCTTTATTAACTGTTCCTTGACTTTACTAAATTCTAATACATTGAGTACTCGCTGTTGCACGAATAGAGGACCCCTTTCTTTTTGCTACTCTCATGAGGGTAATTAATTTCTGTTTAAGTATGATTTTAATTGATCATGATCCCAAGTATTGATTACACAATCTTTTTTTACCCAGCCCTTTTTAGCAGTCGATATTCCATACTTCATATGTTCAAGCATCTCTATGTTATGGGCATCTGTATTGATTACGATTTTCACACCAGCTTCTGCTGCTTTTCGAATATATTCAGACGATAAGTCAAGCCGGTGTGGGTTAGCATTTAACTCTAGTGCTGTGTTTGTCTCTTTAGCTAGAGTAATTAACATATCAATATCCACATCATATCCCTCACGTCGCCCAATTAGTCTTCCCGTAGGGTGTGCAATGATATCAACATGTAAACATTCTAACGCTGTTCTTAAACGATTCATAATTTTTTCACGAGAGTGTGAAAAGCTTGAATGAATCGAAGCAATGACAATGTCCATTTCACTGATAATGTCTTCATCATAATCTAAACTTCCATCAGGTAAGATGTCCATTTCTACACCAGAAAAAATCGTAATATCATCATATTTTTCATTCAATCTAGCGATTTCCTTCTTTTGTTCTAACAAACGCTCAGGTGTAAGGCCATTAGCCACTCTTAAGTATTGTGAATGGTCTGTAATTGCCATATATTTATAACCCTTTTTACGGCATGCTTCCACCATTTCTTCAATTGAAAATGCCCCATCACTCCAGGTTGAGTGCATATGAAGGTCTCCTTGAATATCTGAAAGGTTAATCAGACCTGCACTTTCTGAAAAATATTCAATCTCCGATCCATCCTCTCTAAGCTCTGGTGGAATAAATGGTAAATTGAAATGAGCAAAAAACTGTTCTTCCGTATCAAATGTGTGAACTTCACCAGTTTCTAGATTTTCGACACCATATTCACTAATTTTCTCTCCGCGTTCCTTTGCAAGCTGTCTCATTCGTACATTATGGTCTTTACTGCCAGTAAAATGATGAAGAGTTGTTACAAACTCAACTGGTTTGACAAGCCGGAAATCAATAGAAACGTCATAAAAATAAGCAAGAACAAGCGAAACCTTTGTATCACCACCTGCAATGATTTCCTTCACTTTAGGTAATCCAAGAAGTTGATGTTTAACCTCTTCAGGATGATTTGTACTAATGATAAAATCAAGATCCTTAATCGTCTCCCGCATCCTTCTTAGGCTCCCGGCCCGAGAATATTTTTCAATTCCAGACATCCCATCCAGTTGTGCTTCAATTTCCTCGGCAATATCTAGCATCATAGCAATAGGTAATCTGTCTGGGCGCTTTCCTACCTCTTCGATCGCAGCAAGTATCTTCTCTTCCGTCTTCTTTCCGAAACCCGCAAGAGCTTGAACTTTCTCCTCTAAACAAGCAGTTTTTAGTGTTTCAATATCATGAACTCCAAGCTCTTTATATAGCTTGGCAATCTTTTTTCCACCAAGACCTGGTAGCTTCAATAAAGGGATTAATCCTTCGGGAACTTCTTGTTTCAATTCCTCTAACACAGATGAATGCTCAGTTTGGATATACTCTTCAATTACACCTGCAGTCCCTTTGCCTATCCCAGACAATGCTGTAAAATCTTCAATGGCGATAAGACTACGGTCATCATTTTCTAATGCCAGTGCCGCTTTTCTAAAAGCAGATATTTTGAATGGGTTTTCACCCTTTAGTTCCATATAAATGGCTATTGTTTCTAATAGCTTAATAACATCTTTTTTATTGATTGCCATAAAATCACCTTTCTACTAATACGATTAACTATATAAAATGATACAGAATTTTTATTATTTCCTTAAATTATTAATCACACAAGGGCTGTACTTA
Organism: Litchfieldia alkalitelluris; assembly: GCF_002019645.1. Classification (GTDB taxonomy): domain Bacteria; phylum Bacillota; class Bacilli; order Bacillales; family Bacillaceae_L; genus Litchfieldia; species Litchfieldia alkalitelluris. The sequence goes on along the minus strand of NZ_KV917374.1, from coordinate 2,241,020 downwards.
ATTAGGATTATAAGTCTACCCTGAAAATAACTTTGGTTGTGTAGTTCCATGAGCTGCGATCCACTTGCTTTCCGCGGGGTGGTCCGTGAGCCTCCTCGTCGCCAGGGGAGGGCTCCTGCGGGGTCTCACGAGACCACTGGATCCCGCAGGAGTCAAGTGGCTCTCCGCTCATTCCACACTGAGGAGGAAACATTTTTTCATACTCCATGGTGCTAATTTTAATTAGCATGGATGTCTACCCTGAAAATTACTTAGGTTGGAGAGTTCCATGAGCTGCGATCCACCTGCTTTCCGCGGGGTGGTCCGCTCATTCCACACTTGGGTGAGTACAATATTTCATACTCTATGGTAGAACGATTATCTATGTTACCTTCTTTGTTACTTAACCTCATTTATAATTTAACAGGTGCTAAAACAATAAAAAACTTCCCCTGGAGAAGAGAAGTTATAATGCTAGATGAGCAAACCATAGATCTTTTAATTTTCCTGAAAAAATCGGGGTATGCTGCACTATTGCTTTTGCCATTGAAGAGTCATTAATTGAGCTTTGAACAATCTCAACTGGAACCAATGCCCCGATATAGAGCAACACAAACACAATTAAATAAACCTCAACAAAACCTAATACTCCACCAGCCCAGCCATTTAATTGCTTTAGTAATGGAAGTTGAGCTAAGAAATCTAGCATGGATCCTATGATTTGCATGATGATTTTTGTAGCAAAGAATAGAATAGCAAATGCAATTGCCCTATAATAAGCCGTTTCAAAGTCAGCATTTTCCGTTAAAAATGCAAGAGGTTGAGATTCAAGCTGTGGGTATGGGATCCAAAGCTTTAGTTTCGGTGCTAAATCTCCAACATATAAATAGGCGACGATAAACGCGACGATAAAGCCCGCTAAATGTACCACTTGGAGTATCAAGCCTCGTTTAAGCCCGATTAAAAATCCCATCACAAGGATGATTATTAAAAATAGATTAAGCATTGTTTGTCCAATCCTTTTCATTTTGTAAATATTTTTTTAACTCTTTTTCAACTAATTCATAGTCTTCTTTTAACTTCAAATATTCATGAACCACATTGACTGCGGTTAAGACTGCTAACTTGTTTATATCTAAACTCGGATTCTTTGCACCAATGTCACGCATTTTATCATCGACCATTGCTGCCACAAGACGGATATGACTAGTGCTTTCTGTCCCAACAATTGAATATTGTTGTCCATATATATCAACGTTTGTTTTTGTTTTTTGTGGTTGTTGTGACAACGTTATTGCCTCCATTTCATCAACTAAGAGGAAGATGATTAAGTTTTTTATATGATTTATGTTATAAAGTAGATTGTATTATCGATATCTAATAATTTCAACCTTTAAACAAAGATTGATATTTTTTGTATATGTTACAAAATCCTATCCATAATGATACCATGAACTGTTCAATAATGGAAAGATATCTATACATTAGTTATGATAGATTATAAGGTTTTTTACTTAAATCTCTATTCTTTAACCATTTTTTAATCTACTACTTGAAATCCTGTTAATTCAATTAACAGAGTCTTACTGTTTTCTTCCCATTTGATCAGATTGAAAACAGACTTATTTTATAAGAGGAGTTGTTATATTTGTCCAATAGTGTAATTAAAGTGAATACTGATACAATGATAAAAATGGAAGCTCATTATTCACAATATAAGCATGAGAAGCTTCCACCAGGTAGTGCATTTGTCGCAAAACTCCCAACCTGTACGATTACTGGCTATAAATCTGGGAAAGTTTTATTTCAGGGTAGCTCAGCCCAGGCTGAAGCTGGTAGGTGGAGTTCAAGCTCAGAAACTAGTGCATCAGGAAAAGGAACGAAAACAACTAAGCCAAAGGTTCAACATATTTATAGTCCACCAAAGGATATTGCATCACAATCAATTATTGGTTCTGATGAGGTTGGAACTGGTGATTATTTTGGTCCAATGACGGTTGTTGCTTCGTATGTGTCCAAAGAGCAAATCCCTCTCTTAAAGGAGCTAGGGGTAAAGGATTCAAAAAACTTAAATGACAAGCAAATTATCGAGATTGCTAAGGATATTATCGAAGTTATCCCATACAGTCTATTGGTCCTACATAATCCAAAATATAATCAGATGCAAAGCAAAGGGATGAGTCAAGGGAAATTGAAAGCTCTTTTACATAATCAAGCAATCAATCACCTTCTCGAGAAGCTTGGTTCGGTTAAGCCTGATGGCATTTTAATAGACCAATTTGCAGAGCCCGGAGTTTATTTTAACTACATGAAAGGTCAGGCTAAATTCGTTAGAGAAAATCTCTACTTCAGCACCAAAGCAGAAGGTGTCCACTTATCTGTTGCTGCTTCTTCTATCATTGCTCGTTATGCATTTGTTAAAGAGTTCGAAAAGCTTAGTAAAAAAGCTGGGTTCGAACTTCCAAAAGGAGCTGGTGCACATGTGGATGTCGCCGCTGCAAAATTAATTAAGAAAATTGGTCTGGATGGATTGGGTGAATTCACGAAGCTTCATTTTGCAAATACGGAAAAAGCCAAAAAAATCGCTGGTGTATAAACTGTATCTACTTTTTTAAGATAATTCTACAAAAATAAAAAGTACCCATTAAATTTGGGTACTTTTTATCTTTATTTTAATTAAGAACGTAAACTCGCCCCAAATTTTTCTTCGACTGCACTTAATACTTTGCTATGTGCTTTTGTTACTTCCTCATCTGTTAAAGTGCGCTCAGGATCAGCATAACGCAGTGAATATGCGACTGATTTCTTCCCTTCTTCCATGCGCTCACCTTCATATAAATCAAATATCGAAACTGATTTCAGAAGCTTTCCACCAACTTCAGCAATTACCTGCTTAATTTCTCCTGCAGCCACATCTTTATCTACAACTAGTGCAATGTCACGAGTCATTGATGGGAATCTTGGAATCGCAGTGTAAGTGACAGGTGCTACGTCAGCTTCTAACAAATCAACTAATGATAACTCATACACATATGTTTCATTTAAATCTAACTGCTTTTGAATAGTTGGATGTATTTGACCAACAAATCCAACAACTTTTTCATCTAAAAGGACTTCAGCAGTACGACCAGGGTGCATGTCATTGATTTTTGCTTGTTTATATGAAATACGTTCTGATAAACCTAATACATCAAATAATCCATCTAGAACGCCTTTTAGCACATAAAAATCAACTGATTTCTTTTCACCCTGCCATTGATTAAATTGCCATAACCCTGTTGCTGCACCTGCTAAACGCGTTTTTTCAGTCGGTAGCTTTTGCCCTTCAGTCGGAAGGAAAACAGAAGCAATCTCATATAGTGAGATGTTATCAACCTGACGAGCTAAGTTATGTGATAAAACCTCTAAAAGATGTGGAACAATGCTTAAACGAAGCACACTACGTTCTTCACTCATTGGCATTGCAAGCCCAATTGGTGAAGCATCTTCAAGTGCATATTGATGTACACGACTTGTGCTTGTTAATGAATAAGTTACTGCTTGGTAAGAACCTGTTCCTTCTAAATAACGACGAATTTTCCGACGCTTTTCTTGAGTATCAGTTAATCGACCTGGTAAGCTCTCACCTACTGGTAGTGTTGTTGGTAGATTATCAAAACCAAAAAGTCTAGCAACTTCTTCTACTAAATCCTCTTCAATTGTGATATCTCCACGTCTTGTCGGTACAGTTACTGTGAAAGTGTTATTATCTACCACGGTTTCAAACTTAAGATTGTTAAAAATAGTTAATACCTGCTCAGTTGAAATGTCAGTTCCTAGTACACGATTAATTTTATCTAAAGTGATTGAAACTCTAACTGGCTCGAGCGTTAATGTATCTACATCAACAACCCCGTCAAGAACTTCACCGCCTGCATAACGAACCATTAATTCAGCGGCACGATCTGCTGCTTCACGTGTACGGTTTGGATCAATTCCTTTTTCATAACGAGAGCTCGCTTCACTACGAAGTCCATGGTCTTTTGAGGATGTACGAATCGTTGCACCTGTAAAGTATGCTGATTCAATTAATACCGTTGTAGTATCTGATTGAACCTCAGAATTAGCTCCACCCATCACACCTGCAAGAGCCACTGGTTCAGTACCATTTGTGATCACAAGATGATCCTGAGTTAAAGTTCTTTCAGCATCATCAAGAGTTGTGATTTTTTCACCAGCTTTAGCACGGCGAACTAAAATCTCCTTCGATCCTAAACGGTCATAATCAAACGCATGTAATGGTTGACCATACTCAAGTAATATGAAGTTTGTAATATCAACAACATTATTATGTGGACGGATTCCTGCAGCCATCAAACGGTTTTGTAACCATAATGGCGATGGTGCGATTTTTACATTCTTCACAACACGTGCCACATATAATGGATTATCTTCACTTGCTTCAACAGAAACTGAGATATAATCTGATGCTTTTTCAGCGACAGTTTCTAATTCGATTGTTGGAAGCTTCACTTCTCTCCCTAAAATCGCACCTACTTCATATGCAACACCAAGCATACTTAACGCATCTGCACGGTTAGGTGTGATACTTAGCTCTAACACTTCATCGTCAAGGTTAAGTTGCGCTAGAGCATCTGCACCTGGCTCAACATCTGTCGGGAAAACAAAAATTCCTTCAGAATATTCTTTTGATACAAGCTTAGATTCAATCCCAAGCTCTTGAAGTGAACAAATCATCCCATTCGATTCTTCACCACGAAGCTTAGCTTTTTTGATTTTAAAATTGCCAGGTAATACTGCTCCAACCTTTGCAACAACCACTTTTTGACCTTTACCTACATTCTTAGCACCACAAATAATTTGTACAGGAGCTTCGTCACCTACATCAACTAAACACTTGTTCAGTTTATCCGCATCAGGATGCTGTCCACATTCAAGAACATGACCAACAACGACATTTTTAATTCCTTCACCTAAAACCTCAACACCTTCAACCTCGATCCCGCTTTTCGTAATTTTATCAGCGAGTTCTAAAGCTGTTATTCCAGTTAAATCGACATATTCACTTAACCATTTATATGATACAAACATTGTTTATCTCCCTCCTTATTACGCTCGTTTGAATTGTTGAACAAACCTGATATCATTTGTGTAGAAATGACGAATATCATCAATTCCATATTTAAGCATCGCAATACGTTCTGCTCCCATTCCAAATGCAAACCCAGTGTATTTCTTAGAATCAAAGCCAGCCATTTCCAGAACGTTTGGATGAACCATGCCCGCTCCTAAAATTTCAATCCAGCCTGTTTTCTTACATACATTACAGCCTTTCCCTTCACAAATGAAACAAGAGATGTCCATTTCAACAGAAGGCTCAGTAAATGGGAAGAAACTTGGACGTAAACGAATTTGACGCTCTTCACCAAACATTTTCTTCGCAAACACTTCAAGTGTTCCTTTTAAATCACTCATGCGGATATTTTCATCCACAACTAATCCTTCAATTTGCATGAACTGATGAGAGTGTGTTGCATCATCATTATCACGGCGGTACACTTTACCAGGACAGATGATTTTAACAGGTCCTTTACCTTGATGCTTTTCCATTGTTCTTACTTGTATTGGAGATGTTTGTGTACGTAATAATGTTTCGTCAGTAATATAAAATGAATCCTGCATATCACGAGCAGGGTGACCTTTAGGAAGATTTAATGCTTCAAAGTTATAATAATCTTCTTCCACTTCAAATCCTTCAGCAATCGAATAACCCATCCCTAAAAACAAATCTTCAATTTCTTCAATAACTGCAGTAAGTGGGTGGTGGTTACCAACTTTTACTGGTCGGCCAGGCAATGTCACATCAATTGTTTGAGATGCTAATTGCTGTTCAACTGCCGCTGCTTCAAGAAGTTCTTGCTTAGCAGTTAGTACCTCAGTAATCTTTTCTCTCACTACATTAACAAGTGCTCCCATTTTTGGACGTTCCTCAGCAGAAAGCTTACCCATTCCACGTAAAACTTCCGTAATAGGTCCTTTTTTCCCTAAATATGCAACACGAATATCATTCAACTGTTTTAAGTCTATTGCAGCTTCAATACTAGCTAGCGCTTCTTCTTGTAGCTCTTTTAAACGATCTTCCATTAAAACTTCCTCCTTATAAATTCATTTAGTTCTTACATATCCGCTTTAGTTTAAAGAAAACACAAAAACCCCGCCCCTAAAAAAGGGACGAGGAATCACACGCGGTACCACCCTTGTTAACTATTATTCAGCAATAGGAAATAACAGTTCACTTCATTTAGATAACGGTTAAACCGGTACACCTTTACATGCTATTACACATGGTCCAAGCGCCAACTCTAGAGGTGAATTCACTTATTCTTATTCCATAAAAATGCTTGCAGTCAAAGGCATTTTCTCCCTAAATGGTCATAATAAGTTACTCTTCTCTGTCACTGTTTTTTAGTTATATGGGGTCAATTTGATGTACAAATTAGCTATGTAAACAATATTTTTTATTATAATATAAGACCATCTTTCATGCAAACCCATTTACGACGCTCTTCGCTTTTTTTCCTCAATAATTGCAAAAGGTAAATATAATAAGCAAAAAATTCCAAAAGCAGCAACTTGAAGTGATAGGAGATACCATGGGTATGGCCCTAATAAGTCAATCAAGCTTGGATTAAGTGGTTTCCGTGATAAAAACATATAGTTTCCACCCGTAATTTTATTAATAAAAAACACAACCAGTGCAATACAATTTAGCCCGATAAACGCACGCCAAACTGATTTCATTGTCGGTCGATACCCCTCATACCAAATCATATAAAAGCTCGCTAGAATAATTGCGATGTGGGCCAGAAAAAAATGAAAATAGCGATAATGAGGAAAATCATACACTAATTCCGGCGTTAGCATCGCTTGAAGAGCACCGCCTACGCCGAGAAAAAAGGTAATTTCGAACAAGAAGTAGCTTCTTGAAAACAACATAATAATACTTAAGAATAAAGAAATCGAACATAGCTGTAAAGGCAAAGTATCAACTGGATCCCATACACCTGTGTGACTATACCAGGCATAAAGCGAAAGCTCGCTAACTATAAGAAAAATGGCTAAAACGTAACGTACCGCTTGTTTACTTTTTTGGGTCGCCACTTTACGTGTAAAATAGAGTGCAAAGATTAGCAGCAGCAGCAATAAGACCATTATTAAATGCGATCCAGAAAAAAGTTGAAACTTTTCTCCTATCCTTTTAAGTCCCCAAAAAGGTTCAATCATCTCATCCCCACTTTCTAAAAAATAAGTAGTTATCGTAAATGATAGATCAGAATGGCAGCTGCAATTGCTACATTTAAAGATTCACTCTTTCCATAAATAGGGATGTACAAATTCTGAGTCGTTAATGAAAGAAGCTCCTTGCTTACACCATTACCTTCGTTACCAACGATTAAGGCAAATGCCCCTTGGTTTTGTACTTCTTGATATGGTTTCGCATTTAGTAAGGCCGTTCCGTAAACCGGGACCCCTTCTTCTTTTAAATTATGAACCCAGTCAATGAGATTTCCCTTAATAATCGGCAAGTGAAAAACGGCTCCTTGTGTTGAGCGAATCACCTTTGAATTATACGTATCAACCGTTCCATCACCGACTATAATTGCATCTACTCCTGCAGCTTCAGCAGTTCTAATCATCGTGCCAAGATTTCCGGGATCTTGAACTGCATCAATTAAAAGTAATCTTGAATTTTCTAACTTCAAGTCAGGCTTGGACACTTGTTTACAAACAGCAGCAATCCCTTGAGAAGTTTCCGTTTCAGATATTTCTTTAATAATTTCTTCAGTTACTATCGTTACGTTTATGTTTGCCAAATCCCACTCTGAGGGAATTTTGACATTTTCACTAATTATAATTTCAGCAACCACATCCGGATATGCTATTGCTTCTTCGACTAAATGAAATCCTTCAATTAAGAAGGTGTTTGTTTTATCTCTTTCTTTTTTTGTTTGTAGTTTTTTCCATTGTTTAACTTGCGTGTTTTTTACTGATTCGATTTTTTTCAATGATGATAACTCCTTTTAACAGTAGGTCCTCACTATTTTCTTCATTATATCTTAAATTAAATACATAATAAAATGAATCTTAACAAAAGATAAATATGAAAATGGAATACATAGGAAGGGTGTATAAAAATGAACTTAAACTTACGTCATGCAGTTATTACAAATGTGACTGGTAATTCCCAGGCTGAATTACAGGATACAATCGTTGACGCCATTCAAAGTGGAGAAGAAAAAATGCTTCCTGGACTAGGTGTATTGTTTGAAGTGATTTGGCAAAACGCTAGTCAGGATGAGAAGCAAGAAATGCTTACAACGCTAGAGCAAGGTTTGAAAAAATAAACGTTTTAAAAAGGCTGTCGAGTTGCGTACTCGGCAGTTTTTGTTATAAAACTTTCAACTTTCACCAACCTACAGTTGTTTTTTTATACTTTCACCAACCTATAGTTGGTTTTTTTATACTTTTAACCAACCTATAGTTGGTTTTTTTATACTTTCACCAACCTACAGTTGGTTTTTTTATACTTTCACCAACCTACAGTTGGGTTTTTATACTTTTACCAACCTATAGTCTACCCTGAAAAAAGAAATGCTGAAGGCGCTCGTTCATCGGCGACAGGCATAAGACGAGCCGGCTAGAAGGTTGCTTTTTAACCTTCTTGCCGGATTGACTTATGACCTCGAGCCGATAGCGCCTGAAGCTAGACACTAAGCTAAGTATAGTTTTTCATACTCCATGGTGCTAATTTTAATTAGCATAGAGGTCTACCCTGAAAATAACTAAGGTTGAGAGCTCCATGAGCTGCGATCACTTGCTTTCCGCGGGGCGATCCGTGAGCCTCCTCGTCGCTTTTCAGCTCCTGCGGGGTCTCACGTGACCGCTATATCCCGCAGGAGTCAAGTGGCTCTCCGCTCATTCCACACTAGGTGAATGCACTATTTTCATATTTCATGGTGCAAATACTCATTCGCATGAAGGTCTAAGCCATAAAAAAGAGGCAGACCATATATTGATCTACCCCTCAAACATGTATTATTCAAATGTAATTTTATCCACTGTTTCCTTATCTAAACGTTTAATTACTTCCACAATTAACTTTACTGCATTTTCATAGTCATCACGATGAAGAATTGCAGCATGTGAGTGAATGTAACGTGTAGCGATTGTGATCGCTAGTGAGGGTACACCTTTGAAGCTTACATGGATTGCACCAGCATCCGTTCCTCCACCAGGAACATAATCAAATTGATACGGAATATCAAGTTCATCAGCTACATTTGTTACATAATCTCGAAGCCCTTTGTGTGACACCATTGACGCATCATATAATATCACTTGAGGACCTTTCCCCATTTTACTTAATGCTTCTTTTTCAGTAACTCCTGGAGTATCACCAGCAATACCTACGTCAACTGCAAAGCTTAAGTCTGGTTGAATTAGTTGTGCAGAGGTTTTTGCACCTCTTAAACCAACTTCTTCTTGAATCGTTCCTACACTATATACTGTATTAGGATGTTCTTCACCTTTGAGCTGTTTGAGAACGTCAATTGCGATCGCACAGCCAATACGGTTATCCCAAGCTTTAGCCATTAACATTTTAGGATTGTTCATAACTGTGAATTCAAAATATGGAACAACCATATCCCCAGGTCGAACCCCAAATTCCGTTGCTTCTTCACGACTTGACGCTCCGATATCAATGAACATATCCTTAATCTCAACAGGCTTTTTGCGAGCTTCTGGTGATAAAATATGAGGTGGTTTTGATCCAACAATACCTGTTATATCGCCCTTACTTGTTACGATTGTCACACGCTGAGCAAGCATTACCTGTGACCACCAGCCACCAACAGTTTGGAATTTAAGGAAGCCTTTATCATCAATATTAGTAATCATGAATCCAACTTCATCTAAGTGGCCTGCAACCATAATTTTTGGACCTTCAGCCGTACCTGTTTTTTTTGCAACTAAGCTTCCAAGTCCATCTGTCGTTACCTCATCTGCATAAGGAGTTATGTATTTTCTCATTACATCACGTGGTTCTCTTTCATTACCAGGAATCCCTTTAGCGTCTGTTAAATCCTTTAACATGGTTAGTGTTTCATCAAGCTTTGTCATTTGTTCAACTCCCTAATTATGTAATCACATGTATCCATTTAGTAAACAAGTTTATTATACAAAAAACTAGTTCAAAAGTACAAAGAAGCGATTAATAGCCTTGTTCTTGCCTCTTAAAATTAACCTCATTTTTCGCAACATACGCATCAATAATCTGTTCTTGAGTAAAGCCTAAATGATAGGCTAGTGAAAAATAGTCTTGAACAAGCTTCACAAAATCCTCTTTCGAACGGGTTTCTTGAAGCTTTGTTACTCTTTGAAAGATTAGCAGAAATTGATCTACCGCTGTTGATGATTGATTTGAGTTAATATGTATTTCTTCCTTAGTATATCCTAACTCTATCCCAAGCGATAAAATAAAATGAACACCATCAACAAATTCTTCTAGGATAATAGTTTCACTTGCAGGAGGTTTTAAGCTCCAATATTTAAAGCTTCTTGTTTCATTCGCTAATTCGCCCAATTCAACAAGCAAAGCCAAAACCTTACGATCAAATAGGCTCTCTTTTTGAAGTTGATGTTGTTCAACAATATGTTGATCAAGAACTGATTGCATTTTATAAAGTGTATGTAAATTCACTTACTTCATCTCCTTTTGGTCCATAGATAAAAATTATATCAAATTATCATACTAAAAATGAAACCTTTTGAAAACTGATACGTAAATATACAGAATATATCTGTCTAGGAGGATTTTCCCGGGATGATTGTCTTATTACTAAGATTACTTTTATTTGCTGCCATCTTCTTTATTATATTTACAATTATTAAATATCTATTAAGTCCGAAACGAAAGCTTGAACTAGCACATGAGCAGAAGAAATTTTATTTTTTAGATGATACGAAAAATGTAAGGAAGAATTTTCTCCTCACATATAAAGGGGTAATGTTTGAAGGGGAGAAATATTTAGGTACAACTAATCGAGCATTTGATGTGATTTCCATATTTGTATGGACCAAAAACAATGCAGAATTAAAAGGCCTAACGTATGATGACTTTAATGTGATTGAACGAAAAATTAAAACCAACTATCCTAATGCTAAAATAGACTGGAAGAGTCCTATTAAAGAATTTCTCATAAAAAAACAACAGTGATCCTGGATCACTGTTGTTTTTTTACTTTCCAAATCGTTTCTGCATGCTGGGATTAAAGAATTCATGCCATTTAATAATTACCTGTTTTTCTCTAAGAAGATAAAATAAGAGTGTCATAGATAATAAAATTAGCACAATCATCGTTGATGAAAATTCCCTTATAAATTGTCCGAATACAGTAAAAAATAGTGCAACTGGTATATTTGTGATAATCGAGCTTTTGGAATACTGCCGAAATCCTCTTGTTACTTCAATTAAACATAATGAAAGCAAATGAAAGTTTATAAATGGTACTAGTCGCAAGATAGCAATTTGACCAATCGTGAAATTCGCTTTATTACCGAGCCATTTTTCCTTTAACCGGCTAATTTTATTAAAAATTTGAGGCATTTTTTTATATAAAATATAAAACACGATACTTAGTAATGATAGACCAATCAGAGAATATAGAGTCCCAAATAATGATCCAAATAAAATCCCACCAACTATACATATGACTTGAACAGGTAATAATAAGAACGGTCTTATTAGGTGTAAAAGAATAAATGCCATTGGTGCAAGCATCCCAGTTGATTCTACAAATACAAAAAGTAGTGACATTGTATCATCCACGCTTAGTCACCCCTTCTCTAGTTAAATTCACCTTAATGGTAAATTTGTTCAATTGCCGCCCGGTTATTTAAGGATATACAAACCTGATTGTTTTTATGACAAATAAAGTAGCAAATAAATATATCCAGTTCCCGTTAACACTGCTAACACTGGTAGGAAAACTCTAAATGATAGATGTTTTGTTTTATGCCGAAACTTAAACATTCCAATCGTTAGCCCGAGGCTCCCCCCGAGTACTGCCGTTACCCAAATCTGTCGTTCACTTATTCTCCATTCATTCTTTTTCGCCTTTTGTTTATCAGTATACATGACGGTATAGCCATAGAAATTAATAATCAAATATGTAAGTACTACTGGCCAATAATTGTTTTCCATTCATTTCCCCCCATAAAAAAAGATCATTCTCTAATATTACTAGAGAATGATCTTTTCATCTATATATGAATTATTTAAGGTTGCTTTTAGCAACTGTTGCTAATTCAGCAAATGCTTTTTCATCGCTAACAGCTAGGTCAGCAAGCATTTTGCGGTTTACTTCGATACCAGCAACTTTTAATCCGTGCATTAAACGGCTATAAGAAAGACCGTTGATACGAGCAGCTGCATTGATACGAGTAATCCAAAGCTTACGGAAGTCGCGCTTCTTTTGGCGACGGTCACGATAAGCATACATTAATGATTTCATTACCTGTTGGTTTGCTACTTTATATAATGTATGTTTTGAACCATAATAACCTTTTGCTAATTTTAATACCTTTTTACGACGTTTGCGTGTTACTGTACCGCCTTTTACTCTTGGCATTGTGTTTCCCTCCTAGATCTATCTTCCAATTATGCGTTTTTATTTAATATTGTCTAATAAGTGACGAATACGCTTGAAATCACCTTTACTTACTACAGCAGATTTACGTAATTTACGTTTTTGCTTTTGAGATTTATTACCGAATAAGTGGCTTGTATATGCGTGTGAACGCTTAAGCTTACCAGATCCAGTTTTCTTGAAACGCTTTGCAGCGCCACGGTGTGTTTTCATTTTTGGCATGGGGTGTTCCTCCTCAATTCAATTACTTTTCGTTTTTCGGTGCTAACATTAAGAACATACTGCGTCCGTCCATTTTTGGTGCAGACTCAACTGTACTAACTTCCGCACAAGCTGCAGAGAAACGGTCTAACACACGTTGACCAATTTCTTTATGTGTAATGGCACGGCCTTTAAAACGAATTGATGCTTTTACTTTATCCCCTTTTTCAAGGAACTTGATCGCATTACGCAATTTCGTATTAAAGTCATGCTCATCAATTGTTGGACTCAAACGAACTTCTTTAACATTAATAATCTTTTGGTTTTTGCGGGCTTCTTTTTCCTTCTTTTGTTGTTCAAAGCGGAATTTCCCATGATCCATAATTTTGCATACAGGGGGTTTCGCATTTGCTGCCACTACTACTAAATCTAAGTTTACTCTTGCAGCAATTTCAAGTGCTTCTTGCTTAGTTTTAATCCCAAGCTGTTCACCATTTTGATCAATCAAACGAACTTCACGTGCACGAATGCCCTCATTAACCATCATGTCTTTGCTAATAATTAGCCACCTCCAAGGTTATTTGCCGAATTCTTATTTGATATGCCGGACACGGCTCCTACAACCGACATTTTTTTATTGAACATGTTTCAGGTTTACAAATAAAAAAGTGTGGATGCATAGTACACCCACACTTACGATTTCAATTAAATGAATAAAAGACATCTCGTAAACCTGCTAACTACAATATTTTGTGTCAATCAGGTGAGAAGCGGGTGCTTCTGCTTTTTACCAAACAAGTATTCAGTTTCCTCAGTTACTATAACATGCATTTGTACTGCACGTCAAGTACATCGCTTTTTTTAGCACAAAAATTATTGTAACAGAGTCTTAATTTTATAGCAAGTTTTTTTGTATGAATCTGTCGAATCAAACAATATTTGATAGAATCGTATCATTTATAAGCTTATGATTCAGTTGTGCCTTGAGTTCGGACAACTTTTGCTTCTTTGGGTTCAAAGCTGTCTGAAGTCCATCCATCTTCGAACAACTTAGGCTCTTTTAACTTAGTACTTGTCTGAACTTGAGACACCTTCAGACAGGTTTTGCTCTCCTCGATTTTAACGATTTACTTCCTGCTTTAAGCCCGAAACAAATGATTCAAAGCTAACAGTTTCTGATTTTTGCTCACCGTATTTACGAACATTAACTGCCTGCTCTTGGACTTCATTATCTCCAACAACGAGCATATATGGGATCTTTTGCATTTGAGCTTCACGGATTTTATAGCCGATTTTTTCATCTCTTTCGTCAAGCTCCACACGGAATCCTTGAGCTTGTAAATCTTCTTGTACCTTTTTCGCATACTCAAGATGTGCATTTGGTGAAACTGGAATCACTTGTACTTGAACAGGTGATAGCCATGTTGGGAATGCCCCTTTGTATTCTTCAATTAAGAAGGCAACGAAACGTTCCATAGTTGATACAACACCACGGTGAATAACTACTGGACGGTGCTGTTTACCGTCTTCACCTACATATGTTAAATCAAAACGCTCTGGTAATAAGAAGTCTAACTGAACTGTTGAAAGAGTCTCATCTTTTCCTAAAGCAGTACGAACTTGAACATCTAGCTTAGGACCATAGAATGCAGCTTCTCCTTCAGCTTCATAATAATCTAAGCCTAGGTCATCCATAGCTTCTTTTAACATGCTCTGAGCTTTTTCCCACATTGCATCATCGTCAAAGTACTTTTCCTTATCTTCTGGATCACGGTAAGATAGGCGGAAGCTATAGTTTTCCAAGCCAAAGTCCTTATAAACCTCTTGAACCAAGTTTACTACTCGGATGAATTCTTCTTTAATTTGATCAGGACGAACAAAGACGTGTGCGTCATTTAATGTCATTCCACGTACACGCTGTAATCCTGATAACGCTCCACTCATTTCGTAACGATGCATTAATCCAAGTTCAGCAATACGGATTGGTAATTTACGGTAGCTATGGATTTCATTTTTGTACACCATCATATGGTGTGGACAGTTCATAGGTCTTAATACTAGTTCCTCATTGTCCATTTCCATTTTCGGAAACATTCCATCTTGATAATGATCCCAGTGTCCAGAAGTTTTGTATAAATCAACACTTCCAAGGACTGGAGTATATACATGGCTATAGCCCAGTCTTTCTTCTTTGTCCACGATATAGCGCTCAATCACGCGACGGATTGTTGCACCTTTAGGTAACCAAAGAGGTAAACCTTGACCAACCTTTTGGGAGTTTGTAAAAAGGTTTAATTCTTTCCCTAGTTTACGGTGATCACGTTCCTTTGCTTCTTCTAAAAGGCGAAGATGCTCATCAAGCTCTGCCTTTTTGAAGAAAGCAGTACCATAAATACGTTGTAGCATTTTGTTTTTACTATCTCCACGCCAGTATGCTCCAGCAATGCTTAATAATTTAAATTCTTTAATTTTCCCAGTTGAAGGAACATGGATTCCACGACATAAATCAAAGAATTCTCCTTGTTCATAAATCGAAACAGCCTCTCCTGCTGGAATAGCTTCAATCAACTCTAGTTTTAAGTTATCATCTATTTCACTGTATAACTTAATTGCATCTTCCCTGCTTACTTCTTTTCGGACGATATCCAGATTTTCATTGACAATTTTTTTCATTTCTTTTTCAATTGCAACTAAATCCTCTGGAGTTAATGAACTCTCCATATCGATATCATAATAAAAGCCATTTTCAATAACTGGTCCTACACCTAACTTAACATCTTTATATAAACGTTTAATTGCTTGTGCCATCAAGTGGGCAGTACTGTGACGAAGAATTTCTAATGCTTCATCACCATCTTGCGTAATGATTGCAATTTCTCCATCTTCATGAAGTTCAGTACGAAGGTCGACCTGAGTCCCATTAAACTTACCAGCGATTGATTTCTTCTTTAATCCAGGACTGATTGAGCCGGCAATATCCTCAGTCGTCGTGCCTTTAGGAAACTCCTTTACTGCTCCGTCTGGAAATGTGATTTTTACTACTTCTGACATGACTTTCACTCCTTCATTTAGAATACGCCAACTCATTTTGAATTTTATTGGCAAAATAAAAAACTCGCCCCCTAAAAAAAGGGACGAGTTATTATTTATAAGTTCGTGGTTCCACCCTTGTTCCCGTGCAAGTTACTAACACCTACATGGCTCAAGAAAAAGATAACGGTTTTCCCGTCAGTAATTACAGATAGGTTTCCCTATGTTCACTACTGAAGTTTAAAGGTGGTAAGTGGTTGAATCGCGTTAGGAAGTTTCCAGCCTAGACTTCCCTCTCTTAGAACCGTAGTACAATCACTCATGTCCTTATCACTACTTTTTGCACTATATGATTTCTTTATTGATATGCTAAGTATTATAGGGTTTCTTCAAAAAGAAATCAATAGTACAACTAAAAAAAATAAAATTTAGGCTAAAGTTATCATTTCAGTTTAAATTTTTTGCTGTAATTTCACATTCTCAAAATACCCTTTTGAGTAAATATGTACACGTTCCAAAAAGATATTTTGAATGGTTTGAACCATACCATGATCAATCTCATTAGTATAAATTGCAATGGATTTAGGTGCAATCGAGACTAATGGTGCGATGACGTTAGAGTCAATATACATCGGATGATTCATGATTAATTTTCGATCAATATGTTTTGTAATCTCTGAATATTTTAATTCATTAAGTGATTCATTGTAAAAGAAAAACTGATCATCATGCAAAATATGTAACCGTTCTATTTTGGGTGTGCGGTTAACTGTATAATCTCGCAGGTTTTGAATGAAGTTTTGATATTCTTGTTCCAATTTATATTCATCAATTGCCATCTCAGTATATTTAAGTAAAATTTGCGAATAATCACGTAATCTGAACTTTAAAAAGGACTCAAATGAAAACGAAATGGTTGAATGAATAAACGAATCTAGCGCCACTCTAAGTGTTTCTTTCCTTGATTTGATTTCCTTTGCTTCTGGCAATTCTTCATATTGTCCATTAATAAGTGAATGAGCAATGGTTAAAATTTGATTTTGTTCCTCAATATCTGAAAAATAAAATTCATTTTCTATAATTGATAAAATCCATGCATCTTCTACACGGTCCAAGACAAATTGGACTAAAACTGGGATAAGTGCAGTTTGAATTGCTATTTCTTTCTTCTTCTTTATCGCTACCCTTACTTTATTTTCAACATCTTGATTGTATGTAATTTGAATATAATTAATTGAAAGAGCGTTTTTTTGCTTATTTAATCGCTCATACAATGCTTTTGCCTCTTTGGCATCTTGAAAAGAAATTTCAATCAAGTTTGTCCCCCCTTTTGCCAGTACCCTGATTCTATGTATATGGGGATGGGAACAAAATTAGAATTCTAAATCGAAACTTCTTTTAGATGTAGTTTTAATAGCTGGTCTTAGACATCTTGGAAAAGAGGAATTTGAGAAACAACTTGGGTAGAGAGTCCATTCGCTTCGTGAGCCTCCTCGTCGCAGGTGCTCCTGCGGGGTCTCACTTTGCCCCTTACCTCCCGCAGGAGTGGCGTGGCACTTTGCTCATTTCACAATGTTTATTAGCATAAAACTCTTCCCGTAAGGGACGTATCTGGTTTTCATACAACTTGTAAAGAAAGTAACTTCGGGTTCAGACAGCTTTAATTGGTTTTATGTAAAAGCTGTCTGAAGTAGCCTCGGGTTCGGACAGCTTTGATTGTTTTAAAGCAAAAGCTGTCTGAAGTAGCCTCGGGTTCGGACAGCTTTGATTGTTTTTAATCAAAAGCTGTCTGAAGTAGCTTCGGGTTCGGACAGCTTTGATTGTTTTAAAGCAAAAGATGTCTGAAGTAGCCTCAGGTTCGGACAGCTTTGATTGTTTTTAATCAAAAGCTGTCTGAAGTAGCTTCGGGTTCGGACAGCTTTGATTGTTTTAAAGCAAAAGCTGTCTGAAGTAGCTTCGGGTTCGGACAGCTTTAATTGTTTTAAAGCAAAAGCTGTCTGAAATAGCCTCGGGTTCAGACAACTTTAATTGTTTTAAAGCAAAAGCTGTCTGAAGTAGCCTCGGGTTCAGACACTTTTGCTAAAGTCAATAAAAAAAAGCAGATTCCATCTGCTTTTTTTATTGATTCATTGTAAGGTTTTTAGAACGATAGCTATGCGGGGTTTTTATTTTTATTAAATGAGATTCGTCCATTTTGTTTTTAATTCTGTCCGATATTCGGCCACCATAGCGTTCCTCGAGCTCTTTAATATCAAGGTTTGAGGTGTAGATTGTGCTTTTCCCTTGTCTTTGGTTGATTAATAAAAACATGACTTCTTCAACCCATTCCGTTTTTCGTTCAGCACCGATGTCGTCCAGTATGAGTAAATCAACAGACTCGATTGCTGAAAATAAGTCATTTTCCGAAAAATCCACATCTTTTCTGATGATACTTCTAATCACATTTAATAGCTTCGGTACATCAAAAAAGAGTGCTGTATACCCTAGGTTTTTGACGAATTTATAAGCAGAAACAGCAAGATGACTTTTCCCTCTTCCCTTTTCTCCATATATATAAATGGATTCCTTTTTCGTAAAGGTTTCAAGGTAATGATAAATTCTTTCAACAGCTTCGTCTAAACTTTCATAATCAGCTTTGAAGTTAGAAAACTCAGCATTTTTAAGATCATCATTTAAAATTGAGAATCTCTCAAAGAACCTAATTTTTGCTTGTCTAGCCGCTTCGATTGTTTCAGAAGCAAGCCTACAATCACATTCATTCTTCAAAATTTGCCATTGCCCCTTTTTTTCACCACCGATGATTTTCATCCTAACGGTTTTAACCTCTCGATTACATTTTGGACAAGTGTACAAATCAAGTATCTCCATATTCCCCATATCCCCAATCAACTTTCCAATTCTCTCCATTTCTTCACTCCTCTCATAATTTTAATACTTGCTTAACCACTTCAACATGTACTCCTGTTAATTTTGCAATCCTGGGTAACGAGTAAGAACCTTGTTCGTATAGTGATCTGATAAGTGCTTCAACATGCTGCCCTTTCTTTTCATCCAATTTTGGTGGCTTTCTGAAAGTGATTTGCTTTTTTTTAGCTTTAAATTTAAGTGGATTTTCGGGTTGTTTATTCACTTGGCTTGGCGAACCTATAACCTTTTGCTCTTTCAATTTCGATTCTAAATCAGAGAAACGCTTTGCCCATTTATTGTCTGATGGTGGTTCACTTTCGACCTTTTTAATAGGTTCTGACTTCACAGAACTTACTTCCTGTTTCTTGGTTACTTCTAATTCTTTAAATTTTGCAGCACGTTCCTTATCTTTCTCCTTAAAGACCTGTGCTTTCTCCTCCTGCTTACGTCTCATGCGAATCGCACCATGTTCAATCAACTGCTCTTCTAGTAGCGAAAAAAACGCCTTTACACTTGAAGTTTGATTAAAACAAAAATGAAGAATGGTGGCATACTCTTTTTCTGTAAACAGGTCTTTATATAATTCATGATATTGAATAATACCATATAAGAAATTTTTGTTAACATGTTCATATAATTTTACTTTATCAGAATGATACTGAATTGCTCTTTCCAAGTATGATTTTTCCTGACTCATATACTTATCCTCCACTTAGAAAGAATTTTACTACTCACTCTCAGTATTAAGCAATTGTTTTAATTTAGCAACCCGCTCTTGCAATTCACTCTTTTCCACCTGGAAATCATCATCCTTCTTCTCAGTCTGCTTTTTCGCTGAATAGTTTCCGGTTTTACTTCCTTGTTTTTTCTGGTTTGCCCATTTTTGATATTCCCTAGTTTCCTCTTTTGCTAACTGCATTGCCTCTTGGACAGTTTTCACATTTTTTCTTGTCCAATGACTTGCTATTTTTTCGATATATGCCTTTGATAGCTTCATGTCTGTCTTTAACATCACATAATAAATCAGTACATTAACAACACCTGGGAGCAGCTTCTGGTTAAACATGATGTCTTCAATGATTTTCAAATCAACAGCTGGAGGTTCAACACCGCCAGATAAGTCGGTCAATAATTGTTTGGGAGAAATTTGTTCAAGCTGTTGAATTAATTCTTCATCCTTTGTTTTTGGTTTTTGATCCGTCATCACTCTGTAAGGAATGGGTTGAGTTCGATCTGTTAATGTTGGGAGAACATTTCCGTTTTCAAACTGGTACCAATCTCTTGCAGCTTTTCTTAGCTTCTCAATATCTATGTTTTCCGTGTGATCAATGGCACTCATCACAATATTTTGCATATCGATTGGATTTATATCGTAGAGGAATGATAATTTTTTTATGGCTTCTTTTACTTTTGGAGTGATTGATTTACTTGGTATCATCACATCTGACATGCCAGTAAATAACAAATCAAAGTCAAACCGATCTGCATTAATACTAATTGATTGAGCCTGTCCATTTGTTATAAATTGTTGGTCTGGTTCTAGTTCAATCGTTTGTAGAGCCTCTTGTGATAGGTTAGACACCATTTCCTTTGGTTTCATCGAACTGAATACCTGATCAAATGATTTGGTTATCGGTTTATACACACTCATGTCAATCGTAGCATCCGAGAAAAAACGTTTAAGCTTTAAAAATTTGTTCTTTCCCACCAAATTATACAGGTAAATATTCAACATTCCGTCATTAAAGAATTCATGTGGGGTGAGTGGTGATTGTAGTTCATAAACAAATAGTCTTGTCTCATCTTTTTCATTAACAAATGTTTTTAATAACCCAATCCCCTCTAATTTTATGCGTTCATTGTATATTTCTTTTAAATTAAGCTGCTGTAGGAGCATCATACTATGATGTGAACTCTCGCTTCCCCATAGTCGATTTTGCTCAAGCTCACTCCACAATGTAAGATAAAGACTAAATGCCTTAGCCCCGATTAGAGGCTGATATAGTAGTGTAAGTATGTTTCTATCATAGTCATTTAAGTATCCTGAAGATTTTACAATATATCGATCAACTGGAAGTAACTCTTTCCAATGCTGTTCCATTCCTCATCAAAGCCTTCCCTAAAAAAAATCATAAATATTATTACTCTTTATGAGCCTTAGTCAAATAGTTTATCTAATTTGATACGTAATTATCAGTAGCATAATCATGTTTAGTTAAGAAAAAGAGCCTAGTAAGTAAGCTCTTTTTATCGTTCTTTTTTAATTAGTTCTTTCAATTCTTCAATAAAGACATTAATATCTTTAAACTGACGATATACTGATGCAAAACGTACATATGCAACCTCGTCAATGGTTGAAAGTCGATCCATCACTAATTGACCAATCGAATCACTGCTGACTTCAGAAATTCCTAAATTGCGAAGTTCCTTTTCAACATCGTGAGTAATATCTTCTAATTGTTTGAGAGCTACTGGTCGTTTCTCACAGGCCTTTATTAACCCTCGGAGCATTTTCTCTCTGCTAAATTCCTCACGAGTACCTTCCTTTTTTACAACAATTAGTGGAATTTCCTCGACCTTTTCAAAGGTAGTAAATCGATATTGACAGTTTTCACATTCGCGCCTTCTTCTAATAGCTCGTCCATCGTCAACTGGTCGAGAATCTAATACTCTAGTTCCATTGTATTGACATGTAGGGCATTTCATCTTATTACAGCTCCCATCTCTTTGTAGAGAAGATCCCAAAAGTCTTAAGCTTTCATTACTTTAATTTTATAAAAAATACGTAACAAGTACAAGCTTTTATAAGGCGTAATGAGATTATTGTCCACCACGTAGAAATGGTAATTTAGAATCTAGCTTATTATAAAGGTTATTGATTTCTTTTTTACTATACCCAAAATCAATTGGTATGAAGCCACTTTCAGTTGTAACAGAAAAATCAACAGAAGTTTCAAATGGACGAACACTAATAATTGTGACAACAATAAAAGCCTTTTTACTCTTAATGCTTAGCTCTCCACGTTCCTCAGAAACAGAAGTTACTTTATATCCATTCATTGACCCAAATAATTCTTGAACCGCTTCCAATGCTTTCTTTTGTGTGGTCTTGTAGTAATGGCTTCGCAAAGCTGGATCCTGATGTTCATCTCTTGTTTCATTATGATTTGTAAAAAAACTCTTAAACTTTCCCATTAAATTCGACACTCCTTTTGTCATAGCTGTTTTATATATTTTTTGTAATTAGCTAATTACATCTTTACTGTGTTTAAATATTACTAAATTTTTGATTGAATCCGTGACTTATGAACATGACCTGAAGTCCCTCAAGAGATGGACAATAAAACTAGGTACAAACTTAAAAAAGAGGTGTATTTACATACACCTCTTATCATAGTCGATTATTCAATTTTTTTAAAGGGCTTTTACTTGTGCTTGCTTAACTTGTACTGGACCCATCCCACGAGGTAACTCGATATTTTCTCGAGTTTGTGCACCTAATGCCTCAGCTATAAAGTCAGCTGCGATATTAGGATCTAAATCTCCACATGTGTAAACATCAATACTAGCATAACCATGCTCAGGAAAACTGTGAATTGTTAAATGTGATTCAGAGATGATAACCACTCCGCTCACACCTTGAGGTGCAAATTTATGAAATGCAACCTCACGTACCTCAGCACCTGATTTTAAAGCCGCATTAACAAAAGTTCGTTCAATTTCATCAACGTTATTTAATTTTTCAAAGTCACAACCCCATAGTTCAGAGATTACATGACGTCCCATTGTTTCCATTATTCAATTTCCCCCTTTAACAAATTTATTTCATGAATAGCGACAGGCTGAGAGCTACCACGGGGGCAAGTTAGTCCAGAGAGGTCCTAACCCTTTAAGTAGTCACAAATCCAACGCATGTAAGAAGTTCACGAAAAATAGTATACTAAGTTTATATTGTTTTTGCAACCGAGTTTATTGTTATATTTTGTTGTTAAAGGGATTTTCATTAAAATATGCTTACCATAATTTGCACCGCAAAGGGGTTCAAAAAACTGAATGGTTCTTTTAGCCATTCAACATTTATTTTCCCCATTAAATTTTTCTATTATTCAGCTTTTATCCAACTTTTGAATTTGTTTTTGAAAGCATTTCATATCCAACCAATTTGGCAAGGTCAATCACTCTGCTCGAATAACCCCATTCATTATCATACCAAGCTAATACCTTTATTTTGTGATGCTCTATAACCATCGTTGACAAGCCATCAATGATTGAAGAATGTGTATTTGTATTGAAGTCAACAGAAACTAATGGTTCAGATGTAAATTGAATTATTCCATTTAGTCCATGTTTAGAGGCTTTGATAAAGGCTTCATTAACTTCCTCTACTGTTACCTTTTTATTTATATCCACAACTAAGTCCACCAAGGATACGTTTGGCGTGGGCACACGTAGAGCAAGACCGTGCAATTTCCCTTTAAGGTGCGGTAAAACTAAGCCAAGTGCTTTAGCAGCACCAGTTGTAGTAGGAATAATCGATTGACCACATGCGCGGGCTCTCCTTAAATCTTTATGTGGGTTATCAATATTATTTTGATCATTTGTAAATGCATGAACTGTAGTCATTAATCCATTTTGAATGCCAAATTGTTCATCAAGAACTTTAATGACAGGCGCTAAACAATTTGTTGTACAAGAAGCGTTTGAAATGATGGTGTGCTTTCTTGCATCATACTCATCATCATTCACCCCCATGACGATTGTAATATCCTCATTTTCACCTGGAGCAGTTAAAATTACTTTTTTAGCGCCAGCTTTTACGTGTAACATCGCTTTATCCTTTGCGTTAAATTTCCCAGTAGCTTCCACCACAATATCAATATCTAGTCTTCTCCACGGAAGCTCTAATGGATCTCTAGAGTTTACTAAAAGAACTTCTTTACCATTGACAAATAAATAGTCGCCCTCTGCCACTACTTCTCCCTCAAACTTGCCGTGAATTGAATCATACTTTAAAAGATGGGCCAATGTTTCAGCTGGGTAACTTGCATTAATAGCAATAATATTTAAATCGTTTTCGACGATTGCTTTACGAAATACCATTCTGCCGATTCTACCAAAGCCATTAATTGCAATTCTAGGTTTCATATCTATCATCCCCTTGTAATGTGTTATACTATTTATATAAGTTTTAAATAAAGTATATCACATTAAACATTAGTATGTAATCAAGTATTTTAACTACAATAAAATGTTATACTTTTTAGAATGTTTTTGAAAATTGGACAAAAAGCTCAAAAGGCCATTATTGATTTTGGAGGGATATCACAATATAAAGAGCAATATTCATCTTCTCTTGCATGGATCTTTATAAACAAAAAATAGCCCATTGCTTGAGCTATTCTCCCGTCATCTTTATATTCCATAAGTTAAGTATTTCTATTAGCTGCTTCTCAGTTTCCTCTACTGTTCCATTATTATTTATCACTGCGTCTGCAAGGGCCATTTTTTCTCTTAATGGCATTTGTGATGAAATCCTTGAGTTCGCTTCCTCGATCGAAAAATCATTTCGATTCATCAACCTTTTCACTTGAACCTCTTCATCTACATAAACAACGATTGTTTTATCCACAAGGTTTGTTAAGTTACTTTCAAACAACAAAGGGATATCTAAAAAGACGGTAGCTTCTCCTTTATTAAAGTATGCGTCCTTTTCATCTAACATTTTTTTTCGGACGGCTGGATGAACAATCGCATTTAGTTGTTGACGTTTAACAGAATCATTAAAGATGATTGATCCTAGCATTATCCGATTTAGTGTCAAATCTTCATTTAAGATCTCTTTACCAAAAACACTAACAATTTGATTGTATGATGGTTCTCCTATTTCGACTACTTCTCTTGCAATGACATCTGCGTCAATAACAGGCAATCCTAGTGTGTGCAGCATAGCTGAAACCGTGCTTTTGCCACTAGCAATACCACCTGTTAAACCTACGACTAAAGCCATGAATACTTCCTCCTAAAGCTTAATACCTAAAATAACTTTTCTTTTATAACATCTATTTACAGCTTCCAGATTCCAAGGACGATTAATAATACACCAGGTAATAATGTGAATTTTTCGACCCATTTCATTTCAGATAGAAACCTTCCACAGCGGATTCCTGTCATAACAAAAAGAGAGCTCATAAAAGCAACAAAAATAGCCATCAACCATGGCGAATATCCTAATAAAGCAGCTCCAATTCCTGCACCAAAAGCATCCAAAGAAAGTGCTATACCTAATAAAAACGCTTCTATTCCAGTAATTGTACCTGACTTATCAAAATCAGCTTCCATTGGTCTTCGAAGGATTTGAATGACTAAACCTAGTGACTTAATTTCAACCTTTACTAATGTTTTCTTCTGCTTGCCTTCTTCATTAGAAGAATCGCTTGAAGGTTTAAAAAATTGATAAAGAATCCAACATCCTATGAGAACTAAAACTGCTCCTCCAATCATCTCAGCAAATTGGGGAGACAAAAAGGTTGATATCGTGTTCCCAACAACCATGGCCACTAACAAAGTTAATGCCGAACAACAAGCAATCATCACGATTGATTTAAAGGGGATTTTCATTTTTCTTAATCCATAAGTAAAGCCCACGCTAAAACTATCCAAACTAACCGCAAATGCCAACAAAAGTAGTGAAATGTATTGAACCATTTATATAGCTCCTTCCTAACAATCGCTAAGTTAGTATATGGAAGGAGCCCATTCAATGTGATACGTCCATTTTCATTTTACAATAAAAGCGCTGGAACACCCGCTTATCCGCGACAAGCCCTGAACCTGGTTGTGGTTAAGCTAGACAATAAAACTCAGTTCTAAGTCTGATATTAAACATGACACTCAGGGGTTACTTCTTCTTTTGGCATTTAGGGCAAAAGTGAGTCCCACGTCCCCCAACAACTGTTTTTTCAATTGCAATCCCACATTTTTTACAAGCTTCACCTTTTTGACCATACACAAATAACTGAAGCTGAAACATACCGATTTCGCCTTGGGAGTTAACATATGAACGAATGGTACTCCCACCCTTATCAACAGCTTCCTGAAGTGTATTAATGATTTCTTCATGTAATTTTTTTATTTCTCGAGGCTTTAATGAATTCGCCTCACGTTCTGGGTGAATACCAGATCTAAATAATGCTTCATCAACATAGATATTTCCTAAACCAACGACGATTTTCTGATCTAATAATGCCACCTTCACCTTACGATTCGTTTTCTTTAAGTGGTCTTTCAAATGTTTTTCCGTAAATTCCATTGAAAATGGTTCAGGTCCTAGCTGAGCAAGAGGTAAATCGTTCTCTTCTTCCCCTTTTAAATATAAGTGCATCGTTCCAAATTTTCTTACATCTCGATACCTCAACTGAAAGCCATCTGTAAACGTAAACAGGACGTGTGTATGTTTATCATAAGGAACTTCCTGCGGGTACAGCCCATACCTTCCTTCCATTCTTAGATGTGAAACAAGAGTGTAATCATCGAGAATAAACTTAAGAAATTTTCCTCTGCGCTCCACATCTTGAATGGTTTGTCCTTTTAAGGCATCAATAAACTGTGAAACTTCTTCAGGTTTTTTGATCATCTTTGGCCATAAGACCTCGACAGTTTGTATTGTTTTTCCCGCAACCAGTCCGATTAAAGTACGCCTGACTGTTTCGACTTCTGGTAATTCTGGCATACGATCACCCCTTTATTTCGCATCATACCAGGTTGGTCCAAATGAATAATCAACCTTTAATGGTACCTTCAATTCTACTGCGTTTTCCATGACCTCTGGGACTAGCTTTTCCAACTGTTCAATCTCATCCTTCGGTACTTCAAAGATTAATTCATCATGCACCTGTAATAGCAGCTTTGATTTAAGATTTTCTGTTTCTAAACGAAAAGCCATATCAATCATTGCTTTCTTTATGATATCTGCTGCACTACCCTGAATTGGCGTATTCATCGCTGTTCGTTCTGCAAAGCTTCTTACATTAAAGTTCCTTGCCGTTATTTCTGGTATATAGCGTCGACGCTGAAGTAATGTCGATACATATCCCTTTTGCTTAGCATCTTGAACAATGTCAGTCATGTACTCCTTAACGCCTGGGAAGCTTTCAAGATATCTTTCAATAAATGTACCGGCATCTTTCCTTGTGATTCCTAAACTTTGAGAAAGTCCATAATCACTAATTCCATAAACAATGCCAAAGTTTACTGCCTTTGCTTGTCTTCTCATATCAGATGTAACTTCATCTTCACCTACATGAAACACATCCATTGCCGTTTTTGTATGAATATCTAAGTCACGGTTAAACGCATCAATTAAACTTTCATCATTAGCGATGTGAGCCAATACGCGTAACTCTATTTGAGAATAGTCAGCTGCAAAAATTACCCAATCACTGTGTGATGGAACAAAAGCTTGTCTAATTTTCCGCCCTTCTGCTAAACGAATTGGGATATTTTGAAGATTTGGGTCTGTTGAACTCAATCTACCTGTTTGTGTCAGAACTTGATTGTAAATCGTATGTACCTTTGAAGTATCTTCATGCACAACCTTTAAGAGTCCCTCAATATAAGTTGATTGTAATTTTCCTAATTGACGGTAATCTAAGATGTATTTAATAATCTCATGTTTTTTTTCCAGTTTTTCCAAAATATCAGCTGATGTTGAATATCCAGTCTTTGTCTTTTTAACTGCTGGTAGTTCGAGCTTCTCAAATAAAATAACTCCTAGTTGTTTAGGTGAGTTGATATTGAACTCTTCACCAGCAAGTTCATAAATATGTTTTTCAAGATTATTTAAGTTCTCTGCAATTTGTCTTCCCTGTAACTTCAATCTGGATACATCCACCGTAATTCCCTCAGATTCCATATCAGCTAAAATTAAAGAAAGAGGCATTTCTAAATCTTTAAATAGATCATACTGTTCATTTTCCTTCAACTCATCTAAATAAATTCCCTTGAGTTTTTGAAGACTGATCGCTTTTCTCACTAGATGCTCAGCAAGGATATTTAGTTCTGGGCAGCATCTTTTTGCACCCTTACCATAAACAGCTTCATCGGTTTGAACATCAAAAATCCCTTTAGATTTTGCTATTGCCGCTATATCCTCAGTAGATTGTGCAGGATTTAAAATGTAAGTTGCAATTAAACAATCGAAATCAACACCATTTAAATCGATTCCCTTCCATCGTAGGGCAACAGTAGATCTCTTCCCATCATACAAAGTCTTCCTATTACTCTCATCAGCTGCCCATTCTTTAAAACGCTCTGATTGTAAGGCAACTTCTGTTGGTATAAAAAACGCACCATTTTCATTTGCAATGGCAAATCCCTGTATTTCTGATTTATGATAATTTTCTTCCATCACTTCTATAATAATCGCTACTTCATTTGTCAATATTTCGTCATTAACTTCATCAACGATTATGTAATCAATGTCTTCCAAAACTGCTTCCTCACTATGTGTGAGTTCAATCTTTTCAAGGAGTGAATTAAATCCTAATTCTTTGAATAGTTCATACACCTTCTTTTCATTAAGACCAGTATAAGAGATATCATCAAAAGTTATTTTAACAGGGGCTTCTTTATGAATTGTTGCAAGTTCTTTACTAAGAATCGCTTGTTCTTTAAATTCTTCAAGTTTTTCCTGAAGCTTTTTTCCACTAACCTTATTCGTACTCTCTAGTAAATGTTCTAGTGTATTAAATTCCTTCAATAGCTTCACAGCCGTTTTTTCACCGACACCTGGTACACCAGGGATATTATCTGAGGCATCACCCATGAGACCTTTCATATCGATAATTTGATGGGGTGTTAAGCCGTATTTCTCTTCAATAAAGCTCGGAGTATAGGAATCAACATCTGTAATCCCTTTTTTGGTAATGTCGACTGTTACCTTATCAGTCGCTAACTGAGTTAAATCTTTATCTCCTGAAATAACCTTTACTTCAAAACCTTCTTTTTCTGCTTGAACAGCCATCGTTCCAATGATATCGTCTGCTTCATAATTCTCTAGCTCATATCTTGAGATTTGATATGCATCTAGAAGTTCTCGAATGAAATTAAACTGCTCTGAAAGCTCTGGTGGCGTTTTTTGCCTCCCACCTTTATATTCAGTAAAAGTTGAATGACGGAAAGTCGTTTTTCCAGCATCAAATGCAACTAACATGTGGGTAGGTTTTTCTTGCTCAAGGATTCTCATTAACATCATTGTAAATCCGTAAACAGCGTTCGTATGTATTCCCTTATCATTATTAAGTAGTGGTAGTGCAAAAAACGCACGATAAGCAATACTATTTCCATCTATCAAAACAAGTTTTTTACTCATCTAATATCCTCCCTAATTTCTACAATACTTCCCTTTATTTTATCATGTTCATAAATAGAAAGGAAAATTAGTGATTAGTTTGTCGAGAGACTAAAAGAAAGTTTACTGGTTTGACCTCAGCTTATCCTCATAAATATTAAAAGTGATACCCATAATCACTTTTTCAGATAAATTTCAGTCAAATAATTAAAACTTCGTGGATAAAGTAGTAATTCTGAATGGACTTAAAAATCTTGAAAATAACACCAATCGATTCATAAGAGAAATATATAACAGTATATATGGAATTTTTTCAGGAATATAAAGGATTAAAAATAGCAGGGGGATGGTGAAGTTGATTTATGAAGATTCCTTTTGGAGGCATCTAGTAGACTAAAAGCTTATAAAACTATAAATATAGATTTTTACAAATAAAAAACAGACCCAGGAGGTCTGTTTTTTTCTAATGTAAAAAGCAATTAAGCTTTTGTTACGTTAGCAGCTTGTGGTCCACGGTTACCTTCAACGATTTCAAATGTAACAGTTTGACCTTCTTCTAAAGATTTGAAACCTTCGCCTTGAATTGCAGAGAAGTGAACGAATACATCGTCTCCACCTTCGCGCTCGATGAATCCGAAACCTTTTTCTGCATTAAACCATTTTACTTTACCTTCTAACATTGAATTTCCTCCTAGTGTGTTTGCACACATTGTAATACTATTCTTGCTCTAAGATATTTCAAGACGAAAAGCTTTTTATAACTTGTTCTATCCAAACATTCCGAACAAAAATAATTCTACTTAATATTAACAGTAAATCCAAGAGTTAGCAAGTGTTTAATAATCCCATTTTAAAAACGCTATCATTCTCCTAATTTCAACAAAAATTGCAATCTTATTCCATATATCCCATTAGCATTCTTGCATATGGGGAATCAGATGGCAAAATAATAACGGTTTTTCCATTAATAGTTTTCTTATATGATTCTAAGGTTCTATAAAGGCTATAAAACTCTGGATCTGCCGAAAACGCTTTGTTATAGACACGAGCTGCCTCACCTTCACCCTCACCACGGATGGTTTCAGCGTCTGCTTGAGCTTTCGCCAGTAACTCAGTTACTTCTCGGTCTGTTTGGGCAATAATTCTATTCTTCTGTGCATCACCCATTGATAAATATTCTTGTGCAGTTGATTCACGTTCAGAGATCATTCTTGTAAATACAGACTGTTCATTTTCACTAGGCAGGTCTGTACGTTTCATTCGGATGTCTGTTACTTCAATTCCATAATTATCAATAGCCAATAATTCATTTACTTTTTCGGTAATTCGGTCATTCAAACTTCCTCTTGAAGACTTTTCATCATTTATAATTTGATCATAGTTGAGTTGACCAAGCTCTGTACGAACAGCGGAGTAAACAAATTCATCTAATTTTGCTTCCGCACTCTCTACCGTTCTAGTTGTAGAAATCATTTTTTGTGGATCTACAACCTTCCAGACTGCATAATTGTCAATGATCATTCTTTTTTTATCTTTTGTATTAATCTCTGCTTCGTTTACGTCATATACCATTTGGTATTTTGGTAATGTTTCAACCGTTTGAATGAAAGGGATTTTATAGCTCAAACCTGGTGTAGAATCAATACGAACAACCTCACCAAATTGTCTAATTACCTTAAATTCTCCTTCTTTAACAATCAACAAGTTCGATAAAATCGTTCCGATGATAACAAGAGTAATAACAATGAATATGCCTCCTCTTGTATACTTTTTCCACTCATCTTTATTTCCACGATCATTAATATCGACAATATTTTCGTTACTCATTATTTGTACTACCTCCCTCTACTACTGGTGGAGTTTGTTTTTGTTCTTCAAGAGGACGAATTGGAAAATACTTCATTGTATTTCCATCATCATTCATAATATAAATCTCTGCTCCTGGTAAAACTTGATCCAACGTTTCAAGAACCAATCGTTGTCTAGTGATTTCTGGAGAGTTTTTGTATTCACGATATAATTCATTAAAGATAGCAACATCTCCACGAGCAATTTCAATACGAGCAGCCCGATCACCTTCAGCCCTAGATATCATTGCATCTTTTTCACCCTCAGCTTCTTGTGTACGTTGATTTCTATATTTATCGGCTTCATTTATTTTTGTATTCATTGTTTCACGGGCATCTGTTACGTTTGTAAATGCTTTACGAACATCTTCATTTGGTAACTCAACATCCTGCAGCTTAACACCAACAATTGATATTCCAATGTCATACTTAGCTACTAAATTAGTAAGCAACTCTCGTACATCTGCTTCAATTTGTGCTTTTCCAGATGTTAATGCATCATCTATTTTTGTACTACCTATGATACTTCTTAATGA
Source organism: Litchfieldia alkalitelluris (assembly GCF_002019645.1). Classification (GTDB taxonomy): domain Bacteria; phylum Bacillota; class Bacilli; order Bacillales; family Bacillaceae_L; genus Litchfieldia; species Litchfieldia alkalitelluris. The sequence goes on along the minus strand of NZ_KV917374.1, from coordinate 2,209,462 downwards.
AGCTGATGTGGCATTGTGTAAGATTTGCTCGGGATCATGAGAATTAAATAAGTAGGAAGCTGGATCTGTAATTTTCCATTGAACAACCAGATCAGCTAAAACTATATTTTCATCACCTGTAATCATTTTAGTTTCGTCATCATACTCAACGATTTGTCCGTCTTTCTCTTCATATCCAAACTGCAAGCTAAAGTTTACTTTCGGTAATACTTCAACTGTTTGAATCGGCCAAGGCATTTTAAACTTAAGTCCTGGCTCAATGATTGGGTCGCCAGCTTCTCCAAATGTTAATATAACAGCTTGTTCAGACTCATCAACAGTGTACCATGATGTTGTTGCAACAATACCTAATACAAGCACTAATAATGAAAGTCCAACAATCGTATAAATACGTTTAATGCTTATCATTGATTTCCCCTCGTTTCTTTTATTCTCTAATTCTCTACCTGTTTATTTACGATTGTATGTTAAAAAGGTTTCAAATATATTTCTCTGTTAATGATTTCCTTGTTGAAAAGCGGAAGGCGCTCGTTCATCGGCGACAGGCATAAGACGAGCCGGCTAGAAGGTTGCTTTTTAACCTTCTTGCCGGATTGACTTATGACCCCGAGCCGATAGCGCCTGAAGCTAGACACTAAGCTAAGTATAATTTTTCATACTACCTCTCAACTTAAGGCCCCTTTAAACAAAAAAAGAGTGAAGCCAGTGGCCTCACTATAACAAAAATGTCCTTGGATGAAGGGGTTTTCATATATATGATACTAGCTATTTATGAAGTAACCATCAATTTAATGTAAACTTTTTGTAAAGAAGTACAAAGAAGCACCGCGATTCTAACTTTGATTGAAAGTCTCGCGGCGCTTCTTATTATAATTATAAGGAATCTATTACTTTTTTAAGCTTACTATAAATGTAGTCCCTTTACCCACTTTACTTTTTACTTTTATTTCGCCATGGTGGGCTTCGACAAGATGTTTCACAATGGCTAAGCCTAGGCCGGTTCCACCTGAATGACGGCTTCTGGCCTTATCGACTCGGTAAAATCTCTCAAATATTCTTGGAAGTTCTTTTTCATGTATTCCAGTACCAGTGTCGATTACACTCACATCAACTGTTGTATTTTTATCACGAATATCCACTTTAATTTTCCCAGTAGTGTCAGTATAAGCAATGCTGTTATTTATTAAATTTATGAAAATTTGCTTCAGTCTGTAGATATCTGCTGGGACATAAATCTGATCATGATTATAGGAAATATCTAACCGAATTCCCTTTTCTTCTGCTTTACCCTTTAACATTATAAACGCATCTTCAATTAACTCTTTAATATCCACTCGCTGAATATTAAGAATGAATCCTTGTTGCTCTACTTTACTTAGCTCTAGAAGATCTTCAATTAAAGACTGTAACCTTTGGCTTTCCTTTGAAATGATGGACAGAAAAGATTCTAACGTCTCTCTATCCTCTAGTGCACCGTCTAATAATGTTTCCGTAAATCCTTTGATTGATGTAACAGGTGTCTTAAGCTCATGAGAGACATTTGCTACAAAATCTTTTCGCATTTGCTCTAGCTTTTTCAACTCAGAAATGTCATGGAAAACGAGGACAATTCCTTTCCATTCATCATTTGTTCCAATGATAGGAGCCCCATATACTTCAAAATGCTTTCTTTCGTACTTTAAAGTTATAAATAAATGCTTTTTCACCGTTTGTTCAGTCATAAACACTTCTTCAACAAGAGCAACAATTTTTCTATGTTCAATGACATCATGATATAGATATTTAAGATAGTCTGAATCTGACACACCGAACACTTCTTTATAGGCTTTATTAACTAGATTAATATAACCTCTACCATCAATTAACAGAAGTCCACTTCCCATGCTTTCAATTATGGTTCGAAGTCGGTCTTTTTCCATTTCATGATCTCTTGTAACAGTTTGTAAATTCCGCGCAAGAATATTTATCGATTGACTAAGCATCCCAGTTTCATCGACATTTTCTTCATATGTTCTTGCCTTATAGTTTCCTTTTGCAAGTTCAATCGCTACTTGTGTTGCCGATTCAATCGGCTTAGTATATTGAGTAGTAATTTTAACACCTAACATAAAAATAACAGTAAAAGCCAATCCTAAACTAATTACTAAAAGAAACCAAATTTGTTGATAAGCTCTTTTTACTGACTCAACTGGAGATGTTAATATTACATACCCTTCAAATTCTCCATCAGTAACTAAAGGAGAACCATAGAAGTACTCATTATACCTATCTTCTGTCAGATTAAAATTTTCATCTTTAATTAAATAGGGTTGTATGATCTGATCAATAGAATTTTCTTCATTCTTCTCCTGTGACTCAAATAACTTCTTACCACTTTCATCAAGCAAAGTAATTCTGACATTTAAAGAATTACTCATTAACTGAACTTGATCTTCTAATTCAGGGTGCTGAAGTCCTTGATTGGTGAGGAAAATGGCAACCAAATTGGTCTCTTTCTCCATCCGTTCATTGAAAGAGTTTAAGTAGAATGCTTTAAACATTGTTCCTAGTAGAAGCCCTATCCCTACCAAGACAATCAAAATCAACGTAATAAATCCAAAAAGAAGACGAAAACGAAATTTATTCATTCAGTTTTTGGCTCCTCAAGCTTATATCCTAAGCCTCTAATCGTTTTAATATAAGTTGGTTTTTTTGTATCTAGCTCAATTTTTTCTCGCAAATGACTTATGTGAACATCAACAATTCGGGTATCACCAGCAAAATCGTAATTCCAAACAGCACTTAGCAACTGATCCCGCGTTAGTACTCTTCCTTTATGCTTTGCCAGGTATAAAAGAAGCTCAAATTCTTTTGGTGTTAGTTCAAGCTGCTCATCATTAAAATAAGCTTCATACTGTTCTGGTAAAATGGCCAATCCACCAATTGTTAGTTTCTCTGCTATATTTTGATTATCCTCTTGACTCTCATTACTATATACTACTCTTCTTAAAATCGCTTTTACCCTTGCAACTACTTCTCTTGGACTAAAAGGCTTAGCTAGATAATCATCAGCTCCCAACTCCAAACCAAGTACCTTATCAAACTCATCATCTTTAGCAGTTAACATAAAAATAGGAGTTGATACACGTCTTTGACGGAGCTCTTTACATACTTCAAGCCCGTCCATCTTTGGAAGCATTAAATCAAGAAGAATTAAGTCCGGTTGCTCGATTATTGCAAGCTCAAGCCCCATTTCCCCATCCATTGCAGTAATTACTTCAAAACCAGCTTGTTTTAAATTGTATTGAAGTAACGTTACAATCGATTGCTCATCATCAACTACTAAAACTTTTTTACTCATATGATCCTCCAAGGTAAATAGATTAAACCCCAGTATCTCTCATCCATTATTATATTTAATTTATAGATAACACAAAAAGTTACCCTCTCTATCTACCTTACATTATATTGTAACTCATCCAATAGACCAATCTTTTTATCTTCATAATATAAATTTTCTATAAAAAATTTCACCACTAATTCTTCAGGGTAGACATCCATGCAAATGAATATCCGCACCATGGTGTATGAAAATGTTTCCTCCTCAATGTGGAATGAGCGGAGAGCCACTTGACTCCTGCGGGATCCATTGGTCTCGTGAGACCCCGCAGAAGCCCGCCCCTGGCGACGAGGAGGCTCACGGACCACCCCGCGGTATCCCGCGAGTGGATCGCAGCTCATGGAACTCCGCAAACTAAGTTATTTTAAGGGTAGACATCCATGCTAAATAAGTATTTCGCACCATGGTGTATGAAAAAATGTTTCCTCCTCAGTGTGGAATGAGCGGAGAGCCACTTGACTCCTGCGGGATCCAGTGGTCTCGTGAGACCCCGCAGGAGCCCGCCCCTGGCGATGAGGAGGCTCACTCACGGACCACCCCGCGGTATCCCGCGAGTGGATCGCAGCTCATGGAACTCCACAACCAAAGTTATTTTCAGGGTAGACATCTATGCTAATTAAAATTAGCACCATGGAGTATGAAAAATTATAATTAGCTTAGTGTCTAGCTCCAGGCGCTATCGGCTCTCAGGTCTAAGTCAATCCACCCTAGAAGGTTAAAGAGCAACTTTCCAGCCGGCTTGCCTTATGCCTGTCGCCGATGAACGAGCGCCTTCCGCTTTTCTTTTTTCAGTGTAGACTTCCATGGTAATATTATTCGTACCATGGAGAATGAAAATAGTGTACTCACTAAGTGTGGAATGAGCGGAGAGCCACTTGACTCCTGCGGGATACAGTGGTCTCGTGAGACCCCGCAGAAGCCCGCGAGGCGACGAGGAGGCTCACGGACCACCCCGCGGTATCCCGCGAGTGGATCGCAGCTCATGGAACTCCGCAAACTAAGTTATTTTCAGGGTAGACATCTATGCTAATTAAAATTAGCACCATGGAGGATGAAAAATTATACTTAGCTTAGTGTCTAGCTTCAGGGTAGACTTCCTCAAACAACACCTTTCATTCCCTTTCTTAAATCTTAGTAAATGGAACTCAATCCCCTCTAAGAGATTTCCCTCGTCCCGAAAATAAAGAAAAAGAGGTACCAATAACCTCTTTTGACTCAAACTCTAAAAATTCTCTAATATTTTCCCATCAAGTGGTACGATTTTTTTAGGAGGAATCACGCTAATTGTACCTTCTACAACTACATCACCTTTATCATCAGTTGCCGTAACAGTAATATCTACTAATTCCTTGGAGAGATTAACAGTAGTTACCTCGAACAAAAACTCAATAGTAGCATAATGATGTACATGTTTCGGAAAAGAAATTTCCTGCTTTACCATGTGACTTCCTGGACCTGGTAAGTACTTTGAAACGGCCGAAGTAATGATACCTGTAAGCATGATACTTGGCACAATCGGTTTTTCAAATGGTGTTTGTGATGCGTAATCATGCTGAACATATAATGGGTTTGCATCATTCGTTAATCCTAGAAATAATAATAAATCCTTGTCCTCAATTTTCTCAGTAAGTGACAGTTTCTCACCTACTGATATTTCTTCAATAGTACGCCCTAATTTTCGTTTTTTTCCTAACAACATGAATTACAGCACCTCCGCAGTAATAAACCGGAAATATAAAGAAAGTAAAAAAAACGGTTACTTCTACACTATATGTAATTACTCCCTTTATACATTCGTAACTATTGTATATCTTACCAAATAAAGATACACAACACCAAATTCAGGAGGGTTACATAGTAGAAACAACCGTTAGCTTTTATTACTTATGCAAGTATATTCATGACATTTTTAACTGAGTCAGCAGACTTCTGAAGTGCTGCTTTTTCATCTTCACTTAAATCTAATACAATAATTTGTTCAATTCCATTTGCACCGAGTACAGTTGGTACACCTAAATAGATCCCATTAAATCCATACTCACCTTCTAAATATGCAATTGTTGGGATCACGCGGCGTTGATCTTTAAGGATTGCTTCTACCATTTCCACCAATGACGCAGCAGGTGCATAATAGGCACTACCATTTCCTAAAAGATTTACTATTTCTCCGCCACCCTTTCGAGTACGTTCTACAATAGCATCAAGACGATCTTGCGGGATTAACTTTTCTAATGGGATACCACCAGCATATGAATAACGAACAAGCGGAACCATGTCATCTCCATGTCCACCTAACACGAAACCGGTTACATCTTTTACTGACAGGTTTAGTTCTTGGGCAACAAATGTACGGAAACGGGCTGTATCTAATACCCCGGATTGACCGATTACACGATTTTTCGGGAATCCTGATTCCTGGAATACAGTGTAAGTCATTGCATCAACCGGATTAGTTAAGACAATAATATAACAATTTGGAGAGTACTTGACAATTTCTTGAGTAACACTTTTCATAATTTTTTGGTTTGTTTGAACAAGGTCATCACGGCTCATTCCTGGCTTACGAGCAATACCCGCAGTGATTACAACAATATCAGAATCAGCAGTATCTGCATAATTGGCTGTACCAATAATATTTGCATCAAACCCCTGAACTGGAGCTGCTTCGAGCATATCTAGAGCTTTGCCTTTTGTTGGATTTTCCATCTGTGGAATATCAACCAAGACAACATCAGCTAACTCTTTCTGCGCTGTTAAAAAAGCAGTTGTAGCCCCTGTGAAGCCTCCACCAATTACTGAAACTTTTTTACGTTTGAATGTCATGAAAATCTCCTCCAATTATAAGTTATAAGCCTACGTATTCGTGTTTATCCCTTTTATTGAATGATTACATGAAAAAATGAGGGTGGGCTTTTAAGTCCACCCTCACTCAATTTTAAATTATCCTAGGTTTTTAATTAATTCATTTCCAAACTCAGAGCAAGCCACTTCTGTTGCTCCGTCCATTAAACGAGCAAAGTCATAAGTTACAACTTTAGAAGCAATTGTTTTTTCCATTGATTTTGTTATTAAATCAGCTGCTTCAGTCCATCCAAGGTGCTCAAGCATTAACACACCTGATAATAACACTGAAGATGGATTTACTTTATCTAATCCTGCATATTTAGGAGCAGTACCATGTGTTGCTTCGAAAATAGCATGCCCAGTTTCATAGTTGATGTTTGCTCCCGGAGCAATACCAATTCCACCAACTTGTGCTGCTAATGCATCAGAAATATAGTCACCATTTAAGTTCATTGTTGCAACAACATCAAACTCACGTGGTCTTGTTAAGATTTGTTGTAAGAAGATATCAGCAATAGAATCCTTCACGATAATTTTACCTGCAGCTTCAGCATCACTTTGTGCTTTGTTTGCAGCATCCTTACCTTCAGTTTCCACTAAGCGGTCATATTCTGCCCAAGTGAATACTTTATCACCGAATTCTTTTTCAGCTAACTCATAACCCCAGTTCTTGAATGCTCCTTCAGTGAACTTCATAATATTACCTTTATGAACTAAAGTCACTGATTTGCGACCATGTTCGATTGCATAGTTGATCGCTGCACGAACTAGACGAGACGTACCTTCTTCAGATACAGGCTTAATTCCGATACCAGAAGTTTCTGGGAAGCGGATTTTATTAACTCCCATTTCATTTTGTAAGAATGAAATTAATTTTTGTACTTCTTCAGAACCTTTTGCATACTCAATTCCAGCATAAATGTCCTCAGTGTTTTCGCGGAAGATAACCATATCTGTATCTTCTGGACGTTTAATTGGAGATGGTACTCCAGTGAAATAACGTACTGGACGTAAACAAGTAAATAAATCTAGCTCTTGACGTAATGCAACGTTTAAAGAACGGATTCCTCCACCAACTGGTGTTGTTAAAGGCCCTTTAATAGCGATTATGTATTCACGAATAACATCTAATGTTTCAGCTGGTAACCATTCACCAGTTTCGTTAAATGCTTTTTCCCCTGCTAAAACTTCTTTCCATACGATTGATTTTTCCCCATTATAAGCTTTTTCAACAGCAGCTTCTAGAACGCGAGATGCAGCTGCCCAAATATCTGGACCGATTCCGTCACCTTCGATAAAAGGGATAACTGGATTATTTGGAACGTCTAATACACCATTTTGTACAGTAATTTTTTCTCCTTGACTCACGAAAAATTCCTCCCATATTTTAAATCTTTATCTTTATTAGAGGCCAGTATTTGGCCTCTCTATTACTACCCTTCTATTTTATAAGAAAAGTAGAAAAATTTCATCTCTTATCTATTTTATGCTCTTTGATCTAGATGTACATATGCTTGTTTTCCAGGCCCTGTATATTCAGCACGTGGACGAATTAAGCGGTTATTATCATATTGCTCTAAAATATGAGCTAACCAGCCAGATACACGGCTTACAGCAAAGATAGGTGTAAATAAATCATGATCAATACCTAGACTGTGATATACAGAAGCAGAATAGAAATCAACATTTGGCGGAAGTGGCTTGGCTGTCGTAACAATTTCTTCAATTCTTGTAGACATCTCATACCATTTAGGCTCACCAGTAATTGTTGTAAGCTTTTCAGACATACTCTTAAGATGCTTTGCTCTTGGATCACCCTTACGATACACACGGTGTCCGAAGCCCATAATTTTTTCTTTGTTATTTAACTTATCAAGAATATAAGGCTCAACATTTTCTACATCACCAATTTCAGAAAGCATCTTCATAACGGCTTCATTTGCTCCACCATGAAGTGGTCCTTTAAGAGCACCAATTGCAGAGGTTACACCAGAGTATACATCAGACAATGTCGCAACACACACTCGTGCTGTAAAAGTAGAAGCATTAAGCTCATGGTCAGCATGTAATACTAACGCTTTGTTAAATGCTTCTTCAGCAATTGCTGATGGTTCTTCACCTGTTAACATGTACAAGAAATTAGCAGCGAAACTTAAGTCCGTACGAGGTGCAATAGGTTCTAAGCCTTTGCGTACTCGTGAAAACGCTGTAACTATTGTAGGAAGCTTTGCTTGTAAACGAATTGCTTTACGATAATTTGCTTCTGCATCCATCACATCAGCTTCATCATCATATAATCCAAGTAAAGAAACAGCCGACCTTAATGCTGCCATAGGATGCACTTTTTCAATCGGATATGTCTTAAAATGGTGTAACACATTCTCAGGCAATGATGCATTTTCTGATAATTGTGTTACAAGTTCAGAAAGTTCTTGCTTATTTGGTAGCTTACGATGCCATAATAGATAAATTACTTCTTCAAAGCTTGCATTTTCTGCTAACTCATCAATATTATAGCCAACATATGTTAACGTATCATCAATGATTGAGCTTACAGACGAAGTTGTTGCTATAATCCCTTCAAGTCCCTTTGTTACTGTCATCTTAGAATCTCCCCTTTTCTAAAATTCTCCCATTCCCATTTTCACTTGGTAGATATATAAGCCTGAGCGGTTGCTCAAAAATAGACGACACATTATCATTTGAATATTCACTCAAAAGAAAATGCTTTCATTTCACCCCGAAAAAATGATACAAAATCATAACACTCAGACCAATGATTGAAGCCACTAAAAAATATGTAGAATGGATGCAATCTTAAAGTCTATTATAAACAATTATCAGACTTTTGTGAATCAAAAGAGTGAAAACGGAAAGGAATTCATGTTTCATCACCGTTCCCTGAACTTTTTTTGTGTGAAAAAAGTTCTTAGAAACAGTTTTAATATGAAGTATGTTGGCATCTTTTACTTAGGTTCATTTTTCACAAAGAAATATCTCCTACAAGTGCCTTATAATAAGCTATCTCAAGAGAAATAGTTAGCTAACCTCATGATTACATAGGCAATCCCTGCTCCAATCAACGGTCCTACTGCCACTCCTTTAAATAAAGCAACAGCTATAATCGTCCCAAATACAAGAGCAGTTGTAATATGTGGATCATCAGCTAAGAGATCTACACCACCTTTTGCAAGAAGTGCTACAATAATACCAGACGCTAATGCTATCCAAGCATATGCTGACTTCATTGCTTCGCCAAGCTGTTTAAAACCAATTTCACCTGTTGCAATTGGAACTAAAACAGCAATAGTGATCACTGTTACACCCCAATGAATTCCCTTGCTCTGAATATACGGAAAAACACGTGAATCCAAGCCTGTAGCTTTTACGATCAGTAAAACACCAACAGCTATCATTAATGATTGATTCTTACCAAAAAAACCAATTGTTAATAATATAAGTAAAAACAAAGATGATTGATTAAACAATCTAGTCTCATCCTTCCTTACACATCCACTCAAATATCGTAACATACTTTAATTTATTTAGCCAAGATTTCTACCTAAACAATCAAATATGTAATACTTTCCAATATTCTCACTAACATGTAATATATGGGTATATATCAACACAGGAGGTGAAGCTTTGAAACTTGACCATCTTTATAGTACGTTCCGCTTTTTAATTGTGATTATATCAATTATTGTCGGTTTAATTGTAGGGTTTTATGTGACTCAAGTAATTTATCCGTTCATCATCGCATTCTCCATTTCTTATTTTATGCATCCCCTGGTTTTGTTTTTTCAAAAAAAAGGGAGGATACCGCGTTCTTTAGCTATTTTTGCGGCACTTGTGATTGTCTTTGGATCAATTGCCGGTGTGTTAACGTTGTTAGTTGCTGAAATCATTTCAGGTGCTAATTACTTAGCCAACGTGGTCCCATACCACTTTGAAGATCTCGTTGTACATATTGAACAGTTTGTGGTAGGACAACTTATACCTTTGTACAATCAACTAACGACGCTATTTAATAACCTTGAATCTGGACAGCAGCAATCGATCATCACCAATATTGAGAATGTAGGAAAAACAGTAGCAACTACAGTTGGTCAATTTATCCAAACCTTTTTATTAAAAATACCTGATTTTTTAGGGTGGCTCCCGAGTGCTGCTACAGTTATTATTTTCTCCTTATTAGCTACTTTCTTTATTAGCAAAGATTTAGAACGTATCATGCATTTTGGAAGAAAGATTCTTCCAACAAAAGCAAGAAATAGTAGTAAAACCGTGGTGACTGACCTTCAAAAAGCACTTTTTGGTTTTGTAAAAGCCCAATTTACACTAATCTCAATAACCTCAGTGATCGTGTTAATAGGGTTATTGATTTTGAGGGTTGATTACGCAATTACAATTGCTCTTCTAATTGGTCTTGTTGATCTTCTACCTTATTTAGGGACAGGGTTGGTATTTGTGCCGTGGATTATTTATGCTGCGGTTAGTGGGAATATTGGATTTGCTATAGGCTTGGGAATTCTTTATGTAATAGTCCTTGTCCAAAGACAGTTAATGGAACCCAAAATTCTGTCTTCAAATATTGGCTTAGATCCATTGGCGACACTCGTTTCACTTTTTGTTGGTTATAAACTAATTGGCTTTTTAGGCCTCCTTGTTGGACCAGTTGTTCTTGTTATTTTAAACACATTAAATTCAGCTGGGGTTTTTAGGGATTTATGGGCTTATATTAGTGGACACAAAAAAAGCTTATAATAAAGAGGATGTCTAAACAGTTCACACATTTCTTTTACATGTGAACGATGTTTAAACATCCTCTATTTTTCACCTGATAATTGTAAAATTTCCTCTTTTAATAAATCGTTGAATCCATTTACCTATCCAAGGTTTTATACCTTTCCGTGTTGCAGGAAAAAGAAGCAAAAATCCTATTAGATCTGTTATAAAACCTGGCGTTAATAAAACTACTCCACCTACTAAAATACATAGTCCATCAATAATTGCATCACTTGGCATTTGGCCGTATCTCATCTGATCTTGGACTCTTCTTATTGTTTCTAGTCCTTGTTTTTTTGCTAGCCAAGCACCTAAAACTCCCGTTAAAATAATCAGCAATACTGTTGGCCACGGGCCAATTGTATTGCCTGACAAAACAAGTAAGCCTATTTCTAGGGCTGGTACAATAATGATTAGTGCCATTAATACTCTCATTTATGATCCTCCTTATAAGTAAAGCGTTAGACCCGGGTCATCCCTAAAAAACTTTGGGTCCCTGACTAGGAAGTTTTCATGTGACTTGGCGTCTAGAGCGAGACACCAAAACTAGGTTAAACTATAAACTTTATAAATATAAACAAAAGAGAAGGAGTAATTCCTTCTCTTTTGATTGGGTCAATAAATCATATGAAGCTTGCCCCACAAACATACCTTAAGATTAAAGTACGCTTGCATGTCCTTGATATACAATTCCTCTTGAAGAGTCCACTGTAATATCTTGTCCATCCTTCAGTAAAGATGTTGCGTTCTCAACTCCAACAATAACTGGAATTCCAAGGCTTAATCCCACAACTGCTGCATGACTTGTTAGTCCGCCTTCTTCAGTGATTAGAGCAACAGCTTTTTCCATAGCACCAATCATGTCGCGGTCAGTTCCTTTTGTAACTAAAACTGCACCATCAACCATTTTTGTATTAGCCGAATCAGATGTATCGGCAACAACTACTTTACCATAAGCAGATTTTTGACCGATTCCTTGACCTTTAACAATTACATCTCCAACAACATGTACTTTAATTAGATTCGTTGTTCCTGTCTCACCAGCAGGAACTCCTGCAGTAATAACAACTAAATCTCCGTGTTTGATAATACCTGAGCTTAATCCTTGCTCAACTGCAACATCAAGCATCTCGTCAGTAGATTTACACATTTTGCCAACTCTTGAGTAAACACCCCATACTAGAGAAAGCTTTCTTGCAGTTGACTCATTTGCTGTTACAGCAACAATTGGTGCCTTTGGACGATACTTAGAAATCATTTTCGCAGTGTATCCACTAGCTGTTGAAGCTAGAATTGCAGCTACGTTTAGATTTAGAGCTGTATGCGCCACAGATTGACCAATAGCATCAGTAATAGTTGTTCCTGATTGCTTGCTTCTCTTTGACAAAATCTCGCGATAAACTAGTGCTTGTTCTGCTCTTGATGCAATATTGTGCATTGTTGTTACAGCTTCTACAGGGTAATTACCCGCAGCTGTTTCACCAGATAACATAATTGCATCTGTACCATCAAAAATTGCGTTTGCAACATCACTTGCTTCCGCACGTGTTGGACGTGGGTTACGTTGCATAGAATCAAGCATTTGTGTAGCTGTAATAACTGGTTTACCAGCAGCATTACATTGTTTAATTAACTCTTTTTGAACAAGTGGTACTTCTTCAGCAGGAATCTCTACTCCTAAATCACCGCGAGCAACCATCAACCCATCAGAAACTTCTAGGATTTCAGCGATATTATCTACACCCTCTTGATTTTCAATCTTAGGGATAATTTGAATCTCTGCCGCATTATGCTCTTCCAATAATTCACGAATTTCTAATACATCAGCTGCACGACGAACAAATGAAGCTGCAATAAAGTCAACACCTTGTTCAATACCAAAAACAATGTCTTTAGCATCCTTTTCAGTAATACCAGGAAGATTTACTTTTACTCCCGGAACGTTAACACCTTTTTTATTTTTAAGTGTTCCACTATTAAGGATTTTTGTTAAAATTTCATTTTTCCCTTTATCTACAGTAATAACTTCTAATCCAATTAATCCGTCGTCAAGAAGGATCTTAGATCCAGTTGTTACATCATCCATTAAACCTGAATATGTAATTGAGAATTTCTCAGGAGTTCCAATTACTTCTTCCATTGAAACGATCACATTTGAACCTTCTTGTAATTCAATCGCACCATTTTCCATTGTGTTTGTACGGATTTCAGGTCCTTTTGTATCAAGTAATATTGCAACAGTTTTTCCAGTTGCCTTAGAAGCTTCACGGATATTCTTAATTCTTGCACCATGTTCTTCAAAATCTCCATGAGAGAAATTTAATCGAGCAACATTCATTCCTGCTTCAATTAGATCAGTTAACTTTTCTACACTTTCACTTGCAGGTCCTATAGTACAAACGATTTTTGTTTTACGCATTCTAATTATCCTCCTATTACTAACTACACCTATTAAATTTTATAATTAAGTCATCCCAAAAGGAAAGATACACTTCCTTTTATTTTTCACATTCAGGAAAATATTAATCCCTTTTGAGATATCTGACGTGAAACCGATACCATATACTATATAGATAGCTCTTTTGATAGTTGGTACATGCTATTATCAATTGTATGTGGTTGTTTTAGTACTTCAATGATATCATGGTCAACTAATTCATTCTTTTGAATTCCAATAGCGCGACCACCTTTTCCTTCAAGTAACAATTCAACAGCTCTAGCACCAAGACGGCTTGCTAATACACGGTCAAATGCTGTTGGTGATCCTCCACGCTGGATGTGACCAAGCACACTAACACGAGTTTCGAGCTTTGTAGCTTCTTCAATCTTCTTACCAAATTCTACGCCACTTCCAACACCTTCAGCTACAATAATGATACTGTGCTTTTTGCCACGATCATGACCACGCTGTAAACGCTGAATAATATCTTCCATATCATAGTTTTCTTCTGGTATTAAGATCGTTTCTGCTCCACCTGCTAATCCTGACCATAGAGCGATATCACCAGCATGTCTACCCATAACTTCAATTACGTATGTACGTTCATGCGAAGTAGCAGTGTCACGAATTTTATCAATAGAATCAATAACTGTGTTCAATGCTGTATCAAAACCAATCGTAAAATCAGTTCCTGGGATGTCGTTGTCAATTGTTCCAGGAACACCCACACATGGGAATCCGTGTTGAGTCAGCTTTTCAGCTCCACGATAAGATCCATCTCCACCGATAACAACTAGTCCTTCAATACCAAATTTATTTAACTGTTCAATGCCTTTTTTCTGGCCTTCTAGCGTCTTAAACTCTTCACTTCTTGCAGTATAAAGCATTGTTCCTCCACGGTGGATAATATCCCCAACAGAGCCTAACTCAAGCTTTTTGATCTGACCAGACATCAATCCTGCATAACCTTGGTAAATACCATATACTTCAATATTATGATAAATAGCCTTTCTTACAACTGCTCTTACAGCAGCATTCATTCCCGGTGAGTCACCACCACTAGTTAATACACCAATTCTCTTCATTTTTTCACCTCATTATATATAGTTACAATATGCAGAAGTAACATACATCCCTTTTTTAATAACTACTTTTATTTTGCCCTTCTAGCCATTGCTCTACAATGTTTTTAACATACCACGAAGATTTTTTGAAAACAATAGAGAAGATGTGAAATATTCTTATGTAGGGCTCTTTTCGGAAGAAAAGATGCCATTTCACTTAATTCATAGTTGTTTTCATAAACATTTAAAATCCAAGTCTTAGATATTAGCCATGTATGCTCTTTTCTGAAAAATATATTCCAATTCACACAGCTCTAGAGCTGAAAATAGCAATAAATTGACAAAGAAGTTCAAATCCTAAAAGAAAAGATGCCTCTCCACTTAATTCATAGTTATTTTCATGACCATTAACAAATCAAATTCTAGAAATTAGCCAAAGTAAGGCTCTTTTCTGAAAAATATATTCCAATTCACACAGCTCTAGAGCTGAAAATAGCAATAAATTGACAAAGAAGTTCAAATCCTAGAAGAAAAGATGCCTCTCCACTTAATTCATAGTTATTTTCATGACCATTAACAAATCAAATTCTAGAAATTAGCCAAAGTAAGGCTCTTTTCTTAAAAATATATTTCAATTCACACAGCTCTAGAGTTGAAAATAGCAATAAATTGACAAAGAAGTTCAAATCCTAGAAGAAAAGATCATTTAACATATAAATCTAAGTCTTAGAATTCAGCCAAATAAAAACAGTAAAAATTCGTCTTTCACATGAAAAACGTGCACCCTTATAAGGATACACGTTATCTTCACTGAATTCCAATAAAATCGTCAACTTTCTGATATTGTCCAATTTTTTTGAATTTTTCATAACGATGGGACACAAGAGTTTTTTTATCTAATTTCATTAAACTTTCTAGTGACTCCTTTAGTACGATGTCCATAGCAGCCGCTTGCTCAGAAATATTACGATGTGCTCCTCCCTTTACCTCTGGGATGATTTCATCAATAACACCTAATTTTTTTAGATCTGGCGCTGTGATTTTCATTGACTCAGCTGCCTTTCTCGCTAAGCTTGCATCTTTCCACAAAATGGATGCAGCACCCTCAGGAGAAATAACTGAGTAAGTAGAGTTTTCGAGCATGTGTATATAATTCCCTACTCCAAGCGCTAGTGCACCCCCGCTTCCACCTTCACCGATAACAACACAAATTACTGGAACTGTTAATCCTGCCATCTCAAAAAGATTTTTAGCAATAGCTTCACTTTGTCCACGTTCTTCAGCTGCTTTTCCTGGGTAGGCTCCCTTTGTATCAATGAAACAAATAATTGGTCGACTAAATTTTTCAGCCTGTTTCATTAATCTTAATGCTTTTCGGTATCCTTCCGGATGTGGCATACCAAAATTACGGCGAATATTTTCTTTTGTATCTTTTCCACGTTGATGACCAATAACTGTTACCGATATTCCATGGTATCTTGCAATTCCACCAACGATTGCTTCATCATCACCAAAATATCGGTCCCCATGAAATTCCATGAACTGAGAAAACAGTTGTTCAATATAATCCAATGTCGTTGGTCGCTCGGGGTGTCTTGCAATCTGCACACGATCCCATGGCTGCATATTGTGATAGATTTCTTTTTCAAGTTTTTCTAATCTAGTTTCAAGTTTTTCAATTTCAACCGATAAATCGACATCCGTTGATTTTGTATATTCTCTAAGTTCAAGTATTTTTTTCCTTAACTCAGTAACTGGTTTCTCGAATTCTAGTTCTCCTATCAACGAAATTCACCCCTTACTTGGTGTAAATCTAGTATATTACTGAGTGTTTCTTTCATCTCATGGCGATGAATTACTGCATCAAGCTGCCCATGTTTTAATAAAAATTCGGATGTTTGGAAGTCCTCAGGTAATTCCTCACGAATCGTTTGTTCAATAATTCTTCTTCCTGCAAAACCGATAAGTGCACGAGGTTCAGCAAAGTTATAATCACCAAGTGACGCAAAACTTGCTGAAACCCCACCAGTTGTAGGATGTGTCATAACAGTTATGATAAGTCCAGCTTCATCACTAAAAAGCTTTAAGGCAGAGCTAGTTTTAGCCATTTGCATAAGACTTAATACACCCTCTTGCATTCTGGCCCCACCACTCGCTGTAAAAATGATAAAAGGTACTTTAAGCTCTTTTGCCTTTTCAATAGCACGTGTGATTTTCTCTCCAACTACAGAGCCCATGCTCCCCATTCTAAAGGTTGAATCCATCACAGCTATAACCACTTTATATCCTGTAATCTCACCTTCACCTGTTACAACTGCTTCATTAATTTTTGTTTTTTGACGGTCTTTTTCTAACTTACTTAAATAGTCAGGAAAGTCTAGAGGATTTTCAGAAACCATATCCTTATCATATTCAATAAAGGTCCCTTCATCTATTAGGCTTGTTATTCTCTCATATGCAGTCATTGGAAGGTGATGATCACAATTCATACAGACCTTTAAACTTTTATTGAATTCCTTCGTATACATTATTTTTTTGCAATTAGTACATTTTGTCATGATTCCTTCTGGAACATCTTGTTTGGCATGCTCTGACGGAATTGCTGCATATTTTTTCTTTTTCACAAAAAGATCCTTTAACAAGCAAAAACCTCCTCACTTTTTTACATCATATATTGATTTATATGAACAACATTTGTTTAAAGATTTGGTACTACCAAATGATTGTAAGCTTTTATCACTTTTTCTAGATTTCTTTCTTTTAAACCATCCATAAGTTCTCTTAGAATATGTTCTTCTTGTCCCTGTTCATTCCTTGATGTTTGATAGTATTCATTTAGGACCTGCCATATTCTATAAAGTAGAAAATTGTCTGTTCCTTCTATAATCGACTTGATAAGGTCATCAAATGAAAGCTGATTATTTATTAGTCTCTCATCTAGCTCATTCAGTTTAGACGTTGATATTCTATCAAGCGCTAACTTGATACACTCACATTCAATAACATACTTCGTTTCAACCAAATCACTCTTTTTCTTTGTTCCTTGGAGAATAAAAGCGCCTAATATTTGGACTAGTTGGTTTTCACCAAAATTCTTAATATAGGTTCCTTCACCACGTCTTGTTTCTATTAACCCAAGTAACTCTAGTGACCTTAGTGCTTCTCTAACCGAGGAACGACCTACTTTTAACCGATCAGAAAGTTCCCTTTCAGATGGTATTTTATCACCAGCAATTAATCCATCTTCTACGATGATTGCTTGAAGCTTTTTGACAATTTCTATATAAAGCTTAGTTGATGTCACCTCTATTTTTCACTCACCTTGTCCGATTATGGCCAATCTTTTAGTTTTTTCTAAAATATCTTTTGGATCTACAGTAATCCTTGCAACACCAGTCTCCATTGCTGCTTTTGCAACAGCAGCTGCCACTGATGGTGCAACCCTCGGGTCAAACGGGCCTGGAATGACATATTCGGGTGTTAATTGATCTTCTGAAATTAGCGAAGCAATGGCATCAACAGCAGCCATTTTCATGTGTTCATTTATGTGTGTGGCACGAACATCTAATGCCCCTCTAAAAATTCCAGGGAATGCCAAAACATTATTTACTTGGTTAGGAAAATCTGAACGACCTGTACCTACAACCTTTGCGCCAGCTTCCTTTGCTACTTCTGGCATAATCTCAGGATTCGGATTTGCCATTGCAAAAATAATAGCATCTTCATTCATCGATTTAACCATATCGGGTGTTAATGCGCCTTCTACTGACACACCAATAAAAACATCAGCACCCTTTATCACCTCTGATAAACTTCCCTCAAGCTTTTCACGATTAGTATACTCTGCGACTTCAGCTTTTACGGAATTCATTCCATAGCTTCTACCTTCAAAGATAGCGCCTTTAGAATCACACATAATAATATCTCTCACACCATAGCTATATAATAATTTTATAATTGCAATTCCGGCTGCACCTGCTCCATTTGCGACAACCTTCATCTTAGACATTGTTTTATCTACTATTTTAAGAGCATTAACTAAACCTGCAACAGTCACAATCGCCGTTCCATGTTGATCATCATGAAAAATAGGAATATTCGTTTCCTTCTTCAATCTCTCTTCAATCACAAAACAATTAGGTGCTGCGATATCTTCCAAGTTGACCCCACCGAAAGTAGGCTCCAATAGTTTCACTGTCTCTATAATTTTTTCCACATCAGTTGTGTTTAAACAAATTGGAAATGCATCAACACCAGCAAAGCTTTTAAATAATACCGCCTTACCTTCCATAACGGGTAATGCTGCCTCTGGACCAATATTCCCTAATCCAAGTACCGCAGTACCATCCGATACTACAGCGACCATATTTCCTTTCATTGTATAATCATATACTTTGTTTTTGTCATCATGGATTTCTTTACAAGGCTCAGCTACACCAGGAGAATATGCAAGACTTAAATCCTTCGCATTTGTAACCGGGACTTTTGACTTTGTCTCTAACTTCCCTTTGTACATTTCGTGCATATGTAGTGCTTCTTCGCGTAAAGTCATTCAATTCACTCCCCAAACTTTTCCCATTAGGACGATTAATCGTTAGGTAAAGCCCTTTTTAAAAAGTAAAGTAATAATGAATAAATGAAAGAGTACTAATTAAGAATAAGTGATCTTATTCAAGCACTTTACCTTCTAAAACTAAACAAAAAAACCCTTATATGACGTACCGCTAGGTGGTCTGACCACGTTGACTCTTACAATATTAACATAAATTTAATTATTGTACATCGAATTTATTTCAATACAACATTTTTCTCCCCAAGTAAACCCTTTAACGAGGTAATTGCCTGCTCATCATCTTTAATCCAAAAATCCCTTTGCAAAGCAATTGTCTTTTGCTCTTTTTCGTAATACAAAACAACAGCTGTTTGACCTTGATAATGTTTTATAATCGTTTTAAGCTCCTTCATCAGGTCTTCATTTTGTTGCTGACTCTCAATTCTTAAGAATACCTTATTCTTTGGTTGGAGATTTTCTTCTTGCTTTACTTCTTTTATGATAAATTGTAGACGACTTTCCCTTGTTTCAACCGTTCCTTCCAAGAAAACTATTTCACCCTTTTGAAATTGCTTGGAAAACCGAGTATACACATTAGGAAATGCCACAGCATCTAGTTCGCCAGTTTCATCACTTAAAGTGAGAAAGGCCATAACCTCTCCTTTTTTAGTTCGGATGGTTCGCTCAGCTGTTATAAGAACACAAATCATGCTTTTCTTAGAGGGGGATAAATTAGCTAAATCACTTATTTGTGTTACTGCCACACTAGGAAACTTACTTAAGGCAGAAGATACAGGATGACTTGATAAATAAAATCCTAGTGCCTCTTTTTCAAATCGTAGTTTCTCTTCTTGAGTAAAAGGAGTAATCACCACATATTTTGGTTTGAGCATAAAATCATCATCATCGAATAAATCAATTTGATTATCATCTTTTGGGTGCATTAATTCAGCGTGCTCCATCGCTACATCAATGGTTGCTAAAAGGGTTGCCCGGTCTTCACCGAATTCATCAAAAGCACCTGAACAAATCAAGGATTCTAATACCCTTCTATTCACATTTCTGGTTGAAACACGAATACAAAAATCAAATAAGTCCCGAAATGGCTTCTTTCGTCGGGCCTCAAGAATATCACGAAGAGCTGCAGCTCCAACACTCTTTATCGCAGACAAGCTAAAGCGAATATGATCTTTTTCAACTAGAAAAGGAAACGTACTTTTATTAATCGAAGGTGGAAGGACGAGTATTCCTTTATGCTTTGCTTCTCGTATATACTGAGAGAGCTTATCTTCATTACCAATTACACTTGTCAATAAGGCAGTCGTAAAATAAATACGATAGTTTGCTTTTAAATAAGCCAATTGATATGCAATCATACTATAGGCAACAGCATGACTTCGGTTAAATCCATAGTTAGCAAATCGGACAATTAAATCATATATAGAATTTGCGACTTCCTGATCATAACCTCTATTTATACATCCCTTTACAAAGTGTACTCTTTCTTGGTCTAGAACATCTTTCTTTTTCTTACTAACTGCTCTTCTAAGTAAATCAGCTTCACCTAACGAAAAGCCAGCCATTGTTGAAGCGATTTGCATGATTTGTTCTTGATATACAATTACACCATATGTTTTACGCAAAATTGGCTCTAAATCGGGGTGTGGATAATTCACTTCTTCACTCTTGTGTTTTCGAGAGATGAAAAGTGGGATATTTTCCATCGGACCAGGACGATACAATGCATTAACTGCCACAATGTCTTCTAATTCAGTTGGTTGAAGTCTTTCAAGTACACTTCTCATTCCAGGGGATTCTAACTGAAAAATCCCTGTCGTATCTCCACTACTTAAAAGCTCAAACGTCTTCTGGTCATTTGTAGGAAGCTTATCAAGTTCAATTTTTTGTTTTGTATTTTTACGAATAAACGTAACGATATTATCGATTAAGGTTAAATTACGTAAACCAAGAAAGTCCATTTTTAATAACCCTATTTCTTCAAGAATCTCCATTGGAAATTGGGTTAAATACACATCTTGATGCCCCTCTTGGATAGCGATCATTTCAGTTAATGGCTTTTCACTAATAATAACCCCAGCCGCATGAGTAGAAGTGTGTCTCGGAAGACCTTCAAGCCTTATCGCTGTTTCAAATATCTTTTTCCCGATATCAGATTTCTTAAGATAATCCTGTAACCCTTTTGATTCTTTTAATGCCTCAGGTAACGTAATACCAAGTCTTGACGGAACCTGTTTGGCTAAGAAATCAGCCTCTTTGCTAGAGATCCCCATAACTCTACCGACATCTCTAAGGGCTGCACGGGCTGCTAGTGTCCCAAAAGTAATAATTTGCGCGACATGAAGCTGTCCATATTTTTCAGCCACATATGTAATCATTTCATCACGTCGGTTATCTGGGAAATCAATATCAATATCTGGCATTGAAATTCGTTGTGGATTTAAAAATCGTTCAAATAGTAATGAATGCTGAATAGGGTCTACATCTGTAATTTTTAACACATACGCAACAATCGAACCCGCTGCCGATCCACGACCTGGTCCCGTTAAAATCCCATTACTATGTGCGTATTTCATAAAGTCCCAGACAATCAAGAAATAATCACTAAAGTTCATTTTATTGATAATCTCTAGCTCATATGTTAACCGTTCATAATGGTCCTCACTAGGGTCAATATATCTTTCTTTAAGCCCTTGAACACATAACCGAGAAAGATATTGAGAAGAAGGCTCATCATTTGGAACTGGGTATTTAGGGAGAGCGATTTTACCTAACTCGATCGTCACATTGCACCTTGAAGCAATGTGAAGTGATTGTTCTAGCACCTCAGGAATTTCTGAAAAAAGTTCAATCATTTCTTCCATCGATTTAAAATAATATTCATGACTATTTAATTTAATTCTGTCATCTTCAGAGAACTTCGTTCCATTCTTAATATTAAGCAAACACTCAAACGCATCTGCATCTTCTTTCTGTATATATTGAACATTGTTTGTTGCAACTATCTGGATTTGCTGCTCTAAACAAAAGGATCTTACTTTTGAAAAGATCTCTTGTTCGTCCTTTAAACCATGGTTTTGAAGGGCAAAGTAAAAATCTCCGTCTGGAAAAATCCGCTTATAAAATTCAGTAACTTTCATCGCTTCTTCCAATTTACCTTGAAGGATATATTGCTCAATTTCCCCTTCAAGTCCTGGACTAATCGCTATTAATCCACGACTATAATGAGGAAACCACTTTTTAGGAAAACCATTTTTTGATTTAGTTTGTACGATACTACTGATTTTCAAGAGGTTTTGATAACCAAAGTGATCTTTTGCTAATAATACAATCGGCCTCGATTGCTCATTTTCTACATCACTTAAAACTGAAACAGTTAAACCAATAATTGGCTTGATTCCATGTTTAATACATTCTTTATAAAAAGCTACAGCTCCGTACATAACATTTTGATCGGTTATAGCAAGTGATTTAAACCCATACTCACTTGCTTTTCTTACTAATTCTTCAATTCTTACAGAACTAGAAAGTAAACTATATGAACTATTAATTTGAAGGTGTACAAAAGACATTTAGACCCTCCTTTTTCCGACATCTCTTTTTATCTATTATAGTCCTTTGAAAATGACCAGACAAATATTGAATATTGTCCCTCTATTATGAGGGGGCTAGTATTATTTTGTAATTGACTTCATATTCAAGGTTGTTAACATCAGTTATTTAATTTCAGTGAGTTCGTCACTAATCATATCGTTTTTATAATCTAAATCTTAAGGAATAGACTAAATGAAACATACTTATTTATGATTGTCCATATATATTAATATCGGTCAATATTCTTGTATCCAAATATAGTGGGGCGAACTTTACAACCCGCTCCTATTCATACTCTTTCCGTTGGTAGTGTGGTGAGCCTCCTTGTCAAGTTCCTGTAGGTCTCGGCCTTGCAGCAGATTCTACATAGAGTCTTTGCTTATTTATTTGTTCATTCTGAAAGGATGGGTTTATTGAATGGAGATTAAAGAAGCCTTCTTTCCTGCTTTTATTCACAGTTATTTTATTGCATTAGGTGTTCTTTTGGGTGGTGCTTTCATTGGTGGTATTGGAGCATTTATATCTGGTGAACCTCCTCTTACAGAGATTTTTAAAATGGCTAATAAACTGAAAATCTGGGCGTTAGTCGCTGCGATTGGTGGAACGTTTGATGCTTTTAATAGTTTTGAACGTGGAATTCTTAATGGTCAAACAAAAGATTTGTTTAAGCAATTTATGCTCATTCTTTCCGCCATGGGTGGGGCACAAACAGGTTGGACGATTATCATGTGGTTCACCCAGGAGAATATTTCATAATGCGAATACCACCTTTATATCAAAAACCGGGATGGCAGCGTTTTTTCGCAGGAGTAGTTATTGGTGCTCTCGTTAGTTGGTTTGTATTTATTTTCCAATACGGTGTCTTTCAAGAGAAACAGGTGAAGATGATTACAAAGCAGCAGGATAGAATTATTAATCTTGAACAAAATTTAGATACAATTATGGAAAATAATACAAAGCTAAACGAAGAGAATAAACAAAAACTAAAAATACAGGAATTTAAAGTCGACATACTAAATCAAAAAAAATACAATCTAGCTCCATTGGATGTTCATGAGTTAACTGATGCTGTTGTTAAAGATTTAAACGACTATGTTGGTAGGGATATTAACGATTTATCAGATAATAAGGAACTTTTAAGAAAAGCTATTGAAAACAAACTATATCCACTTGATGATAAAATGTACAAACTTCAAGTCTATTCGGTTACTTTTGATACCATTCTAGAGATTTCCTTAAAGATTGTACAAATTCGTTAATTTTGAATATTCATTGAAACTTTCAGAATATACTGGCATTTCTCATTAGAAGTGATTACAATAAAGAAAAACACTACTTTTGGGGGAGATGAGAAATGCAAATCATCCATAGAAAAAAACTAGTGAAAGAAAAAGTCGACAGAATTAAAAACGGGTATTCAGCATACGCTGAATCAGTAGAACTAGCCAATATGTTGAAAAAAGAAATTCAAGCCCTTAACTTAAATGTGTATGAGGATGCAACAGAGGTCGGCTTTTGGTTTATACCAAATAAGATTGAACAATAGTAAGAAAAGTGAAGGGGCGCTCCGGGACTAGGCGCTGGAGCTATACGTTCATTTTTCTTCTGATACTATAAAAAGTGCCTTACTATTATCATTTGATCACCCTCTCGAGATCAATAATTAATAGTATGACACTTTATTTTTTTACTTAAGGAAAAGTTGATTCAAATCGGCTATAAGTGGTTCTACATCTTCCCATGTATAAATAGATGCACCTGCTGCTAGAGGATGTCCTCCACCATGATATTTTTGGGCAATTGTATTAATAACTGGCCCTTTCGAACGAAGTCGAACCCTAATTTGGTCCTCTTCCTCCACAAAAAACACCCATGCGGTAATTCCTTCGATATTTCCTAAAATACGAACTAACTGAGAGGCGTCTGTTGCACTTACTTGAAACTTATCAAGTATCTCCCTTGATATTTTCATCGAAGCAACACCATTTTCGGTTACTTCATAGTTTTGTAGGACATATCCACTTAATCTTGAGACATTTTCCTTTGTGTTGTACAAGTTTTCATATAAATCAGGGAATGAGAAATCATATTGGACTAGCTCCCCTGCATATGTAAAAGTCCTTGGATTTGTACTTGGAAATAGAAAACGACCTGTATCTCCAATAATTCCTGCATATATAAGTCTTGCTGCTTCATTTGAAAGGACTAGTCCTTTTTCTTTTCCATATAGGTATAGTTCATAAATTAACTCACTAGTCGAACTTGAGCTTGTATCAACCCAAACAAGATCACCATATGGATCTTCATTTGGATGATGGTCAATTTTTATTAAAAACTTTCCTTGCTGATACCTCTTATCGTCCACCCTCTCTTGATTAGCTGTATCACAGACAATGACAAGTGCTTCCTTATAAGTTTCATCAGTGACTGAATCCATTTTATATAGAAAACTAAGGGATTTTTCATCCTTCCCAGTTACATAAATTTTTTTTTCTGGGAAAGATGCTTTTAGTATCTCAGCTAATCCACACTGTGAACCATATGCGTCAGGATCTGGTCGGACATGTCGGTGAATTATAATAGAGTTATAATCCTTAATCGTCTCGATGATTTGTTCTTTCATTTTGTGATCTCCTTCGTTCTATATTCAATTATTATCCACCAAGATTAGGAAAAAAAGATATAGTTTTTATCATTTTATCACTTTCTTAAAACTGTTTTCATGTTAAATTTTTGTTTTGCTAGATTTTTTATTGAATGTTTTAGTAAAATAGGATTATGTATTTCATTAATTGGAGGATTTATTATGCCTATATTTGTTGTATTAATCGTTATCGCATTTGCTTTTTATATATTCTATAAGGCTCGTTATTTTCAAAGTCGTAAGCCCGTAGAAAAGCAATGGATTTCTGCAAAATCAAGCATTGCCTTAGGTCTGTTTGTTGCCTTATTTGGAATAAACTCGGTGTTTTTACACCAGTCAACCGTTTCCTTTATAGTTGCCACTGTACTATTTTTGGTTGGTGTTGGGAGTATTTGGGCTGGTTTTAGAGCTTATCGATACTTCTTACCTTTAGTCATCGAAGAAGCTAAACAATAGGAGAGTGCACTCCAGCTGATTCTTTATACATTTTCTTCCCAAAAACCGTTTGGAGGGATGCAGGCTGCATCCCTCTTTTTAATGGTAACAATGCACTTAATTCATCGGTCAATTAATTGAACCATCATCATCGCTTTTCCAACAACGACACCCTCATTGTAGACTTCAACGTCTACTTTACCGAATTTCCGTCCTACTTCTAACACTCTTGGTTTAATATTAATAATACTATCTATTTGCACAGGCTTGAGGAAATAGATTGTTATATTTTCTACAACAAGATCTCCTTTTTTATATGTTCGTAACACACGATTTGCTGCTTCAGTTACAATTGTTGTGAATACTCCATATGAAATAGTGCCTAAGTAATTTGTCATTTGAGGTGTCACATTACATCGATAGGTGTCTTCACCTTTCACATCAGTTGAAATAACTTCAAATTGATTTGTAATAATATCATCAAACGTGTCTCCAACCTGCGGCTGTCTCCCAATCATTTGCAAAGCTTTTAATACATCTTGGCGACTAATAATCCCTTGTAATTTATTGTACTGATTCACAACAGGTAAAACCTCTATACCTTCCCACACCATCATGTGTGATGCTGATGCAACTGAGGTCTTTTCATTAACTGTAATCGGATTCTTCGTCATGATTTTATCAATCGGCAGATCCTTTTCTCGTCCCATTACATCCTTTGAAGTAACCATTCCAATAACTTTCATGTGTGAGTCTACCACTGGAAAACGCCCATGCCCTGTTTCGGCATTAAACTGATGCCATTGATCAACAGTATCGGAATTCTTCAAATAAACTGTTTGATCAAGCTCAGTGAGAATATCTTCTACTAACACGATTTCTTTTTTTATTAATTGATCATATATGGCACGATTAATCATAGTAGCTACAGTGAATGTATCGTAGCTTGTTGATATAATCGGAAGCTCTAAATCATTGGCTAGCTTTTTTACTTGTTCATCCGTATCAAATCCACCTGTAATCAACACAGCTGCACCTGTATTGAGAGCATATTCATGGGCTCTTGTCCGATTTCCTACGATTAACAGATTCCCTGCCCCAGTATATCTCATCATAGCATCAAGCTGCATTGCGCCTATGACAAACTTATTTAAGGTTTTATGTAGTCCTGTTCGACCACCTAGAACCTGACCCTCAACGATATTGACAACCTCAGCATAAGTTAATTTCTCAAAGTTCTCTTTTTTCTTACGGTCGATTCGAATCGTACCTACACGTTCAATTGTGCTTACATAGCCTTTATTTTCAGCTTCCTTTATTGCCCGATACGCTGTCCCTTCACTAACAAGCATATCTTTAGCAATTTGCCGAACTGATATCTTTTCCCCAACAGGTAATTGATCAATATATTGTAATATTTGTTCATGCTTTGTTGCCAACTGCATCACCCTCTATGTCAATCTATATCGAAAAATCTTATCATATTGATATAGATTTATTATAAAGGTGAGTCAACTTATATTCAATCAAAGCTTAAACAACACTATTGATATTGTCGAACTCTTCGATTTTTTTGTGACAATCCTTTTAGTGCCACAGTTTGCTGTTTTTGCTTTTTTGGTGAATACAGTAATCCAACTAAATTGCCCCCAACGACAATAAATGCTAAAGCAAGCCAGGATATCGAAAATATACCTTGTAATCCTCCTGCTTCAATTGATAGATTAGGAATTCCATAATACAATAAAACCCCACAAATTAAGAGACATAAAATCAATCTGTTTTTCATCAGTTTCCCCCCTAGTTTCATAGCTTGTTTCATTTTATGCACCAAGGTTACAAAACATACTATTTTCAGAATAGACTTCTATACTATGAGTTATTTTCAGGGTTGACTATAATGCTAATTTGATTCTCACCATTTAGAATGAAAATGGTGGTTCACTTTTGTAGAATGAGCGTAGAACCACTTGACTCCTGCTGGATCCAGTGGTCTCGTGAGACCCACAGAAGCCCCTGGCGACGAGGAGGCTCACGGACACCCCGCGGAAAGCAAGTGGATCGCAGCTCATGGAACTCCACTAACTAAGTTAATTTCAGGGTAGCTCTCTAAAAAACAGAAAGATTACTCTAACGGGTTCCGTTGTGGGGGAGAGGATGGGATTTAACAAAGGAAAATGCACAGTTAAAAGCATATGATTTACAACCCTATTAGGTATTAGGACTTGAAATAGTAAAAAGCTCAGAACTTTACCGAGCTTTTTTACTGTATAACATAACACCCGTTCGTTTAATTAGTGATTCTTAATTCATTTTCCCACCCGGCCATAAAAAGAGGCCTCCCTCGGACTCAGATGAAGAAATCAGCAGCATTGGCAATATATAATAACGGGAGAAACTTCCCTTAATTAGGAAATGGGACTGAAAATAGCTAAAGTAGAGGTAAAATTTCCCGCTATTCACTTGAAAACCATGAAAAATAAGGTGATTGTGCTTTGATAAAGGGAAAACTTCCCCTTATTACCCCTAATCAAGCTATATCCTACAGTTTAAAGGAAAAATATCCCCTTATTTTATTTTAAGTATCTCTGATCACTTGATTAATGATAAGACTTCCTATGATTTACATATTTACCTAAGTCAATTTAACAAAGAAATGGGACATTGAATAATAATTACTATGCATCGGATAAATTGGCAACCTAAAATCCGTGCTAATCCTAAGGTTAAATCCCATTAAATTAAGACTTAAGAATAAATGAAGATACAAATATAATCTAATTGATCTGCTAATTCATTTGCTGATTATATTGTTTCTCCCCGTCAACGGAACCAGGTAGATTACTCTCCCAGTTTTTACGTTTTTACAAGTCTATTACATCTCCCGGATTAAGCACTTTACCGACTCCTGTATTCAGCTTAGCAATGAATTCCTCAGGATTTTGTTCAATAACCGGGAACGTATTATAGTGAATTGGGACCACCATTTTAGCATTAAGCCATTCTGCCGCAACACTTGCATCTTCAGGACCCATAGTAAAATTATCTCCAATTGGTAAAAAGGCTAAATCTATGCTATTTCTTTCACCTATTATTTTCATATCTGAAAATAGAGCTGTGTCCCCTGCGTGGAAAATTGTTTTTCCTTCGTTACTGAATAGTAAACCTGCTGGCATTCCAGTATAAATGATTTGTTTGGTTTCCTCGATTGTATAACTAGACCCATGGAAGGCCTGTGTTAATTTGACTGTACCAAAGTCAAAAGAATACGCACCTCCTATGTGCATAGGATGTACATTTAATCCTTGCCACCCTAAGTAACTTGCAAGTTCAAACGGTGCAATAACCAATGCATTATTTCTTTTTGCTAATGAAACTGTGTCTCCAACATGATCATTGTGACCGTGGGTTAATAAGATTACATCTACGTTTTCTTCGTCCGCCTTCAAGTCAGTTTGACCATTTCCTGTAATAAATGGATCAATGATGATTGTTTTTTCATCAGATTTGATTTTGACAACTGAATGTCCGTGATAAGATACTTTCACTTTCTCCAACTCCTTTTTGGGTTATTACTCTTATAACATCTCAAACTAACTATTAATAATTTACTTCGCGTTTATATCTTTGTTTCCCTGCTATATATTCATCCTTTCCCATAAAAAAATGATTCAAACCATTGTGTTTAGTTTACTTTCGGTGATGAAGTTGCTACTATCATTACAAAGGAAAGGATGTGGGTGAAATGAAGGAACGATTAGAAAAGACAACCTCTTGGTTAAAGGAAAAAGATATTTCGTTTGGAATGCTAACGTCTACAGCTAATGTTTTTTATCTGAGTGGATTTTATACTGAGCCACATGAGAGACTATTAGCGTTGTTTGTGTTTCAAAATGAAGAGCCATTTTTAGTGTGTCCAAACATGGAGAAAACACAGGCTAAAGCAAGTGGTTGGGAATACGAGATTGTCGGTTTCAGTGATACTGATGATCCATGGGAACTTATCAAAACTGCTTTATCCAAACGAAACATAACCCCTGATAAAATTGCTGTTGAAAAAGAACATATGAATATTGAAAGATATGAAAAATTACATTCTTTGTATCCTAATTCAACATTTATTTCAGCAGAGGAAAAATTACATACGCTAAGAATGATTAAAGATGAAAAAGAAGCGGCAATTCTAAGAGAAGCGGCAAAGCTAGCTGACTTCGGTGTAGAAGTAGGGTTTAATGCGATAGCTAAAGGAAAATCAGAATTGGATGTTCTAGGGACAATAGAGTTTGAACTGAAGAAAAAGGGAATTAGAAAAATGTCCTTTGATACAATGGTGTTAACGGGGAATAAAACAGCTAGCCCACATGGTAAGCCAGGTTTAGAGTTAATGACTGAAGGACACTTTGTGTTATTTGATCTTGGTGTTATTTTAGATGGATATTGCTCAGATATTACGAGAACAGTCGCTTTCGGTGATATTTCTGAGCAACAAAAAGAAATTTATGAAACTGTATTAGCTGGACAAAAAGCTGCAGTGGAAGCAAGTAAGCCAGGTGCCAAAATCGGAGATATCGATATTGCTGCTCGCTCAATTATCACAGAAGCAGGTTATGGAGATTATTTCACACATAGAGTTGGACACGGTTTGGGAATTGATGTTCATGAATATCCTTCATTAAACAGTACAAATACCATGTTATTACAACCAGGGATGTCATACACAGTTGAGCCGGGTATTTATTTTGAAGGTGTTGGCGGGGTTCGTATTGAAGATGATTTACTTATTACAGAAACAGGTGTAGAGATACTTACTAAGTTTCCGAAAGAGCTTCAGGTTAAGAAAGGCTAGAGTTAGACCTTCTGAACACACTTGGATTAATGGATGATTAATGGTTTTGCCGCTGAATGATTTCGGCGGCTTTTTTTTGTAGATAATATGTCTTTCAGAGGAAGCATGTGAAAGTTAAACGATGCTTAAGTGCTTTTTTTTGATGTAAGGACTAAACACTTGACCTCCTCTGATTACCTCCAACCTTTATTTAGACCTCACAAGGGAATCAGCGACCTACTTTGATTCCCTTCCACCACATTTAGACCTCCCAAGGGAATTAAAAACCTTCTTTCCAAAGAGGTTCAAAAAAGCAAAAAAAGCCTGCGGAAAAGTTCAACCCCTCCCACAAGCTTTATTGACCAGTCAATCTCTTATTCCAAACCAAGTAATTCTTTCGTATCGGAATAGCTTAATCCATGAGACTCAGCTACTGCTTTGTAAGTTACATAGCCATTTAATGTGTTAATACCTTTAAGCAATGCTTCGTTATCTAAGCATGCTTGCTTGTAGCCTTTGTTTGCAATTTGTATCGCATATGGAACCGTTACATTTGTTAGTGCGATGGTTGACGTTCTTGGAACAGCTCCCGGCATGTTCGCAACAGCATAATGAACCACTTCATGTTTTACATATGTTGGATCATCGTGTGTTGTGATACGGTCTGTTGTTTCGAAGATACCACCTTGGTCAATTGCAATATCAACTACCACTGATCCTGGTGACATAGATTCGATCATCTCTTCTGTAACAAGCTTAGGCGCTTTAGCTCCTGGGATTAAAACAGCTCCAATGACCAGATCAGACTCCTTAACTGCTAATGCGATATTTAATGGATTTGACATAAGTGTCGTAATATCATTTCCAAAAATATCATCTAATTGTCTTAATCTCTCAGGATTCAAATCGATAATTGTCACTTGTGCGCCAAGGCCAATCGCCATTTTTGCCGCATTCGTTCCAGCAACACCACCGCCGATAATCGTTACTTTTCCGCGTCTAACTCCAGGTACACCGGCTAGTAATATTCCCTTACCACCATTTGGTTTCTCTAGGAATTGTGCCCCTAATTGTGAAGCCATACGTCCTGCTACTTCACTCATTGGAGTAAGTAATGGTAATGAACCGTTTGGTAATTGAACTGTTTCATATGCAATACCAATTACCTTTTTCTCTGTAAGCGCCGCAGTTAGTTCTGGCTCTGGTGCTAGATGCAAGTATGTGAATAAAATTAAACCTTCTTTAAAATAGACATATTCAGACGCTAAAGGCTCTTTTACCTTCATGACCATTTCCATCGACCAAGCTTCTTCAGCAGTAGCAACAATTTTCGCCCCTGCAGCAACATACTGCTCGTCAGGGAATCCAGAACCTTCTCCAGCATCCTTTTCAATAAAAACTTCATGTCCAAACCGAACAAGGTTTACAACTCCAGCAGGTGTCATTGCAACACGATTTTCATTATTTTTAATCTCTCTAGGTACTCCGATACGCATAATTAACCCTCCTAAAATAATCAGTATATATATGTATAATCTTAGATAAACAAGCTTTACAACGACTATATCACCAATCCAACAATTTATAAAACTATTTTTGATCAGAGATGAATAGTCGAAAAAATAAGAAACTTCGATAAACAAAGATGTTTACAGATTCCTCTTTGTACTCTTACAATCAAGGTACGATTAATTCTAGAAAAGAGGAATTTACTAATGTCAAATTCACAAGCGACGGCCCCAGTGGAAAGACGCCAGACAATTGAAAAGTTCGGCCTGGAATCCGTCCCGGTTGAACTAAGAAAAACATCCTGGAAGGAATATTTCATCATCCAAGCTGCCTTTTCAGTGAATTCCGGAAACTTTCTTGTTCCAGCCCTTGCTGTCATTGAAGGTGGCTTATCTTTTTATGCAGCGATTATTAGTACAGTACTAGGGGCAGCTATTGCCTTTTTATTTGTATCAATTCTATCCTTACCAGGAGCTAACAATGGTATTCCTGCACAATACGCCGTTCGCTCGATGATTGGAATAAAGCCAGCTAGGTTTTTCGCTTCCCCAGTTAGAACAATCACATCTTTATATTGGTTTGCTGTACAGACGATTGGCGGATCTTATGTTTTAGTAGGTATTTTAAGAGATCATTTTCATATTTCTCTACCAATCCTACCAGTTTCAATTATTTTTGGTTTGATTATGGCTATATTGGCATTAATCGGCTTCAATGCTGTTAAAAATGCGACTAAAATGTTTCTACCAATATTATTAGTCGGTCAGGGAATTATCTTATTTTTATTTATTACTACCCCTAATCACTCATCAACCGTTCTATTTGAGAAAGGTTCATGGAATATTGGGATGATGTGTTTTTTTGCTAGTTTAGCATTTGTTCAATATATTTCTGGAGTTAGTTCTTCATCTGATATGACAAGATATGCAGCATCACCTCGTCATGGGTTTTGGGGATTATATAGTGGAAATTTAATAGGATTTGGTATGACTGCTGTATTAGGAGCATTTGCAGCCACGTATAGTCAAGAATGGAACCCATTTATTTCGGCATCACAACTTACAAATTCAACAGCAGCTGTGTTCCTTATTCTGCTTTGTGCAATGGTCTCAATGCTTTCAATCAATTTAAGTAATGCTTACACAGGCGGCTTTAGTTTATTAAATATTTTCCCATCACTGGGAAGAGTAAAAAGTGCCATCATCTTTGGAGTATTTGCAATTATCTTAAGTGCTTTCCCTACATTTGTTGATGAAGCCAAACATTTTATTTCTTTACTAGGTGCTGTCATTATTCCATTATCTGCAGTCTTAATCACAGATTTTATTTGGGTAAAAAAACAAGCATTAGCATTAAAGGACCTTGAAGTTTTAGTCGATCATTCATATCAACACAATAAACAATCCATCATATGTATAGTGTTAGGTGTTTTTCTGTATATATCTATACCTGATCAATTTTCACCTGGCTTCATTACATTTTTAATAATTAGCTTTACTTATTTTCTTTTCAAAAGACTCTACAACAAAGTATAAATGTCATTTTTTAGCCATTAGGGTAATGAACTACTATCTTATCCTAGTGATCTAATCATAGTGTAAGATATTTACTATTGTGGGGGGCGTTTACCATGGGTTTAACCTATAAACGAATTCTTGTTGCGGTTGACGGTTCACAAGAAGCAAACTGGGCTTTTCAAAAATCAATTGAAATTTGCAAACGAAATAATGCTTCATTAGTTATTTCACATGTCATAGATACACGTACATTTGCAACTGTTGAAGCATATGATCGAACGGTCGCAGAACGTGCTGAAAAGTATGCTAAACAGCTGATGGATGAATACAAATTCCGTGCTTCACAAGCTGGGATTACTGAGGTCACAACAGTGGTTTCGTATGGATCGCCAAAGGTAAAAATCGCCAAAGATATTGCCCCAAGACACAATGTTGATTTGATTATTTGTGGAGCAACTGGCTTAAATGCAGTTGAACGTTTTTTTATCGGAAGTGTCTCTGAACATATGACTCGTTATGCAAAGTGTGACGTTTTAGTAGTTAGAACAGATAAAGATTAATAGTTTTAGTTAAGGTAAAAGATTCTTAGTTCACGGTATTTTTCATAACTGTAAAAAACGAATATAGCCATAAAAAGACCCCACCTTGCCATCTACTAATATGGAAAAGTGGGGTAATCTTTTGTTTATTGATTTTCTTTGATTTTCGCCAAGGTGAGTCGAACTTGCTCAAATCCTGTTCCACCAGCACTGTTTCTTCTACTCACTGCATTTTCTGGAAGAAGAACTTCATAGATATCTTTACTAAAAAGCTCTGATGCATCTTGATAGTCTTCAAGTGGAAGATCTAATAGATAAATTCCTCTTTGAATACAAGTTAATACTAATTTCCCCACAACCTCGTGTGCATCTCGAAATGGCAAGCCTTTTGATGCCAAGTAATCTGCCAGTTCGGTTGCATTTGAAAAATCTTTTTTGACAGCCGCAGCCATTACATCTGACTTAACCTTCAAAGACGAAATCATCCCTGCAAAAATTTTAAGAGAACCTTTTACTGTTTGAACAGTATCAAACATGCCCTCTTTGTCTTCCTGCATATCCTTGTTATAAGCAAGTGGAGTTCCTTTTAGAACAGTTAATAACCCAAATAGGTTTCCATACACACGACCAGTTTTACCACGGATTAACTCAGCCATATCAGGATTTTTCTTTTGTGGCATAATGCTACTTCCTGTTGCGAAAGCATCATCAATTTCAACAAATTGAAACTCCTGGCTTGACCACAAGATAAGCTCCTCACAAAAACGAGATAAATGCATCATGATAAGTGAGGAATTACTCAAAAATTCAACAATAAAGTCACGATCACTAACTGCATCAATACTATTTTCATAGATGCCATCAAACCCTAAAAGCTCGGCACTATATTCACGATCAATTGAAAAGGTCGTACCCGCTAGCGCTCCAGCACCTAGTGGAGAGAGGTTGATACGCTTCAACGAATCTGTTAAGCGCTCTTTATCTCGTTTAAACATAAAATAATACGCTAGTAAATGGTGAGCAAATGAAATGGGCTGTGCTCTTTGTAAGTGAGTATATCCTGGAACGATGGTTTCAACATGCTGTTCCGCTTGCGATACAATAGCTCCTTGTAGTTCGTCTAAAAGTCCAACAATCTCATCCACCTGATTTTTCAAATACAAATGCATATCTGTTGCTACTTGATCATTTCTACTTCTTCCAGTATGGAGTTTCCCTCCGACAGGACCAATTTCATCAATTAGCATTTTTTCGAGATTTAAATGGATATCTTCCTGAGCTACAGAAAACTGTAGCTCATTATTCTTTGCCTTTTCTAATAAAAGATATAATCCATTCTTAATTTGTTCTACTTCATTGGTAGTTAAAATCTCACACTTTCCAAGCATTGTTACGTGTGCAAGACTTCCTTCGATATCTTCTTTAACTAATTCTTGGTCAAAGGATATAGAAGCGCCGAATTCGTCAACCCACTCTTCAGCACTCTTCACAAATCGACCACCCCAAAGTTTTTTCACACGTTCACCTTCTTATTATTTACAATGCTATTCACCTTCGTTGGAAGCCCCCAAAGAGTGATAAATCCAACTGCAGCATTATGATCAAACTCATCATCAGAAGTATAAGTTGCTAACTTCTCATCGTATAAAGAATAATCAGATTTACGACCTTCTACAATTGCATGACCTTTAAACAGTTTTACACGAACAACACCTGTAACTGTTTTTTGAGTTTCATCAATAAATGCAGTTAATGCATCTTTTAATGGTGAGAACCACAGGCCATTATAAATTAGTTCTGTTAATTTTTGACCAATCATTGGTTTAAAGTGAGCCACTTCTTTTACGAGAGTGATATCTTCTAACTCTTTATGTGCCTTTAATAAGGTAACCGCTCCTGGACATTCATAAACTTCACGAGATTTAATTCCAACAAGACGATTTTCCACGTGATCAATACGACCAACGCCATGTTTGCCTGCAACATAGTTTAATTCAAGGATTAATTCTGCTAACGTATAAGATTTTCCGTTTAATGTTGTAGGTACACCCTTTTCAAAACCAATTTCAATGATTTCAGGAGTATCTGGTGTTTTTTCTAATGGAGTTGTTAAGTCATATGCCTCTTCAGGTGGAGCCATCCACGGATCTTCTAAAATTCCACACTCATTACTTCTTCCCCAAAGATTTTGATCAATAGAGAATGGGCTATCTAGATTAACCGGAATTGGAATATTTTTCTTTTTCGCATATTCAATTTCTTCCTCACGTGACCATTTCCACTCACGAACTGGTGCGATAACTTCTAAGTCAGGATTTAGGGCCTTGATTGATACTTCAAAGCGCACTTGGTCATTTCCTTTTCCAGTACAACCATGCGCAACAGCGATAGCACCTTCTTTTTCTGCCACTTCAACAAGCTTTTTCGAAATAAGTGGACGTGATAAAGCTGACACTAATGGATATTTCCCTTCATAAAGAGCATGTGCTTGTAATGCATATAATGCATATTCATTCGCAAACTCTTCTTTCGCATCAATCACGTATGAAGAAACAGCACCAACCTGGATTGCCTTCGCTTTTACAAAGTCCAAATCCTTACCTTCACCAACGTCTAAACAGCATGCTACTACTGCATAACCTTGTTCTTGTAACCATTTAATTGCGACACTTGTATCTAATCCGCCCGAATAGGCTAGAACTACTTTTTTATTCATTATAATTTCCCCTCACTAAGTATATTCATTCGTTCATCTTTATATTTATTCAAAATCAATACGTTTACTTTAGCAATTTTTTAATAATATTTCAATACTTATACAAAAAAAAGTATAAAAATAAATTTTTCTCTAGATTGTATGTTTGGAATTATAAAATAGTGATACAGGTAGGAAAACATTTTATCATGGTGTAAAATAAAAATAAGCACTTAGCTTGGGGGGAGAACAATGGAGAAGCATTTTAAATATAATAAGAGACTTGGTATACCTCTCCCAGCTCTAGTAAAAGAGTGGGAAAGCTACACAAAGGAAGAACAACAAAAAATCCTTTTACACTGGGAAGGAATTAGAGGAAAAATACCTGATCGTATTGCGGAAATTGAGGAAATCATTAACCATAAGCAAACACTGCTAGGAAATGAACAAGACTTCCCTAGGTCATGTCAATTAAATGCCGAGATTTCAGACCATGCATCTGTTATTAATGATTTATGGATTTGGTATCGAATGAATCAAAATATATCAAATAAAGGGCATTACTAGAAATGAAATTAACAAATTGTTAATACGAAAAAAAGGACCGGTGAGGCCTTTTTTTATTGCCTATCGGTTATCGTTTTAAACATCATTCCACCACTTTGATATCATTTGCAACTTATACCTTAAACTTAAACTGACCTTCAACAAGTGAAGGTCAGTTTCTCGTCGTGATGACAATACTCTTACAACTAAATTACAAATCTTTTCTTACCTCTCTAACTACATGTCCTAGTTCTGGAAGAATAAGCTTTGACATTGCTAGTCTTACAGCTCCAGAAGAACCAGGTGTAGAGAAAATGACAGTGTCACTAGCCACCCCTGCAATAGCACGAGAAAGCATTGCTGCTGAGCCTATATCCTCTGTATAGCTTAACATCCTAAATAGTTCA
The DNA here is from genome assembly GCF_002019645.1 of Litchfieldia alkalitelluris. Classification (GTDB taxonomy): domain Bacteria; phylum Bacillota; class Bacilli; order Bacillales; family Bacillaceae_L; genus Litchfieldia; species Litchfieldia alkalitelluris. The sequence goes on along the minus strand of NZ_KV917374.1, from coordinate 2,171,666 downwards.
CCAAAACCGACAAGCTCCTTATCTAAAAGTCCTGAGACCGTTTCAATTGTTACATCTCGCTTGGCAATTCCGGTTCCACCGTTCGTTAAGACAACATCTATTTTCTCGTGATCACAACCAGAGAGAACTTCTTTTTCAATGAGGGTTTGGTCATCCTTAACAATGACATAATCAATAATCTCATGGCCATTTTCTTCTAGCAATGAAATCATAAGACTACCACTTTTATCTGTGTCCTTTGTTCTTGTATCGCTAACTGTAATAATCTTACATCTCACTTTGTTGGGTGCCTCTTGCTTATGTTCAAAAGAACTCACGACTCAGTTCCTTCTTTCTCTTTTAAGTATCTATATTGATAGAATTTATGAGCGTACTCAGTTACTTGCCTTGAGAATTGATAGTTCATACTTGCTCCGATTGTCATTCCTATCAAAGGCAAACCTTGAATTAATTTTTTTCGAAATAAGAAAATCACAACACCTTTTAGAATCTGTTTAAGCGGTGCTTTTAACCAAGCTTCATTTATTAAATGTTCATTACCTTCATAAAAGAAATAATCTTCTTCAGCTGTTTCATAAAGGTCATTTACTAATGAACTCCACTCTTGGTGCTTTAAGTTTTTTGGCATGGTTGCACCGTGAAACACCTTAAGAGAAATCATCATTTCATAAGGAGTATTTGTCTCATAACCATAAGTCATCGCAATTAATTGAACAGCTCTTAAATTAATAATTGTCATCGTTAGAATATCTGTACCTACTAATAATAGTCCACCGGTTCCAGCTAAACCACCTTGGGCAAAGGAGTAAACGCGATGTTTGGCAATTTGATGATCAGCTAAGTATGTAAGTTGGTTTAATGGGAGTTTCTTCATATCTGTTAAATGTTCTATGTCTTCATCAAATGCTCTAGCATTAGTAATTATCCGTTGCCTAGCATCCATTTGAAGTTGAGTTCCTTGAATAACTGCATTAAGATGAAAAAGCCAGTTATCAAGTTTCGCAAAAAATTCACCTCGTATCTCTTCAGGAACTAACTCAAACCCTATTTCAAGACCTTTATCATATGTCATTTCGATATCGGTTTGTTCATATTCAGCAAGCTGGATCGCCCACTCATTAATTTCGTCTAATATAGCCAATTCATATTCCGTTAATGCCATTTGCTCAACACCCCTTGAGTAGATACACTTGTTATTATATGGATAGTATACCATAACTCATTTATTGATTCTAAACTCGGCACTAAAGTGAAAAAGATAGATGGTTCGCTGGATATTAGCAGACTTTTTTTATTAATATAAACTGGAAAATTTATGTTAAGGTGTTAATATACTGTGAGATATATTTATTTAATGAAATGGATTGGAGATTTAAAAGTGAAGAAAAGCAACATTTTTATCATTGTGGCTTTATTAGTAGTTTTATTAAGCGGATTGTCTGCTTGCGGGAATTCATCTGAAGATGCACCAATAATCAATAATGTTTCAGGTTCTAATCATACACCTCCAAGTAGAGGTGGGTCTTTTGAATCAATTGATTCACCCACCGATAGTATAGCGAAACCCGATAATAGCACTAAGAATGATTCAAATGGATCCTCAATCGACAAAAAAGGTTCGACAAATGCAATACATTCTCCAACCAGAATTGAGGGAAGAAACGTGTTCCTAGCAAGATTAGACAACATCCAAAAAGAACTGGATGCTTTACCAGTAAAGAAGGATTCAGATAAAGGCGTAACAAATGCAATGAAAAACTACTATGGAACTTCCTACGAAATGTATGATAAAGAATTAAATGAGATTTATGCCGTCCTAAAAAAAGAACTATCTCCAGAAGTAATGAAGGATTTAAAAACTGAACAAATTAAATGGATAGAACAGAAAGAAGAAAAGGCAAACGATGAAAGACAAAAATACAACGAGGGAACTTTTGAGAATGTTGCAATGTATATATCCTTATACGAATCAACAAAAAATAGATGTTATGAATTAGTTAACACATATATGACAGATTAAAGGATAAAAAACGTGATCTACGATAAGTGATTCTGTTGTTTGTGGAGAAATCGTAATAGTGAAATCCGTAAAGGAAGAGACTGGGACAAATAGTCTCTATAAAGTGAAAAAAAGTGAAATCGCGTCGTCGATTTAACTTTTTTCACTTTATTTTAGACGTTTATTATGCAAGAGCTTACGCTCTTGCCACATATTTTCGTATATTCACTGCCATTAAAGCAAGACCTGTTTCGTTATCGACTTTTGATTTCCCACGAACCGAAAATCGTGTGAAACCTAAATTAGCCTTCAAGAATCCAAAAACTGGCTCCACGTCTGTTTTTCGTTGACGGTAAATCGTTGCCGTTTCTTCTTCTGAAAGCTTCGTTTTCACATATTCTTTTTGTTGTTCCCATTGCTCATTGATCATGAGCTTACGATTTGTACCTTCTTCCGCTTTCGTACATAACGATCTTACCGGACAGCCTGTACAGTCTTCGCATTCATACATTTTGAATTGGCGTTGGAATCCTGTTTTATCCGTACGTTTTGAATGGTACCGGAACGTTACCTTTTGTTCATTCGGACAAGTAAACGAATCACTTTCTTCATCGTATGCCCAGTTACTTGTTTTGAACGGGTCTTTTTGGTGTTTTTTCTTTTGTTCGTTTAAGTAGTGATTATACGTTATGAGTGGTATGCGTTTGCGTTTTGTCAGAATATCATCGTAATTTTGTTCGCTTCCATAACCGGCATCTGCAACAATATATTTAGGTAACGAAAAGAACTCCTTTTCAATTCGATCAAGGAATGGGATTAGTGTTTTGGTATCCGTTGGGTTTGGAAATACATCGTAAGCCAGTGTGAATTGTCCTTCTGTTGCAATTTGAACAGTGTAGCCAGCCTTTAGTTGTCCATTTTGCATATAGTCATCCTTCATTCGCATGAAGGTTGCTTCGCGGTCTGTTTTCGAGTAGCTATTGCGTGTGCCCAGTATATCAAAATCCTTTTCATACTTCTGTTTACGCGTGATCCAATCGTATATTTGTTTTACCATTTGTTTTGGTGACTTTCGTTCACTTCTTAGCTGTTTACGCTCCATTACATCGTCAGATGTTTCAATCTTTTGTGTATATCCATCAACAACTTCATCTAATTTTTCAGCGATTTGAGTTAACTCCTCAATGGACAGCTGCTCGTCATTTTCTTTTTGTATTTCAGGAATGATCTCATTTTCAAGCAGTTCATTATAAAACTGATTCGACTTTTCTACGAGACTTGAATGAAACTTTTCAATGGCCTTTTTCCATACAAACGTGAATTTATTGGCATTGGCTTCGATTTTGGTGCCATCAATAAAAATCGCTTCTTGATCAATGAGTTTCTCCTGTACTAATTGGCATCGAAACTGCACGAAACACTGACGTATTAATTCCTTCATTTCGGAATTGACACGGAAACGGTTTATTGTGCGATAACATGGCGTATAACCTTGTGCAAGCCACATCATACGGATACTATCGCCCAAAAGTCCTGCTATTTTTCGACCAGAGAAAGTTGATTGCGTATAACCACATAAAATAATTTTCAGCATCATACGTGGGTGATAAGGTGGACAACCGGTATGACGAGTAAATGAATCGAAGGCTTTTTGCGGTATACTTTCGACTAAATGGTGGATAGGAAAGGCAATATCATTATCTTGTAATTTCATTTCTAAATCTAAAGGCAAAACCATTTGATTCATGTTATAATTTTTAAACATAAGGATCCTTCTTTCAGATAGAATTTGGTGTGGTAACTTTATTTTATCAGAAGTGGTCCTTATTTTTTACTCCAAAATAATCAAAGCCGATGAAATTTTACTCTCGTAAAATTTCATCGGCTTTTTCATTTCAGAGATGGGTTTTGTCCCAGCCTCTTTCTTTATTGCAAAAGTTGCAAATCGTTATACATTTTTACTTTACCATTTCACTGTACATTTCGTTTACGAGAGGTAAACGGAACCTGTTAGCAAATCAGTAATTATTAATGTGCTAAACGAAGTGCATCACGCGCAATCATTACTTCTTCATTAGTAGGAATGATGATTACTTTTACTGGCGAATGAGGGTAATTAATAAATGCTTCTTCACCGCGAACTTGATTACGTGAAGGATCCCAATAAATGCCCATGAATTCTAATCCACGAAGTACACGAGCACGAATTGTATCACTATTTTCACCAATTCCGGCTGTAAAGATAATTGCATCTACTCCATACATTCTTGCAGCATAAGACCCGATATATTTATGGATTCTGCTAGCAAATACTTCAAGAGCTAATTCCGCACGAGCATTTCCTTCTTCAGCTTTTGCTTCAATATCACGAAGGTCACTAGAAAAGCCCGAAACCCCAAGCATTCCACTCTTCTTATTCAGTACATCCAATACTTCATCAGCTGTTTGACCTGTTTTTTCCATAATGTAAGGAATTAAAGATGGGTCAATATTCCCTGAACGAGTTCCCATCGCTACACCTGCAAGAGGTGTGAAACCCATAGATGTATCAATCGATTTTCCACCTTCAATAGCTGCGATACTTGCACCATTACCTAGGTGACATGAAATAAGTCGTAATTGTTCCAATGGTCTTCCTAATAGTTCAGCCGCACGCTCTGAAACATATTTGTGAGAAGTACCATGAAATCCGTATTTACGGATGCCATATTTCTCATAGTATTCGTATGGAAGGCTATAGAGGAATGACTTTTCAGGCATTGTCTGATGGAATGCAGTATCAAAAACAGCAACTGCTGGCACATTAGGCAATACTTCCTTAAATGCTTTCACCCCTGTAATATTTGCTGGGTTATGAAGTGGTGCTAATTCTGTAAGCTGATCTAATTTACCTAAAATCTCGTCCGTTATTAATACTGAATCACTAAACTCTTCTCCACCATGTACAACACGGTGACCGATTCCATCGATTTCATCTAAAGATTTAATGATCCCTGTGTTCGTTAATTTATCTAATAAAATTTTAACTGCAACAGAATGATTTGGAATATCTGTCACTTCAGTTTGCTTTTCCCCATTAACACTAATGCTAAATATTGCATTATCAAGTCCAATACGTTCAACCAAGCCTTTTGTTACGACTTCTTCACTTGGCATTTCAAATAGCTGGAATTTCAACGATGAACTGCCAGCATTTATTGCGATAATTTTTGACATTTTTTCCGCTCCTTTTAATGAGTGTCTCTGGTGTCTATGTATTAGTATCATATCTCTACATTATTCTATGCAATTTGACACTTTTATATCTGCCTTTTCCATTTAAACACCGAGTAGTAAACATTTCAAGAGCAAGTGAGATTTGGTACCGTTTTCGTCACAAATTCTTTAAATTCAGACAAATGAATCTCTTTTTTTATGAACAAATTGTTACATTTTCACTTTTTCATCTTTAAACCATTGATCAATCTTTTGAACCATATTACTCATAGCTTCTTTATTTGAAAATGATGGCAGATTTGCTAATAGCGTTTGTTTTGGAGCTTGTACTCCCTCTGCTTTTTTCTGTAAAATGAACACACTTTTAGCCGCTTCTTTTTGTTTAAACATTGTAGAAGGAAGCTGAATCAGGCCTTGAATGTAGGCGTGTTCATGTAAAAAGCTATTCAATTGCTTTGTTTGATCACTTTCAAATAAGGCATTGGGAATTAGTAAGAGCACAAACCCACCTTCTTGCGTATATTTTAAGCTTTGCTCAATAAATAAGTGGTGTGCGTAGGAGTGTCCTGTCTCAGCCTTTAATTGATAGTTAGAAGCATTCACATCATTGGGATAATATCCATACGGCAAATCACATACGATTACATCAACAGGATCAACATACAGCGCTTCAAGGCTATCTTGATTAAACAACTCCACATTCTGCTCTTGTAGGTTCGCATTTACAAAGGCTAACCTTATAAGTAAATCATCAACATCACATCCATAAGCCTTGACCGTTTTATCAGTATTCTGATTTAAAACAGCTGTTAGAAGATTCCCCGTCCCAATCGCTGGGTCAAAAATTGAAAGTTGCTCTTTCCCTTCGGTTACCTTTTTCACGAGATATCCGATAAATAATGCGACTGCATCTGGTGTCATTTGGTGATTTGCTTGAGAAGCCTCATGCATCCCTTTTAAGATTGAAAGTTGATAGGCTTTTCTAATCTCTTCCTTTGTAAATCTTTGTTTATAAAAAAGTGAATATTCTTTTTCAAGTCGTTTTTTACTAAGTTCACTAATCTCTTCTTGTAGGATCGCTTGTTGAAAAAGATTTTCCCCTGTTTCGGCAACCCCCTCTATGTATGTACAAGCTAATTCTTCTCTTAATAAGCTTGCTGTTTCATCTATGACTTTAAAAAGGATTTCTACTTGTGACCTTTGTTCCATCAATAACCCTCCCGTGACAATTTTTACCCTCTAGTGTAGCATGATTCATCTCAATAAAAAAAGCCCCTGAGGAATTTCCAAGAGCTTTTGGCATCTTTTTGCGAATATTTCATGTCAATACAAAGCCCCGAGTTCCCCCAGGGCGATTTTCTATCTACTATTGTGCTGCCTTTACAGCTGAGATAGCTGCCTCATAGTCTGGGTGATTTGTTGCTTCACTAACATACTCTACATATGTTACTTTATCATTGCTATCAATAACAAAAACAGCACGCGCTAATAATCGTAATTCTTGAATAAGGACACCATATGCTTCACCAAATGAAGCATCACGATGATCTGAAACTGTTTGAACATTTTCAATTCCGTTCGCTCCACACCAGCGCTTTTGGGCAAATGGAAGATCCATACTAACCGTTAAAACTTTAGTATTTCCAAGACCTGCAGTTTCTTCATTAAAGCGGCGTGTTTGTGCATCACATACACCAGTATCAATAGAAGGAACAACACTTACAAGACGAACTGACCCCTTTGAATCGTCAAGTGTAACTGGTGATAAATCATTAGCTAGAACCGTGAAATTCGGTGCAGAGTCGCCTACCTTTACTTCTTGACCTAATAGTGTAACAGGATTACTTTTAAACGTAATGTTTGCCATGCTTCCTTATCCCCCTTTAAATATATGTACATGTAAATTCTAGCTTTATCGCTAATAGATTGCAATTAATAAGATTTTAATTTAAATAATAAATACAAATCAAAAGGTGAGTACCTCTTCAAGTACTCACCTAACAATTAAATATCAAAATCTTGGTTGTTTTGAGATTGATTATTTCCTTGTTGTTGACCCTGGCTTTGACCTTGGCCTTGATTCTTATTTTTAAACATTTGCTGAACCTTATCAACAGCTTGTGGTGCAAGCTCTAGTAATTTTTCATACAAATGAGTATTTTCATCAAGGTGAAGCATTTTAACTCCAGAAGCATTTACAATCAAGAAAGCAATTGGTGTAATGGATACTCCTCCACCACTACCTCCACCAAACGGTAGCCCCTTTTCTTCGCCTTCTGCAGCAGCTTGGAATTCACTACCACCAGCAGCAAATCCAAATCCAACCTTTGATACAGTTAAAATGACACTACCATCAGGAGTCTCAACAGGATCTCCTATGATTGTATTAACATCAATCATGTCTTTTAAATTTTCCATGGCAGTTGTCATTAAGCCTTTTATTGGGTGATCAGACATTCAAAATTCCTCCTAGCTTTTTGCTGATTTTTTTGCATTTCCTGTTAACATGGATAATGGAGTTGTTCTAAATTTAGGTTTACCACCTCTCCAAAATCTCACCAGTCTAATACCTGCTAACATAGCATTCCCGACTCTAAATTGAATAATACATTTTATTTTTGATTCTGAATGCAGTTGTTGAAATAAAGGAGTGATTGACATAACAGGTTTTGCTTTTAATATCATGTATTTACTAAGTATGCCCAAAAGACATCCTTTAATAGACCATCCTACTCCAACAAATATTCCTGTATGTGCAGCATCACCGAGTCCAAAACTTGTATGCCATTTCAATTCTGAAATCGTCACTTTTCGTAAAAACTTCTGAATTATTTTATGTAAATTAACAACATGCTCGATCAATGTTTGCATATCCTTCATACCATTTAAAATGGTTTTGGCGGAAAACTTATCAGTTTGCTTATTTGCACTTTCATTACCTAAGTTACTTTTTTCTTTATGCTTAACTACGACAGCAGCTGAATCATCATCTATTTTTACTAGAGGGATATTAATGGTATAACGAATGAGTCCAAACCATGCACTGAGCTTAACTTTTATGTCTTGGTCTTTCGGTGTATATTTTGCAGAGATTGTAACCTTAAGTTTAGTGATGATAATCAACATTAAAAGGGTAAGAATGATTATTAAAGTTATTAAGACCCATTTCAAGCCATCACATCCTTTCAATGTCTCAGTATCACCTTTTTATTCAGGAAATAAACACCTTTTTTTCGAAGCTTATGGATACTGCAGAGATTTTAGGAGTTTATAATTTCACAATGACTTTAACATAGCCCAAAAATTAAAAAAGAATACCAAAAGTGGTATTCTTTTCATATAAATTAATTTTAACGTTCATAAACGACTGTAGTATCTGCGAAAAGATCATGAATCCCTTGTTTTTTCGGAAGGAATGCAACAATTAAATATCCAACATAAATCAGTTTTGAAATATATCTCCCCACTAATTCTCTGAAAAGAATCGTTGACCAAGACAATTTCTCTCCTGTCAAACTAACCACCTTTAAACCGAATATCATTTTCCCTAAAGTTTGCTGAAAAAACTTGGTCATTAAGACAAAATACGCAAAGAAGGTCAAAGCAGTTAGTATTGATACCGGTGCAAACATATTAGATTCGGTAACAGGGATATCTAAAAGTCTAAAAACCGGATAAATAATGATTCTATTTACGCTTCCGATAATAATTAAATCCGCTAAATACGCCCAAAATCTCATCCAAAAGCCTGCATATTGATGTTGCAGTACCTTCTTTTCTTCAATTATATTTAAATCCTGTTCATTTGAATGATATGTCGTTTCCATTATTAGTTTTCACTTCCTTTACTTCGCATACAAGTACATCATGCGCGGAGAATTGGGCTGGGAAACTAATTGCATTAATGAAGCTAGTTCAATATCCTCTGTAAATAACTTTTGGGCACTCATCGTAAATAAAGAATTAAATCCATAGTGAGTTTTGTATTCAACTACACTTATATCTCCAAGATCATGATCCTTTTTCATTGCCTCAAGAGTATCTTCAAAATAACCTAATTCATCTACAAGGTTTAATTCTTTAGCTTGTCTACCATCATATATTCTACCATCAGCAATTCTTCGCACTTCATCTTCGGACAAATTACGCCCAGATGAAATCACTTCAACAAACCCGTCATATGCATTGTTAACCATGCTTTGAAGTATTTCTCTTTCTTCTTTAGTCATATCTCTTGAGGCTGACATGATATCCTTGTATGGTCCACTTTTAATTGTTTCAAAACTAACTCCATATCTTTCTGCTAACTCGCTATAGTTAATACCTTGCATGATAACCCCTAAGGAACCTGTTAAGGTATCTGGTACTGCAAATATCTTATCCGCAGCTGCTGAGATGTAATATCCACCTGAAGCAGCCATAGTACCCATCGATACATATACTGGCTTTTCTGTTTCTTCCCTAAATTCTACAAGGCGATTGTGGATTTCAGCACTTTCAACCACACCTCCACCTGGTGAATTTACCCGAAGAATAATTCCCTTAATTGAGTTATCTTCCTTTGCCTGATCAATCATTCGCAAAAAAGACTGATGCTGATAACCCGCACTATTGAAAAATGAAGAAACGTCATTTCCTGTGTCTTGAATTGTCCCATTCACATGTAACACAAGAATCTTATTCAAGCCCGTTCCTTGAACAAGCGTATGCTCAACAAATTCGTTTTCGGCTGTAGAAAGGAAATCCTCTGTCCAACTATTTCCATCACCCTTAAATGCCATTTGTGTTGCGAAATTAATTATCACTGAAAAAATAAACAAACCAACAGCAATTCCTAGTGCTGCCCACCGTTTTCCACTCATTCTTTTACATCTCCTATTCTTTACAATTACTAAAATTAACTACGTTAAGATTTGGATTTGGTTTCATTATCATGTAAACTAACAGTATATAATTGTAACAGATATTTCAATTAATGGATAATTTATCTGTACATTTAACATAGTAATGATAACGCTTAAATGGAGGAATTAACATGCCAGATCGTCGTAATCTTTATTTCTTTCACGAAAAAAATACCGAACTTGCAGAGAAAATAGAATACCTAAGAGAACTAGCAGTTAAGCATAAATTCACCCTGGTTTCTGACTCATCCAACGCTAACATTATTGTAAGTATTGGGGATGATGGCACTTTTCTACAAGCTGTACGAAAAACAAATTTCAGACAAGATTGTCTTTATGTTGGAATCTCAGTGACTGGAACCTTAAATATGTATTGTGATTTTGATATTAGTAATATCGACGAACTTCTTGAAGCAATGAACAACGAACAAATCGAAGTAAGACGATATCCAGTTATTGAAGTTAGTGTAGATAACAATCCTTCTTTTTACTGCTTAAATGAATGCTCGATCAGATCTCCTATCATTAAAACATTTGTAGTCGATGTGTTTATCGATGATATCCATTTTGAAACATTTAGAGGAGATGGAATGATTGTTGCCACTCCGACAGGTAGTACTGCCTATAATAAATCTGTGAATGGAGCAGTTGTTGACCCACTCCTTCCTTGCTTACAAATATCTGAACTAGCTTCACTTAACAATAAGCATTACCGTACACTTGGTTCCTCTTTCATTTTAAGCAACCAACGAAAGTTAAGACTAAAAGTCGTACAAGATGGTAATGATTACCCAATCATTGGCATGGACAATGAAGCAGTAAGCATCAGACATGTCGAAAACCTTGATTTTTCTTTGAGTGAGAAAAGAATTAAAACAGTAAAATTAAAAGATAACTCATTCTGGGAAAAAGTGAGACGAACATTTATATAAAAAAAGTTATGTACTAATAAATTCTGCAAGCTCTGTGTGGATGTGCGGAGAGCCACTTGACTCCTGCGGGATTTAGTAGTCTCTGGAGACCCCGCAGGAGCCCACCAGGCGACGCGGAGGCTCCCCAGACCACCCCGCGGAAACCAAGTGGATCGCAACGCATGAAACTTTACTACTTAGGTAATTTTCAGAGTAGAACTACAAATAAAAAAAAAAAGAGCGGGAACTAGTCCCGCTCTTTTAGCCATTTTATTTAATTATTGTTGTTGGAAAGATCCACTCATTTGTTGTTGAGCGAAAGATACTAAACGTTTAGTGATCTCTCCTCCTACAGAACCGTTAGCGCGAGAAGTAGTGTCTGCTCCAAGGTTCACACCAAATTCAGAAGCAATCTCATATTTCATTTGGTCGATTGCTTGTTGTGCACCTGATACTAAAAGTTGGTTTGAGCTGCTGTTGTTTGCCATGTGCTATCACCTCCTTGTGAGTATAGATTGTGTAGAATTGCTTTCATTAATACACATTTCTAACTGGTAATTGTTCACAGGAATGTCATGATATCACATTGGATTGATTTTCATTAAATTAATTAAAAAAGCTCATCAATCTCTTGATTATGTTTCTGCTGGCTAATTTTAATCATTTCCGTTTGATCAACTGCCTTATTGATTAGTGCCTCAAAATCAACAAAGCTTTCATAAAACTCCACTTTCTCACGCTTTGGTCGTGTCTTTGGAGCTGCCGGACTAAAAATAGTACAACAATCCTCGAATGGACGAATTGATATATCATGTGTGTTAATGTTTTTTGCCACATCAATGATTTCTGGTTTATCCATAGTGATTAACGGACGAATAATCGGTGTATTAGTTACTTCATTTATCGCATACATACTCTCCATTGTTTGACTTGCTACTTGTCCTAAGCTTTCTCCCGTTGTAATCGCTAATGCTCTTTGTTTTTTTCTAATTTCATCAGTAATCCTTAACATCATCCGTCTTGTAGAGATAAGTGAGTAATTCTCGGGGACTTGTTTTTGTATTACTTCTTGTATTTCAGTAAATGGAACGATATGAAGCTTAATGTCCGGACCAAACTTCGTTAAAACCTCTGTTAAATCAAGAACTTTCTGTTTAGAGCGTTCATTTGTATATGGTGGACTGTAGAAATGGACTGCTTCAATCTCTAGTCCTCGCTTCATAGCAAAATACCCTGCAACTGGACTATCAAGACCACCTGAAAGCATCAGCATCGACTTACCACTTGTCCCAACTGGTAAACCTCCTGGCCCGTAAATATCCTTACAAGTAATGTATGTTGCATCACTTCTTACTTCAACGCGTACATTGATCATAGGATGATGAACATCCACCTTTAAATCAGCTACATTTGTTAAGATGTGACTACCAACTTGATAATTAATTTCATTGGTATCAAATGGAAAAAGCTTGTCTACCCTTTTAGCTGTTACTTTAAATGTTTTTCCAACATAATCTAACTCTTTAAACGCAAACAAAGCTGCTGCCTTTATCTCTTCTATAGCACTGCTAGTTTTCACCGCAAGACTAAAAGAGTGTATCCCAAAGATTGTTTGCAGCCTGTTTGAGATTTCTTCTGAATCTTCGCCATTTAACACGATATAAATGCGATCTCTAGTTGTTTCAATCATTATATCCTTAAAATCAGCTAGTTTAAAATCGATGTTTCTTTTTAGCTTTTCAATAAATTTTTTTCTATTTCGACCCTTAGTCGATATTTCACCGAAGCGAATAAGTATACGATCATATTGCATATTATCTCATTACCCTTCCTAATTTCTCAGTTGCCTCATTAATAGATTTCACTATAGATGGTACTTCTTCAAGTTGATTATCTCCTGAAAGACTAATTCGAATTGCACTATTGGCTAGTGCTTCACCTTTGTTCATTGCGAGCAACGTTTTACTAGGCATTTTCTTTTTGGACGAACAAGCGGAGGTTGTAGATACAATTATTCCGTATTCCTCTAAAAGATGAACGAACACTTCCGCCTTTAGACCACCAATTGAAAAATTAATAATATGAGGTGCGCTATTTAAAGTTGGTGTATTAATACTAATCACTGGGTTTGTTAGAAGCCCTTCAATAAGGGCACACTTTATTGCTTCTAACTTTTCAATTGTACGCTCTTTATTTTCTAATGTTATTCTCAATGCCTTTGTCATAGCAACTACCCCAGCAACATTTTCTGTCCCTGATCGAAATTGCATTTCTTGTTCTCCCCCTGATATTAAAGGTGAGAGCTGGATACCACTTCTAACATATAATATCCCTGTTCCTTTTAATCCATTAAATTTATGAGCAGAAATTGTACATAAATCAATTCCCAAATCTTTAAAAGATAATGGAACTTTTCCAATTCCTTGAACATGGTCAACATGAAAAAGAATTTTCGGATATATTTTTAAAAATTCTCCGACTAGTCTTATCGGTTGTATAGCTCCTATTTCATTGTTTACATGAATCATAGAGACAAGAATAGTTGTATCTTTTATTGCGTTTTTCACATCTTCAAGTTCAATCATTCCATCATGATTAACAGGTAAATATGTAATTTCAAAACCATGTTCTTTTAATTGTTCACATGCCTCACTAACTGAGGGATGTTCAACTGAAGTTGTAATAATATGATTTCCTCTATGTTTGTGTTTAAGAGCGACCCCTTTAATAGCGAGATTATTCCCCTCAGATCCACCACCAGTAAAGACGACTTCTTGAGGTAAAATATCTAATAGCTCTGCAGCTTGTTTTCGAGCCTGCATCAGTAATTTTTCAGCCTCAGCACCTACTCCATGTAGGGAAGATGGATTACCATAGTAATTCTCTGCAACTTTTACAAAAGAGGCAAGCACTTCATTATAGGGCTTAGTTGTTGCACTATTATCTAGATAAATCATTTGAATGAATACCCCCTTAGAAAAGCTTCCTGCAACTAGTTATATTATCACATTAAGGGTAGAAAAGGAATGTAAAGGCGAATCAATTATATCAATAAAGTTTCACAACTTTTCAGAGGGTTATTTCGTCTTTAGCATCATTACTACATTCCTGCAAAGCCTCCGAACATTTGAAAAAATAGGCTAACTAAAAAAAGAAGCTCCTATTACTATGATTTACAATGGTTAACTAAACTAGTTACCATTATCATAACGGAGCTTCTTTTAGCCTTGAACTTTTTAGGTATTTTTGATCATTTCTTCAACTTTTTTTAATACCCCTGGTTCAAATTCATCTAATGTAGTTGCAGCTTGTTCTAACGCTTGTTGGTACTCATAATTACGAAACAAAGTTTCAGCCTCGTCTAAACTAGAAGCAACCTTTTTGTAACGACTTCTATATCTATTTCCGTATTGAATGACTTTTTCAGCTAGGAAAACTTGTTCAATCATTTCTTCTGTCGAACTAGATACTTTGTCAATTAAATCTTCAGCACTTTGTAGTGATTCAGTTACAGCTGCCATATTTAGGGGTTTCTCTTCCAACTTTAACATTACTGTTTGAATACCTTCTTTTGTTTCTCGAAGAATCTCTGCAAATCCAGTTGGTAGCCCCGGAATATTATTTTTCAGTAAAAGCCTTCTTATCTCAGTAAGATTTTTCTGCATATCAACTACTTTTTGACGTGCAACTAACTCATCTTTTCTTAATGCTTGGATACTTTCACAAAACTTATCATGCTTCTGCTTTAAGTCTTGGAGAGAAGCATAAACTTCTTCTAACTCATCCCTAATAATAGTATAAGCAATATGCTCTTCTGATAGTTTATCTTTTACATTTACAAATTGCTTAAACAATTGAGTAAGCTTTTTTAGAATTTGTCTATGTGCATCAATATCTTCTTCCGACAATCGATAGCTTTGTTGTACAATTTGTGTTTCATACTCAGATGCTCTACTTTCCTCAAGAAGGATATGAAAGTTCTCCTCAATTTTCCCAAGCTCTGATTGGATAAATTGATTTGCTTCAACTTCTTTTTCAAGCAAATCATACAATGTTTCAATAGCTTCATTAATTTCCTCTAAACCTGTTTTCACTTCATCTACTTCCGTTTTTTCTAACAGCTCTGTATAATATGAAAGCTGAGTTCTCAGACGTTCAATTTCTTTGGTCACTTGGATATGATCAAGGATGTAGCCCTCGGTTGTCATTTCATTATGTCCATCAGAGATTTCATCAAGCTTTTTTGGAATCGATGATTGACATTCTGTTAGCAAGCGTGGAATTTGCTCCATTTTCAAGCTAAGGACAGAAATAACACCCTTAATTGATATGACCATTTCTCTTGCCTGCAGATAATTCCCTTGTGTTGTAGCTTCCTCAAACTCTTTGAACTTTTCACTTACTTCATCAAGTTTTAATTCTAATTGAAATTCAGCTTGTCCAAATGTATGCCGATGTGCTAACAACACCTTTTTTAAGTCTCGATACGATTGTTTCAGCTCATCCATCTCTATCCGATTTTTCTCTTCACTACCAACAAGTTCATTTAATTCTGCTAAAATGCGGGTAATGAGAGCATCTGTTTCAGTTAATTCCTTCTCAATGGCCTCTAATACCTTTTTCGATTTATTAAATCGATATTTATCAGCATATTCTTCTGCATCAAATAAATATTCTTCTACATTTGGAAGCCTTAGGGTGACTATTTCATCCCATTCTTTACGCCATTGCTCAAATAATTTTTCAGTTTCACCTGTCATGTTCAAGTCTTTTACTTTTGATATCTCATCAGTAACTGGTCGATTCGTAATTTCAATTTTCCATAACTCTAATCGATCTACTTCCTGATATATTTTTTTTCGTGAATAAAAGCCTAAAATTGAAACGGTAATAATAATAACTAAAATTCCGATGATGATTTCCATAAAAAGCCCCCTTGCTCCTATCTAAAACGTCATTATGTAAGGCTTTTTTTCGAAAGTGGTTGTTATACCGATATCCGAAACACAGTGGCTCAAGCTCCTAATCGTCCCACTTCCAAAAAACTTTATATAGGCTGTTTTCGTACACTTTGTTGCTTTTAATGAGCCTTTATATAAAATAGCCTCTATGTTAAACCCCTGTTGTTAGAAGGCATTAGAAAAACAATTTTTATAAGTGTTTTTTTCAATGCTTTTATGATACCATGTAAACGACAATTTTTGAGCAAAAATTTAAAATTTTTTACAGAAATTTGCTAAACTTTTCATTGATTGTGAGGGGTCCTTATGAAAACTGATGGTCACATACATAGTCCATTCTGTCCACATGGAACAAAAGACGAATTTGAACAATATATAAAAAGGGCAATTGCACTTAATTACAGTGAAATTTCCTTCACTGAACATGCTCCATTACCCCTTGATTTTGTTGATCCTACACCAGATAAAGATAGTGGTATGGAATTTTCTAAGCTAGAAGATTATATCTCCCAATTACAGAATCTGAAAAGAAAGTTTCAATCCGATATTAAAATAAATATCGGATTAGAAGTCGACTATATTCTAGGTTTTGAAGAGGGAATCACTGATTTTTTAAATGAATACGGACCCTATTTAGATGATAGTATCCTATCTGTTCATTTCTTAAGAAAAGAAAACAACTATTATTGTGTCGATTTTTCTGCAGATATGTTCAAACAAATGATTTCCATTTTTTCATCCGTCGATCATATTTATCAAAGTTATTACGATACATTAGAACAATCAATAAAGGCCGACCTTGGGAAATTCAAACCAAAACGAGTAGGTCATATAACATTAGTCCATAAATTTCAAAAGCTTTATCAACCAGAAATGGATTACTCATCCAAGATTAAAGCAATTCTTAGTGAAATAAAGGCACACAATCTAGAACTAGATTATAATGGCGCAGGAATGAAAAAGGAGTTTTGTGCGGAACCATATCCGCCTCAGTGGATTGTGGAGGAAGCAATCAAACAAAAAATCCCTCTAGTATATGGGTCTGATGCCCATAGCGCGAAGGACTTAGAACAAGGTTATCAATATCTATATGCAAAGCATCTTTTTACTTCACCAACAAGGTTCTAAAGACTCGCGACTTATTCTGCTTTTCTAGTTGTAAAGGTTGATTTCTCAATTGGTTGACAAAGAGTTAGATTTACCCACTTTTCAATTTCTTTAACATACTGCTCAGTAAAATACGTATCATATGGCATCACATGTAATACTTCTGACATGTATTGAGTATGTAGATAGGGCATTGTTAACATCCCTTTTAACTGTATGATTGTATGAGGGATCGACATTTTTCTAAATTCCTGCTGATGAATGCCTGTTTCTAAAATCGACTTTATATAGAACTTTTCTTTCATCATATAGGTAGTAAACACTTCTCTAATCAATACGGAATCGAGGGTAATTTCTCTTAAAACAAATCGAGCAAGCTGACTATTTTCTTTCTGATATTTCATCAAATTTTTGATGAACATAAGTAAGCATTCTTGTGCAGAACGGCTATCTAACCGGACATACGCCTGTTCTATCACTGCTGTATATCCTTCTAAGAATGATGATACAAGGTATTCCAATAATCCGGCCTTATTATCAAAATAATAGGAGATATTCGCTACATTCACATCAGCTCTCTTGGCAATTTCACGAACTGAAGTTCCATCATACCCTTTCGTATTAAACAGAAAGGCTGCAGCTTCAATCACTTTTTGCTTGGTTTTCGAAGTTTTTTTCACTTTAGCTTCCATAACATTTCTCACCCTTTATATAAATGGTGTATACTCTTTTATAGTTTCTATAAAAATGACTCAGTTCCTTTAAGTATTCATCGACAATTACCTAGGTAATTCAACGTTTTTTGATAAAAATAGAGACTATTTCATAATTTGCAAGGGGGAAAACCATGTTTAATGTCGAACAGTATTCCGGAAATCGTGTAGATAATTATAAAATGTTAAATAAACAGTTAGCAGCTTTAATCGAAGGTGAAAATAATGCGATTGCTAATTTATCTAATGCAGCTGCATTATTGAATCAGTTTTTAACCGAAATCAATTGGGTCGGTTTCTATTTAACTGAGGATGACAACCAACTTGTTTTAGGACCATTTCAAGGTTTACCTGCTTGTGTAAGAATTCCCTTTGGTAAGGGAGTGTGCGGGACAGCTGCAGCCAACAAAAAGACAGAGCGTGTTGAGGATGTTCATGCATTTCCTGGCCATATCGCCTGTGATGCAGCTTCTCAATCCGAAATTGTTGTTCCAATAATCAAGGACAATAAGGTTATTGGAGTCCTTGACATTGACAGCCCTATTAAAAATCGATTTGATGAAATCGATCAGGAGTACTTGGAAGAGTTTGTTCGTGTGCTGGTGGAGAGTTTGTAAAATTGAATATTTGTGCCTTAGGATTTAGGATCCTAGGGCATTTTTTGTGTTAGAAACATTTAAATACTTGGGTACAAATATCCTAAAATTGTTTTTTTAGCCTTTGTCATCGGCTGATATTTCTTATAAAATTGATTTACTCAAACGAACCGGAGGTGAATGGTAATTCATGTTTTAAAACAAAGATCTGAATCAGAAGAACTATTAATTCTGAGATCACTAAAAATCCGAACAAACCTAATGGACCAGGAAAGCTATTACTTTAATCTAGAAAAAGGGTTACAGGGTGAACTTCTTCTTGACGAAAAACTTTCTGTGTTGACAGATGAATGGATTGCATTAGATGATTTACTTTTTGAAATTAATAATACTATTTTTCAAATTGATAAGATTCTTATTACCCAAGGTACAATTCTTATATTTGAAGTCAAAAATTATGAGGGTGATTATTTAATTGAAGGAGACCAATGGTATGTTACACCCAAAAAGTTGATAAACAATCCATTAGACCAATTAAAACGGAGTGATGGCCTCTTTCAACGAATGTTACAAGAACTAGGTTTGAAATATTCGATTAGATCATATCTTGTTTTTGTAAACCCCGAATTTCACCTCTATCAGTGTTCTACCGATCACCCAATTATATTTCCAACACAGCTAGAGCGCTTTATTAAGAAACTTTCATTGGAATCACAGAAACTGAATGATCGATGTTTTAAATTGGCTAACTTGTTATTATCGCGACATATTCCAAAATCACCTTATCTAAAAACATTTGAATATACTTATAATCAGCTTGCTAAAGGGATTACTTGTGTGAGGTGTCAGTCATTTACTAAGGCTGTAGGAAAACACACAATTTCCTGTGATTCTTGTGGTCTAGCGGAAAGTGTTGATTCAGCCGTATTGCGGACTATTGAGGAATTCACGAGACTTTTTCCAGATATGCAAATAACTTCTAGAGGGGTTTTGGAATGGTGTATGATTGTGAAATCAAAAAAAACGATTTTAAGAATACTTAGCGAGCATTTCAAGCTTGAAGGTCATAGTAAGTCGTCTCATTATATTAAGACTGATAAAAAGAACTCTCCCTTAATTGAATCCAGTAATTGAAGGGTGACTTCCTATAATTATCGAATTTGACTCCATTAAATATAAAGGGACTCTCTTTGAACACTTACTCCAGGTTCACTACTGAAAGGGAATCAGACTCGCTCTTTCATTCCCTTTCTACCCCGCTTCACTACTGAAAGGGAATCAGACTTGCTCTTTCGTTCCCTTTCTCCTCCGATGCACTACTGAAAGGGAATCAGACTTGCTCTTTCGTTCCCTTTCTCCTCCGATGCACGATTAAGTCCGTATAATTGTGTAAAAAGAAAAAGGGTTCATATTATTCACTCTTGGCTACAATGTTTTCAGCTACGATAAACAATGAAAAGAGGAATAATAATGACCCACTTACAGTTTAACCTAGATTTGGAAGTTTTAAAAGAATCAGTAATGAATTCGGATATTGATGCAGTTATTAAGTCTGCTGTTGTTCTAGTTTTAAATGAGGTAATGGAGAAAGAAAGAAATGATTATTTACGTGTATCTCCCTATGAACGCTCTGAAGATCGCCGTGATTATCGAAATGGCTACTATGAACGTGAGTTAATCTTGAACATTGGTAGAATAACTCTTAAAGTACCAAGGACTCGTAATGGTGAGTTTTCTACATCCGTATTTGAAAAATACGCACGATGTGATCAAGCTCTTGTCATCTCTATGTTAGAAATGGTTATTAATGGTGTATCTACTCGAAAGGTTACTCAGATTGTTGAACAACTTTGTGGTGAAGCTGTATCAAAATCGTTTGTTTCCTCCCTCACAGAGAAGCTTGATCCAATTGTAAAAGGTTGGGCTAATCGTCCTTTAAACACAAGATACTATCCATACCTCTTTGTAGATGCCATGTATATTAAAGTCCGTGAACATCACAAGGTCGTATCAAAAGCAGTTTATATTGCTACAGCTATAACTGAAAAGAATACACGTGAAATACTAGGTTTAAGCGTAGATCATGAAGAGGATTATGAGTGTTGGAGCCGCTTTTTACAACAGCTTAAATCACGCGGGCTTCAATCCCCACAACTAGTGATATCAGATGCTCATAAAGGACTACAAAAGGCCATACAACGTGAATTTGTAGGAACTTGCTGGCAAAGATGCAACGTACATTTTAAACGTAATATTTTTAATAAGCTACCAAAGAAAGATTCAACTGATGTACGTATGATGGTTAAGCGTATCTTTGAAGCCATTACTATTGAAGACATTCGAATATTCAAAGATGAACTGATAAGCCAATTTGGAAACAACTCAAAGTATGAGAAGGCTTTAGCTATCTTAGAAGATGGTTTCGAAGATACCATTCAGTACATGAATTATCCAGAAAAAATACGTCCACACATACGAAGCACTAATTCTCTTGAACGCTTAAATCAAGAGGTGCGTCGAAGAGAAAGAGTTATTCGTATATTCCCAAATACACAATCTGCTTTTAGATTGATAGGTGCAATATTAATGGAATATCAAGAGTCTATTTACGCTAAAAGAAAATCGTTAATGCATTAGTTGTTTTTTGAACCTTCCATTATGGAATAATCGCATATCCAGGAAAGGCTGTCAAAGTGAAGTGCCTTTGACAACCTTTCCTGGATATGCAAACAAAAAACCATGGAAGAATTCGCAAAAAAAAATGTATGGGGATAAAACAATAAATCACTAAAAAGTTGTTGAAAACATTGTATAAGAATTTTACACAATAATCAGGACTTGACTCCGATGCACTTCTGAAAGGGAATCAGACTCGTTCTTTCATTCCTTTTCTACCCCAATTAACTACTGAAAGGGAATCAGACTCGCTCTTTCATTCCCTTTCTCCCCCGATGCACTACCGAAAGGGAATCAGACTTGCTCTTTCATTCCCTTTCTACCCCGATACACTACTGAAAGGGAATCAGACTCGCTCTTTCATTCCCTTTCTACCCCGATGCACTACTGAAAGGGAATCAGACTTGCTCTTTCATTCCCTTTCTACCTCGATTCACTACTGAAAGGGAATCAGACTTGCTCTTTCGTTCCCTTTCTCCTCCGATGCACTACTGAAAGGGAATCAGACTTGCTCTTTCATTCCCTTTCTACCCCGATACACTACTGAAAGGGAATCAGACTCGCTCTTTCATTCCCTTTCTACCCCGATGCACTACTGAAAGGGAATCAGACTTGCTCTTTCGTTCCCTTTCTACCCCGATTCACTACTGAAAGGGAATCAGACTCGCTCTTTCATTCCCTTTCTACCCCGATGCACTACTGAAAGGGAATCAGACTTGCTCTTTCGTTCCCTTTCTCCTCCGATGCACTACTGAAAGGGAATCAGACTTGCTCTTTCGTTCCCTTTCTACCCCGATTCACTATTGAAAGGGAATCAGACTTGCTCTTTCGTTCCCTTTCTCCTCCGATTCACTACTGAAAGGGAATCAGACTTGCTCTTTCGTTCCCTTTCTCCTCCGATGCACTACTGAAAGGGAATCAGACTTGCTCTTTCGTTCCCTTTCTACCCCGATACACTATTGAAAGGGAATCAGACTTGCTCTTTCGTTCCCTTTCTACCCCGATTCACTATTGAAAGGGAATCAGACTCGCTCTTTCGTTCCCTTTCTACCCGATACACTATTGAAAGGGAATCAGACTCGCTCTTTCGTTCCCTTTCTACCCGATACACTATTGAAAGGGAATCAGACTTGCTCTTTCGTTCCCTTTCTACCCCGATTCACTATTGAAAGGGAATCAGACTTGCTCTTTCGTTCCCTTTTTATCTCGATTCACTATTGAAAGGGAATCAGAATCGCTCTTTCATTCCCTTCTACCCCAATACACTACTGAAAGGGAATCAGACTCGCTCTTTCATTCCCTTCTACCCCAATACACTACTGAAAGGGAATCAGACTCGTTCTTTCATTCCCTTTCTCCCCCGAGTCACTACTGAAACGGAATCAGAATCGTTCTTTCATTCCCTTTCTCTCTTACTCACTATATTATATTCTGCTTCCCCCGCACCTACTAGCTCCCCATTAAACAAAACAAAAAAGCGCCCCACTCAACCGAGCGAAGCACTTAAAAATAAATTAATTCACAACCATTCCCTGCACAATGACCCTGTTCTTCCCAGCCTCTTTTGCAGCATATAACGCCTTGTCGGCACGATGGAAAAGATTTTGAACGGTATCTTTCTGCTCTTTTTTCCAATCGGCGATTCCACAGGAGATGGTTACTTTTGGTTTTGTATTACTTTGGACTTTCTCAACGAGTCTATTAGCGACGACGACTCCAACCTGCTTTGCTACTTTTGGTAAGTAAATGGCAAGCTCCTCACCACCCCACCTTGCACCGATATCTTGATCTCTTATATTCGCTTTTAGCAAATCAGCCACCTGTATAATGACCGAGTCTCCGACCTGATGGCCATGCGTATCATTAATATTCTTAAAATTATCAATATCAATTAAGATGAAGGTTCCTTGTAAATCGTTTTCCATTGATTTATGAATTCTATCATCAAGAAAATTACGTGATCGCAGCTTTGTTAAATGATCCGTTATCACCAAATTCTCAAGTTCTTCACGTAACGTTGAGTTTGAAAAAGCCAAGGTTGAATGATGAATAAGAGATTGAAACAATTTAAATGTGTCAAATGAAAAGAAATATGGATTTCTATGTAGAACGATTGCAATGCCCTTAACCTCACCATTATGAACCATAGGCACAGCCATTAATGAACTAAACTTTGTTGACTCCTCATCTTCGACAATATCATGATCAAAGTCACCCACAAATAACGTGTCACGTTCATCTTTGATTTTTGCTTGTGAGAATTCAATAATGCTTAATGCTTCTTCCGAAAAGAAATAGCCTGTACTGCCCGGAAGCACTTGAGAATCTTTACCTAATTCAAAACTTATAAATCCAACCTCATCCGCTACTAAGTATTTAATAATTTGTTCGGACATAAATGAAATAGTATCAGTTAATCTAAGGTTTGAATTCAATCGATGAGTTGTGTCATTTATAAGTTGGAGATCTGCTACAAGTCTTTTAGATTGCTGGTAAAGTTGGGCATTTTCTAACGCACTGCCTGCTGTATTTGCAAGTAACTCGATAAAATTGGTTTCATGGTTTGGAAATATCACATGATTTGGTGCGATTACTTGGAGAACCCCATATACACCTTGCTTTCCTTTTAATGGTGCATAAAGCGCCGATTGCCGATTTTTAATAAAATCTTCTCTTTGTATATTTCCAGTAACAAATGCTTGTACAGCTGCAGAGCTCTCATAATTATGATATTTTAAATCTTTTATTGGTAGGTTATCACTTGCAACATTATCATGTGATAACAATAAATAATATGTAAAAGTTGGATACACATTTTGAAGTGTTTTTATCACTTCACCAAGAACATCATCAATATTCATGGAAGAATGGAACTTGGCTGTTAAACCAAATAACCGTTCATAACGGAGCTCTTCATTTAAAAACTTAGACAGTCTTTGAAAGCGATCAACTATTTTCGTGCACTCGGTTACAATGGACATAATTAATTTAGTGCTTATTGAAGAAAAGTCTTCAAGTTCGAACAACATAACCCCGATATTTTCACCATTTATTTCCATTGGTAGTTTCCATTCACTTGAATCCTTAACTTCCTCGGGAGAAGTAATTTCGAATTTTTTTAAAGAAGTTGGCTGAGTTGTTGCTGATAGTATATATCTTTCTTTCCATTCATCATACAAAAAGATAGAAACATTCCTAATCGCAAACACAATTTTTACCTGTTCAACTAATTTTTCAACGATATTGTCGTTTTCGTTCTCAAGAGTCATTATTTCATATAAGCTGCTCTTAAAAATAAGTAATTGTTGAACTTCGTCTTGCTGTAATAACATATTATCATCACCCACAATTTCTCACCGTTCTTAGTTTATATAAACACCTTTTAATAACTAGCTAATACAAACAACATTCAGAAAAGATGCTCAATATAATTTCTTAATTTTATTATAAGATAAAATTGTAGATATTTCCTTATTTAATTGTCAAAATGAGTAAAACAAATTAGAGTCTATAAAGCAACTTGACTTTACAGGCTAAAAATCATATAATATTCGTTGTGTAAAATATTGCAGCGTATGTGATAACTTTATGTGTTCATTTTATTCCTCTTAATGTTTTAAGATGGTGTGTCGAGTAACTCTTTGGCTGCTAGAGCGAGGGTACATGAAAATAAAATGTCCATAAATGTATTGAGTCACATCTGTTTTTATTTTACAACAAAATAAAAACATTTGAAGGAGGAGTCATTCATGGCTCGTTATACAGGTCCAAGCTGGAAATTATCCCGTCGTCTTGGCATTTCATTAAGTGGTACAGGTAAAGAATTAGAAAAGCGTCCATACGCTCCAGGACAACATGGTCCAAACCAACGTAAAAAGCTTTCTGAGTATGGTTTACAATTACAAGAAAAGCAAAAATTACGTCATATGTTCGGAGTAAATGAGCGTCAATTCCGTAATACATTTGATGCTGCTAGTAAAATGCAAGGTAAGCACGGTGAAAACTTCATGGTTCTTTTAGAATCTCGTCTTGATAACATAGTTTATCGTGCAGGTTTAGCTCGCACACGTCGTCAAGCTCGTCAATTAGTTAACCATGGTCACATTTTAGTTGATGGAAGTCGTTTAGATATTCCTTCATACCGCGTGAAGCTTGGTCAAACAATTACATTACGTGAAAAATCTCGTAACCTTGACGTTGTTAAAGAAGCTGTTGAAACTAACAACTTCGTACCAGATTACTTAACTTTTGATGCTGAGAAATTAGAAGCAACTTTCACTCGCTTACCAGAGCGTTCTGAATTACCTGCTGAAATTAACGAAGCTCTTATCGTTGAGTTCTACTCTCGTTAATAAGTACGAACAAAACCCCTGGATTTTTCCGGGGGTTTTTTTACGATACAAAAAGCATTAAATTTCACCTTCGCTTTGGCATCTAGTACGAGACACCATCGCCTTTTGGCCAAAATCCATTAGGTTGCCCTGAGCAGAGTTTCATGTTATCCTCGTTCAATTTTTTTCTTCCCAAAATACCACCAATTCCAGTCCCCAAATAACTTCATTAAAGATGGGACCAACAGCATTCGTACAATTGTGGCATCAATAAAAATGGCAATCGCGATTCCTACACCAACCTGTTTCACTGGCATCACTCCAGTAAAACCAAAGGCACCAGTTACAACAATCATAATCGCTGCTGCTGAAGTAATGATTTTGCTAGTTGTAGCAAGCCCTTCGACTGTTGCTTCATCATTATTACCTGATTCAAGATAGTTTTCATGTATTCGGGAAATGAAAAAAACCTCGTAATCCATACTCAAACCAAATACAAGACTGAATACAAAAACAGGAACCATAAGACTTATATCAGATGGATTAATACCCAAATGTCCTTGTTGAAAAATCCATACAATAATCCCGAACGTTGCCAGTAAACTCAAGATATTCATTGCGATCGCTTTGATTGGGATTAATAAAGAACGAAATGCGACCATTAAAATAAAAAAGGTGGTGGCTAATATTAGTGCTAAACCATATGGTGATTTTTCATATATTTCATCAAATATTTCTTGTTCGAAGGTCGGGCTTCCTCCCAAGTACATGTTCAATTCTTGAGAGTGATCTTTTTGAAACCTCACCCACGTTTTTGCACTTTCTATATCCTCAAAATAGACGTTCAATACCATTTTATTATTTACTGAATATCGATCAAGCACTCCCATAACCTCTGGGTTATTATCCTCTAACGCAAGGAGGTGTGTCATTTCTTCAGCTGAGTTTATATTTAGAAGCGAGAACGGCGACTCGACAAGTGACACTTTCTCTTGTTGAATAATCTTATCAATTGTTTCTTTGATTTTTGTTAGATTTTCCTCCTCCAAGACGTCTCCGGGTGTTTCTAATACAGCAATCACTTTATGTTCTTCGTTTTTGTTTTCATCAATGAACACGTCTCTGTAGGTTTCAAGAGCAATTCTTGCTTCATAATTAGGTGGCAATGCATCAAGACCAGGGATAGTTAAATTCATATCTTTCACTGGAACTAAACTAATTAACAATATACTAAGTGCGAGAAGCATCATACTAACTGGTCTTTTCATGACAAAAATAGCAAACCTTCTCCAGACACCCTCTGTATCATTTTGTGATTTGATCACACTTAGCGAGTTTATTTTCTTACCTAATAAAGATAGTAGTGCCGGTAAAAAGGTAACTGCTGATAGTACTGATACAAACACAACCACCATGCCACCAACAGCCACGTTCATGAATAGATCAATTTTGATAAATAAAAGTCCTAGCAGTCCAATAAACACACATAAACCTGAAAAAATTATTGAACGCCCTGCAGTCGCAATCGTAATGGAAATTGCCTCATGAATTTCCTTTGTTCTAATTTCTTCCTTATACCTATTAATAAACAAAAGGGCAAAGTCGATACTCAGTGCCAAACCAATCATCGGCACTATATTTAATAAAAAAATTGAAAAGTTCATTTGAAAACTTAACAAGTATAGAATTCCCATTGTAATAATGATCGAAATGATTCCAATTAACAGCGGAACACTTGCTGCAACCAAACTACCAAATGCAGCAATTAAAACAAGCAAAGCGATCGGGAGACCGATCATTTCAGCTTTTACTAAATCCTTTTGACTTGCTTCATTCAAATCCTTTACAACTACCGGTTCTCCTGTAGGACTAACATCCATACCTGTTTCATTCGGTAATAATTTTCGCAGTTGATTAATTTCAGCATCCATCTCTTCAGAGTCTTTATCAAACATAAGGAGACCATACGCTAAGTTCCCTTTCATCATGCCTTCATGTTCAAATGGTGTTACTTTATTTTCTACCCCTGGTAGATCTTCTATCTGGATGAATGTGTTCGATATAAAGTCTTTCCACTTTTCATCGGATATGAATGCTTCTCGTTCAAAAAGCAAAATAATTTGTGATTTTGCTTGGTTAAATTCTTGTTCTAGCAAAGCTTCGGTTTCTTGATAATCTCCATCATAAGCAAAGCCATTACCACTTAAGACCGATGGAAGCTTAATTGCTAAGATCGAAAATCCAATGATTAATACAAGCCATAAAAAAAGGATAGGTTTTCTTAGTTGATAAATGTATTTCCCTATATTCACCATTTCTTTCCCTCCATATATCTCTACCTAGCATTTGTATATTTCATCTTTGATAATCATTTCTTAACAAAAAACAAGCCAATTCCTTTTGTGGCTTATATCTGTCCATCACGTTCTTACCGTCAAACAATATATATCTGGTGAATGGATGCTGCTAGGATGTAACAGCTATTTTACACATTGAGCAATTGTATATAATACAAAAAAGAAGCAACCGAGATTAAGTCTCATTTGCTTCTCTAATTTAACTTTAATTATCTGTTGTGTTAAAAATTGTAACTATGGTCAATTAAAAACAAGCTTTCTAAAAAAGACCTTAGTATTTAATTAGGTAGTATTTCTTCTTGCCTCTTCTGATAATCGTAAATTGTCCTTCTATACGATCTTCTTTTGAAATCACACGGTCAAGCTCTTGGGCTCTTTCTCCATTTACATAAATTGCACCGTTTGAAATATCCTCACGTGCTTGGCGTTTTGATGGAGAGATTTTACTATTTACAAGTAGGTCGATTAATCCTACTTCCTCTTCATTGTTAACTTGGAAAGATGGTACATCTTTAAAGCCTTGCTTAATCTCGTCCGCAGTTAAATCCCCGACATTTCCACTAAATAGGCTTTCAGAGATTTTCACAGCTTGAACAAATGCCTCTTCACCATGAACGAGCTTAGTTACTTCCTCAGCTAATGCTTTTTGACCAAGACGCTTTTCAGGAGCGTTTTTTGTTTCCTCTTCAAGTGCATCGATTTCTTCTTTTGTAAAGAATGTAAAGTACTTCAAGTATCTTACTACATCACGGTCATCTGTATTAATCCAGAACTGGTAAAATTCATATGGTGATGTTTTTTCTTTATCTAACCAGATTGTTCCACCTTCAGTTTTACCGAACTTAGTACCATCCGATTTAGTCACTAGGGGAATTGTTAAACCAAATGCTTTTGAATCTTCTTCTACAGATTTACGGATTAACTCAAGACCAGCGGTGATATTACCCCATTGATCACTACCACCAATTTGCAGCTTACAATTTTGTGTTTCGTACAATTTAAGGAAATCATATGATTGTAAAATCATGTAGCTAAATTCAGTAAATGAAATCCCTGCTTCTAATCTTGAGGCAACTGAATCTTTTGCTAGCATATAGTTTAAACCGAAGCTTTTTCCAATATCACGTAAGAAAGTAATCAGATCTAAGCTTCCAATCCAGTCATAGTTATTGGCAATTTGGGCTGGATTGCCTTCTTTATTAAAATCTAGAAATTGAGATAATTGATTTTTGATACTTTGGCTAAAGCCTTCAACAACTTCTTTCGTATTTAACGTTCTTTCCGCTTTTTTACCACTAGGATCACCAATTAAACCTGTTGCACCACCAACTAATGCAATAGGTTGATGCCCTGCCATTTGGAATCTTTTTAATGCCAACACCCCAACCAGATGTCCAATATGAAGACTGTCTGCTGTAGGGTCAAACCCACAGTATAGTTTTACACTTTCTTGATTTAAAAGGGATTTCAGTCCCTCTTCATCTGTCACCTGATTAATTAACCCTCTAAACTGTAAATCATCTAAAATTTCCATGTTTGACTCTCCTTTTTCTACAAGAAATTGATACACATTTTTTTGATATACATCATTGTACTTTCAATATGTGGTCTGAGCAGATCAAATAAAAAACTCGCCCCTTCGTAAACGAAGGGGCGAGTTTTGATCGCGGTACCACCCTACTTAAGAACAAAGAATGTTCTTATCTCAAGTTTCGATAACGGGAAAACCGTCTTTTGCTACTAATGATGATACTACAATCATTATGTTCCCAAAAGAAGCTAAAGGTAGTAATTCATGATAACCTATGTACTGATTTACACCAACCATCAGCTCTCTATAACATTGAAGTTATCACTACTATGACCTCTCAAGTGCGTTTAAAGTATTACTGTTTTTTTATCATAAAAAGAAGCTTTATGTCAAATAAAATAATGGAAATTAACAAAAAAATAATACTTCTCTTCTGCTTTATGCTATAATGTACTTGATTTTAGGGGGCTGATGATATGAAGTTTAATAAATCACAGTGGAGTGAACGATTGCTTTCGTTAAAACATATTGTGACAAATAAACATGCATGGAAAGGGATAAGAATTACATACAATGTTACTTGGAATTTATTCTTAATCTTCCTAATCATAGGGATCCTTGGTGTGACTTTTGCGGGTGGAGTTGGTGCTGGATATTTTGCATCACTGGTAAAAGAAGAACCTATTAGAGCCTATGATAATATGAAAAGAGATATTTACAACTATGAAGAAACAACAGAAGTATATTTTGATAATAATATCTATTTAGGTAAATTACGAACAGATTTAGAACGAGAAGAAGTTGATTTAAGCCAGATTTCTCCTCATATAATTAATGCGGTAATCGCTACAGAGGATGAATATTTTTATGAGCATAATGGAGTTGTTCCAAAAGCCATCCTCCGTGCTATGATTCAAGAGGTTACAAGTGCACCGATGCAAACAGGCGGAAGTACACTAACTCAACAATTAATAAAAAATCAAATCCTAACAAATGAAGTCTCATTTGATCGTAAAGCTAAAGAAATACTACTAGCTATGAGACTAGAGAAGTTCTTTGAAAAAGATGAGATTCTCGAAGCTTATTTAAATATCGTCTCTTTCGGGAGAAATTCAAGCGGTCGAAATATTGCTGGTGTCCAAGCTGCGGCTCAGGGGTTATTTGGTGTGGATGCAAAGGATTTAACACTTCCACAAGCTGCATTTATAGCTGGAATACCTCAAAATCCTTATGCTTACACTCCTTTTTATAACCAGCTTAATGAAGAAGGCAATTATATTAAGGATAATCTCGATCCTGGTCTACAAAGAATGCAAATAGTATTACGCCGTATGCTAACAGCAGAAGTGATCACACAAAAGCAATTTGAAGAAGCATTGCAATTTGATTTAGCAGCGCATCTGATTGATCCAATACCTTCTACTAGGGATGAATATCCTTGGTTGACTAATGAAGTTGAAGCAAGAGCTACTGAAATTTTAGTTTCAAAAATTGCTGAAGAAGAAGGCTATGAAGAAGCAGACTTAGAAGCTGATAGTGAACTTAAGAACTATTATTACTCTACAGCTTATAATCAACTGAGACAGAATGGTTATCAAATTCACACTACAATTGATAAAGAAATTTATGATCGTATGCAAGATGTCGTAAAGAACTTTGATTATTTTGGTCCTGAAATAAAAAATACAAAACCTAATCCTGAAACAGGTGAGTATGAAATTGAACCTGAAGAAACTGGTGCTGTTTTAATTGAAAACAAAACTGGTAAAATTATAAGTTTTGTTGGTGGTCGTGATTTCCATAGAGAAGAAACAAACCATGCAACACAAATGATACGTCCTAATGGATCGACAATGAAACCCCTGCTGGATTATGCACCAGCCTTTGAGTTTGGTACATTACAACCAGGATCAATATTAGCAGATGTTCCATATCAATATCCTGGATATTCAAAATACGTTCAAAACTATGGTGGTCCCAACGATCATGATGGTTTAATGTCTATAAGACATGCCTTAAAAATGTCAAGAAACGTCCCTGCTGTAAAAGCGTATGTTAATAACTTTGATAAGAAACCAATTACTTTCTTAGAAAAAATGGGTTACACTTCCCTCGTTGATGTTGATTATACGACCCACTCGATTGCATTAGGTGCACTTGATTATGGTGTATCTGTTGAAGAGAACGTAAATGCCTATTCAACATTTGCAAATAGTGGGAAATTTATTGATGGATATATGATTGAAAAGATTACAACCAAAGAAGGCGAAGTCATATATGAACATGAAGTAGAAGAAGTTGAAGTCTTCTCACCTCAAACAGCTTATCTAACAATAGATGTAATGAGAGACGTTATTCGTAGTGGAACTGCCACTTCGTTATACAGTCATCTAAAATTCAGTTCTGATTGGGCTGGTAAAACAGGTACAGGTCAAGATTTGAAGGATGTCTGGTTTGTAGCAACAAACCCAAATGTATCATTTGGAACATGGCTTGGATATGATACACCTAAGCCAGTTAGTATCCGCCATAAAAATGTGAACTACTCAGTGCGAAACATCATGTTATGGTCACAGCTCATGAATGCTGCTTATGATGTCCGCCCAGAACTTGTAGATCCAGAAGAGCCATTTAAAATGCCTGGTGGTATTGTACGAAGATCATATTGTGTATTATCTGGTTTATTACCGTCGGAACTATGCCGTGAAGCAGGCCTTATAGCTGACGATATCTTCAACACTAAATTTGTTCCGAATAAAGTTGATGACAGTTTAACGAAAGGTAAGTATATTGTAGTCGATGATAAAGCATATCGTGTACCTGCTAGTGCACCTCTTGAATTTGTTCAAGAAGGAGTCATGATTAAAAAAGAATTCTTAGAATACCATGACTTAACTGATACTGCTGCCATTGAAAAAGTCTTACCTAAAACATCTAAATGGGAAAACCTAGTCATTACTGAGGATGACGAAGTAAAGGATAATGGTTCTAGACCAAATAAAGTAACAGGTGTTACTATCTCTGGTAATACACTTTCTTGGAAAAAACATAGCCATAACGATATCCTAGGTTATCGTATTTATGCAGCTGCTAATTATTCAACTAACTTCAAAAAGGTAGGCAGTGTTCCAGCAACAGATGATTTACGAGTATCTCTCAATAATGCCATTGGTGCCTATTATGTTACAGCTGTTGATGTAAATGGAAATGAAACACCTTTTGCCTCAAGTGATATTGTTAAAAAGGGTGACTATCAAGAAGTAAAACCAGAACCGGAAGAACCTAAAGAGGAAGATCCACCAAAGGCGGATCCTTCAAAGAATAATCCGCCTGATAATGACCCAGGCAACGACTCTCCGACTGATCCAAGTGATCAGGATGAGAATTAAAAGTGACTATGGATTAAAGATAGGAAAATCCCCAAGCGAACATGCTTGGGGATTTTTTTTATTAAAATGCTATTCGTTGTATACGATTTTCTGTGTATCCAAGAATTGGACCCCGTAGTGGTAAAGTAAAATAACCACCAAAAAATAAAAAGCTAGTAGAGAAAACCAACTTCATTTTCATTTTCTCCACTAGCTTTTGTATTATTAATCTTCCATTGTCGAAAGGTCACCTGTTGGTAAATCTAGCTCCCACGCCTTTAAGACCCGTCTCATGATTTTTCCGCTTCTCGTTTTAGGGAGCTTATCACGGAACTCAATCTCCCGAGGTGCTGCATGTGCCGCAAGACCTTTTTTAACAAAATTACGGATATCTTCTTTTAATTCTTCGGTTACTTCATATCCATCACGGAGTGCAACGAATGCTTTGATAATCTCACCACGAACAGGATCAGGCTTCCCAATAACACCTGCTTCCGCAACAGCTGGATGCTCAACTAGCTTGCTTTCAACCTCAAATGGTCCTACACGCTCTCCAGAAGTCATGATGACATCATCAATTCTTCCTTGAAACCAGAAGTATCCATCTTCATCCATATAAGCAGAATCCCCTGACACGTACCAATCCCCAGGCATAAAATAGGATTCATACTTCTCTTGGTTGTTCCAAATTGTATACATCATAGAAGGCCAACCACGTTTTATTGCTAAATTACCCATCCGATATGGCGGAAGCTCTTCTCCTTGGTTATCCACAATAGCCGCTTTTACCCCAGGAATTGGTTTACCCATTGAACCTGGTTTGATTTCCATACATGGATAGTTACAGATTGTTTGACCACCTGTTTCGGTCATCCACCAAGTATCATGGACTCTTAAGTTAAATACCTTCATTCCCCATCGTACTACTTCAGGATTTAATGGCTCTCCAACACTTAAGATATGTCTTAGTGTACTCATATCAAACTGCTTTACAACTTCATCTCCAGCACCCATTAGCATTCTAAATGCTGTTGGCGCACTATACCAGACAGTTACACCAAAATCCTCAATCGTTTGATACCATGTTTCTGGTTTAAAGCGTCCTCCTAAAATAACGTTGGAAACCCCAGATAACCAAGGACCAAACATTCCATACGCTGTACCAGTTACCCAACCAGGATCAGCAGTACACCAGTAAACATCCTCTTCTTTTAAATCTAGTACCCACTGTGCCGTCTGATAATGCTGGATCATTGCATTATGAACGTGGAGGACTCCTTTAGGTTTTCCTGTTGAACCAGACGTATAGTGTAAAATAAGACCGTCTGTACGCTCAACCCATTCAATTGCTAGATTCTTACTAGCACTCTTCATTCTTGTATTTAAATCTATAAAAGGTCCTTCTTCCTTGATATTCTCACCTACAAGGACGACTGTCTCCAATGCAGGTAATTCATCTAATGGAACTCGACTTAAAAGCTCAGGAGTTGTCACTATGACCTTTGCTTCACTATCCTGCAAACGATCTCTTACAGCCCCCTCCATAAAAGCCTCGAATAATGGACCAACAATTGCACCAAGTTTAATTGCACCTAAAATCGCAAAATAACACTCAGGAGATCTTGGCATGAAAACAAATACCCGGTCTCCTTTAACAACATCTGCTGCCTGCTTTAACACATTTGCAGCTTTATTTGACATCTCTTTCATCTCTTTAAATGTGTACTTTTCATCTCGGGAAGGATCTCTGTAGTAAAGAGCAATTTTGTTTTTTCTGAACCCCTCTGCATGGCGGTCAATTGCTTCGTAGGCCATGTTTACCTTACCTGTCTCAGACCATGTAAAGCTTTTTTCGACTTCTCCCCAATCGAAATCACGATACATCTGATTGTAGTCTTTTAAATTAAAATCCCCTTGAATAACTGGTAGCGCTTCCACTTTCATATTAATCCCCCTTATGTAAAAGTAATCCTCCTCTATTATAGTACAAATATTATTTTTTCTCAATTTTAAAAATACAGAATATAACAGTTTTTAGATTATTTCAGAAAATAATATGAAAACGCTTCATTTCTAACTTTTTCATGTATAATAGTAGCAAGTACTTTTTATAATGGTGGTGATGTGATGAAACATCTGAAAACATATAATGCAAAAGAAGTAAAAACTCCAA
This sequence comes from Litchfieldia alkalitelluris, assembly GCF_002019645.1. Classification (GTDB taxonomy): domain Bacteria; phylum Bacillota; class Bacilli; order Bacillales; family Bacillaceae_L; genus Litchfieldia; species Litchfieldia alkalitelluris. The sequence goes on along the minus strand of NZ_KV917374.1, from coordinate 2,136,823 downwards.
ACGGAAACTTAATCATAGAAGGGCCTATCAATGGACAAAAGCTTGCTAGTTATGAATTTCATAAAGATTTAGTCGCCTTTCGTCCACCTGAACAACAAAAGAGAGCATTAATTGGAATTGCGGATCTGCCAGAAGGTAGAATTATAATAGCAAGAATCCGCGATACTATAGTAGGCTATGTCACTTATTTATACCCGGACCCCCTTGAGCGTTGGTCTGAAGGAAAAATGGAAAATTTAATTGAATTAGGTGCAATTGAAGTCATTCCTGAATACCGTGGATTCTCTGTAGGCAAAAGTCTATTAATTGTATCTATGATGGATGATGCGATGGAAGATTACATTACGATAACGACCGAATATTATTGGCACTGGGATTTAAAAGGAACAGGATTAAATGTCTGGGAATACCGAAAAGTAATGGAAAAAATGATGAACGCTGGTGGGCTAGTTTGGTATGCTACCGATGACCCGGAAATAAGCTCGCATCCAGCTAATTGTTTAATGGCAAAAATCGGCAAAAGAGTAGATCCAGAGTCAATTCAAAGATTTGATCGACTACGCTTTATGAACCGTTTTATGTATTGATTGTTTTAGATAGAAAACAAAGGGGGATTATGAATATGATCATTGAAGAAATTATGAAAAAAAATGTTATCACTCTATCTCCTGGGGATCCAATTGAAACAGCAATACAATTAATGAGTGACTATCATATAAGACATATACCCATTGTTAATTCAACAAGAGAAATTTTAGGTGTCATAAGTGACCGAGACATCCGTGATGTTAGTCCCTCTATTTTACATAGAAATGACCATATTGATGATTTTCAAAAACCAATTGAGACGATCATGAGTAAACATGTGATTACAGCACATCCTTTGGATTTTGTGGAGGAAGCAGCAGTGATCTTTTTTGAACATAAAATCGGATGCTTACCTATCGAGAAAGATAACAAGCTAGTTGGAATTGTCACAGAAACAGATATTCTTTATACTCTTGTTCAGCTAACAGGTGCACATCAACCAAGCTCTCACTTAGAAGTAAGGGTTGCTAATAAAGCTGGTATGTTAGCAGATGTCGCTGTTATTCTAAAAAAACATAATGTTAACATTGCCAGTGTCCTTGTATATCCTGACGTTGATCAACAATATAAGATTTTAGTATTTAGAGTTCAAACTATGAATACAACCAAAATTGTTTCTGAATTAAGGGAGCACGGTTATTCAGTCATTTGGCCTAACTTAGAGGAGTTACTAAATGAGTAGAGATTCGATATTCGTATATTCTGACCAGTATATTTCTTATAAATTTAATGATAAACATCCGTTTAATCAAATCCGGGTGAAATTAACATATGACTTACTAAAATCTATACATGCACTTGATGACCTAAGGATTGTTCAGCCTCGTATAGCAACAGATGAGGAACTGTCTCTTATTCATGACCCCAAATATATTCAAGCTGTTAAACTTGCTAGTGAAGGGGGCTTGGCCCCAGAGATTGCTGCGAACTATGGTCTAGGAACAGAGGATACTCCCATCTTTCCTGGAATGCATGATGCAAGTTGCTTATTAGTTGGTGGAACATTAACAGCTGTTGACTATGTAATGGAAGGAAAAGCAGCTCACGGTCTTAACCTTGGTGGAGGTTTACATCATGGGTTCAGAGGTAAAGCATCTGGCTTTTGTATTTATAATGACAGTGCAGTAGCAATCAAATATATGCAACACAAATACAACGCAAAGGTCCTTTATGTGGATACTGATGCTCATCATGGAGACGGCGTACAATTTTTATTTTACGATGACCCAAATGTTTGCACATTCTCTATACATGAAACTGGTCGTTACCTTTTTCCGGGGACTGGAAACATTAATGAGCGAGGGGTCGGAAAAGGCTATGGATATTCGTTTAATATACCCGTTGATGCCTTCACTGAGGATGAATCCTGGCTCCATGCTTATGATACTGCGTTAAGAGAAGTGATTGAATTTTTTAAGCCTGATGTTATCTTAACTCAAAATGGTGTGGATGCTCATTTTCTTGATCCTTTGACACATCTATCCACAACAATGAAAATTTATCGAGAGATCCCAAAGTTAGCCCATCAGTTAGCTCATGAATACTGTAATGGAAAGTGGATTGCTGTTGGAGGTGGTGGCTATGATATTTGGCGTGTCGTACCTAGAGCATGGTCCCTTCTTTGGCTTGAGATGATTGACCATGAAGAAATAACAGGACCTTTACCACAAACATGGCTAGAACAATGGCAAAACGTTTCACCTGTCGCACTTCCTCCTGAATGGGATGATTATGTGGAATTATACAAGCCAATTCCACGTAAGCAGGAAATTTCTGAAAAGAATGCGAATACAGTTGCCAATGCATTGTATCACATACGAAGTTCAAAAAAACATTAAGAAAGATGAGGTTATTCCATGTATCGCGTTTGCTGCTACTCGATACTATTGGAACCTCATCTTTTATTATGGAAATTTTCGCAAACTCAAATACAATTGTTCGAATTTTAGAAAAGATCCTTTATTCTTTTTCAATCATGGATTGACGATATTCAATACGGTGTGGCAGTTCTACAATATGATCCTCTACTGTCTCTTTGTTCATATACTTGGTTAATAAACGCATAGCAACAGCTCCGATGTCATACATAGGTTGAACAACAGTAGTTAGACGTGGACGGACCATTGTAGCAAGTCTCGTATTATCGAACCCGATGACTTCAATTTCCTCAGGGATTAAAATACCTGTATCAGCGGCACCATGAATGACTCCTAATGCCATCTCATCTGTACTAACAAAAATCGCAGTGGGTTTCTCTGCTAATTCTTTAACCTTATCAATCGCTTCGATTCCAGACTCATACGTATAATCTCCCTCTAGAACTAACTCCTCTTCGAAAGAAAGGCCTGCTTCTTCTAAACCACGACGGTAGCCTTCCAGCTTTTTAAGAACAACTTGTTCTTCTGCATCAACAGGTCCAGATAAGAACGCGATTCGCTTATGCCCTTTATTAATCAATGCAGAAACAGCATCGTAAGCAGCTTGTTCATAGTTAATGGTAACAGAAGGAATCGTTTTACTAGTTTCAATTGAAGCTGCAAGTACAATTGGAGCTGGCGATCTTTCAAATTCACGAACATGATCTTCTGTAATCGATGCTCCCATAAATACAATACCATCAACCTGTTTGCCGAGCATCGTATTTAAAAGATGTAATTCTTTTTCCTTATTTTGGTCAGAATTACTTAAGATGATGTTATACTTGTACATCGTAGCAATATCTTCAATTCCTCGAGCAAGTTCCGAATAAAAGATACTTGAAATGTCAGGGATGATTACACCAACTGTAGTTGTCTTTTTACTAGCTAAACCACGAGCAACAGCATTTGGGCGGTAGCCTAATCTTTCAATTGCTTCTAATACCTTTTTTCTAGTTGTTGGTTTCACATTCGGGTTTCCGTTAACCACACGTGAAACAGTTGCCATTGATACATTTGCTTCTCTTGCTACATCATATATTGTGACATTCATTGACAACACTCCTTATACGTACATTCTATATTTACTAGTATGAGTTTATATAGTCATATTCATTACTTGATGCTAAGTTTGTTTTTGAAAAACATATGTCAAATTTTCATACTTTATGTTAGTAATCATACGATACAATAACGCCTACTGCAATCTCTTTGCATACATTTTGTGAAAAAAGTTCAATATATTTGGTTATTTTAAGTCGTAAGCGCTTTATTTCCCGAAAAATAATTTAGCTTGTCTAAATAAATAAAAACAAGCAAATATATGTCAAATTCAAAGTCCTAGTACCATCTCTTGCTTGCGTGTTTCCAACGAGTTGGGACTTAAAATAATACATTAGCCCCCCTATTTGAAAGATATAAAACGATATAGTGGTAATCAATTTTAACTGTTAGTAGAAAAGGCGACATGATTTAGGTTTTTATGTTCCCCCATTTTAAACCATATAAAAAAGAACTGACAAAAGTGTCAGTTCTTTTCCTGTTATGCTTTAACAGCAGCTAATTTCTTCAATTCAGTAATATAATGGTTAAATTGGTCAAAATCCATTTGCTGTGCTGAATCTGAGAGAGCAACTGCAGGATCTGGGTGAACCTCCGCCATCACTCCGTCTGCTCCAATTGCTAGAGCCGCTTTTGCACATGGAATTAATAAATCTCTTCTTCCTGTTGAATGAGTCACATCAACCATTACTGGCAAATGTGTTTCTTGTTTTAGAATTGGAACTGCCGAAATGTCTAACGTGTTTCTCGTAGCCTTCTCATATGTTCTAATCCCACGCTCACATAGGATAATTTGTCCATTTCCTTGCGAGATAATATATTCTGCTGCGTTAATAAACTCATCAAGTGTTGCAGCTAAGCCTCTTTTTAATAAGACTGGCTTATTAACTTGACCAGCTGCTTTTAGAAGGTCAAAGTTCTGCATATTACGTGCACCAATTTGAATCACATCGATATAATCAATAGCTTTTTCGATATCTGCTGGGTTAACAATCTCACTTATTGTAGCCATATCATATTCGTCTGCAACACGCTTAAGTATCTTCAAGCCTTCTAAACCAAGTCCTTGGAAGTCATATGGTGAAGTTCTTGGCTTATATGCACCACCACGAAGTAACTTTAATCCTTGTGCCTTCGCAACTGCAGCAACAGCCGCAACCTGTTCATAACTTTCAACCGCACATGGACCAACAACAAAATATTGGCTGCCGTCTCCGATTTTTTCACCCTTAACATCCACAATTGTGTCTTCAGGCTTTTTCTTTCTAGAAACCAATAGAGCTTTGCGATGATCGTCCTTTTGAAGCTCTAAACCAGCTTTAAAGATTTCTTTGAAAATATGTTGTAATGTAGATGTCTCAAATGGTCCTTTATTATGTTCATTTATATGGTTTAACATATGTCGTTCTCGAACTGGATCATAACGATTTACACCTTGTGCTTCTTTTGCTTTTCCAATCTCTTGAACTAGTTCTGCACGCTCACTAATTAAGTCCAATAATTTTAAGTTGATTTCATCCACTCGGTCACGAAGTTTATCTAATTCTAAATTACTCATCTCTCTCATCCTCTCTCTTCTATAAAGCTATATACACTTTTATTTTCTTGAATTTAGGCTAATTATAAACGATATCTTTTGGGTTGTCACTAAAAACTTTAACATTTAAACGCTTTTAAGCGGTAAAGTGTTATTATTATATTCAAAATCATTTTAAATGTTAGTCTATTATGAATAGTACCTGAAAATAGGTATGTAAGCAAGGCGCATTATAAGGAAAAATGGTCACAACATTATATCATATTAAGTTTAGTACTGATGTGTTCGTTCTTACCCTTTACTTTGTTGAAAAAAAATAAAGCCAAATGGCTTTATTTTTCTTTATAATCAAAGTAATTGTTATGTTTTTAGTTTTAGCGAGGGAGTTATACACAAGAGAGTTCACGAGTCTTATATTATTGAACTAAGTGTCTACCCTGAAAATAACTTAGGTTGTGTAGTTCCATGAGCTGCGATCCACTTGCTTTCCGCGGGGTGGTCCGTGAGCCTCCTCGTCGCCAGGGGCGGGCTCCTGCGGGGTCTCACGAGACCACTGGATCCCGCAGGAGTCAAGTGGCTCTCCGCTCATTCCACACTGAGGAGGAAACATTTTTTCATACTCCATGGTGCTAATTTTAATTAGCATAGATGTCTACCCTGAAAATAACTTAGTTAGCGGAGTTCCATGAGCTGCGATCCACCTGCTTTCCGCGGGGCGGTCCGTGAGCCTCCTCGTCGCTTTTTGGGCGACTGCGCGGGGTCTCACGAGACCGCTAGATCCCGCAGGAGTCAGGTGGCTCTCCGCTCATTCCACACTAGGTGAATGCACTATTTTCATACGCCATGGTGCAAATTCTTATTCGCATGGACGTCTACCAACACAAGAATATACATTTCACTATTGTTTAAAAGTTTTTTTATGCAAGAACTGCATTATTTAAAGATGATTTTGTAATCTTCCAATGTGATGCATTCCACTTTACTGATTGATTTTCAAATAATAGAGCTTGAGGTGACTCATGTTTAATTTCAAACTCTTCAGCGATATAGTTTGATAATGGTCTTGCCTCTTGAACAAATAAATAATACGCTGCTACATCGGTATGTCCTTGGATAAAGGTTTCAAATTCATCAAAAGCTGCCTGACTGACTGGGCAGGTTGTACTATGTTTCACAAATAAAAACTTGTGATTTTCTTGTAGTAGCTCATTAAATTCCTCGATTGTTTCTATTTTTTTCATATCTTTCGCTCCCTCACATTAAAAGTGGTGAAGTAATTTTATCACTCCACCACTTTTATTTACAACTAATATACTTTTTATAGTTTATTTTCAGCATCAGATAGTGCTTGTTGAGTTTCTGCTAATCTTCTTTGAACTTCTTCAGTTTGATCATTTGCAGTAGATAGTACTTCCTCAGCCTTTTCTTTTGCTGTTTCATTTACATTTTCAAGTACTTCCTTACCTTGCTCTACTGTTTTATTACTATACTCTTTGACCTTGTTTAACAACTGATTCGATTGATCTGTTACTGCTTCGGTAAGATGAGCTGTTTTTTCTTTTGCATTATCCGCAAGCTTTGAACCACGATCAACGACCGTATTCTTTAGACTCTCTGTTTTTTCTTTTACAACTGATGCTTGATCATTAAAATCTTCCCTAAGTTCCTTACCGGATTTCGGGGCCAAAAATAAAGCTGTTGCTGCACCGACAACCCCTCCGATGATAGTTCCAATGATAAAGTCCTTGCCACTCATTCCATCTTTACTCATAAATTTCATCCCCTTTAAAATAGTTAAGTTATATTATATTAATGGTTCCTTGTCTTTTATGTTTTCTTTTGTCGTCTGAGTAACCTTCTTAGCTTTCCACATATCCCATATATCTATTACGACATTACTCCATTGAACAACTTGAGATACCTTGTCTTGATTTTTATGAAGCTGATATGTAACTGAATCTGAAACATTTTGGATTGAACCATTAAATTTTTGAATTGACGTACCAACATCTTTTACTGCGTCAACGACAGTGTTTAAGCTCTGAGACTTCTGTTGTAAGTCATCCGCTAGTGTATTTGTTTTTTGCAATAGTACAGTAGTTTCTTCAGTAATTCCTTCCATTTGCTTTTCTAATCCTGATAATGTACTAGCGACATTATTTAAGGTTAGTTGAAGAGACTTTAATGTTTTTGATAAATAGATAACCAATACTAAAAATGAAATTGCAATAATAGCTACACTTATGTATACAATTAATATCATTTTTACACCCCCTCCCAAATGTTACACTAATTCTTTACCCATATAAAAGAAATATAAACATTTTGGTGTTAATTTTTTTATTTGAACCGTGAAGTTCGGGAAACTTTGCAATCTCTTACAAGTTTTAATATAAATCATTAAATTTTTACCAAGGGTTCAAAAAGGTTTTTTCTTACTTAGTACATTGATAGAGTGGATCGGTAACGTGAAATTTACAAACCGAGGTATTTTCAGGGAGACCCCAATGCTATTTGATTTGCAATTGAAATAGTGTACAACCTAAGTGTAGCATGGGCGGAGAGCCACTTGACTCCTGCGGGATCTAGCGTCCTCGTGAGACCCCGCAGGATCCAAAAGCGACGAGGAGGCTAACGGACCCGCCCCGCGAGTGGAGCGCAGCGCATGAAACTACCTAGGTTATAAACAGGATAACTGACTGTTTACCTAGAAAATCTCATACAAAATATCCCAGAAACCCTTTTCCACATATTAATTAACTTTCGACATAGGTGAAAGAAGTCCTTCTATGTTTCTTTTTATCATGATTAGGATTTATTATTAAACAATCATTATCTTTTGGGTTACAATAATGTAGTACATATTATAAATAACATGATGGAGGATCTTATGAAAGATATTCGCATTGAAACTTTAGCAAAAAACTTAATAAATTATTCTGTACGTCTTCAAAAAGGTGAAAAAGTTTTAATTGAAAACTTCGGATTACAAAGAGAGCTAGTTACTGCCCTTGTTAGCGAGGCGTATAAGGCTGGCGGGTATCCATTTGTCTCTTTAAAAGACCATCAAGTTGACCGTGCATTGTTACTTGGAGCTCAGGAAGAGCAGTTTAATATGATTGCTGATTTTGAAGCAAATGTGATGGGTCAAATGGATGCATATATTGGTTTGCGTTCTGGCGACAACATTAATGAGCTTGCTGATGTTCCTGACGACAAAATGAAAATTTCAGGAAATACAATCGGGAAAAAGGTGCATAGAGAAATTCGGGTTCCTAAAACCAAATGGGTCGTATTGCGTTATCCAACTTCTTCAATGGCTCAGCTTGCGAAAATGAGTACAGAAGGATTTGAAGATTTTTATTTTAATGTTTGTAATCTTGATTATGGAAAGATGAACGACGCAATGGATTCCCTTGTTAACTTAATGAACAGAACAGATAAAGTTCGAATTACTGGGCCGGGAACAGACTTAACTTTTTCAATCAAAGACATCCCTGCCGTTAAATGTGCAGGACAAATGAACATACCTGATGGTGAGGTATACACAGCTCCTGTTCGTGATTCAGTTAATGGTACCATTACATACAACACGCCTTCACCATATCAAGGTTTTACCTTTGAAAATGTAAAGCTTACGTTTAAGGATGGAAAAATTGTTGAAGCAACCTCAAATGATAGTGATAGAATCAATAAAATATTCGATACTGATGAAGGTGCAAGATACATTGGTGAATTTGCGATTGGAGTAAATCCATTTATTCAACATCCAATGCAGGATATTTTATTTGATGAAAAAATTGATGGGAGCTTCCACTTCACGCCAGGTCAATGCTATGACGATGCATTCAACGGTAACTCTTCAAATATTCATTGGGATATGGTTAATATTCAACGTGCTGAATATGGCGGAGGAGAAATGTATTTTGACGGTGTGTTAATTCGTAAGGATGGAAGATTTGTTATAAGCGAACTTGAGCAGTTAAACCCTGACAACCTAAAATAAACACAAATAAGGCTACTTTTTAGAAAAGACCTAAATAAAAGAGGATTACATCAAAAACGGTGTAATCCTCTTTTTTTGCATATTAAATTATCACCTTGTGTTGTCTTTGAATTATACAACAACACTTTCATAAGCATCTTGGAACTTTTGAATATCACCAGCGCCCATGAAAATAATTACACTTCGTTCATGCTGTTTAAGCACACTCGTATCTGATTCATCAATCAATGATGCGTTTCCAATCTTATTGATTAAATCTTGAATAGATAGCTTTCCGTGATTTTCTCTCGCTGATCCAAAGATATCACAAAGATACACTTTATCTGCATTACTTAAGCTTGACGCAAATTCAGCTAAGAACGTTTGAGTTCTTGTGAATGTATGTGGCTGAAATACAGCAACTATCTCACGGTCAGGATATTTTTGCCTCGCTGCTTCAATGGTTGCATTGATTTCAGTTGGGTGATGTGCATAGTCATCAATTAAGATTTGATCCCCTATTATTTTTTCTGAGAATCTTCTCTTAACTCCTTGGAAGGTATTCAAACCTTCTTGGATAATTTCAACATCAATATTTTCGTATTGACATAATGCAATGACAGCTAATGCATTCAGCACATTATGATCGCCATATCCTCTAATCGTGAACGATGCATAAAAGGTATTACGAACAAATACATCAAATGTGGAACCTTCTGTTGTTTTATTAATATTTCTAGCTTGAAAATCATTATCTTCATTAAAGCCGTAGAAAACAACAGGCACATTAGCATGAATACTTTGAAGATGCTCATCATCTCCGCAAGCAATGATCCCTTTTTTAACTTGTAATGCCATTTCCTGAAACGCACTGAACACATCTTGAACATTAGTGAAATAATCAGGGTGATCAAAATCAATGTTTGTCATAATGGCATAATCCGGATAATAACTTAAGAAGTGTCGTCTGTACTCACAAGCTTCAAACACAAAGTATTTGTTATTTTCCGCACCCTTACCTGATCCGTCTCCGATTAAATATGAAGTTGGTTCAGCACCTTGCATCACATGTGCTAAAAGTCCGGTCGTCGAAGTTTTGCCATGTGATCCTGTAACCCCAACACTGGTGTATTTTTGCATAAATTCTCCAAGGAATTGATGATAACGGACAACTGGTACTCCTAGCCTCGTAGCTTCTTCAATTTCCTCATGGGTATCTGGATATGCATTACCTGCAATGACAATTTGATTTTCCTCAATATTGTCCTTACTAAATGGAAGAATACGAATTCCTCGTTCCTCCAATGGTTTTTGAGTAAAAAAGCGCTTTTCAACATCTGATCCTTGTACTTCGTGGTTCATGTCATGAAGTACTTGAGCTAAAGAACTCATGCCAGTGCCCTTAATGCCAACAAAATGGTAAACTGTCATATAGAGAACCTCCAACAATCGTCTATCTTTAAACAGTGTATGATATTCGTCTATTTTTGCTAATGGCTCTTTTCTATAACATTGTTCTGCTAAGCTTATCCACGATTATTTACAAGCAGAAAAATATAAGAAATTAGCCTTAATAATTGAACTCATAACATAAGATGCCGGTTTGTGTATTTATGTTACTGTTGTCTTTTCATTTCGTAATTATGTATCATGTCCAACAGTCTAATTAACCTGCATTTCAACATTATAGCATTAAACAATTATGATGACCATGTCTTTTAATCGTTCTTTTCAACAATAAGATAACCACAAGGCCGCCCGCTTATCTCATAACGAGCATTAGAAAAGAACTGACGTAGACCAGGTCGCCGATGGTCCTTAAATTAATATAACAACTTGATCAATTTGGTGCTTTCATATTAAATTAAGGCTAGTTGCTGAATTTTAAATGTAACAAAGTATACGAAAAACAACCTAAATGAAAAAACTGATAGAAATAATCTATCAGTAGTTTCCCCTTATATCCAATTTGTATATCCAAATTTTTATTTTATTTCCACTTTTTCAAGTCTTGGATTTGGACGGTATTTCCTTCCTGCCTTTGCCTGTGGTTCTCCGTTTAACAAAACACTATCACCAGTGAATCCTATATTAATTTTCAACAAGCTACTTCCTACACCGTATAAATCAACCGGAGCATTTTGTTGTTCGAATTCACTTATTCTTTTTTCATTAAAACCACCACTAACAACAATTTTCACGTGATTGAAGCCCTCATTATCGAGAGCCTGTCTTAACGCAAAGATTAGCTTGGTATTTACACCTCTTGGATCAAAAGTACCCATTAACTCTGGTTGACGAATAAAGTGCTGGTCAATCATCGTTCTTGATGTATCTACTCGCACAGCCTTTAACTTATCTCCAAATTCTCTAGCAACCTTCAATGCATCGGCAATACAGTCATTATTATAATCAACAAGAACAATTAACTCATCATCAGGAAAACTTGCATGATATGCCTTTGTTGCTTCAACAATGTCTCCGTTAAATAATTGAATAAGTGCATGTGGCATGGTGCCCATACCTTTCTTTCCCCACCATTCACTCATTGCGTGGGTAGCTTGTGCACTAGAGCCTCCAATAAATGCTGCATAGCCGTCTCCAGCTTGTTGAGTGTAATGATCATCACGGTCACCCATAAAAATAACAGGCTTTTGTTCACCTGATACCTTAGCAGCTTTCACAACATTATAAACATTAGTGGCAACAGAAGTTCTTCTTGAAAAAATCCCATCAATAATTCCTTCTAAATAGCCAAAGTGTTGATATGGGCCTGTAATTGTCAAAACCGTTTCAAATGGACTAACCTTATCTCCATCTTTTAACGAATGGATTTCCAAACCTTCAGGTTCATCTGCGAATTCTTTGATCAATGCAATTACTTCATCCGTCCCACATAGTACAGCATGTTCTTTTTGAAAAAATTGCATTGTGACAATATTATCTTGTTTGGATGCTTTAGCAATTTCTCTTGTTTTTAAGAAGTAAACTGCTGAAAACCATCCATCTTTAATCCGTTCATCAAACTTAAATGTCTTATTTGTTAATCGATCAATCTTTCCTTGTAGCTTTAATTCGATTTCTTTCATTCTATAAAAGCTTCCTTTCTAAAGGGGGCAATAATCCCCCACTGCATGTTCTATGATTGCTTTGGGCTGTTTTCTAAAACAACAATTATTACAAACCTTTGTTTTAGGCAGAAAAGAGCCTTTATTTTAATACTTAGAATAACACGATGTGCTATTTACATCTAGTTTTCCTGAAGATTGTTCATTTCTTCTTCACTAATTAGAATTTCTCTTGGTTTACTTCCACGTGCCTCAGAGATGATTCCTTGTTCTTCCATCATATCAATTAAACGAGCAGCTCGGTTATAACCAATTCGAAAACGTCGTTGAACACTTGAAGTGGATGCTCCTCCCTGTTCAAATACAAACTCACAGGCTTCACTAAACAACTCATCATCATCAAATGATCCTATACTTGATTTCTTAATGAGTTCGTCTTGTTCGAATAAATATGTTGGTTTTATCTCCTGTTTTACATGTGATACAACTAAATCTATTTCGTCATCAGAGACAAAGTTTCCCTGAATTCTTCTTGGTTTTGACGAGCCATTTTCCAAGAACAACATATCTCCCTTACCTAACAGTTTTTCAGCACCACTTGAATCAATGATTGTACGAGAATCAACTTGGGAAGAAACTGAAAATGCTATTCTAGTCGGGATATTTGCTTTGATTAATCCTGTGATTACATCAACAGAAGGACGTTGTGTAGCAAGAATTAAATGAATTCCACAAGCACGGGCCTTTTGAGCAATTCGACAAATGGCTTCCTCGACCTCACCTGGTGCCACCATCATTAAATCAGCCAGCTCATCAATAATAATGACTAAATAAGGTAATCTACCACTTTGTTCTTGATGCTTGTCTACTAATTCATTATACCTTGAAATATCTCGAACACCTGAATGAGCAAATAACTCATATCTTCGTTCCATTTCCTCTACCGCCCATTTCAACGCAGCTGTAGCTGCCTTAACATCCGTAATGACGGGACTTACTAGATGTGGAATATGGTTATATGGAGCTAATTCTACCATTTTTGGATCAATTAATAATAGCTTTACTTCGTGTGGGGCCGCTTTATACATTAAGCTGACAAGCATAGTATTAATACAAACACTTTTACCCGAACCAGTTGCACCAGCAATCAAACCATGGGGCATTTTGTTCAAATCAGTTACAATCGGTTTTCCAGATATATCCAAACCTAGTGCAACAGTCAATGGAGAGGTGCTATTTTTGAATTCAGGGCTATTTACGATTTCATTCAGAAACACCGGCTTTGCTACCTTGTTAGGCACCTCAATTCCGATTGTATTCTTTCCAGGTATAGGTGCTTCAATCCGAATTTCTTTTGCAGATAGATTGAGTTTAATATCATCAGATAGATTAGTAATTTTATTTACTTTCACGCCTGGCTCTGGATAAACCTCAAACCTAGTAACGGCGGGACCTTGGGTCACATTTACAACTTTTGCTCGAACCTTAAAATTCCTTAACGCTTGGTCTAAGAGATGTTTTTGTTCTTCAACCCATTGCTCATCTTCTTCATATCCTGCGTATTCTTGCTTAAGGTAACTAAGCAGAGGAAAGTTGTATGTGATGTTATTTTTCTCATTATCAATATGTTCCGCCTTACTTCCCTTATCCTCTTCCACCTTAATAGATTGATGACTATTATTTTGAGGTACAGGTACAGGTGCATTTGACTGACTAGGCATCGTTGTTGACTGTTTTTCCACATATTTTTTTCGATCTTGCTTCAACATAAGTACATTAAATGGAACAGAACTTCTTTTTCTAGATTGATTTGAGTGAGTGGTTTCTGGATCCTCAGCTTGCTCATGTAGCTTCTCGGATTCAGGGCTTACTTGTTTCTCGCTTTCACTCAAATCATTGTAAGTTAATTGTGACACGTCCTCATGAGTTAATTCTATCTTTGCATCCACTTCTTCTGTTCCTAGTAAACTAGTTTCTTCCGTTACGTATAGAGTGTCATCTACAAAGTCATCTGCTTTATCGTTATTTAGAAGTTTCTCATTTTCTTCAGGTTCATCCACTCTGTGATTTGCTTCATCGATATCTGGCACTTCTTCGATTTGAAGCTTTTGTAATAAATCACTAATATCAACTGTTTCCTCGACTGTATCCTGCGGTTTATCAGCTACTTCGTCTACTAAGATTGGTTCTATTTCTAACGATACAGCAATTTCTTGTTGAACGACGTTTAGCTCTTCAGGTTCTCTTATATATTTTATAGGTTCTCTCGAAGGTAATTCGAATTCAATCACTTGATTTGATGTTTCTGGCTTTTTCACAGTAGGTGGTTTAAACCCATGAACTGCTGAAGGTATTTCAGTTGGACGAAATGGTTTCTTTTTTGAAGTGTTTTTCGGTTCAACTTGATCTTTTTGTTGTGGTCTTTGATTGGTTCTACGAGTAAGGTCAACCGGTTCATTGGTCGTTTTTTTCGAACGGCTCCTTCGCTCTACATGTTGTGTTTCAGATGCGTCACCATTTTGATCTGGGATAACTGGGAATTTGAATTGGCCTTTTGGATATTGGTAAGTAACCTTGGTATCAATATGCCTATGTGCTATTTTATCTTGAGTTGGAGCTGAAGCTCGACCTACCTCTTCTTCAACTTCCTCCTCGCTAAAAAGTCCCTTTATCTTTTTAATCCACTTCATTTCAAATCACTCTTTCATTTGGTCTTCTAAGCCTTACTTTTTAGCCTCTACATGTATTGTACCAATATTTTTTAGAAAATGAAGAAAAAAAGTCACTAATATATCGCAACACAGTTTATGAAAATTCACTTTACATGTGCCAAACCTAGGAGATTAGCTCCAGCTCAGGAAGGCATACGGGAAAAATCCTTTTCAAAGTCAATTTTTACGATCTGCATTACTATATTAGCAACTTTTTACCTAAGTCTTTTTTACTGATTATTTCTTGGTTTATTTTTACCTAAAATAAAAATTGGCTCTAGCTTTTGATTTTCATAAATAAATGAAAGGGCAGTAATCGGAACTCTACCACTAGCAAAGAAACTCATCGTCATTTGTGCTAAAATGTCGTAGCCGGTATCATTTTGAACATCAACAAGAATTAACACATCTTGATGGGGAACTGCAACTGCCATGACTCCTTGAATACTTTGACTCATTTTTTGCAGGAAGCTTTCATTTAAAATTCGGCTTGCATCATAACCATCATTGCTATTTAAGAAATAAAAGGTATTTCCAGCCACCTGATCTTCTTTTAAATGACAATCCAACGACCTTATATTAAAACGAGCAATCTCTTTAATTCTGTCAATATTCCACTGCTCTTTTTCTAAAATCTTCTGGTCAATTAATCGATAAGTGGTTCCTAAATCAAGTGCATAGTATACTCTTGTTTCAGCTGTATGCTCATCAAAAATAAGTTCGATCCCCTCATTCGATTGAGTTGGAAAAGAAGTTGAGCGAATGACTGGAAAGATTTGTTTCTCTTTCCCGCTTAACTCTAAATCTGCATTCATGACTGTTAAGGATTCTTCAATATAATAAACAATCTCATCGACTGCAGCATCTTTCTCCACATTCCATTTAGCAATGATTCCAGGAAGTGAAACAGTCATGCCTTTATTTGTTGTTTTATCCTCAATTCTTAGCGTATCCTTTTCTCGATCAAACGAAAATGACCATTGATCTCTTTTCAAACGTTCCTCAAGAAGAGTACGCATCTTTTTACTATCCATTTTCATTGATTTTCCTCCTCACACATAGGAGACAATCGTTTTTATGTTCAACTATAAACTATTTATAAACGAAACGATTTCTTCTTTTGTTTTTCGGTCTTTACTAACAAATCTGCCTAATTCATTTCCAAAGGAATATACCACGAAGCTAGGTATTCCAAAAATATCGAGTTCTTGACATAGGTCAATAAATTGATCTCGGTCTACATAATAAAAACTATAGTCAGAGAAGCTTTCTTCAATTTCCGGTAAAACTGGCTCAATAACACGACAATCAGGACACCAGTCTGCAGAAAACATAAGTACTACTCTACCATCATTTATAATTTTTTTATACTGATCAATACTTTCTAGCGTTTTCATTGTCACCCTCCAGTTTCGATTTTCATATCGCCAAGTTTAATCCAACCTTTTTTCCTCATCCATTCGGATAATAACAAACTTATCACTGCAGGGCCAATAATATGCAACAAAAGGACTTTCCAAAGAATATCCATCGAAAAGCCGTTACTGGTGAAGGTCATAATTTGCCCTACAAATCCACTTGTCCCCATACCAGCTCCAGCTGCAATATTCGTCAGTTCAAAGACTACTGTACTAAACGGGGCTAGGATAATCCCCGCAACAGTTGGCGGGATGATAATTAATGGATTCTTAATTATGTTTGCAACTTGGAGCATTGAAGTACCAACACCTTGGGCAATAAAGCCGCCTATCCCATTTTCACGATAACTACTAGTAGCAAAGCCAATCATCTGTGCGGCACATCCGATTGTCGCTGCTCCGGCTGCAATACCGTGTAAATCTAACATTAGTGCAATCGCAGCACTTGAAATAGGGGCTGTTAGAGCCCATCCCATTAATACAGCAACAAGGATCCCCATTACAAAAGGACGTTGTTCAGTAGACCACATAATTAGCTCTCCAAAACTTTGCATGACAAAGTTGATAGATGGACCAATTGTCGTAGCAGTTAAAAAACCAACAAAAATGGTAACAAAAGGAGTGACAATAATGTCAACCTTTGTTTCCTTACTAACCGCTTTACCTATTTCTGTTGAAATAAGAGCAGCAATATAGCTTCCTGCAGGTCCTCCTAATTGAGCGCCAGCTGCTCCACTAATAATCGCAGAAAACAAAACAAGTGGAGGAGCTTTCAAACCATACGCAACGGCAGCCCCAATTGCTGGGCCAAGCAACCCCATTGCAAGGCTCCCCATATCAATTAAGAACGTCATTTCAGTTCCAAAGATATTGTTTAGCTGCTCTCCTACGGTTTTAATAATTAAACCAATAATTAAGGACGAAAATAGACCTAATGCCATAAAACTTAAAGCTTCGATAAAATAAACCTTTGGGGATAAAGTAATCCCTTTTCTACTTAAAAAAGAACGCAAAGTAATCCCTACTTTCAGCAACTTTATGTAAGGCTCTATTTCTCTACTTACATTTATGTAGATGTTTTATAAACAGCCTTATCTATTATCATTTATTATAGACAATCAACTATATAATAATGGGAAATTATAAAAAAAGCTTGTTTTATGTACTTGATTTTTTTTTGTACTAAAAAAGCGCATCCCGATATCACGTACTAATCAATTAGTGAATATTCTCGGTTGCGCTATATATTTATTTAGTAGCTAACTGACGAAACGATTTGCATCATCTGTTCAGCGTCACCTTTTACATTCTTTAAATCAGTAACAGTTGTTAGCTTTACTCCACCAATACCTACTGATAATTGATAGCTGTTGTCTTCTACTTCTTCTACCTTAATATAACCGAAACGACTATCGTCTGTATATGTTTCATTTAGTATAATATCCTGTTCAGTGGCCTCAATTGTTGATTGATATAGAACATCACTGCTTTGATCTTCATTAGGATTAACAAACAAAATATAAAGCTGTTCTTTTTTTTGTAAGATCACATTATTGTCTTCTGCACTCTCAACCGTCATCTCTTCTGGTAAATAAAATGCAAATATGTCCTCAGTTTGATTCGGTTTTATTGGATCAGCTTGAAAGGTTTGTTCAGTTACAGTTTGAGTGTCTTTGACAACATCTTCAACAGAAGAAGAGCACCCTGACAATAGTACTAAAAATAAAAGATAGGTAATAATACCTTTTTTCACCATATTCTCACTTACTCCCCTGTCGATTTACGACGTTTTTTGCAACAAAGCTATATTAATAATAACCGTAATAATTCTGATTTGGCAAGCGTTTACTAAGATTTTCACAAGAAATACAGAATTTATGAAAATTATGGATAGGAATGGTACAATTGGATTATAGAAAAAGGAGGATGTTTATGAATCTAACTATTTATCTAGCTGGAGAAATTCATTCAAACTGGCGTGAGGAAGTAAAGGTACTTTCAAATAATTTATCCCTGCCCGTAACATTTGTTGGGCCTATGGAGGATCATGACCGCTCTGATAACATCGGTGAAGAAATTCTAGGGACTATGCCCAATCCCATATTTAAAGATTCGGCAGCCTCTGATATGAATAACTTCCGTACAAAAGTATTGCTTAACAAGGCAGACATTGTTATTGCTTTATTTGGGGAAAAGTACAAGCAATGGAACACCGCAATGGATGCAAGCACAGCTATAGCTTTAGACAAACCCCTTATTATCATAAGACCTGAGAAATTACATCACCCTTTAAAGGAGTTATCAAATAAAGCGAATGTTACTGTTGAAACAATAGAACAAGCAGTACACGTATTATCATACGTATTTGAATAAGGAGAAAAAAGCACCTGAGGTCAACTTGTTGTTCTTCAATGTTTTTTTCTATTCGATTAAATGTAAGGTGTTCTATCCCCTGAAAATAACGAAGGTTGGAGAGTTCCATGAATCTGCAATCACTTGCGGGATACCGCGGAGCCTCCTCGTCACCAGGGGCTCCTGCGGGGTCCTCACGAGAGCACCGGATCCCCAGGAATCAAGTATCTCTCCGCTCATTCCACACTATAAAAGCCATTTTTCATATTTCATGACGCAAAAATTGACTAGCATGAAAGTCTAAATGAAGTGATCAAATATTTTTTTATTCATTATTAGCATAGTGTGGGGATTACTTCTTCTTATACATATACTGCCCCATTAACAAAGTCGAAACATGAGCAAACATATCAGTACGGTTAATACGGCCATCTGTAAATATTCCAATTGCTCCTTCTTTCTTTCGAATATCATGCTGAGAAGTAAACTCATCCATCACTTCTGCCAGTTCCATTCCTGACTTAAGCTTGGCTGTAAATTCTTGAGGAAGAAGAATTCGTGCTCCTCCTGCTATAATCGGTGAATTAGCTTCGTCAATTAAGGCTCCCCAATTACATAGGAACAAGCCAAATTTAGTTTCTACGACACCACCTTCAAGTCCAATACCAATTTCGGTTTGTCCCATCTCTAATGCGTTGTGTGCCCGATTAATTGCACCTTGAATGGTTTCTTCGTCTGAAAAGGGTTGTGGAGACACCCCTGAAGAAACATCATAGGCATTAAAATTTGTCCCTATTTCTGCAAAAGCACTTTTAATAGCATTAACTTTTGTCGGGTTTTTGGTTCCAATTGAAATGTTCATTGTCGTTTTTCCTTCCTTTAGAAAAAGTATAACCCATAAAATCCTGTGTGGAGGGGTTCAATTCCTGTGAACCATTCTCTTTACCATATAAATGCTACACGGGTATTGAGAGTCAGAAAGCTTTGGAAGCTGCCATGCTGTGAATGTTGTACGAAATGTGGGCAACTTCGGACAGCTTTCCGCGCTCGGACTGAAAAGTTGTCTGAACCCGGGGCAACTTCGGACAGCTTTCCGTGCTCGGGCGTTGAAGCTGTCTGAACCCGGGGCAACTTCGGACAGCTTTCCGTGCTCGGGCGTTGAAGCTGTCTGAACCCGGGGCAACTTCGGACAGCTTTCCGCGCTCGGGCGTTGAAGCTGTCTGAACCCGGGGCAACTTCGGACAGCTTTCCGTGCTCGGGCGGAAAAACTGTCTGAACCCAGACCTACTTCGGACAGCTTTCCGCGCTCGGACGGAAAAGCTGTCTGAACCTAGACCAACTTCGGACAGCTTTCGGTGCTCGGACGGAAAAGCTGTCTGAACCTAGACCAACTTCGGACAGCTTTCGGTGCTCAGACGGAAAAGCTGTCTGAACCCGGTCCACATTCGGACAGCTTTCGGTGCTTGGACGTTAAAGCTGTCTGAACCCAGACCTACTTCGGACAGCTTTCGGTGCTCAGACGGAAAAGCTGTCTGAACTCAGGCCACCTTGGGACAACTTTAGGTGCTAGGACGGAAAAGCTGTCTGACCCCTCCCCAACTTCAGACTGCTTCAGGTTCCAGGAACGTTAAAGTTGTCTTAACCAGGAACAGCTTTGTACAAGCTTCAAGTACGGCCCGCAAAGTTTTATATTTGATATTCATTAAAAAGTGCCCTCGAGTATGCCTTTTGGCATCTGTTGGGCAACTTTTGTTTGATATAACTTACTCTAACATATGGGTTGTTAATAAAATTTATTGAAAAAACTAATCTTAGCTGTTGTTACGAATCGATTCGACTGTAGCACGGTCGGAAGACTTCACAAGTTTTACAAGAAGCTCTTTTGCCGCTGCGTAATCATCCACGTGGACAATTGAAGCAGCTGTGTGGATATAGCGTGAGCAGATCCCAATGACACCTGAAGGAACACCCTCATTTGAAACATGAACACGACCGGCATCAGTACCACCTGGAGAAATGAAATATTGATATGGAATTTGATTAGATTCAGCTGTATCTAAAATAAATTCACGAATACCACGATGTGTAACCATTGAACGATCGAATATACGAAGCAATGCACCCTTGCCAAGTTTCCCAAAGGTACTTTTGTCACCAGTCATATCATTAGCTGGACTTGCATCTAGTGCAAAAAAGATATCAGGCTTAATCATATTTGCTGCTGTTTGAGCACCTCTAAGACCCACTTCTTCTTGAACCGTCGCACCCGAATAAAGGATATTTGGAGTCTTTTCATCTTTTAACTCTTTTAACAGTTCAATTGATAGGCCACAGCCATAACGATTATCCCAAGCTTTTGCGAGAATCTTCTTTTCATTCGCCATAGGAGTAAATGGACACACTGGAACAATTTGCTGCCCTGGCTTGATACCAATACGTTTCACATCTTCACGGTCATCTGCACCAATATCAATCATCATATTCTTGATTTCCATCGGTTTGTTTCTTTGGGCATCTTCAAGTAAATGTGGTGGAATAGAGCTTATTACACCAATAATAGGACCATTATCAGTAATAATCTGAACTCTTTGAGCTAGTAATACTTGACTCCACCAGCCTCCTAATGTTTGAAAACGGATTAGCCCTTGATCGGTAATGGATGTAACCATGAACCCAACCTCGTCCATATGCCCAGCTACCATAACAGTTGGGCCGTTTTCGTCTCCTCGTTTTACTCCAAAGATACTGCCAAGACCATCTTGAATGACCTCATCAGAATATTGTTGAAGTTGACTTCTCATAAAACTTCTCACTTGATGCTCATTTCCTGGTACACCTGGTAATTCAGTTAATGTTTTAAAAAGCTCTAATGTATCTTTATTCATCTTCTCTCTCCTTTGCAAAACCATATTATATGTATTATTTATTTAGTATATCGAAATTTTTATCCTCTTTCCACTCCTTAACATACAGTCATTAAATTTAGTATACTATATAAAAGATAAAACTTTTGACTAAAGGGGGAGTGTAAATGAATTGGCGAAAGTTTCTTCTTGGTGTTAGTATCGGCTTTGCAAGCGGTTATTTAGTCAACCAAACGGTTTCAAATAAAGGCGTTACTGCAGAAAACGCACTAAAAAATGCGAAAAATGCGTTCAAGGAAATTGGGCCTGTTACTGGTTCCTGGATACATATGGTACCGGAGGACTATAGAAAAAACGAACTAACCTACAAGGTTTATAAAGGCGGAATTTCACGTGAATTAGAGGATCAGCTTGAGCAATTTGAGTTTATTGTTGATGCAACAACTGGTACTATTATTGATATAAACCGTCTTTAATTCAATAACGGGTACCGTCAAGGAAAATGCACCGGTAACCCTAATAGCACCTGAAATAGTAAAAAGCTCGGAACTTACCGAGCTTTTTACTATTCAGGGTCCCATCCGGCCATAAAGCGGAAACCCTCGAACTCAGATGAAGGAATCAGCAGTATGGACTGATAAAATAAGGGGAGAAACTTCCCTTATTAGGAAAATGTGACTGAAAATAGTTAACATAGAGGTGAAATTTCCCGCTATTTACTTTAAAAACATGTAAATGGGGTGATTGTGCTTTGCATAAAGGGAAAACTTCCCCTTATTACCCCTAATCAAGCTATATTTTGCGGTTTAAAGGGAAAATATCCCCTTA
The DNA here is from genome assembly GCF_002019645.1 of Litchfieldia alkalitelluris. GTDB lineage: Bacteria > Bacillota > Bacilli > Bacillales > Bacillaceae_L > Litchfieldia > Litchfieldia alkalitelluris. The sequence goes on along the minus strand of NZ_KV917374.1, from coordinate 2,114,494 downwards.
TTAAGTAGCTTTGGTCGCTCGATTACTTCCTATTTCTTTACATATATTTTATCAAGCAATTTAGCAAAGAAACTAGATAATAATTATTATCTATCGGATAAACTGCTAGCTGATTAATATCGTTAGAAATGTTAGCGCCCTCTTTTGATACTAAGATCAATATCACCATTTTCATCAAACTTCACAGCTCGATAAATAGCATCATGGTAAAAACTAAACCAAGCTTGCTTCTGCTCGCCGATTTTCATCCATTTCTGTTTTTGCTCAATGGACGTCATTGGATAATCATCATATGCCATGACCCATAGGACATGTTTATGCGCATGTGTTGCCATTAAATCAGCCATATGAATTAATGTCTCATCCCCGCTTTCAATCACAAAAATCGAATGACCGTCACTATGTCCACCTGTATGTATGATCTTTAGTCCCGGAACGATCTCTTTTTCAGATTTAAATGGTTCAACCATTTCTTCTATAGCTTTCCAATTTTCTGGCCAGTATGTATTTTTAGATCGGATATTGGGATTTCTCATCTCATTCCATTCAACATCAGAAGTAATGATTTTAGCATGAGGAAAGGTTGGGATCAGTTTGCCGTCTTCCCAGCTCGTCAATCCCAGGGCATGATCAAAGTGCATATGTGTCATAAGAACATAATGAATATCTGTTGTAGTTATTCCTAATTCATTTAATGATTCATGAATCTGTGATTCTTCTGTAACTCCATAATTACGTTTTTGTTTATCAGAAAGCTTCCCTTTCCCAATTCCACTTTCTACTAGTATATTTACACCATTTGATTGAATCAGGATTGGATCTGTTCTTAATTCAATTTGATTTAATTCATTATAGGGATATTTTTTTCTCCAGAGAGCTTGAGGGACAACGCCAAACATTGCACCACCATCTAAATTCGTAACACCACCATTTATCCAAGTTAACGAAAATTCACCAATTGTTAGTTTTTCCACAATACCACTCCTTCGCTTCTAATTAACTCTTAACCCCAAGATTAATAAATCTCTTTCAATTCCATCTAGTAAGGCAACTTTCGGAAGCAGAGCCCACTGGCTAAAACCATGATTTTCAAATAACTTAATACTTGGTTGGTTATGGCCAAAAATATAGGCAACTAATGTCTTGATATGTAATGTTGGGCATGCGTCAATTGCGTAGTGTAAAAGCTTGCTCCCTAGTCCTTGTGATCTGAAGTCTTGATGTATGTAAATACTAAGTTCTGCTGTATGTTGATACGCAGGTCGTCCATAAAAAGATTCAAAACTAACCCACGCACAAATTTGTTGATTCTTTGTGAATACCCAAAGAGGTCTAAAGTTGGGGGAATGGTTAGAAAACCATACTTCTCTATCTTCCACTGTTACGGGATCAAGGTCAGCAGTCACCATTCGACTTGCAATCGTTGAGTTATAAATTTCAACAATCATGGGTAGGTCATCCCTAACAGCATCACGAATTAATAGTTGATCATCCATTGTAGATTCACCCTTTTACATTTATATGAATTTATCCTTTGGCTATGCAAGCTCTGTTGCTGATAAGCTTTAGGTTCGTTACAGTTAAACTAACAACATTATAGTTTATTTTTGCCTATAAAAAAATCCCCTTAATGTAAACAGTACAATGGATTAGCAGTACTGTCTATTATTAAGGGGATATTCGTTACTTTCTAAATGACGTTTCACTTCGGTAGATGGGATGGCCCAAATTTGAAAACTTTTCTTCATACTCAGTCATGATGTTTCCTTCAAAATCACTTTTATGCAAGTCAAGGCTAACAAAGGTTAACAACATTCCATAGTCCGAAAAGCTCATTAGAGATGATTCAAATAATCCACGGTTGTCCGTCTTAAAATGAATCTCTCCATTTTTCACTAAAATTGTTTCGTACATTTGTAAAAACGTTCTGTATGTGAGTCTTCTTTTCGCATGGCGTTTTTTCGGCCATGGATCAGAAAAGTTAAGGTATACTCGATCAACTTCTCCTTCTTCAAAAAAGGTAAGAAGTTCTTCAGCGTTCACATTCATTAATTTCACATTAGGAATATCCGCTTCAATAATTAAATCGAGAGCAGAAACAATGACACTCTCCTGAAGCTCAATACCGATAAAATTTTTATCTGGATGTGCTTTTGCCATCTCTGTGACAAAACGACCTTTACCTGTACCTATTTCTATATATATCGGATGATTATTCCCGAAACATTCGTTCCATTTCCCTTTACATTCCTCAGGATTTCCAACAACATACTGAGGATATGCTGCAAGCTTGTCTTTTGCCCACGGTTTATTCCGCAAACGCATGATGCCACCTCTTTATAAATAATATCGTTAGCTAAGATAACATGAACAAGCTTGAAGTGCAACATATTTTTAGTAAGTGAAGGCAGTTGACACATACAAACTTGATGAAAATTTCTCAAAAAGAAAAAGCCGTTTAAATGACGGCTCCCTTTTCACATCTAAATTTTTCAGGACGCATAATTCCGAGTAACAATACACAATTTAATATCAGGTAATTAACCGCTGATAGGAGTGAAATTATGGGTTTAAATCATACTCATCAAATGGATATTTTAAAAGATATTTTAACAAATCATGAAAGTGACTGTTGCGGTTCTGTAGCTGAATGTGAGCAATTAGAACGATTAATTAAATCACTTTTAGTCAATACAAACCTTGAACAAAATACAAAGAGTTTACTAACAGATATATACTCTTATAGCCAACAAGGTAAATATACTCAACATTTAGACGAACATATCGTTGAACACCGCGGTCAATTGTCACAATGGATATCTGAAATAGATCAATTTTCGTAACGCTCAACAATTTAACTCGGTTTGTTTAATAGGTGATGAAGATACTGAATCCAATGTTTAATTTCTTTATCACTGTTTTTTGTCGTGTACCAACATATTTGCATGATGGTTTGTGATAAAACATACCATTTCATTCGACGAAAAAGGTGTTCTGATGGTTCAATTCCATACCCTTTTAACCATTCAATCCATTTGTCTTCACTTATATACCAATATAACAGCATCCCAATATCAATTGCTGGATCCGCAATCATCGCTCCATCCCAGTCAATTAGGAAAAGCTGATTGGAATCGGTTAACAGCCAATTATTATGGTTTATATCACAATGACATACCACTAAATCATTATACTGAACCTGCTCTAGATCATCTTCAAGCATTTTGATTGCTTGTTCTATTTCGGGCATGTTAGTTAAATGATCGAAGGTAAGAAGTGCGTTTTTTAAATCTTGGATAATCTCTTCCGGAGTCAAAGGAATTTTACCCAAGCGTTTTAACATATTTAACAGTTCTTGTGAATGGTGGATTTTATGAAGGAGTTCTGCGACATTGTTACCAGACATATCAATTGGTTTGAGTTCTCTCCCATTCAACCAATGCTGAGCAGTTATAACATCTCCATTTTCGAGACGCCTTGTCCAAACCAATTTAGGAACGATTCCTTCTGCTGACAATACAGCAAGAAATGGGGATGAATTCCTTTTTAGAAATAGCTTTCGATCATCATGCTGTGCATAGTACGCATCCCCTGTTGCACCACCTGCAGGGGAAATAATCCACTCATTACCTAATACATATTCCAACCAATTCACCTTCAATTTCAACACAACATTTCATAAAAGAGTATTTAGTATATAAACTATAAAGGTTTATTTACTATATATATATCAACATGTTCTCTTCAATATTTTAGCACTAATCTTTTTATTTTATAATAGGATAATCTCAAAAAAACTTGGGTTGAAGAGTTGCATTCTCTCGCAAACCACTCGTGGGATACCGCGGGAGCCAAGTGGCTCTCCACTCATTCCACACTTAAGTTGAGTAAATATAAAGTTAACAATAGCATTTCTTTGAGCTATCTAAAAGATATTGAACAATAATAATAAAATCATTTCAAAATAAAAAAGATAGCTATTGAGTTTAGCTTTCAAACAATAGCTATCTACTAAATTTTATATTCTTTCTGGTTTTAAAGTCAAGAAAAACAGTTAGTTTTGGCACATAACGAATGTACTAATAGAAGAAACTTCTAGGCTAGTATCTTTGATCGTATACAGTTTGGTTATTCCAGCGTGTTCTTTATCACATATTACTTCCCATGCCCCATCTCCGGGGAGGTCAACAAAACTCGGTTCTGTGAGATTATTATGAATGACTAACACGCGGTTCCATGGGCCATAATGCTTCACCTGATTTAGAGAATATCCAATAATGCCTGGTTGAAAGGAGTGGAATTTAATATGTTTCCTTATTAGTGAAGCTGTTGGTAAACGAAGCGCAGCATGAGCTTTGCGAAGCATAATTAATCCTTTCACATAGTTCACTTCGTCTATGAATTCCTCTTTTCTGTCCCAATCTAACCAATTAATATGATCGGGTGATTTATAACTATTTTCAATTCCTTGTTTTGTTCGATAAAATTCTTGCCCACTATGAATAAACGGGATACCTTGAGAAAGTAATACAATCGACGTAGCCAATCTTTGCCTTCTTCTTCGAATATTGAAATCTTCTTTAGAATTACACTCTGCCATCTTATCCCAGAGGGTATGATTATCATGGGATTCAACATAATTAATCGTTTGAGATGGTTCAAAAAATAGTCCTTTCTCACCCTTTCCTAGAGAAATACTACCTGCTATCGATTGTTTCATTCCCTCATCTTTATGCGTATTACCTAAGCAATATCCACGGTCATACAAATTAAATGTACTCCCTTTAACTACATCTCTAAAACGGTCATTAAATTGTCCAATTCCTGGCAGAAGTCGGGCATTACCTATTACAGCTTTTTTTTCATAAGGTAATGGGGTGTTTAAATCCCATCCCTCGCCAAAAATAAGAATGGAAGGGTCCAATTCATCAACCGCTCTTCTGATTGTATTCATTGTATCGATGTCCAATATCCCCATTAAATCAAATCGTAATCCATCTATTTTATATTCGTTTATCCAGTATAAAATAGAATCAATAATAAATTTCCGAACCATTTTTCGTTCCGATGCGATATCATTTCCCACACCAGTTCCGTTGGAAGGCATGCCATGTAAATCATGTCTGAAATAATAGCCAGGAACTATTTTTTCAAAGGAAGATTCTTCTCGAATGTACACATGATTATACACAACATCCATTATTACCCGTATTCCATGGTAATTTAGAACTTGAATTGTTTTCTTTAGTTCATTAATTCGCGCATAAGGGTCGTAAGGATCTGTTGCATAACTACCTTCTGGAGCATTGAAAAACAATGGATTATATCCCCAGTTATAAAACTTATTAGGGTTCTTTTCGTCAACTCCACCAAAATCATTAAATGGCAGTAACTCAACATGAGTAATTCCTAGCTCAAGTAAGTAAGATAAACCCGTATTCGTCCCCTGTGATCCATTTGTCCCTATTTCTGTGAGACCTAGGTATTTTCCTTTTGCCTGTATTCCACTGTTCGGATGAATTGAAAAGTCTCGAATGTGAGTTTCATAGATAATCGCGTCTGTTGGGTGTTGAAACTGTGGTAAAATACTTTTTTCGACTGTAGTTTTATGTAAATCCACAATAACACCAAACTCACTATTAATAGTTAGTGCCTTGGCATATGGATCGACTGCTTCTCTCCATACTAAATTTACACATACATGATATTTATATAAATAGCCTTCTAAATTCCCATCAATAACAAGCTCCCAGACACCACTGCTTCCTCGGTTCATCTTATGAACTTCTTCACGATTTGTTTGTTCCTGATAGAGTATTAATGTGACTTGAGAAGCTGTCGGTGCCCATAATTTGAACTTAGATAAGGTCTGATGATAGGTAACTCCTAAATCATCTCCATCATAGTAGTAAGCATCATCAAATTCTTCCGTACGTATAACGGCACCAATTTGAAGGTCTGTTGTGGAATCGTGTTGATCTTTAATAATATATGTTTCTCCAATTTCCAAGAAAGCATCTATTACACAGTAATATTTATTATAACCATCGATTTCCTCACATCCCTTGATTTCTAACTCCCATGAATGCTGCTTATCATATAGTTTAAACAAGGAAGATTGACCACCATAATAGGAATGGGGCATTAAAATAGTTATGCTATTTAGACGATCAAGATAGGCTTCAAAGACTCTGTCTACTGACAATCTGGCACCTCCTTCTCCTTGTGTATCGTATTATTTTAAAATTGCACTTATTTCCTTTTCATTCCAATAAGCGAAATCTTTTTTGGTTCAACTGATATGGTCACGGGAGCCTACCCAATAATTTCACCGTCAGCATGTAATGGGAGCTTTCGGTCAGGGACGATTTTTATCTCCTTACCTATATGACTATCAACACCCTTAATCAACGTGTGTTTCCCAATAAAAACAGTCGAAAATAAGAGAAGTATTTGAAGTGGGCTTAAACAATGAATAACTGTAATATTTAATAATCCATCAAATGGATTCGCTTTTGGAGAAATCTTCATTCCGCCACCATAAAAGCGCTGGTTCGATACTGTTACAAACCATACCTTTTCATAATGAAAATCCTGATTATCAATCGTTAAGTGAACATTACTCACTTTATAATTAAATAGTTGACTAACCAATGCCCCAATGTAAATGAATGAGCTTAAGTGTAGTTTGTTTAGGTATTTTTTCATTTTTGACTGATTTACTATTTTTGATACTTCAGCATCAAATCCCACCCCAACACTATTTACAAAATAGAAGTGCCTAGAGCGTTCATCTAGCTTTATTTTGCCTACATCTATTTTAGATACTTTTTGTGTTTTGCTTAAAATCGTCCCTAGGGCGTGAAGCGGAGATCTAGGTATTTGAAATCCTCTTGAAAAATCATTAGCAGAGCCACTTGGGATATAACCAACCTTTATATTCGGATAGTTAACTAAACCATTAACAACCTCATGTATAGTACCGTCTCCACCAACCGCAATAATCGCTTCAATATGTTCATGATGTATATTAGCAATCTGTTTTGCTAGCTCTTCAGCATGACGGTCTGTATTCGTAAAAAAGGTTCGAAACTGAATCTGTTGTTCCTCCAATTGCTGCTTTATCTTCTCCCATACTTTTAATGACTTTCCACCTGCTGCAAACCTGTTTACAATAAAAAAGTATTTTTTCATCATTATTACCTTTTGGAATCTCAGATTTTATTATTAATTCTACAAAATATCACTTAAGAAAAATATAAAAAAGTCGAAAAAAGTAAAGATTTGTAGATTATATACGAAATTAATAATAAGATATAAATAGTCAACAACGGTAGGAGTGCTCTTTAGATGTCTCAAACAACTTGTATAGAATGCGGGATTCCCATCAGCATACCTGACCAAGGTTATTTATATATTGATGATTT